>NZ_CP129121.1:2400000-3000000 GCF_030406665.1 Halomonas halophila | reverse complement strand
GTGGGTGCTCGACGAGCCCTTCACGGCCATCGACCGGGACGGCGTGGCCGCCCTCGAGGCGCGCCTCGAGGCCCATACCGCCCGCGGCGGTGCCGTGCTGGTCACCACCCATCACGAACTGCGTGCCTCGGCCGGCCTGCGCTGCCTGTCGCTGGGCGAGGGAAGCGACGATGTCGAACGCTGAGTCGCGGCCGGCCCCGCTGCCCGAGGCCGGGGAGCCGGCGGGCGGGCTCGCGGTCGCATGGCGGGCGACCCTGCACCGCGATCTGGTGCTGCGGCTGCGCCGCCCCGGCGAGGTGCTGAATCCGCTGGCGTTCTTCGCCCTGGTGATCACCCTGTTTCCGATCGGCATCTCGCCGGAGCCGGTGCTGCTGGCGACCATCGCCCCGGGCCTGCTGTGGGTGGCGGCGCTGCTGGCGGCGCTGCTGTCCCTGGAGGGCGTGTTTCGCGACGACGCCGAGGATGGCAGCCTGGAGCAGCTGCTGCTGTCGCCCCAGCCGTTGCCGGTGCTGGCGCTGGCCAAGGTGGCGGCGCACTGGCTGCTGACCGGCCTGCCGCTGGCGCTGATGGCACCGCTGCTGGGCGTGATGCTGTCACTGCCGGCGGGCAGCTACGGCGTGCTGGCGCTGTCGCTGGCGCTGGGCAGCGCCAGCCTGAGCCTGATCGGCGCCATCGGCGCCGCGCTCACCGTGGGCGTGGCTCGCGGCGGAGTGCTGCTCTCGCTGCTGGTGCTGCCGCTCTACATACCGGTGCTGATCTTCGGCGCCGGCGCCGTTCAGGCGGCGATCCAGGGCGGGGTCGTGGCGGCTCATCTGGCCATTCTCGGTGCGCTGCTGGCGGCGGCGCTGATCTTCGCGCCCTTCGCCATCGCGGCGGCGCTGCGCATCGCGCTCAACGGTTGAGGAATCGACGGTAATGTGGGCCTTCCTTCACAAGCTCGGCTCCCCCAAGGGGTTCTACGCCATCACCGCGCGATGGCTCACGCCGCTGTGGCTGGCGGCGGTGGCGCTGATCCTGATCGGCGGGCTCTGGGGGCTGGCCTTCGCGCCGGCCGACTACCAGCAGGGCAACAGCTTCCGCATCATCTATGTCCACGTGCCGGCGGCCTTCCTCGCGCAGTCGATCTTCGTCGCCATGGCCGCGGCCGGGCTGATCTTCATGGTCTGGAAGATCAAGCTGGCCGACATGGCGGCGGCGATGATTGCCCCGCTGGGCGCCGGCATGACCTTCGTGGCGCTGTTCTCCGGCGCCGTCTGGGGCGTGCCCACCTGGGGCACCTGGTGGCAGTGGGACGCCCGGCTGACCTCGATGCTGATCCTGCTGTTCCTCTATATCGGGGTGATCGCCCTGCGCGGCGCCTTCGTCAGCCGCGACGGCGGCGCCCGGGCGGCCTCGGTGCTGGCCATGGTGGGCGTGATCAACATCCCGATCATCAAGTTCTCGGTGGACTGGTGGTACACCCTGCACCAGCCGGCCAGCTTCTCGATCATCGAGAAGCCGGCCATGCCCGTCGAGATGTGGCTGCCGCTGCTGCTGATGGTGCTCGGCTTCTACGGCTTCTTCATCGCCGTGACCCTGACGCGCACCCGCAGCGAGATCCTGCGCCGCGAGTCGTCCAAGCGCTGGGTGCGCGCGCTGGTCGAGGAGGGGCGCTGATGGCCTTCGATTCGCTGTCCGAGTTCCTCGCCATGGGCGGCCACGCGCCCTATGTCTGGAGCGCCTATGGCGCCACCGCCGCGCTGCTGCTGGCCGTGGGCTGGCACGCCCGGGCCGAGCGCCGCCGGGTGCGGCGCGACCTCGAGCGCCGGGTCCGCCGCGAGCGACGCCAGGCCGAGGCCACCGACGCTTCCACCGACGAGAGGCCTGCCCGATGAGAGCCAAACGCAAGCAGAAACTCTATGCGGTCCTGGGGCTGGTGACGCTGGCCGCCATCGCCGTGGGTCTGACGCTCTACGCCCTGCGCAGCAACATCAACCTGTTCTTCAGCCCGGTGCAGATCGCCGAGGGCCAGGCCCCGCTGGAGCGCTCGATCCGCGCCGGCGGCATGGTCAAGGCCGGCAGCGTGGCCCGGGACCCGGAGAGCCTGGCCGTCTCCTTCACGGTCACCGACTACGTCGAGGACCTCGAGGTGCGCTATCGCGGCATCCTGCCGGACCTGTTCCGCGAGGGGCAGGGCGTGGTGGTGCTCGGCCAGCTGCAGCCCGAGGGCTGGCTGCGGGCCGACAAGGTGCTGGCCAAGCACGACGAGAACTACATGCCGCCCGAGGTGGCCCAGGCCCTGGAAGAGGCCGGCTATGCGCCGGAGGACTACCAGGACAAGGCCGCCGAGGTGGCCAAGCGGCTCGAGGCCGAGGACTGACCCGGAGACGCCATGCTGACCCCGCTGATTCCCGAGATCGGTCACTTCGCGCTGATCATCGCGCTGGCGATGGCCGCCCTGCAGGCCATCGTGCCGCTGGCCGGGGCGGCGACCCGCCGCCCGCTGTGGATGGCCTATGCCCGGCCCATGGCCACCGGGCAGTTCCTGTTCCTGATCGTCGCCTACGCCTGCCTGACCGCGAGCTTCCTGCTCGACGACTTCAGCGTGTCCACCGTGGCCGACAACTCCAACTCGCTGCTGCCCTGGTACTACAAGGCCAGCGCGGTGTGGGGCAATCACGAGGGCTCGGTGCTGCTGTGGAGCCTGATCCTCGGCGCCTGGACCTTCGCCGTCAGCCGCTTTTCCCGCGAGCTGCCCCGCGACATGCTGGCCCGGGTACTGGGCGTGATGGGGCTGGTCTCCACCGGGTTCCTGACCTTCGTGCTGGTCACTTCCAATCCCTTCGCCCGGCTGCTGCCCAACCCGCCCGCCGACGGCGCCGATCTGAATCCGCTGCTGCAGGACATCGGGCTGATCATCCATCCACCGATGCTCTACATGGGCTACGTGGGGTTCTCGGTGGTGTTCGCCTTCGCCATCGCGGCGCTGCTCGGCGGCCGCCTGGACGCGGCCTGGACCCGCTGGGCGCGGCCCTGGACCAACGTGGCCTGGGCCTTTCTTTCGGTGGGCATCGCCCTGGGCAGCTGGTGGGCCTACTACGAGCTGGGCTGGGGCGGCTGGTGGTTCTGGGATCCGGTGGAGAACGCCTCGCTGCTGCCGTGGCTGGCCGGCACCGCGCTGATCCACTCGCTGGCGGTCACCGAGAAGCGCGGCGCCTTCAAGAGCTGGACGGTGCTGCTGGCGATCTCCACCTTCTCGCTGTCGCTGCTGGGCACCTTCCTGGTGCGCTCCGGGGTGCTGACCTCGGTGCATGCCTTCGCCAACGATCCATCCCGGGGGCTGTTCATCCTGGTGCTGCTGGGCCTCACCGTGGGTGCCTCGCTGCTGCTGTTCGCACTGCGCGCCCCGCGGGTCAGCCAGCGCGCCGGCTTCACCTGGCTGTCCCGGGATGCCCTGCTGCTGGTCAACAACATCCTGCTGGTGGTGATGACGGTCACCGTGCTGCTCGGCACCGTCTATCCGCTGCTGCTCGATGCCCTGAACCTGGGCAAGATCAGCGTCGGCCCGCCCTACTTCAACGCCCTGTTCGTGCCGCTGACGGTGATCCTGTGCCTGTTCATGGGGCTCGGCCCGCTGGCCAACTGGAAGCGCACCCGGCCCCGTGAACTGTTCCGTCGGGTGTGGCTCTCCGGTGCCGTGGCGCTGGTCATCGGCCTGCTGGCGCCGCTGGCCTACGGCGGCGAGTGGAACCTCGCGGTCACGCTGGGGCTGGTGGCGGCGCTGTGGGTGGTGCTGCCGCTGGTGCGGGACCTGTGGACGAAGAGCCGCCACAGCGACGGGCGTCTGGCCGGGCTCAAGCGGCTGTCGCTGGCCCACTGGGGCATGGTGCTGGGCCACCTGGGCCTGGCGGTGACCATCGTCGGCGTGACCGTGGTCTCGAACTACGCCGTGGAGCGCAACGTGCGCATGGCGGTGGGCGACAGCGTCGAGGTGGCCGGCTACACCTTCGCCATGACCGACCTCGGCCATCGCCGCGGCCCCAACTTCGTCGCCGACGTCGCGCGCCTCGAGGTGAGCCGCGGCGACAGCCGCCGTCGCTTCACGATGGCGCCGGAGAAGCGCATCTATCTGGCCCGTGGCATGCCGATGACCGACGTGGCACTGCGCCCGGGGCTGCTGCGCGACCTCTACGTGGCCATGGGCGAGGACCTGGGCGACGGCAGCTGGGCGCTGCGCATCCAGTACAAGCCCTTCGTGCGCTGGCTGTGGCTGGGCGCGCTGCTGATGGCGCTGGGTGGCGTGCTGGCGGTGGTCGACCGCCGCTACCGGCGCGCCGCCACCGCGCCCGACCCCGAACGCCACGCCCGGGAGGTGAGCGCATGACGCGTCGTCTTTTGCTGCTGCTGCCGCTGGCCGGTTTCCTGGTGCTGGCGGTGTTTCTCTACCGCGGGCTGTCGATCGATCCCGCCTCGCGCGACTCGGCGCTGATGGCCAGGCCCTTCCCGGCCTTCAGCCTCACGACCCTGGAGGACCCCGGGCGGACCCTCGACGAATCGCTCTTGAAGGGCGAGGTCACCCTGGTCAACGTCTGGGGCGAGTGGTGCCCGACCTGCAAGCAGGAGATGCCACAGCTGCTCGAGCTCGCCGAGCGCGGCGTGCGCCTGGTCGGCGTCGACTACAAGGACACCCGGGAGAAGGGCCGCGAGTTCCTGGCCGAGTTCGGCAACCCCTTCGAGGTCAACCTGTTCGACCCCGAGGGCAGCCTGGGCTTCGACCTCGGCGTCTACGGCGCCCCCGAGACCTTCCTGGTCGATGCCGAAGGCGTGATCCGCTACCACCACACCGGGTACATCACGACCCAGGACGTCGAGCGGGTGATCCTGCCGGAGGTGGCGAAATGGCAAGACTGATTCGTGCGCTGCTGATGCTGGCGCTGCTGACACCGGCCCTGGCGCAGGCCGCCATCGAGGTGCGCGAGTTCGACGACCCGGTGATGCGCGACCGTTTCGAGTCGCTGACCGCGACCCTGCGCTGCCCCAAGTGCCAGAACCAGGCGATCGACGACTCCGACTCGCCGATCGCCGGCGACATGCGCCAGCGCGTCTTTGAGCAGCTGCAGGCGGGGCGCTCCGACAAGGAGATCCTCGACTTCATGGTGAGCCGCTTCGGCGACTACGTGCTCTACAACCCGCGCCTGGAGGGCCGCACCCTGCTGCTGTGGGGGCTGCCCGCGGCCCTGGTGCTGGGCGGCGGCCTGCTGGTGGCGCTGCTGGTGCGGGCGCGCCGGCGCGCCTCGGCCAGTCGGCTCTCCGTCGAGGAACGCGCCCGGCTGGATGCCCTGCTCGAGCGGGAGGATGACCGATGATCGCGCTGTGGATCGCCTTCGCCCTGTTGCTGGTGCCGGCGCTGTGGCTGCTGGTGCTGCCGCTGCGCCGCGCCGGCGCGGTGGCCCGGGCGCTGGCCGACGACGAGGCCAGCGAGCGTACCGAGCGGCAGAACGTCGCCGTCTACCGCCGGCGCCTGGCCTCCCTGGAGGCCGCCCGCGACCGCGGCGAGATCGACGCGGCGCGCTTCGACGAGGATCGCCTCGAGCTCGAGCGCAGCCTGCTCGACGACACCGCGGCCTCGACCCGCTCGCCGCTCAAGGCCCCCCGGGCCGGCCGCTGGCTGGTCCCCGTGACGATGGTCGCCCTGGTGGTGGCCAGCGCCAGCTGGTACCGCTGGGAGGGCGCCGAGGGCGACCTGGCGCTGTATCGCCTCCAGCAGCAGGTGATGGCCGACCCCGAGGCCTCTTTGCCCCGGCTGCTCGAGCGACTGGAGGCCGAGGCCGCACGTCAGCCCGACAACCCCAACGTCTGGCGCTCGCTGTTTCCGCTGTATCGCGACAGCGGCCGCCTGGAGCGCGCCGACCACGCCCTGACCCGGCTGCTCGCGCTCGAGGAGCGAAGCCCCTGGCTGCTGGCCGAGCTGGCCCAGTTGCGGTATTTTGCCGCCGGCCGCGAGCTGACCCCGAACGTGCAGGCGCTGGTCGACGAGGCCCTGGCCGCCGATCCGGCCCAGCCCACAGTGCTCGGGATGCTCGGCATCGAGGCCTTCGAGAGCGCCGACTACGAGACCGCCATCGACCGCTGGCGCCGGGCCATCGCCGGCATGAACGACGCCGAGTCCGCCGAGGCGCTGCGCCAGGGCATCCGCACCGCCCAGCGCCGCCTGGGCCAGACGCCCGAGGCCGTCGAGGGCCCGGGCCTGCGCGTGCGCGTGAGCCTGGCGCCCGAACTGGCCGGCCGCCTGGGCGCCGACACCGCGGTGTTCGTGGTGGCCCGGGACGCCGCCGGCGAGCTGCCGCCGCTGGCGGTGGCGCGCACCACCCTGGGCGCGCTGCCGGCGACCCTGACCCTCGACGACGGCGATGCCATGGCGCCCAAGGCACGGCTGTCCCAGGTCGACGAGGCGAGGCTGGTGGCGCGGGTCTCGGCCAGCGGCCAGGCCGATCCGCAACCCGGCGACCTCCTCGGCCGCCACGCGGCGGTGGCGGTCGGCGAGCACGACGGCGACCCGGTAGAACTGATCATCGACAGGATCGTGGAATAACGCATGCGACTGAAGTCGATACGCCTGGTGGGCTTCAAGTCGTTCGTCGACCCCATCACCGTGCCCTTCGACGGCAACATGACCGCCGTCGTCGGGCCCAACGGCTGTGGCAAGTCCAACATCATCGACGCCGTGCGCTGGGTCATGGGGGAATCCTCCGCCAAGACCCTGCGCGGCGAGTCGATGACCGACGTCATCTTCAACGGCTCCACCGGGCGCAAGCCGGTGGGCCAGGCCTCCATCGAGCTGCTGTTCGACAACCGCGACGGCACCATGGGCGGCCCCTACGCCCAGTACGCGGAGATCTCGGTCAAGCGCCAGGTCACCCGCGAGGGGCAGTCCACCTACTTCTTCAACGGCCAGAAATGCCGCCGCCGGGACATCTCCGACCTGTTCCTCGGCACCGGCCTGGGGCCGCGCTCCTACGCCATCATCGGCCAGGGCATGATCTCGCGGCTGATCGAGTCGCGCCCCGAGGAACTGCGCGCCACCCTCGAGGAAGCCGCCGGCATCTCCAAGTACAAGGAGCGCCGCCGCGAGACCGAGAACCGCATGCGCCGCACCCAGGAGAACCTGGAGCGCCTGGAGGACATCCGCGAGGAGCTCGACAAGCAGCTCGAGCGCCTCAAGCGCCAGGCCGATGCGGCGCGCCGCTATCAGACCCTCAAGCAGGAGGAGTACCGGCTCAAGGGCGAGCTGGCGCTGCTGCGCGGCCGCGCCCTGCGCGCCAGCCAGGGCGAGGAGGAGAGCCGCGTGCGCGAGCTCGAGACCTCGGTGGAGCGCGAGGTGCTGGGTCTGCGCCAGTGCGAGACGCGCCTCGAGGAGGCCCGCGCCGAGCACGACCGCCTGGCCTCCGAGCTCGAGGGCTACCAGAACCGCTTCCACGAGACGACCACCGCCATCGCGCGGCTCGAGCAGGACCTGGAACACACCCGCTCCCGGGACCAGCAGCTGGCCCAGGACCTCGAGGCCGCCCGCCGCGAGCTCGCCGACCTCGACCGCCTCGGCGAGGACGATGGCGAGCGCCTGCTGCGCCTCGACGAGCGCCTGGAGACCCTGGGCCCCGAGCAGGAGGAGGTCGCCGAACGCCTGGCCGAGCTGGAGGCCGCCCTCGAGGAGGCCGAGCCCCTGGCCGAACAGGCCGACGCCGACTGGGAGGCCTTCGGCGAGACCTGGCAGGCCGACAGCCGCGAGGCCGAGCGCGCCCAGGACCGCCTGCGCGAACAGGAGGCGACGCTGGAGCGCCTCGAGGGGGACGCCCGCAAGCGCCGCCAGCAGCGCGAGGAACTGCCCGATATCGCCGGCCTCGAAGCCCAGCGCGCCGAGGTCGCCGAGCGGCTGGCCGAGCTCGAGGAACGCCTGGCCGGGCGCGAGGAGCAGCGCGAGCGCTGGCAGGCCGAGCGCGACACGGCCCGGGAGGCGGTGCGCGAGGCCGAGGTCGACCGCGAGACCGACCGCCAGCGGCGCAGCACCCTGCAGGGCGAGCTGGCCTCGCTCGAGGCGCTGATCCAGGCCGCCCTGGCCGATCACGACGAGACCCTCGACGCGCACTTGCGCGGCCACGGGCTCGGCGAGGCCCCGCGCCTCGGCGAACGCCTCGAGGTCGAGAGCGGCTGGGAGGACGTCGTGTCCTGGGTGCTGGCGCCCTGGCTGCGCGCCCGGCTCGCCCCGCTGTCCGAGGGTGGCAGCGTGCTGTCCCCCGAGCTGGCCCCGGAGCTGGGGCTGCTCGAGGACGCCGAACGAGAGGCCCCGGCCGGCAGCCTGGCCGCGCGGGTCAGCGGTGCCGGGGCCGCGGCCCGCTGGCTCGCCGGGGTGCGCTGCGTGGACAGCCGCGAGCAGGCCTGGGCCGAGCGCGATGGCCTGGCCCCCGGCGAGAGCCTGATCACCGCCTGCGGGCTGTGGGTCGGTGACGGCTGGGCGCGCCACCGCGGCCGTGACGAGGGCCCGGATGCGCTGCTGGTCAGCCGCCGCCGCGAGGCCGAGGTGCGCGAGGCGCTCGCCGCCGTGGAAGAACGCCTCGAGGCCCAGGAAACACGCCTGGCCGAGGCCGGCGAGCGCGTGGAAAAGGCCGAGGAGAGCCTCGAGGCGGTGCGCCTCGAGGAGCGCGATCTCGAGCAGCAGCGTCAGCAGCTGGCGGTGCAGGACAGCGGCCTCGCCAGTCGGCTCGAGCATCTCCAGGGGCGGGCCGGCGAACTCGCCGAGGAGCTGGAGGGGCTCGCCGAGTCCGCCGAGGAGACGCGGCTGGCCATCGAGGAGACCCGCGAGCACTGGCAGGCGGCCATGGAGCGCCTGGAGCGCGGCGCCGAGACCCGCGAGCGTCTGGAGCGCGCCCGCCATGAGGCCCGTGAGCGATTGACCCAGCTGCGCAGCCAGCGCCAGCCGCTGGCCGAACAGTCCCAGCGGCTGGCGCTGGAGCACCAGCGACTGACCACCGAGCGCGCCGGCCTGGCCGAGCAGCAGGGGCGTGCCGGCGAGGCCCGACAGCGCCTGGAGCTGCGCTGTGCCGAACTCGAGGAGGCCCGCGAGGGGCTCCACGAGCCCGACGAGGAGCGTCGCGAGCGCCTCGAGGAGCTGCTGCATCGCCGCGAGCGCGAGGAGCGCGAGCTCAACGCGGCGCGCTCACGGGCTGCCGAGCTGGTGGAGCGGCTGCGCGAGGACGAGCAGGCCCGCCAGGGCCACGAGCGCCAGCTCGAAGGCATCCGCGAGCGGCTGCAGGAAGCGCGCATGCAGGTCCAGGCGCTGGCGCTCAAGGCCGACACCCAGGACGAGCAGCTCAAGGAGCTGGGCCACGACGCCGACGGCCTGGCCGAGGGGCTCGACCCCAACGCCACCGAATCGGCCTGGCAGACCCGCCTCGAGGAGGTCGGCGAGCGCATCCGCCGGCTGGGCGCCATCAACCTGGCGGCCATCGAGGAGTACGACCAGCAGGCCGAGCGGCGCGACTACCTGGAGGCGCAGCATCGCGAACTCAGCGAGGCGCTGGAGACCCTCGACCGGGCGATCCGTCGCATCGACCAGGAAACCCGCACCCGCTTCCGCGACACCTTCGAGCGGGTCAACGCCGGCCTGCAGACGCTTTTCCCCAAGGTCTTCGGTGGCGGGACCGCATGGTTGACGCTGACCGGCGACGATTTGCTGGAGACCGGGGTGGCCATCATGGCGCGCCCCCCCGGCAAGAAGAACAGCACCATTCATCTGCTCTCCGGGGGAGAAAAGGCGCTGACCGCGTTGTCCATGGTATTCGCGATCTTCCAGCTCAACCCGGCACCTTTCTGCATGCTCGACGAGGTCGATGCCCCGCTCGATGATGCCAATGTCGGTCGCTATGCCAAGCTGGTGAAGGAGATGTCGGACTCGGTGCAGTTCATCTACATCACCCACAACAAGATCGCGATGGAAGCCTCCGAACGATTGATGGGGGTGACCATGCAGGAACCCGGGGTATCACGTCTGGTGGCGGTGGGGGTCGATGAGGCAGCGGCCCTGGCCGAGGCGTGATGGACTTGAACGCCATGGGCAAACGGGTTAACAAGGAACAAAAGCGAGATAGCACCACATGGTGACGAAGGGATTCTTGAAGGGCGATTGCACAGGACCGAGGCAAGTGCGGCCACAAAAAGGCCAGCTTGACAATCAAAATTATTGGTCCTTTTTTGGGCAATCGCGCTATGCTGTTCACGGAAACCATCAGGCATGGCGCCTTAGCAAAAAGGCATGACGACCCATGGAACTTAGAGAGTGGCTGATCATACTGGGACTGGCACTGGTGACGCTGATCGTCATCGATGGCGTGCGTCGCCTGCAGCGCCAGCGCAGCGTGCCGCGCCTTGACCAGGCCGGACACGACGCCCCGAGCCCCGCGGGGGGCGAAGAACAAGACCCCGACGAGGCGGCTCGTGAGGCGGAACTCAACTGGGAATTGCCCAACGGAGGGGCGCGCGTCGTCAGGCCTGCGGAAGAGCAGGGCGTGAAGGCCAAGCCCAAGCTCGAGCGACAGGACCACCCCGGTCCGTCCCGGGTGTTGTCGGAATTCCGCCGTCAGCAGGGCGAGGCGCCTCAGACCGGGGCGACGGAGGCGGTGTCCGCTTCGCGCCGGCCCGAGCCGGCCGAACGGGCCGCACCGGCGGCGAGTGCCGAGGCCGAGCGTCGCGAGCCCGCCCAGGAGGACGCCGGTCGGCAGCCGCCGGCCGCCGAGCCGCTGGTCGCCGATCCGGCCGATCACGACGGCTACGACGAGGAGCACTACCGTCTGGTCGACCTGGAAGGCGTGGGCGATTCGCTGAAGAACGGCTCCAGGCGTGTCGGTTCCTCGGTCCAGCGCTTCGGTGCCTCCCTGCAGAAGGGCATAGCCGAGCGTCGCGACCAGAAGAAGGCGCGTCGCGAGCAGGAGAAGGCGGAAAAGGCCGAGAAAGCCGAAAAGGCCGAGCAGGCGCGTCGCGAACAGGCCGCTCGCCAGCAGCAGGAAGCCGATGAGGCGGCCCGCCGCCAGCGCGAGGCGGAGGCCCTGGAGGCCGAGCGTCGCCAGGCCGCGGCCGACGACAACGACCCGCTGTTCGCCCCCCGCCACGAAGCGGCCCCCGAGGCCTTTGCCGAAGCAGAGGCGCCGCGAGATGACGTGGTGCGCTCGCATCCGGTGCTCGAGAAGGCGCTGCGTCACGGCGTTCAGGACGAGCATGCCCGCGACGCCCTCGGCGGGGCCGAGGAGCTGATCGTGATCAGCGTGATGGCCCGTGAAGAGGGCGGCTTCGCCGGCAGCACCCTGCTCGAGCTGATGATGGCCTGCGGCCTGCGCTACGGCCGCGACATGAACATCTTCCACCGCTTCGAGACCGAGGACCCGGGCAGCGCGCTGCAGTTCTCGATGGTCAACGTGGTCAAGCCGGGCACCTTCCCCCTCGAGGCCATGGACGAGTTCTCCACGCCGGGCGTCACCCTGCTGATGCCGTTGCCGAGCGCCACCGATACCTCGGCGGCCTTCGAGGCCATGGTCGAGACCGCCATGGTCATCGTCCGCCACCTCGGCGGCGAGCTGAAGGACGAGAACCTGAGCGTGATGACCGCCCAGACCGTCGAGTTCGCCCGTCAGCGGGTGCAGGAGTTCGAGCGGCGCCATCGCCTGCATCGTCAGGTCAACTGACGCTCGCCTGCCATACGGCGTCCAGACGCCCCCCGACGGTATCCCGTCGGGGGGCGTTGCTTTGGTAAGCTAGCGCCACCCGGCCTCGCGCGACGAGGCCCTCGCTATCGATCGAGAACCAGACATTCCCATGACCCAGCCCGACCCCGCGATTCAGGACGAGGCGGCGCGTCTGCGCGCCGAGCTCGAGGACGCCAACTACCGCTACTACGTGCTCGACGAGCCGCGCATGACCGACGCCGACTACGATCGTCGGCTGCGTCGCCTGCAGGAGATCGAGGCCGAGCATCCCGCGCTGGTGACGCCCGACTCGCCGACCCAACGGGTCGGTGCCGCGCCCGCGGCAGGCTTTCCCGAGATCCCGCACGCGGTGCCGATGCTGTCGCTGGACAACGCCTTCGACGAGGACGAGCTTTCGGCCTTCGCCAAGCGGGTCGCCGATCGCCTGGAGACCGACCCCGACAGTGTGGCCTTCTGCTGCGAGCCCAAGCTCGACGGCGCCGCCGTGTCCCTGGTCTACGAGAACGGCGAGCTTTCCGCCGGCGTGACCCGGGGCGACGGCCGCACCGGCGAGGGCATCACCTCCAACCTGCGGACCCTGAAGTCGATCCCGCTGAAGCTGCGCGGCGAGGGCGGGCCCGAGCTGCTCGAGGTGCGCGGCGAGGTCACCATGCGCCACGCCGAGTTCGAGGCCATGAACGAGAAGGCGCGCGCCGAGGACACCAAGGTCTTCGCCAACCCGCGCAACGCCGCCGCCGGCAGCCTGCGCCAGCTCGATCCGCGCGTCACCGCCACCCGCCCGCTGGAGTTCAGCGCCTACCAGGTGGCGCGCATCGAGCCGGACGCCGGCGATGCCAGCCATAGCCAGCTGATGGCACGCCTCACCGGGCTCGGTTTCCGCACCAGCGCCGAGCTCGAGGTGGTGGAAGGCGCGGCGGGCATCGTCGACTACTGCCGCCGCCTCGGCGAGAAGCGCGACGGCCTCGGTTACGACATCGACGGTGCGGTGATCAAGGTCGACGACCTGCGCCTGCAGCGCGAGCTGGGCTTCGTGGCCCGGGCGCCGCGCTGGGCGATCGCCTTCAAGTTTCCCGCCCAGGAGCAGATCACGCGGCTCAACGACGTCGAGTTCCAGGTTGGCCGCACCGGCGCCATCACCCCGGTGGCGCGTCTGGAGCCGGTCTCGGTGGCCGGCGTCACGGTGTCCAACGCGACCCTGCACAACGCCGACGAGATCGCGCGCCTCGGGGTGATGATCGGCGACACCGTGGCCGTGCGCCGGGCCGGCGACGTCATTCCCCAGGTGGTGCGCGTTCAGCTCGACGAGCGCCCCGAGGACGCCCGCGAGATCGTCTTCCCCGAGCGCTGCCCGGTGTGCGACTCGCAGATCGAGCGCCTCGAGGACGAGGCCGTGGCACGCTGCTCGGGCGGGCTCTACTGCGCCGCCCAGCGCAAGGAGGCGCTCAAGCACTTCGCCAGCCGCCGGGCGCTGGACATCGAAGGCCTCGGCGAGAAGCTGATCGACGGGTTGGTGGAGCGCGACTGGGTGAAGACGCCGGCGGACCTGTTCGCCCTCGAGGCCGAGCGCCTCGCCACGCTGCCGCGCATGGGCGATAAATCCGCGAACAATCTGGTCGCGGCGCTGGAGAAGGCCAAGGCGACCACGCTTTCGCGCTTCATCTACGCGCTCGGTATCCGCGAGGTGGGCGAGGCCACCGCCGCCAACCTGGCGCGCCACTTCGGCACCCTCGAGGCGCTGATGGCGGCCGGGCGCGAGGCGCTGGAAGCGGTCGACGACGTCGGCCCCATCGTCGCCGCCCACGTGCACACCTTCTTCCAGCAGCCGCACAACCGCGAGACGATCCAGGCGCTGCTGGATGCCGGGCTGCGCTGGGAAGAGGCCGAGGTCGAGGCCGGCCCCACGCCGCTGGAGGGCCAGACCTGGGTGCTCACCGGCACCATGGAGGCCATGACCCGCGACCAGGGCAAGGCGCGCCTGCAGGCGCTGGGGGCCAAGGTCTCCGGCAGCGTGTCGAAGAAGACCGCCTGCCTGGTGGCCGGCGAGGCCGCCGGCAGCAAGCTGACCAAGGCCGAGCAGCTCGGCGTCGAGGTGATCGACGAGGCGACCTTCATCGAGCGCCTGTCGAGCTGGGAAAGCGGCCAGACACCACAGGACATGCAGGAGAACGACGCATGAGCGGAGACCGTTTCGTCGAAGTGCCCTATCGCATGCTGCCGGGGGAGACCCTGGACGGCCTGCTGGAAGCCTTCGTCACGCGCCAGGGCTACGACACCACCGACACCGGCGAGGGCATGAGCGGCTGGGTCGGCGAGCTGCGCCGCCAGCTGGAGCGCGGCGAGCTGATCATCGCCCACGACCTGCGCACCGAGACCACCGAGGTGATGACCCTGGCCCAGTGGCGGGCCTTCGGGCGGGATCTGGCCGACGACGAAGAGGAAGGTTGATCCCGCGAGTCGAGTGCTCGAAACACAAACGGCGCCCCGAAGGGCGCCGTTTGCGTCGCTGGCAGGCTCGCCTCAGGCGAACAGCAGCGGCACGACCACGCTGGAGATCAGCAGGATCAGGGCGCCGCCCAGCCGCGAGGAGATCTGCGCGAAGGGCATCAGCGACATGCGGCGCGCCGCGGACAGCACCGCCACGTCGCCGGTGCCGCCCATGTTGGCCATGCACAGGCCGGCGGTGATCGCCGACTCGATGGGGTAGAAGCCCACCAGCTTGCCGACCAGGCCAGCGCCGAAGGCCGCCCCGGCGACCACGGCGAACACGATCAGCACGTAGGTCAGCGAAATGGCGTCGATCACCTGGCCGAGGTCGGTGTAGGCGATGCCGATGCCGAACAGCAGGGCGAAGGTCCAGTTGCGGGCGACGAACTGGAACCACTGGGCGGCGGATTCGGTGACCGATGCCGGCAGCACGTCGAGCACCTTGAGGGCCGCGACCAGCACGATCATCAGCGCGTAGGGGTGCAGCGGGACGAGGGTGCCGAGGATCTGGCCGGCGGTGAACAGCATCAGGGCGGCGACGACGCCCACGCCCAGCTTGCCCAGGTCCAGGGTATGCTCGGGTTCCTCGACGTCGACGCCGGGCATCATCTGGCCGTCGCCGGTCAGTCCCGGGAAGCGCTTGCCGAGGCCGTTGAGCAGGCCGGCGATGATGATCGCGAAGACGTTGCCCAGCGCCAGGGCCGGCACCAGGATCGAGATGTAGTAGCTGGCCGGCTGGCCCAGCAGCTGCTCGTAGATCTGGCTCATCGGCACCGCGCCGGCGCCCATGCCGCCGCCGAGGATCGGCATGGCGATGACGACCACCGCGTCCTGGGCGGAGAAGCCGAGCAGCGCGCCCATGGCCACGGCGAACAGCGAGGCGCCGAGCACCGCGCAGCACAGCGGCAGCGCGTAGCGCGAGCCGACCTTGATCAGCACCTTGGCGTCCATGCCGAGGATGCTGCCGGTGATCAGCGCGGCGATGTAGAAGTTGAGGAAGCCGCCGCCCTTCATGAAGTCGGTGACGTTGTCGACCACCGGGGCGGGCAGCCACTCCAGATAGACCACGGCGGCGGCGCCGAAGATCGCCAGGATGGCGCCGCCGCCGAGGTAGGTCTTGACCACCGGCAGGCGGTCGCCGATGAAGCCCATCAGCTCGCCGAGCAGCATCATCACCAGCAGGGCGCCGATCATGCCGGTGGGCAGGCTGTCGGTGGCGATCGCTACCACCATTACCGCCAGGGCGAGGGCGAAGAACGGCAGCGGCATGCCGAAGATACGCTGGGCGAGCCAGGCGCGGGGGGCCACGGACGGCGTCGCGACGGTATCCGTCAGAGATCGACTCATGGGAGCGCTCCTTGGGGATCGGCCTCGCGCGAGTCGCGCGGGACATCGTTGTTCGAAACTCGCCCTGGCGGCTTGGCCGCCAGGGCGCAGGGCTGGCGACGAGCATAGGCCCGCCATCTCTGGCGCCAAGATTGCGCAAGTTGTTAAAGCGTTCTGAAACTATTGAAAATATCGGCGTTCTTGACGGCACACCGTCACCATGTGGGGAATGCCACCAAGGTCGAATTCCGGCCGACAATCCCCTACGATCGCACCCACCGGAGTCTCCCCATGCCCCGTCCTCGCCTGCGTCTGAACACCTGGATCTCGCTGCTGGTCGCGGTGATGGTGGTGCTCTCGCTGGGTCTGGCGCTGTGGCTGTTCACCGCCCAGCTGCGCGCGACCCTGGAGGAGGATCAGGCCACGCGGGTCACCGATCTGGCGCAGACGCTCGCCGCCGATCCGGAGGTGCAGGCGGCGCTCCAGGGACGCATCGAGGCGCCCGTCGACGATGGCGCCCTCCAGGCACGCATCGACGGCCTGAGGCGCGCGCTCGGCGTCGACTTCATCGTGGTGATGGATGCCGGTGCGATCCGCCTGACCCACCCGGACCCCGAGCGCATCGGCCGGCACTTCCAGGGCGGGGACGAGGGTCGTGCGCTGGCCGGCGAGACCTATCACTCCCGGGCCGAGGGCACCCTGGGGACCAGCATCCGCGGCTTTGCCCCGGTGACGGCCGGCGACGGCGAGGTGGTCGGCGCGGTCTCGGTGGGCGTCACCCTGTCATCGCTGGCCCCGCTGCTGGCCGACAACCGGCGTGACGTGATGCTCGGCGTGCTGGCGCTGATGATCGTCGGCGGGCTGGGCGCCCGGGGGCTGGCCCAGGCCATCAAGCGCGTGCTGCTGGGCCTCGAGCCGCACCAGATCGCGCGGCTGGTCGAGGAGCGCCAGGCGATGCTGGCCTCGGTCCACGAGGGCATCCTGGCGGTGGATCGCCAGGCGCGTGTCACCCTGGTCAATCCGGCTGCCCGCCGGATGCTGGCCGAGGCCGGGCTGGGGGAGCCGGCGGTGGGAACGGCGGTGGCCGACTGTCTGCCGCACAGCGGCCTCCCCGAGCTGCTGAGCGGCGGCGAAGGCGGTGAGGGGGGGCGCGAGCTCGATCGCGAGATCGATCTCAACCTCGACGGCCGGGTGGTGCTCGCCAATCGGCGGCCGATCCGCCATCGCGGGCGGACGATCGGTGCCATCGCCACCTTCCGCGACAAGAGCGAGGTCAACGCCCTGGCCGAGCAGCTCACCGGGGTCAGCCGCTACGCCGAGGCGCTGCGCGCCGCCACTCACGAGTTCAAGAACCAGCGCCACGTCATGTCGGGCTTGGCGCAGATGGGCGATCTCGATAGCCTGCGCGGCTACCTGGACGAGCTGGCCGACCATCGCCTGGCGCCGGGCATGGCCGTGGTGGAAGGCGTGGCCGATCCGGTGCTGGCCGGCTTCCTGCTCGGCAAGCGCAGCGAGGCCCGGGAGCGCGGGGTGGAATTCGAGGTACGTCTCGAGACGCCGATGCCCGAGCTCGGCGAGGCGACGCTGGTCCACGTCCTGGTCACGGTGCTCGGCAACCTGCTGGAGAACGCCTTCGATGCGGTCGAGGGACGCGACGAGCGGCGGGTGATGTTGACCGTGGAGGCGGACGCGGCGCTGCTGCTGCTGCAGGTGCAGGACACCGGCGGCGGCATCGACCCGAGCATCCGCGAGCGGCTGTTCGAGGCCGGCGTGTCCACCAAGGGCGAGCGGCGCGGCCTGGGGCTCGCCGCGGTGCGCGAGCGGATCGACGCCTGCGGCGGCCGCGTGGCGGTCTACAGCGAGGCGGGCAGGGGCACCCTGTTCGAGGTCGAGCTGCCCCGCGCGCCGGATACCGACGATGACGTTTGAGAACCCTGCCCGAGGGCGACGAGGAGAAACATGATGCGCGTACTGATCGTCGAGGATGACCCCATGGTCATGCGCCTCAACGTCGAGTATCTCAATCGGCTGGACGACATGCGGCTGGTCGCCCAGTGCGAAAGCGTGCCGGCGGCGCTGGAGGTGCTCGAGCGCGAAGACGTCGACCTGGTGCTGCTCGACGTCTATCTGCGCAACCGCAGCGGGCTGGAGGTGGCGCGCTACCTCCAGCGCAGCGGCCGCGACGTGGGCGTGGTGCTGATCACCGCCGCCTCGGAGCTCGACACGGTGCGCGAGGCGTGGCGGCTGGGCGTCAGCGACTACCTGGTCAAGCCGTTCGCCTTCGAGCGCTTCCGCGACGCCGTGCTGGCCTGCCGCCGGGCCCGCGACGCCCTGGACGAGCTGCCGGGCGAAGTGGCCCAGCGCGACATCGACCGGCTGTTCCAGCCCACCGCGCCGGCCAGCCCGCGCCGCCCGGGCGATCTGCCCAAGGGCCTGACCCTGCCGACCCTGGCCCGGGTGGCCGCGGCGATCCTGGCCCTGGACGACGAGGCCTTCGGCACCGAGGCGCTGCTGCCCGCCACCGCCATGTCGCGGGTCTCGGTGCGCAAGTACCTGAAGTATCTGGCCGAGGTCGAGCTGCTCGACGAGTCCTTCCACTACGGCCAGGTGGGCCGCCCCTCCTTCACCTATCGCTGCCTCGACCGGGGCGCGCTGCAGGCGCTGGCCACCTCGGCCTGACGGCTCAGGCCGAGGTCCCGCTCAGGAAGACCTCCGTGCAGCGGCGCGCGCGGGCCTCGCACTGCGCCGCGTCCCATTCCATCGGCCGGCCGAGCAGGGCGTCGAAGTGCCACTCGCCGAGCAGCATGCCCATGAACAGGCCGGCCGCCTCGCGCGGGTCCTCGAGGGTCAGGCGGCCGCGCGCGGCCTGGTCGGCGAGATAGTCGGCCAGCGCCGCCCGGGTGCGGTCGGGGCCGCGGGTCAGGAACAGCTCGCCGAGCTCGGGCACCCGTTCGGCCTCGAAGGCCAGCCCCCGCACCAGGCGGATCACGCCCGGCTGCAGCACCAGCGCCAGCATGCGTCGTCCGAGCTCGAACAGCACCTCTTCCGGGGCCTGACGGTCGCGCTGACCGGCCTCCAGCACCTCCCAGGCGGTGGCGATGTGGCGCTCCATGGCCGCGGTGAATAGCCCCTCCTTGTTGCCGAACTGCTTGTACAGCGTGGCCAGCGAGCCGCCGGCCCGCGCCACCACCTCGTTGACGCTGGCCGCCGCATAGCCCTGCTCGAGGAAGACGTCGCGGGCGGCGTCGAGCAGCCGTTCGCGGCGGGCCACGCCGCGTGGCGTGAGGGGGGTGTCGGCGCTGTCGGGAGCGTGGCGGGACATCGTGACTCCTGGGACGAGTGGCGGAGAGACGGGCGCATTGTATCGCAGCCGTGATGCGCGGCGCTGGTGGTCATGTAGTGTAGCATTCATTACACTTGTGATTTGCCCACCGATCAGGAGACGTCATGGCAGCCGAGGACAAGCAGGTCGCGAACGCCGGCGAGACAGTCGGCGAGGGCGGTGGCGCACGCCGCTCGCGGGGGCGGGTCGTGGCCGGGCTGGTGACGCTCGTCGCGCTGGCGGCGCTGATCTGGTGGGCGATCGGCTGGTGGCAGGTCGGGCGCTTCGTCGAGGAGACCGATAACGCCTACGTGCGCACCGACAGCGTGGCGGTGCGCGCCGAGCTCTCGGCGCGGGTCGCCGAGGTGCTGGTGGACGACAACCAGCACGTCGAGCGGGGCGATCTGCTGGTGCGCCTGGACGACGAGAGCCATCGGGATCGGGTGCAGCAGGCCGAGGCCCAACAGGCCGTGGCGGTGGCGTCGCTGACCCAGGCGCGTCGTCGGGTGGCACTGCAGCAGGCCTCCATCGATCAGGCCCGGGCGCAGCGCGACGCGGCCCAGGCCGACGTCGACCAGGCCCGCCAGCACCTCGAGCGCTCCTCGTCGCTGGCGGCCAGCCAGTACGGCTCCCGCCAGCAGCGCGAGGACGACCAGGCCGCGCTGCGCGTCGCCCGGGCCAATCTCGCCGAGAGCGAAGCGGCGCTGGTGTCGGCGCGTCGCCAGCTGGCGGTGGCGGAATCCGAGGTCGGCCAGGCCGAGGCCAACCGCGACGCCGCGGCCGCGGATCTCGCCTATGCCCGCCATCAGCTCGACAAGACCCGCCTGCGCGCGCCCCGTGCCGGCGTGGTCGGCAACCTCACCGTGGAGGCCGGCACCCTGGCGCAGCCATCGCTGACGCTGATGCAGCTGGTGCCGATCGAGTCGGCCTACGTGATCGCCAACTTCAAGGAGACCCAGCTCGAGCGAATGCGCGTCGGCCAGCCGGTCGAGGTGAGCCTCGACGCCTATCCCGACGTGACCTTCGAGGGCGTGGTCGACAGCCTGGCGCCGGCCACCGGCACCGAGTTCAGCCTGCTGCCCCAGGACAACGCCACCGGCAACTTCAACAAGATCGTCCAGCGGGTGCCGGTGAAGATTCGCGTCGTCGGCCCCGAGGACGCGCTGCCGCGGCTGCGCGCCGGCCTCTCGGCGGTGCCCGGCGTCGATACCCGTGACCTCGATCCCGAGCCTGCCCGGGGGACTGAACGCGAACCGCGCGTCGCCGATGCCAGCGAGGTGGCCGAGGCCGGGAGCGGCTCGTGAGCGAGGTGGCGGCCGGCGCCGAAGCGCGCCCCGATGACATGCCGCCCTGGCCGCAGCGGATCGGCTTCATCGCTGCGGTGTTCGGCATGTTCATGGCGATCCTCGACATCCAGATCGTCGCCAGCTCGCTCAACGAGATCCAGTCGGGGCTCTCGGCCAGCGAGGACCAGATCTCCTGGGTGCAGACGTCCTACCTGATCGCCGAGATCGTGATGATCCCGCTGTCGGGCCTGCTGATGCGCATTCTCTCGACCCGGGTCGCCTTCACGCTCTCCTGCGCCGGCTTCACCCTGGCGAGCCTCGGCTGCGCGCTGGCCGGCTCCATCGAGCAGCTGATCGTGCTGCGCGCCATCCAGGGCTTCGCCGGCGGGGCGATGATCCCGATCACCCAGGCGGTGAGCTTCTCGATCTTCCCGCGCCGGGTGATGGGCAGCGTGCAGGCGGTGATCGGCATGGTGGTGACCATGGCGCCCTCGGTCGGACCCACGGTGGGCGGCTTCGTCACCGAGTCGCTGAGCTGGCACTGGCTGTTTTTGGCCAACGTGGTGCCCGGCGTGCTGGTGTGCTGGGCGGCCTGGACCTTCCTCGACATCGACCGCGCCAACCACGCCCTGGCCAAGCGCCTGGACCTGATCGGCCTGGTGCTGATCGCGGTGTTTCTGGGCTCGCTGGAGTTCGTGCTCGAGGAGGGGCCGGGCGACGACTGGTGGGCCAGCGACCTGATCCTGGCCATGTCGCTGATCTGCGCCGCGGCCGGGGTGTGGTTCTTCGCCCGCACGCTGCGCCACGACCATCCGATCGTCGACCTGCGTGCCTTCGCCAACCGCAACTTCGCCATCGGCGCCGGCATGGGCTTCATCCTCGGCATCGCGCTCTACGGGCTGGTCTATCTGATGCCGCTGTTCTTCGGCTACGTGCGCCACTTCTCGAGCCTGCAGATCGGCCAGGTGATGTTCGTCACCGGGCTGACGATGTTCCTGTGCGCGCCGGTGGCCGGCCAGCTCTCCAACCACCTCGACCTGCGCGGGCTGCTGTTCCTCGGCCTGCTGCTGGTCGGCATCGGCACCATGATGAACGCCAACCTGACCGTGGAGTCGGGCTTCTGGCAGTTCTTCCTGCCCCAGGTGGTGCGCGGCATGGGGCTGATCCTGTGCATCATCCCGGCCTCTCGCATCGCGCTCGGCACCCTGCCGCCCGCCGAAGTGGGCAACGCCAGCGGGCTGTTCAACGTGATGCGCAACCTCGGCGGCGCCATCGGGCTGGCGCTGATCGACACCGTACGCGACGTGCGCGAGGACTTTCACTGGAACCAGCTGATCCCGGCCATCGACACCGGTCGCGAGGTGGTGGTCGCCGAGATCGCCCGCTACGAGGCGATGCTCGCGGGCTCGGTGCCCGACGCCCACCAGGCGGCCCTCGGCATGCTGTCGCGGCGGGTGATGGAGCAGGCCCAGGTGCTGGCCTTCAACGACATCTTCCTGTGGATGGGGGCGATCTACCTGCTCAGCGTGCCGCTGGTGTTCCTGCTACGGCGGATCGAGGCGTGAGGCCGTGCCCGCAACGGAGGTGAGTGCTCACCGACCACGAATCAGGTCGCGGATCACCCGCCGCCCGGGATGCAGATGGTCGGCCAGCGGCGCCTCCAGCGGCAGCGGCTCGTCGCAGATGCGTGAAGCGATCAGCTCGGCGCACAGGGGCGCGCTTGCGAGCCCGCGGGAGCCGTGGGCGGCGCTGATCCACAGCCCCGGGTGATGGCGGCCGGGCGTCGCCGGGATCAGGGTGGCGTCCTTGGCCATGGCGGCATAGTCGTGACGCCAGGCCTCGGCGTCGGGCACCGGGCCGGCATAGGGCGACTTGTCGGGGCTGGCGGCGCGCACCGCGGCGCGCCCGTCCAGCGCTTCCGGCGAGAGATCGGCGCCGGCCTCGGCCAGTGCGGCGGCGTAGCCGGGCAGGGTGCGCTCGAGCTCCGCGAGGTTGAAGGCGTGATCGGCCTCGCGGGTCGTCGCGTCGGCGTCGTTGGGGGCGAAGCTGGCGCCGAAGGTCAGGGTGCCGTCGATCGGCGGCATGGCGTAGCCGCCGGCGCACACCACCCGCGCCGGTGCGGGGGCGCCTTCCGGCAGCGTCAGCCGCGAGATCTGCCCGCGCACCGGCTGCAGGGGCAGGGCGGAGGTCTGGGCGAAGCCGTTGGAGGCGCTGGCCGCGGCGATCACCACCTGATCGACCTCGAGCGTGTCGACTTCGTGGTTGGCGTCGTCGCCGCCTGACAGCGTCAGCCGCCAGCCGCCTTCCTCGTTTTCCCCCGCGATAGGCGAGAGCTCGCGCACCTCGCCCAGGTAAGCGCTCACTCCGTCGCTCGCCGCCAGCCGGCGGCACAGCGCATCCGGACGCACCCAGCCGGCCAGTGGGTAGTCGAGCCCGCCGTGGGACAAGCCGAGCCCGCCGAGGGGCAGGTCGAGTCCGGCGAGCCGGGCGGCTTCCTCGGCGTCGACGCCGCGCACCACGCTCGCCGGCAGCGGATGGTTGGTGAGGAAGCGGGCCTGGCGGCGCACCTCGCGTTCGCCGGTGGCCATCTGCAGCACGCCGCCGGGCGACCACAGCGTCTGCTCCGGGTCCAGCGCCTCGAGCCAGCGACGGGCATACAGCAGCCCGGCCAGGTAGGTGCGGCTCTGCGGGTTGGTGTCGGCGGCGAGCTTCACGTAGAGCGCGCCCTGGGCGTTGCCGGAGGCGCCGGCGCCGGGCTCGTCGCGGTCGATCAGCGTCACCGCCACGCCGCGACGGGCCAGGGCGGCGGCCACGGTGGTGCCGGCCAGACCGGCGCCGATCACCGCCACGCGGCGGGCTGTTTGTACCGCGGGAGGTGTGAACCAGGGCGTGGACCGGCGGCGTTCGTCCGCCGGGGGCGTCTCGATCTCGCCGGCCAGCATCTCGCGCTTGCGGCCGAAGCCCGGCACCTTGCGCCAGGCGAAGCCGGCGGCCCTGAGGCCGCGCTTGACCACCCCGGCGCAGGTGAAGGTGGCGAAGGTGGCGCCCGGGCGCGAGCGTGCGGCCATGGCGGCGAACAGCGCGTCGTGCCACATCTCGGGATTCTTGGAGGGCGCGAAGCCGTCGAGGAACCAGGCGTCCACGGCGCCGTCGAGCAGCGCCAGGCGCTCGGTGGTGTCGCCGAAGTGCAGGTCCAGGGTCACGCGCTCGTCGAGCCACAGGCGATGCACGCCGGCCACCGGCTCCGGCCATTGGGCCACCAGCGCGGCGGCACGCTCGGCCAGGTCCGGCCAGGCCGCCAGCGCCCGGGCCAGGTCGTCGCGGGCGAGCGGAAACTTCTCGGTGGAGACCAGGTGCAGCCGGGCGCCGGCCGGGGCGTGAGCGTCGAAGCAGGCCCAGGCGCAGAGCATGTTGAGTCCGGTGCCGAAGCCGGTCTCGCCGATGACGAAGGGGCGCGGCGCCTGCCAGTCGCGGAAGCGCTCGGGCAGGCGGTTGGCGGCGAGGAACACGTGTTCGGTCTCGGCGCGGCCGTCGTGGCGCGAGAAATAGACGTCGTCGAAGGCGCTGGAGTGGGGGGCGCTTTCGCCGCTGTCGTCCTGGCGCCAGTCGAGGCGGGCGCTCTCCAGGCCGGCCAGCGGCGGCAGATGATCGGGGGCGGCGGTCAAGATCGGCTCCGGACGTGAATCGGCTGGTCAAAAAATGATCGATTTCGCCGCGGCGCCTTTGCGACCGGGCTGGCGCCAGGACTCCGCGGCGTTTCAACAATGTTATCCACAGGAACTGTGGGGAAACCCCTTGTTGACAAGTGGCTTCGCGGCCGTTTTCGAGGGACGCAAAAAACGAGCCGGCGACAGCTGCCGCCGGCTCGCTTCGTGGAGAAGGCGGTTCGGCCTAGGGCAGGGCTTTCTTGAAGGGCTTCACCGTCACCTGGGCGTAGACACCGGCGATGATGTAGGGATCGGCGTCGGCCCAGGCCTGGGCGCTTTCCAGGTCGTCGAACTCGGCGACCACCAGGCTGCCGCTGAAGCCGGCTTCGCCCGGGTCTTCGCTGTCCACGGCGGGATGGGGACCGGCCAGCACCAGGCGGCCCTCGTCGCGCAGCTGCTCGAGGCGAGCCAGATGATCGGGGCGGGCGGCCAGGCGCCGTTCCAGGCTGTCGTTCACATCTTCACTGATGATGGCGTAGAGCATCTCGGAATATCCTCGGCTGAGCGGCTCGCGCCGCGGGAGCGAGTGGCTCGGTTGACCAGGGTGGGTCGGGCGAGCACCATGGGTGTCTATTCTGTCAAAGACACCTGCCCGCGTCATGCCGAACCCCGCACTTCCCGCGCGCTTCGAGGGAAGCGATGCCCTCACCATCGATCTGCACATGCATTCCACTGCCTCGGACGGCGCCCTGTCGCCCACCGATCTGGTGGCGCTGTGCGTCGAGCGCGGCCTCACCCATATCGCCCTGAGCGACCACGATACCGTGGCCGGCGTGGAGGAGGCGGTGAGTGCCGGCGCGGACGCGGGGCTGGCCGTGCTGCCGGCCACCGAGCTCTCGACCCAGTGGCGCGGCATCAACCTGCACGTGGTGGGGCTGCTGCCCGAGGGCGCCAGCGGCGCGCTGGCCGACGGGCTCGTCGCCCAGGCCGAGGCCCGGGAGCGGCGGGCGGTGACCATCGCCGAGCGCATGGAGAAGATCGGCCTCGACGACGCCCTGGCCCGGGCCCGCGAGCAGGCCGGCTCTGACCGCCCACTGGGCCGGCCGGACTTCGCCAAGGCCCTGGTCGCGGCGGGCCTGGTGCCGGACATGTCCACCGCGTTTTCCAAGCACCTGGGCAACGGCAAGGCCGGCGACATCAAGGCGCTGTGGCCGCATCTGGCCGAGGGCGTGCGCTGGATCCTCGAGTCCGGCGGGGTGGCGGTGCTGGCGCATCCGCTGCGCCACAAGCTGACGCGGCGCAAGCGCGGCCTGCTGCTGGACGATTTCCGCGAGGCCGGCGGCCGCGCCGCCGAGCTGATCAGCGGCTTCCAGAACGCCGACGTCACCCGCGACCTGGCCCGCCAGCTGCACGAGCGCGATCTGATGGCCTCGCTGGGCAGCGACTTCCACTTTCCCGGCGGCCACCTGGCCCCGGGCAGCATGAGCCCGACGCCGCGCACCTCGGTGGCGCCGGTCTGGACCCATCCGCGGCTGGCGGCCTGGATCGACCGAGCGGCGGCCGCCGCCTGATCCGCCGTTTCACTCGTCCGACGTTCACAAGAACAGGGAGCGCCCATGAGCCAGTTCTTTCAGGTCCACCCGGACAACCCGCAGAAGCGCCTCATCGACCAGGCGGTCGAGATCATCCGCAAGGGCGGCGTGATCGCCTACCCGACCGATTCCGGCTACGCCCTGGGCTGCCACCTGGGCGACAAGAAGGCCGTCGAGCGCATCAAGTGGTTGCGTTCGCTGGACGACAAGCACAACTTCACCCTGGTGTGCTCCGACCTTTCGGAGATCGGCACCTACGCCAAGGTCGACAACGCCGTGTTCCGGCTGCTCAAGGCCCACACGCCGGGACCCTATACCTTCATCCTGAATGCCACCACCGAGGTGCCGCGACTGCTGCTGCATCCCAAGCGGCGTTCGATCGGCGTGCGGGTGCCCGACCATGACATCACCCGGGCGCTGCTCGACACTCTCGGCGAGCCGCTGATGAGCGTGACCCTGATCCCCGAGGGCGAGGAGCTGCCGATGACGGATGCCGAGGAGATTCGCGATCGCTTCGGATCGCATCTGTCGCTGGTGATCGACGGCGGCGCCTGCCACCTGGAGCCGACCAGCGTGATCGACCTGCGCGAGCTGCCGCCCACCGTGGTACGCGAGGGCCGCGGCGACGTCGCTCCCTTCCAGGACTGACCTTCCAGGACAGAGCAAGCCTCTCTTCCGCTTTCGTACCGGCTCGGCCTTCTGGTCGAGCCGGTTTTTTTATGGCTGCCGGCGCTCGGGCCGGGGTGGCAGTGGCGCCTTCCAGTGTTATTTGAACAGTCGATTAAAATAAAATATGATCGAATCGATTTTCTTCAATAACAAGGCGTAATCGGGTGCGAGTCGATGTCGTATCCGAGCGCGCCGATCACAAGGAGAACACCATGCCGATGTCCGCTTACCGCCGTGCCGGCGGTGTCGCCGCCCTGGCCGGTCTCATGGCCCTGCCACTGGCCGCGCCGGCCGTCGCCGACGATTCCATGGTCTGTGCCCAGGCCGCCTATGCGATGGGCCTGCGTTACCAGCAGCAGTCGGCCGAGGTCGCCGCGCTGCAGCGCCAGGGCTTCGCGCTCGCCCGCTATCGGCTGGAGGATCGGCTCGAGGCGCTGGGTGAGGGTGTCGCACCGGCCATCATCACCGACCTCGACGAGACGGTGCTGGACAACAGCGCCCTGCTGGCTCGTGACATGGCCGAATGTCACGACTACACCACCTGGGACACCTGGAAGCACTGGGAGCGGGAGGGCGAGCCGCGCCTGATCCCCGGCGCCAAGGCCTTCCTGGACTACGCCGACGAGCACGGCGTGGCCATCTACTACGTCTCCGACCGCTACCAGGAGAACGAGGCCGACACCATCGCCACCCTGGAGACCCTGGACCTGCCGCAGGTCTCCGAGGACAGCGTCATGCTGCTGGGCCCGCCCAAGGCCGAGCGCCGCGCCAAGGTGGAAGAGGGTCACACCCTGGTGATGCAGCTCGGGGACTCGCTGCACGACTTCTCCGGCGCGTTCGCCGATGCCGATCTCGCCGGTCAGCACGCTCTCGTCGAGCAGAACGCCGAGCGTTTCGGCCAGGACTGGATCGTGTTCCCCAACGCCGGTTATGGCGACTGGAGCGAGGCCGAGCTGGACGCCTGGGACGCGCCGCTAGAGACCGAGTGAGTCGACCGCTTCGAGAACGCGCCCGCGAGACGCCTCGGGATCACTCCCGGGGCGTTTTTTCGTCCGTGGGCGAGTCGTCTGAAGGTTCGTTGCTCGAGGATCGGTCGTTCGAGGCTTCGCGCGGGTCGGGCGTCTCCTCGTCCAGCCAGGTGCCGCACTTGAGACAGTAGCGGGCGTTCTTCTCGTGGCGGTCATGGCCGCAGCCGGGGCAGGCTTCTTCCGAGTAGCGGTCGGCGCGGATCGAGCGGATCACCTCGGCGGAGAACACCCCGGTAGGCACGGCGATGATCGAGTAGCCGATCAGCATCACCATCACCGAGATCGCCTGGCCCAGCGGCGTCACCGGGGTGATGTCGCCGTAGCCCACCGTGGTCAGGGTCACCACGGCCCAGTAGATGGCGGTCGGAATGCTGGTGAAGCCGGCCTCGGCGGGCTCGATCAGATACATCAGCGAGGCGAAGATGGTCACCAGCATGAACACGGTGAACAGGAACAGGAAGATCTGGTGGCTGCTGCGCACCAGGGCGCCGATCAGCAGCCGCCCTTCGCCGACGAACTCCATCAGCCTCAGCACCCGGAAGATGCGCAGGGTGCGCAGCAGGCGGACCACCACCAGCGACTGGGCGCCGGGCACCACCAGTGCCAGCCAGGTGGGCAGGATGGCGATCAGGTCGATGACGCCGTAGAAGCTCTTGAGGTAGTGCCAGGGGCGTTCCAGGCAGTAGAGCCGGATCGCCAGCTCGGCGGTGAACAGCAGCGTGAAGCCCCATTCGAACAGCCGGAATCCCTCGCCATGGGCGTCTTCCAGTTGGGGCACGCTCTCCAGCATCACCACCAGCACGCTGGCCAGGATGGCACCGATCAGCGCGATGTCGAAGCCCTTGGCCAGCGGCGTGTCGGACTCGAAGATGATCTGGAAGACCCGGGTGCGCAGGTCGCCCGCGGCGGGTTTGAAGCGATCGTGATTCACGGCGTTCCCTCGTGCTGTTCACCCGTGACGGGCGGCGTCCCTGCCCGGGCGTTCAGCCCAGCGCGACCGCGTCGGGCAGGTGGCGTGACAGGGCGAGCAGCGTCCGGCCGGTGTCGGCGTTCAGCCAGTCGTCGTGCCTCAGGGCCTCGGCCAGCCGGCGGGCCATCGGCTCGACGTCGGCGTGCCGTTCGGCCAGCTGCAGGAAGGCCTCGCGGGCAGCCTCACGGAAGGCGGCGTCGCCGGTGTCGGCGTGGGCGTCGAGGGCCACCACGGCGCGATGCAGCCAAGCGGGGGCCGAGCCGCCGTCGGGCAGCGTCCAGCGTCCGGCGAGCAGGGCGGCGCCTCGGGCGGCCTTGCTGGTGTCCGAGGGGCGCAGCGGCACGCGCTCGGCCAGGGCTTCGGCCAGTTCGATCAGGGTGGCGGGATCGCCGTCCTTGAGTTCGAGCTCCAGCTCGCGGATCGGGACGCTGTGCGCGTCGCTTTCGATCTCGCCGAGGTCCAGGGCGATCTCGATGGCGGTGCCGTCCTGTTCCCACCACCAGATCTCGCGGGCGAAGTCGGTGGCGAAGCGCGGCCTGAGCTCGCCCAGCACGCCTTCACCGAGGGCTTCGATCGGCGGGAGGTCGGCCAGCCGGCCGAGGTCGAGGCCCGGGCCCATCACCTCCCACTCCCACTCGCCGCGGGTGGAAAGGCCGCCGCTGCCCTGGCCGCTGGTCTTCAGCGTCTGCAGCAGCCGGCCATCGGCGTGACGCAGGCGCAGCGCCATGCGTTCGCTCTCCAGCCGACCGTCAGGAGTGTCGAAGTAGGTGTTGCCCAGCTGGGTGGTGCGCGGTTCGAGGCCGGCGAGCCGGGGATGCCGGCGCAGCGCTTCCGGGCCCGCGGGGGCCAGGGCGAGCTTGAATTCGATCTCTTTTGCCATGGGAAAGGCCGCCTTGTTTCATGTTCGTGAAGATTAGATGATTTTCTCATGACGACAGCCCGGGCAGTCACTATACTGACGCCGCCATTTCCAAGTGCCCAGATGCCCCCATGGTGACATCCAATCCCTTCTCCGCGATGTTCGGTCGCTCGCCATTCCAGCCGCTGCTGGCTCATATCGTCAAGGTCAGCGACTGCGCGGAAGCCCTGCCGCCGTTCTTCGAGGCAACACTCACGGGAGACTGGCAGGAAGCCGCCCGACAGCGTGAGTCGATCACTCGACTCGAGCACGAGGCCGACGAGCTCAAGACCGAGCTGCGCCTCAATCTGCCCAACACCATGTTCCTGCCGGTGTCGCGCTCCGATCTGCTGGACCTGATCAGCGTCCAGGACCAGATCGCCAACAAGGCGCGCGACATCACCGGGATCATGCTCGGTCGCAGCATGCAGGTGCCCGACGAGCTCGCCCAACCGATGCGCGACTACATCCGCACCTCGGTGTCCTGTGTCGCTCAGGCCCGCGTCGCCCTGGAAGAGCTCAAGGACCTGCTCGAATCCGGGTTCGGTCGCAACGTGTCCGACGTGATGCAGACGCTGATCCGCGAGCTGCACACCCTGGAACAGAAGACCGACGAACAGCAGGTCGCCATCCGTCGCCAGCTGTTCGCCCTCGAGAGCGAGATGCCCCCGGTGGACGTGATGTTCCTCTACAAGATCATCGACTGGGTCGGTGAGCTGTCCGATCGCGCCGAACGCGTCGGCAGCCGCCTTCAGATCATGACGGCCAACTGAGCGGGACTCTCCCGCAGCGATAACCGCCACCTTCTGACCCGATACAAGGTTTCCGTCCTATGTCGATCATCGCGCAATACGGCGACATCTTCATCCTCCTCGCCTGTGCCTTCGGTTTCTTCATGGCCTGGGGTGTCGGTGCCAACGACGTGGCCAATGCCATGGGCACCTCCGTCGGCTCCAAGGCCGTCACCATCAAGCAGGCGATCATCATCGCCGTGATCTTCGAGTTCCTCGGCGCCTGGCTGGCCGGGGGCGAGGTCACCAACACCATCCGCAAGGGCATCATCGATCCGACCCTGCTCGCGGATGAGCCGCAGCTGCTGGTCTACGGCATGCTGGCCTCGCTGCTGGCCGCCGCGACCTGGCTGCTGATCGCCTCGATGCGGGGCTGGCCGGTCTCCACCACCCACTCCATCGTCGGTGCCATCGTGGGCTTCGGCGCCGCCGGCCTGGGCGTCTCCACCGTGGACTGGGGCGGCGTCGGCAAGATCGCCGCCAGCTGGGTGGTCTCGCCGCTGATGTCCGGCACCATCGCCTTCATGCTGTTCAAGTCGGTCCAGCACCTGATCTTCGAGAACCGCGATCCCTTCGCGGCGGCCAAGCGCTACGTGCCGATGTACGTCTTCCTGGTCGGCTTCATCGTCGCCATGGTCACCTTCACCAAGGGGCTGAAGCACGTCGGCCTCGAGGTCGGCTTCGGTGAGAGCCTGCTCTATTCGATCGTGATCGGCATCGGTGTGATGCTGCTCGGTGGCCTGCTCGAGCGCCGCGTGGGCGCCGAGAAGCGCCAGGGCGACGCCTTCGGCTACGACGGCGTGGAGCGCGTGTTCGGCGTGCTGATGCTGTTCACCGCCTGTGCCATGGCCTTCGCCCACGGCTCCAACGACGTGGCCAATGCCGTCGGTCCGCTGGCCGCGGTGATGACCGTCGTGCAGAGCGGCGGTCAGGTTGGCGGGGAAGCGCTGGTGCCGTGGTGGGTGCTGGTGCTCGGCGGCGGCGGCATCGTCGTCGGCCTGGTGACCTACGGCCACAAGGTGATCGTCACCGTCGGCACCGGCATCACCGAGCTGACCCCGAGCCGCGGTTTCGCCGCCACGCTCGCGGCCGCCACCACCGTGGTGCTGGCCTCCGGCACCGGCCTGCCGATCTCCACCACCCAGACCCTGGTGGGCGCGGTGCTGGGCGTGGGCCTGGCCCGCGGCATGGCGGCGCTCAACCTGCGCGTGATCGGCACCATCGTGATGTCCTGGCTGATCACCCTGCCGGCCGGCGCCATCCTGGCGATCATGTTTTTCTTCATGTTCAAGGGCATGTTCGGCTAAGCGCCGAGCGCCGAGCGCCGAGCGCCGAGCGCCGAGCGCCGAGCGACAAGAAACCCCGAAGGTCAGGCCTTCGGGGTTTTCTTTTGCTCCTGGCGATCTCACGCTGAAGCTTGCAGCTTGCAGCTTGCAGCTTGCAGCTTGCAGCTTGCAGCTTGCAGCTTGCAGCTTGCAGCTTGCAGCTTGCAGCTTGCAGCTTGCAGCTTGCAGCTTGCCGGTGCCGCCGTTTTTTTGCGTCTGGTATAGTCAAGGCTCTCATTTCCCTTCATCTGCTGCCGGAGCGCGGCCCTTGGACACTCGTTTTCCCTTCGTCGACTGGTTCCGCAATTCCTCGCCGTATATCAACGCGCACCGAGGATGTACCTTCGTCATCCTGATCGAGGGCGAGGCCGTGGCGCAGGGTCGAGGCGAGCAGCTGATCCAGGACCTGGCGCTGCTGCATACCCTGGGCGTGCGTCTGGTGGTAGTGCTGGGCATCCGCCCCCAGGTGGAGCGGGCCCTGAACGAGGACGGCATCACGCCCCGCCGCCACGGCGGACGCTGGGTGGCCGACGAGGCGATCATGGCCCGGGTCGAGCGGGTGGCGGCCGAGCAGCGACTGTGGCTGGAGTCGCGGCTGTCGCTGGGGCTGCCCAACACGCCGCTGCACGGCGTCGAGATGACGGTGGTCTCGGGCAACCTGGTGATGGCCAAGCCGCTGGGTGTGCGCGACGGTATCGATTTCGACCGCAGCGGCGAGGTGCGTGGCGTCCGCGACGAGGCGATCCGCGGCCTGCTGGATCGGCGTTCGCTGGTGCTGCTGCCGCCGCTGGGCTACTCCAGCACCGGCGAGGTCTTCGACCTGGACGCCGCCGAGGTCGCGCGCCATACCGCCACGGCCTTGTCCGCCGACAAGCTGATCCTGCTCGGCGAGGCCTGCGGCCTGTGCGACGACAGCGGCCAGCTGCGTCGGCAGCTGGCGCCGCTGGAGGCCGAGCCGGAGTTGGCCGCCGCCGACCCCGGCAGCGAGATGGCCCGCCACCTGGGCGCCGCCGTCGGTGCCGCTCGCCACGGGGTGGCCCGCACCCACCTGCTATCGTGGCAGGACCACGACGCCCTGCTCGGCGAGCTGTTCACCCGCGATGGCGTGGGCACCATGATCACCCAGCATCGCTACGAGCAGTTGCGTCGCGCCGGGATCGACGACATCGGCGGCCTGCTGGAGCTGCTCGAGCCGCTGGAGCGTCGTGGGATGCTGGTGCCGCGTTCCCGGGAGCGCCTGGAGTATGAAATCGACGACTATGTCGTCATCGAACGCGACGGCATGGTCATCGGCTGCGCCGCGCTGCATGCCTTTCCCGACGCCCGGATGGGCGAGCTGGCCTGCGTCGCCGTGCACGGCGACTATCGCGGCGGCGCCCGTGGCGACCTGCTGCTCGGCGAGGTGGAGCGTCAGGCCCGGTCGCGCGGGCTCGATGCGCTGTTCGCGCTGACCACCCATACCGCCCACTGGTTCTTCGAACACGGTTTCGGCCTGGCCGACGTCGACGATCTTCCTCCCCTCAAGCGGGAGGCCTACAACCAGGCCCGGCGCTCCAAGATCCTGATAAAGCCCCTCGAATGAACGCTTATCTCGCCTTGGTGTCGCTTCTCGCCATCACGCCGATGACGCGATGTCGCCGATTGGAGACTCTGTAAAGCCCTGTTTAAACAGGGGTTTTTATTTTTTCGGAGAAAGGTGTCTCCAATTGGCAACGAAAATGGCGAGCTGAAGCCCGTTTATCAGTAGGCGTTGGCGCGTGCCAACGTTTTGGTTTTTTTAAGTTATTGATTTTATAGTGTTGTTTTTGGTTCTGGCACGAGGATCGCAATACTCATGGGGAGCAAGCGGGAAGCGGTTCAAACGGCTCGAACCGCTTCCCGGTCGCCAAGAGGCAGCTGACGACACTGCCCTGTGCCCCTGGCCTCTCGGCGACCAACGTCTGCTCCAGCGATGTGTGACTTTAGGTTGCGATGAGACGGTACCGACGACCTCGTCATGGACGGGTACCGAGAGGGCAAGGATGCCCTGGCAAGGATGCCTCTCCCCCGCGAGGGGGACCAATTGCACGGCCACGCCCCGGCGGGGCCGTCAGAGGAAGCGAGACGGTGAGCCGTCTCAGGAATCCCACCCTGACTGAAAGGGGATTCCGCCGCTTCATGGGCCCTCGGGCCCCGGGTAAACGATCGAGCGGCGCCAGCGGCGTCATCGAACGCTTTCCCACCCCTTCAGTTCCCTGCGTATTGGGCCGGCTATGCCGGCCTTTTTTTTGCCTGCTCGGCCGCGATGCGGCGCGGGTGACAGGCCGAACTCTGGTATCCTCGGGTAGACGATAGTGGTTGCCGACTCACTCCTTTTCCGAACGCTGGCCATGACATCTGCCGTTTCCCGCCGCTGGCGGCCGCGCTCGCTGTTGCAGCTGGTGCTGCTGGCCTTCCTGATGGTGATGCTGCCCCTTGCCGTGCTGATGTTCCAGGCCGGGCAGGCGCTGTCAGAACTTTCGCGCCTCGCCGACCAGAGCGCACGTCAGGCGGTCGAGGAGACCCGGCGTGCCCGCACGCTCGGCGCCCTGGCGCTGGAGATGGAACGTGGCGCGCGTCAGTACGCGGTGGTCGAGCAGGAGAGCCTGCTCGAGATCTATGACGAGCGCCTGGCGGAGTACCGCCGCCTGCTGGCCAAGCAGCGCGAGCTGCTGCCCGACGACCCGGACGTCGAGGCGCTGTCCGGGCAGCTCGACCGGCTCGCCGAGCTGCCGGAGCTACCGCTGGAGTCGTTCAAGCAGCGACTGACCGACTTCCTGCCCTTCGCCGAGCACACCGAGGCCATGCGTCACGCCACCAACCGGCGCATCGACGATCGCCTGGACCTGATTCGCCAGCGTGCCGAGACCGTGCAGCATCGTCTGTGGTGGCAGACCGCGGCGCTGGTGTCGGCCAGCCTGATCCTGATGCTGCTGTTCACCCGGCTGATCGTACGGCCGGTGCGCCAGCTCGAGCGGCGGATCCTGGGTATCGGCAGCACCGGCAGGAGCGCCCAGCCGTCGCCGGTGCAGGGGCCCGCCGAACTGGTCAGCCTCGACGAGCGGCTCGACTGGCTGTCGTCGCGGCTCGACGAGCTGGAGGAACAGAAGCAACAGTTCCTGCGCCACATGTCCCACGAGCTCAAGACGCCGCTGGCCAGCGTCCGCGAGGGCTCCGCGCTGCTGGCCGACGGCGTGGCCGGCGATATCACCGATCATCAGCGCGAGATCCTCGAGCTGATCGACGCCAGCGGCGGCGAGCTGCAGCAGCTGATCGAGCAGCTGCTCGACTACAACCTGCTGCAGCACAACCAGCGCCTCGAGATCGAGCGTCTGGACGTGGCCACCGTGGTCAAGGAGGTGCTGGCCAAGCATCACCTGGGCCTGCAGCAGAAGGGCATGTCGGTGCACTGCTTCGACGGCCCGCTGATCTGGCGGCTCGACCGCACGGCCACGGCTCGCCTGCTCGACAACCTGGTGTCCAACGCCGTCGCCTACGGCGAGGACGGCGGCGAGCTGGAGATTCGCGCCCGTGCCACCCACGGCTGTCTGGTCGTCGAGGTGGCCAACAGCGGCGAACCGATCCCCGAAGAAGATCGGGCGCGGCTGTTCGAGGCGTTCTATCAAGGGCGCATTCGCCGCAAGGGCGCGCTCAAGGGGTCCGGCATCGGGCTGTCGGTGGCCGCCGACTGCGCTCGCCTGCAGCACGGCAGCCTGGTGCTGGCGGAGGACGACCGCCTGGCGGTGTGTTTCCGCCTGACGCTGCCCGCGCCGGACGCCGACCATCAAGAATCGCTGACCGCTCCGGCGGTAGCCGACGCAAGGAACGACCCATGAAGATCCCACGCCCCCTGCTGCTGTGCCTGCTGTCGGCTGGCCTGACCGGCTGCCAGTGGCTGCCGGCGCAGCTGGCCGGAGAGCCCCGCGAGCCCGTGGTGGAGGAAAGTGCCGGCTGCTACGCCGAGATTCCGGATTTCGGCGAGACGACATGCCTGCTACCGGAGTGGGTGGCCTTCGGCCTCGCCTCCCAGCGGGGTGACCGTGAGTGGCGCGACGTCACGCTCACGCGGGTCTCCGGCGACTCGCACGATCAGCGCCTGGCCCGGGCGGTCGTGCTGGCCTGGGGCAACGAGCGCGAATGGGATCAAGCCTCCGAACTGTACAAGGCCGACCTCCATGCGGCCCCGCCGCGGCTGCAGCCGCTGCTGCGCTACTGGCTCAACGAGCTGGAGGGGCGGCGCGCCCTGGGGCGGCGCCTGGAAGAGAGCCGCCGGGCCCAGCGGTCGCTGGAGGACGAGAAGGCCGAGCTGGGCGAGAAGCTGGACGCGCTCACCGACATCGAGCGCAACATCAACTCGCGACAGCAGACCGAGTAAGCGGGAGACACGAACATGATGCCAAGCGGAAGCCCTCAAGCCCCGAATCAGGGGGCCAACATCCTCCTGGTGGATGACGACCCCAGCCTGCTTAAGCTGCTGGGCATGCGCCTGGAAAGCCGCGGCTATCGGGTGACCACCGCCGAGAGCGGACGCGCGGCCCTCAAGCACCTGGACGCCGGCAACCCGGACCTGGTGCTGTCCGACATGCGCATGGACGAGATGGACGGTCTGGCGCTGTTCCAGGAGATCCAGCGCCGCCTGCCGGGCCTGCCGGTGATCATCCTCACCGCCCACGGCTCGATTCCCGATGCCGTGAGCGCCACCCGTCAGGGCGTGTTCGGCTTCCTGACCAAGCCGGTGGACCGCGAGGAGCTGTTCACCACCATCGACGAGGCCCTGAGCCAGTCCAGCGCCGCCGGCGGCAACGACGGCGACGACCGCTGGCGCGAGGCGATCATCACCCGTAGCCCGGAGATGGAACGTCTCCTCGAGCAGGCGCGGATGGTGGCCACCTCCGACGTCAGCGTGCTGGTCACCGGCCCCTCCGGCTCGGGCAAGGAGCTGATGGCCGAGGCGATCCACAAGGCGAGCCCGCGCGCCGACAAGCCGTTCGTCGCCATCAACTGTGGCGCGCTGCCCGAGCAGCTGCTGGAGAGCGAGCTGTTCGGCCACGCCAAGGGCGCCTTCACCGGCGCGATCAGCGAGCACAAGGGCCTGTTCCAGGCCGCCGACGGCGGCACCCTGTTCCTCGACGAGATCGGCGACATGCCGCTGCCGCTGCAGGTCAAGCTGCTGCGCGCCCTGCAGGAGCGCCAGATCCGCCCGCTGGGCTCCACCACCTCGGTGCCGATCGACGTGCGGCTGATCTCGGCCACCCACCGCGACCTGGGCCAGGCGATGCACGACGGCGAGTTCCGCGAGGACCTCTTCTATCGCCTCAACGTGGTCAACCTCAAGCTGCCGCCGCTCAAGGAGCGCGCCGAGGACGTGCCGCTGCTGGCCAAGCATCTGGTGGCCCAGGCCGCGGAGCGCCACAAGCCGTTCGTGAAGGGCTTCTCGCGCGAGGCGCTCAACCTGCTGGCGGGCTGCGCCTGGCCGGGCAACGTGCGCCAGCTGGTCAACGTGGTCGAGCAGTGCGTGGCCCTGACCAGTGCGCCGATGATCCCCGAGGCGCTGGTCGCCCAGGCGCTGGCCGCCGAGGAGAACGCGCTGCCGACCTTCAGCGACGCCCGCGCCGGCTTCGAGCGCAGCTACCTGATCAAGGTGCTGAAGATCACCGAGGGCAACGTGACGCAGGCCGCGCGTATCGCCGGGCGCAACCGCACCGACTTCTACAAGCTGCTGGCGCGCCACGAGCTGGAGCCCTCGACCTTCAAGCCGGGCACCGCGCACAGCGAGGCGTCCTGAGGCGAGACTGTCAGGCGCGGGGAGCTGTCAGTCGGCGTCTTCGCCGGGCAGCACTTCCAGGGCCAGCCGCCCCTCGCCGAGCCGCGCCGTCAGGCGCTCCCCGGGCCGGGTATCCGTCGCATGGCGGATCACCCGGCCTTCGTCGTTCTCGAGGATGGCATAGCCGCGGCCCAGCACCGCCAGCGGGCTGACCGCCTGCAGCTCGCGGGCGACGGCGGCCAGTCGCTCGCGCTGATGGATCAGCGTGCGGGGCATGGCCTGGTGCAGGCGCTGACGGGCCAGCGTCAGGCGACGGGTCTCCTGCTCGAGGCGCCGCTCGGGCGAGCGCAGCGCCAGGCGACGCTCGAGGTCCGCCTCGTGGCGACGGGCGGTCTCCAGCCGCGCCCGGATGGCCCGCCGCAGTCGCCCCTCCAGCTGCTCCAGCTGGCGGCGCCGGAAGGCCAGCACCTCGCCGGGGTGGCGCAGCCGCGCACGCAGGTGATCGAGCCGCTGGGCCTCGGTGTCGAGCCGCGCGCGCTGGGCGCGCAGCAGTCGGCTTTCCAGGGCCTGCAGGCGCTGCAGCAGCTCGCGACGGTCGGGCACCAGCTGCTCCGCCGCGGCCGAGGGCGTGGGCGCGCGGCGGTCGGCGGCGAAATCGGACAGCGTCACATCCACCTCATGGCCTACCGCCGACATCACTGGCAGCCGGGAGTGGAAGATCGCCCGGGCCAGGTGTTCGTCGTTGAAGGCCCACAGGTCTTCCAGGCTGCCGCCGCCGCGGGTGAGCAGGATGGCATCGCGCGCCGGATCCAGCGCCGCCTGGCGGTTGAGCAGGCCCAGCGCGGCGATCATCGCCGGCGCCGCCTCACGGCCCTGAACCGGCACCGGGATCAGCGTCACCTGGGCCAGTGGCCAGCGCGCCGCCAGCACCGCCAGCACGTCGCGGATCGCCGCCCCGGTGGGCGAGGAGAGCACCAGCAGGTGGCGCGGCGGAAAGGGCAGGGCGCGGCCATTGGCGAACACCCCCTCGGCGTCGAGCTTGGCCTTGAGCTGCTCATAGGCCGCCAGCAGCTCGCCTTCGCCCGCCGCCTGCACCGCCTCGGCGATCAGCTGGTAGTCGCCCCGCGGCTCGAACAGCGACACCCGGCCGCGCACCTTGACGCGATCGCCGTCGCGCATCGGCGCGGCGACGAAGCGCGCGCGGGTGCGGAACAGCGCGCAGCGCAGCTGGGCGCGCTCGTCCTTGAGGGTGAAATAGACGTGGCCCGACGACGGCCGTGACACGCCGGACAGCTCGCCCTCCACCCAGACGTCGCCGACGTCCTGCTCCAGCGCCTGGCGGGCGCGTCGGTTGAGTTCGGTGACCGAGAGGGCGGTGTCGTCGCTGGGGGGCATGGGCATCCTGGGCGGGGGAGAGTCGGTGGCTGGAAGCCGGCGCCACGTACTGTAGCGGACCGACACCGTCGGCCGCTAGCCGGTCGAGGGGCACACGGGGAGTGTTTCATGGTAGGGGAGGGTGTCAGGACGGCCATTCCTTGCGCGCGGCTTCTCGAATGCTGTCCGTCAGTGCACACGCCGCGGCCGAAAGCGAGTCGCGCCGACGCATGATCATGCCGAGTTCGCGGCGAATGGTTGGCGAGACGAGAGGTCGCTGCTCGATGCCGTCATTGGCGATCTGCCGAAAGCTCAGAGAGGGCAGCACGCTGATGCCGAGACCGGCCGCCACCATCCGGCCGACGGTCGCGATCTGGTTGACGTCGCAGAGGATGTCCAGCGGCTCGTCGACTTCCTGCATGATGCGGTCGATGTCCTGGCGCACGCTGGACAGCCGGCTCAGGCCGATGAAGGAGTGCCCCGCCAACTGCTCCCACTTCACTTCGCCATGTCCGAGCAGGGAATGCCCCTGCGGACAGACGGCGACGTAGCGATCGATCATCAGCGTCTCGAAGGCCAGGTCCTCCGACGCCATCGGCGGTACGGAAAAACCCAGGTCGGCGCGTCCCTCGCGGACCTGCTGGCTGACCTCGTCGGCGAGGACGTCGTGCAGGCTCAGGTTGATGCGGGGATAGCGTTCACGGAAGCGGGCGATGATATCGGGCAGGAGACCTGCCGCGAGGGTGGGCAGAGAGGCCAGGGTAATCTTGCCGCGCTGCTTGGAGAACAGGTCGTTGAGGTCTTCGAATGCTTCTTCCCAGTCGCTGAGCAGGCGCAGTGCTACCGGCAGGAAAGCCTTGCCTTCTGGCGTGAGGGAGAGCTGGCGCGTGGTGCGTGTGAACAGCTGGCCCCCCACCGCCTCTTCGAGCTTGCGAATGGCGATGGACAGCGCCGGCGGAGACAGGTGAACGCGCTCGCCGGCCTCGGCCAGGCTGCGCGAGCGAGCCACGGCGATAAAGGCCTTGAGCTGCTGGATGCTGGGATTCATTTATAAAATTTAAGGAAAGTTAAAAACATTTCAATATACAAAATAGGCGGGTCGGCCGAAGCTGCCAAGCGAGGAGTATCCACGGGTGCTCGACGACAACGATAAAAGACCCGGTTGCGGGTCATGGAGCCGCCAATATGAACAAGACGCTGATCTCTTCCCTCGCCCTGGGCTTCGCCCTCTTCGGGACCGTGGCGACCGGCCATGCCGAGGAGCGCCTGCTGATCGGGTCGACCTCGAGTTCCTCGAGCCACTACAGCTACTTCGTGGCCGTCAATCAGATCATCAACAATCAGGTCCCCGACGTCAGTTCTTCGGTGGCCGAAACCGGGGCCACGGTGGACAACCTGCGTCGCATCAGCCGAGATCAGATCGATCTGGGGCTGGTGACCACCAATACCGGCTATCACGCCTATCAGGGGAGCGACGATTTCGAGGGCCACCCCGTCGACAGCCGGCTGCTGTGGGTCTACACGGTCGCCCCGCAGAACGTGGTGCTGCGCGAGGATGCCGGAGTCGACTCGATGCAGGCGCTCGAAGGCGTGAGGCTCAATCCCGGCATTACCGGCTCGGCGACGGAAAGCACCACCGAGGCGGTCATGGAGACCCTGGGCATCTCCCCCGACTATGTGCGTGGTTCCACGACCGACGTGGTCGACTCGATCAAGGACGGCCGCATTGCCGGTTACGTGAAGTCCGGCGTCGGTGAGCGCCTTGACGGCTCGAGCATGGACATCGCCACCTTCACTCCGGTCAAGGTGCTGTCGCTCAACGAGGAGCAGGCGGCAACGCTGAAGGAAAAGATGCCGGACGTGGCCGTCGTCGACATTCCCGAGGGTGCGGCAGAGGGTGTTCCCGCCTATCGCACCTGGGCCTTCGGGGTCGCGGTGCATGCCAAGCCCGGCCTCGACGAGGAAACCGCCTACCAGATCGTCAAGGCCGTGATGGAAAACCCCGAGCCGCAAGCCAACGCCTTCTCGGCGGTGGATGGGGCCGACATGGCGAAGATGACGCTCGAGGTGGGTAGCGTGCCGCTGCATCCCGGAGCGGCACGCTATTTCGAGGAACAGGGTTACGAGATTCCCGACGCCTTGCAGCCGGTTCAGTAAGGTTCGACGGGAGGAGTAACGCATGCGTGAGCATCTAACCAAGGGGCTGGCGTTGGCGGTGGGCGGCCTGATCCTGTACACCTCGGCGACGGGGCCCTTCGAAAGCCTGGTCCAGCGTGGGATCTTCCTTGCCCTGGTCCTGCTGCTGGGGCTGACCATCTATCCGCTGGCGGCTGGCACGCGCTGGCGGCCGCTGGGCCTGGCCGTGGATCTGGTCCTCGCCGTGGGAGTCGTGGCGGCCTGTAGCTATGTCGTGATGAATCATCAGCGCATTCTCGTCGAGCTGCCCTGGGCCACGCCCCGGGACATGCTGATGACGGGCGTGCTGCTGGTGGCGATCCTGGAACTGTCGCGGCGTGCCATCGGCGCCATCTTTCCCCTGCTGGTGATCGCAGGCCTGGCCTATGCCTACTTCGGGGCTCTGATTCCCGGCAGCCTGGGGCATCGCGGGTTCGACCTGGCCTTCATCACCGAGACGCTCTATCTCGGCGACAGGGGCGTGTGGGGCATGCTTGTCGGGGTGGCTGCCACCACCATCGCCGCCTTCGTGCTGTTCGGCTGCCTGCTGCTGCATACCGGTGGGGGGCAGACCTTCATGGACCTGGCGTTGCGCATCAGCGGCCGTTCACCGGGCGGAGCCGCCAAGGTCGCTACCGTGGCGTCGGGGCTGTTCGGCATGGTCAGCGGCAGCGCCGTGGCCAATGTGGCCACCACGGGCAACTTCACCATTCCGATGATGAAGCGCCTGGACTATCCACGTCCCTTCGCCGCCGGGGTCGAGGCGGTCGCCTCCACCGGCGGGCAGATCGCCCCGCCGATACTCGGTGCGGCAGCCTTCATCATGGCCGAGATCCTTGGCGAGAGTTATGTGCGCATCGCTCTGGCGGCCCTGCTGCCCGCCATCCTCTTCTATCTGGGCGTGTTCGTGACGATCCAGCTGGTGGCCAGGCGTCGTGGCCTGCGTGTGGTGCCGGACGACGAGTTGCCCGCGTGGCGCAGCATCCTGCGAGCCGAGCGCCTTGTTCCTATCCTGGCCGCCCTCGGGGGGCTCTTCTACGGCGTGCTCAGCGGTCGCTCGATCCAGACGTCGGCCTTCTTTGGCATCCTGATGACGTTCCTTTCCTTCACGCTGTTTGCCGTGCTGGCCGGAAGATCGTGGCGAGACATTCTTGCCAAGCTGCTCGCCGGCCTGGTGGATGCCGGCAAGGGCATGGTTATCATCGGCGTGCTGCTGGCCGGCGCCCAGATTCTGGTAGCGATGATCGGCATGACCGGCATCGGGGTGACTCTCGCCAGTCTGATCGTCGATCTTGGCGGCCAGTCCATGTTTCTGGTGGCGGCGATCGTCGGCGGGGTATGCCTGATTCTGGGCATGGGGATTCCCACCACGGCGGCCTATGTCCTGGTGGCCTCGGTGCTGGCGCCGGCGTTGACCGATATCGGCGTCGAGCCGCTGATCGCCCACCTGTTCGTGTTCTATTTCGCCACTCTGTCGGTGATCACGCCGCCGGTCTGCGTGGCGGTGTTCGTTGCTTCGGGTATCGCCCGGACCAACTGGTTGCCGGCGGCGGGCGAGGCCGTGCGGCTGGCGGCGGCCATCTACGTCATTCCCTTCCTGCTGTTGATCTATCCCGCGCTGGCGGGATTCGGCAACTGGCTCGACATCGTGCTGGCCGCCTCTCAAGGCGTGGCCTTCGTGCTGGCGTTTGCCGCCCTGATGTCGCGGGCGAGCATCACCGGCGTACGACTGCTGGATACCGTCGGGCTGATGTTGACCATCGCCCTGGCCTTGACGCCAGGATGGCTGACGACGCTCGCGGCCCTGGCGATCCTGGGAGGGCTCCATGGCCGTCGCCTGACGCTGTCCCGGCGAGACGCCGCCGGCGCTGGCCTGGCCTCGAACCACGTGCCGGCCAAGGAGACCCGCTCATGACCTTCCTGATAGGCAGCGGAGCCGGGTTCTCCGGTGACCGCACCGATGCGGCGATTCCCGTGGTCGCCGAATTGATCCGCCGTGGACTGCCTTCCGCGTTGGTCTTCGAGACCCTGGGCGAGCGCACCCTCGCCGCCGCGCACCGCGCCATGCGTGACGCTCCGGATGCCGGCTACGAGCCGCTGATGGACGAGCTGCTGGCGCCCGTACTGCGGGATTGTCTCGATCATGGCATCGCTATCCTGGGCAACTTCGGGGCCGCCAACCCGGCGGGGGCATGTGAGCTTGTCAGGCGTCTTGCCGCGCGGGTGGGACGACCCGCCGCGCGGATCGGTCGTGTGCACGGTGACGATATCCGCGCACGCCTCGCCGATCTGGATCTCGCTCCCTGGGAAGCCGAGACGCGCGCGCTGCCCGGTGACGAGGACCTGATCTCGGCCAACGTTTATCTGGGAGCCGCGCCGTTGGTGCAGGCCCTGGAGCTGGATGCCGAGGTGGTGGTGACGGGGCGGGTGGCCGATCCGGCCCTGTTCCTGGCGCCGCTGGTGCATCATTTCGGCTGGGCCTGGGACGACTGGGATCGCCTGGCGGCCGGCATGATGGCTGGACATCTTGGGGAATGCGGCGCCCAGGTCAGCGGCGGCTATTTCGCCGACCCCGGCGTCAAGGACGTGCCCGGCCTGGCGACGCTGGGCTATCCGATCATCGAGGTGGAATCCGACGGTCGCCTGGTGGTGACCAAGCCGCCGGGCACGGGGGGCTGCGTGACCGTGCGGACCGTGAAAGAGCAGCTGCTCTATGAGGTGCATGATCCGGTCAACTACCTGACGCCCGATGTCGTGGTGGATCTCTCTCAGGTTGGTGTGAGGCAGCTCGGGCCCGACCGTGTCGAGATCGGCGGTATCAAGGGCAAGCCGGCGCCTGAACGGCTCAAGACCACGGTGTGCTACGAAGGCGGCTGGCAGGGAGAAGCCGAAATCTCCTATGCCGGTCCCAATGCCCTGGCGAGGGCGCGTCTGGCGAGCGATGTGCTGCGCGAACGCCTGACCTTTCGTGCCCCGCCCGAGTTGCGTCAGCGCCTGGATATCATCGGCCATGCCAGTGTGTTCGATGATGACGATGGCGCGCTGCAGCGCCGGATGACGGCGGCAGCCGACGGTGACTATCGTCTGCGACTTGCCGTCGAGCACGCCGAGCGTGGGTGGGTCGAGCGAGCGACCCAGGAACTGCTGGCCCTGTATTGCGCCGGCCCGGCGGGAGGTGGCGGCGTCCGCCGTCACTTCCAGCGCCGGGTGTTTACCGCCTCCTATCTGGTCAAGCGTACCGACGTCGAGGCCTTTGCCACTCTGATCGAGGAAAGCTGCCATGCGCCCATCGCCAGCTGACGCTGCCATCGACGCCAAGACCGTTCCGCTGCATCGACTGGCCCATGCTCGGGCCGGCGACAAGGGGGACCGCCTCAACCTGGCACTGTTCGCCTACTCCCCCGAGCACTACGAGACGCTGCTCAGGCATGTAACCGAAGAGCGAGTGCTCGCCCTGTTCGCTCATCGTGGAGCCAGTCGGGTGCGGCGCTATCCCATGCCGGGCCTGGGAGGCATGAACCTGGTGATCGACGACGTGCTGCAGGGGGGCGTCAACGGCGCCCTTAACCTGGACGGGCATGGCAAGACGCTGTCCTTCCTGCTGCTGGGCATGACGGTGACGGTCGAAGACGCCGAGCCACAGCGCTAACGCGGCTCTTCCCTTTCGGCGCAGCAATGCATCAGCGTTTTCCTAGCCGCTTCAGCAGCCCCGGCAGGATCAGCACCAGCACGCTGATGCGCAGCAGGTGGTGGGTGGTGACGAAGGCCGGATCGATGCCGAGCGTCAGCGCCACCAGGCTCAGCTCCGGGGCGCCGCCCGGCATGTAGGCGAGCAGTGCGGCGGCGGGGGAAACGCCGGTCAGCAGGTGGCCGGCCCAGGCGGCCAGCACGGCGATCGCCAGCAGCACCAGCGCCTGGGCGACGGCCATCACCAGGGCGTGGCCGACCCGGGCCAGCGAGGTGCCGGCGAAGCGCACGCCCACCGAGACGCCGATCAGCACCTGGGCCAGGGCCAGCAGCGTCGGCGGCACCGCGGCGTGGGTGACGCCGGAGAGATGCAGCGCCGCCGACACCAGCGCCGGGCCGAACAGCAGCGCGTTGGGCAGGCGCAGCAGCCGCCCGAGGGCGAGCCCGCCGAGGCCCGCCGCCGTCAGCCAGGCCGCATCCGCGAGGCCGGGCAGCCACAGCCACTGCGACAGGTCCGGCGTGGCGCCGGCCAGGTCGACGTGGCCGATCGCCTGCAGCACCGGCGGAATCGCCACCAGCAGCACCAGGATGCGCACCGCGTGGGTCATGCCCACCACCCGCAGGTCGGCGTCGGAGGCCATGGCCATCACCGTGACCGTGGAGACCCCGCCCGGCACGCCGGCGTACAGCGAGGTCTCCCGCGTGTGGCCGGCCACGCGCTGCGAGAACCACACCGAGAAGGCCATCATCGCCGCCGTGGCCACCAGCATCACCGCCAGGCTCAGGCTCCACAGGCCCAGGTCGCCGGACAGCTGCGGCGTGAAGGCCGAGCCCAGCATCACCCCGATCACCACCAGCACGCCCTTGCGCCCGCGGCCCGGCGAGCGCAGCCGCACGCCTGAGAGGCTCGCCACGGTGGTGGCGATCATGGCGCCGAGCAGCCACGGCAGCGGCAGGTTCACGGCGAAGGCCAGCGCGCCGCCGGCAATGCCCAGCGCCAGGGTGGGCAGGAAACGCAGCAGCGGCAGTAGAGGAAAGGACGCGAGGGTAGGCAAGGCGAGGTGTCTCCATTCACAACGCATCGGGCCCGCTTGAGCGGGCCCGATGCGTGGGTCAGCCGGCGTGGCGGCGAGAGCGACCGGCGAGCAGCTTCGGCACCAGCCAGGGCAGTACCAGCAGCGCGGCGGCGGCGATCCACAGCCCCAGCGAGATGCCGGACTGCCACAGGATACCCGCGTCGCCACCGCTGATCGACAGCGCCCGGCGCAGGTTCTGCTCCATCAGCCCGCCCAGCACGTAGCCGAGGATCACCGGCGCCAGCGAGAAGCCGAGCTTGCGCAGCAGGTAGCCGAACACGCCGATGATCAGCATCAGGTAGATGGCGGTCAGGTCGGAGTGCAGCTGGTAGACGCCGACGAAGGCCAGAATGGCGATGGCCGGCACCAGCACCCAGCGCGGGATGGTCAGCACCCGGGCGAACACGCCGGCCAGCGGCAGGTTCAGTGCCAGCAGCACGATGTTGCCGATGTAAAGCGAGGCGATCAGGCCGCCGGCCACCTCGGGGCGCTCGGTGAACATCATCGGGCCCGGGGTGATGTTGTAGAGCATCAGAGCGCCGAGCAGCACCGCGGTGGTGCCGGAGCCGGGGATGCCCAGCGTCAGCATCGGCACGAAGGAGCCCGCCGCCGAGGCGTTGTTGGCCGCCTCCGGGGCCGCCAGGCCGCGCATGTCGCCCTTGCCGAAGGTGCCGTCCTTGTCTGAAAGGCGCTTCTCGGTGGTGTAGGACACCGCGCCCGCCACCGAGGCGCCGGTGCCCGGCAGCACGCCGATGATGAAGCCGAGCAGGCCCGAGCGGCCCATGGCGCCCTTGCAGTGCAGCACTTCCTTGAGGCTGACGAAGACCCGGCCCAGCGGCGGCATCTCGTCGTCGGCGTCGCGGCGGTGGGCGTGCTCGAGCATCAGCAGGATCTCGCTGATGGCGAACAGGCCGATGATCATCACCACGAAGTCGACGCCGTCATAGAGCTCCGGCATGCCGAAGGTGAAGCGCATCACGCCGGTGCCGCCGTCGACGCCCACGGTGGCGATCAGCACGCCCAGCACCGCGCCGATGGCGGTCTTGACCGGGTCCTTGCCCATCATCACCGCCATCGACGAGAAGGCGAAGATCATCAGCGCGAAGAATTCGGCCGGGCCGAACATCACCGCCACTTCGGCCAGCAGCGGCGCGAACAGCGTCAGGCCGATGATGGCGATGGTGGCGCCGACGAAGGAGCTCACCGCCGACAGGCCCAGCGCCGGGCCGGCCAGGCCCTGCTTGGCCAGCGGATGGCCGTCCAGGGTGGTCATCACCGCGCCGGCGTCGCCGGGCACGTTGAGCAGGATGCTGGACATGCGGCCGCCGTACTCGGCGCCGGTATAGATGCCGGCCAGCAGGATCAGCGCCGACTCGGCGGGCAGGCCGAGGGTGTAGGCCAGCGGCATCAGGATGGCGATGCCGTTGATCGGGCCGATGCCCGGCAGCGCGCCGAACAGGGTGCCCAGCAGGGCGCCGAGGAAGGCCAGCCCAAGGTTCAGGGGGCTCAGTGCGACGCCGAACCCCTCGATCAGGAAATCGAACATCTCGCAGCTCCGTTAGAGGATGTCGGCCAGCCAGGTGCCGTCGGGCAGGCCGATGCCGAGCCCCTCGGTGAACAGGAAGTCGCTGCCCGCGGCCATCAGCGCGGCGGTCACGAGGGCCTTGGGCCAGCTGGCGTCGAACAGCCGGGCCAGGGTCGCCACCACCAGGAAGGAGGCGGGAATGAAGCCCAGGCGGGTGAACAGCAGGGCGTAGACCAGCAGCAGGCCGAGCACGCCCAGCAGCCGTAGCGCCAGGGCAGGAGCCGGCCACTCGCCGTCTTCGCCGGGCTTGAACACCAGCACCAGTGCCAGGGCGGCGAGGAGGGCCGCCAGCCCCAGCGGGAAGGCTTTCGGCCCCACGGGCTCGTAGCTGAAGGGCACCTGCAGCTGAAGGGACTGGACGGCGATGAACGCCGCCAGACCGATCAGGGCCAGGCCCAGCAGTCGGTCGGCGGCGATTCTCATTTCAGACCCACTTCTTCGGCCAGTGACTGGAAGTCGGCGACCTGGTCCTTCACGTAGGCGTCGAAGTCGTCACCGAAGCGCGCCATCGGGAACAGCCCGCGCTCCTCGCGCATCTCGGCGAAGCCGGGGTTGTCGGCCAGCTCCTCGAAGCGCTCGATCCAGGCCTGGTAGGCCTCGTCGCTGACGTCCGGGCCCATGTAGTAGCCGCGCCAGATCGGCCACTCGACGTCGTAGCCCTGCTCGGCGGCGGTGGGGATGTCGGCGTAGGGGCCGCCCATGCGCTCCTCGGAGAGCGAGGCCAGCACGCGCACCTTGCCGCTCTCGAGCTGGGACTGCAGCTCGGACAGGTCGCCGGTGAACACCTGGATGTGGTCGCCCAGCAGTGCGGCCAGCGCCTCGCCGCCGCCCTCGAACGCCACGTAGCGCAGCTCGCGCGGGTCGACGTCGCCGGCCTTGGCGGTCAGCGCGGCTTTCATCCAGTCCTGGCTGCCCACGGTGCCGCCGGCGCCGAAGGCCACCGAGCTCGGGTTCTCCTTCAGGTCGGCCATCAGCTCGTCGAGGGTCTGCCAGGGGGCATCGGCATTGACCACGATGGCGCCATAGTCGACGCCCAGGGCGCCGAGCCAGCGCACTTCGCCGGCGTCGTACTGGCCGAACTTGCCCAGCGCCAGGTTGACGGCGGCGCCGGTGCTGGCCGCGACGATCAGGTTGTCGTCGTCGCTGCGCACGCCGTTGACGTGGTTGTAGGCTACCGCGCCGATGCCGCCGGGCATGTAGGTGACCAGCATCGGCTCGTCGATGAGCTCGGCGGCCAGCAGGCCGTTGGCCGCCAGGCGGCAGGTCAGGTCGTAGCCGCCGCCAGGCTTGGCGGGCGCGATGCATTCGGCTTCGTCGGCGGCCTGGGCCTGGCCGGCGAGCAGGGCGCCGCCCAGCAGGGCGATGCCGGAGGCGTGGCGGATGGCCGTGTTGATCTTCATGGCGAACTCCTGTTCTCTTGTTATGCGGCGCGAGGCGCTGCCTCGAGAGCCATCTCTGTGATGGCCCGAGCGATGCTAGGCCCGCCACCTTTCATCAACCTGTCATCCCGCCCGTTACCGTCTGAGACATTGGTCGAATGCGCCTGCTGGTCATCGAGGACGATCCGCTGATCGCCCGCTCCCTGGAACACGCCCTGGCCCCGCTGGGCAACACCATCGACGTCTTCGCCACCCGCGCCGAGGCACGGGCCGCGCTCAGTCACGATCGCTTCGATCTGATCCTGCTCGACCTCGGCCTGCCCGACGGCGACGGCCTCGAGCTGCTGGGCGAGCTGCGTGGCCGCGGCGACACCACGCCGGTGCTGATCCTCACCGCCCGCGACGCCGTCGACGACCGCGTCTCCGGCCTCGACCTGGGTGCCGACGACTACCTGGCCAAGCCGTTCTCGCTGGCCGAGCTGGAGGCCCGGGTGCGGGCGCTGCTGCGGCGCAGCCAGCAGCGCAGCGACAACCGCCTGCGCCTCGGCCGGTTGGCCTTCGATCCCGAGACCGGCAGCGCCAGCCTCGACGAGGCCCCGCTGGAGCTGCCGCGCCGCGAGCTGCTGCTGCTCGAGGGCCTGCTGCTGCACGCCGGCGGCATCACCCCGCGGGAGACCCTGGAACGGCGACTGTTCGGCTTCGACGAGGTGGGCACCAATGCGCTTGAGGTCTACGTCAGCCGGCTGCGCAAGCGGCTCAAGGACAGCGGCCTGCGCATCCGCACCTTCCGCGGGCTGGGCTACCGGCTGGAGGACGACGCCGGGTGATCGAGGTCGCGGGCTCGCTCAAGCGCCGCCTGGCGGTATGGCTGCTGGTCACCGTGACCGGGCTCGGCGCGCTGCTGATGGTCGAGGCCTGGTGGAGCAGCCGGCGCGCCGCCGAACGCGCCTTCGACAGCCAGCTCGAGGCCGCCGCCCTGACCATCGCCGAGGCCGTGCAGTGGCAGCACGGCGAGCCGGTGGTGACGATTCCCGCCGCGGCGCTGCAGATTCTCGCCACCCGCCACCAGGAGCGGGTGTTCTACGCCGTACTCGACGCCGACGGCGAGGCGGTCTCGACCAACATGGCGCTTTCCATCGCCCCCGGCTGGCGCGAGCGTGCGGCCCGCGAGCCCCGGGCGCTGACCACCGGCTTCGACGGCGCCTCCTGGCGGCTCTACGGGCGCGAATATGACTCGGCCGGCTGGGTCTCCCAGGAGCCGGTGCAGATCTGGGTCGGCCACACCCGCGAGGGGCGGATGGCGCTGGCCGACGAGCTGTTCGAGCGCGCCGTCAGCCGCTTCGTGGCCATGGTGCTGCTGGCCGGCGCGCTGATGGCCATGGCGCTGCGCGTGGCACTCGGCCCCATGCGCCGACTGCGCCGCCAGCTGCGCCTGCGCGAGGCCGACGACACCCGGCCGCTCGACGCCCGCGTGCCCGAGGAGATGCGCGAGCTGGCCCAGACCCTCGACCACCTGTTCGCCCGCCAGCGCGAGAGCCGCGAGGCGTTGCTGCGCTTCACCGCCGACGCCAGCCACCAGCTCAAGACGCCGCTGGCGGGGCTGCAGAGCACCAGCGAGCTGGCGCTGAAGAGCCCTGAGCCCGCCGACTGGCACGCCGCCCTCGGCGCGGTGCACGACGGCGCGGCGCGCACCAGCCGCCTGGCCGGCCAGCTGTTGAGCCTGGCGCGGCTGCGCCACGTGGCCGAGGCGGGGGAGGTCGCCCCGCTGGACCTGGCCGCGCTGCTGCGCGAGACGCTGCTCGACTGGGCAGGGCGCGAGGCGGCGCGCGATCACGACCTGGGGCTCGACGAGTTGCCGGCCGGCCCCTGCCGGGTGCGCGCCGAGGCCTGGGCGCTGCGCGAGCTGCTCGGCAACCTGATCGACAACGCCCTGCGCTACACGCCGCCCGGCAGCACCATCACCCTGGGGCTCGTGCGCGAGGCCGAGGCGGTCGAACTCTACGTGGAGGACGACGGCCCCGGAGTGCCGGCCGAGGCCCGCGAGCGGCTGCTGCGGCCCTTCGAGCGCGGCGGGCGCCAGGACACCGACGGCTCCGGACTGGGGCTCGCCATCGTCGACTCCATCGCCCGGCGCCTCGGCGGCCGGCTGAGCCTCGCCGACCGCGCGCCCCATGGCCTGATCGTGCGCCTGCGGCTGCCGCGCTGCGGCGACGACGAGACAGGGAGGAACGCATGAGGGCAGGACGGTGTGCCGTGAAGTGGTTCGTGGGTGGCCTGCTGGCGCTGTCGCTGGGCTTGGGAGGCGTGGCCTCGGCCCAGACCGCCACGCCGCTGGTGGTGGAGGCGGCCCTGGACCGAGAAGTGGTCACGCCGCTGCTCGACGCCTTCCGCGACGCCCATCCCGAGATCGCGCTGGACTTCCGCGACCGCTCGACGCTGGAGGTCGACGATCTGGTAGCGTCGGCCGACCCGCCGCCGGACGTGGTGATCAGCTCGGCGATGCCGTGGCAGATGGCGCGGGTCAACGAGGGCCGGGCGCGGCGGCTGGACTCCGCCGAGGTACGCGACTGGCCGGCCTGGGCCAAGTGGCGTAACGAGGTGTTCGGCTTCACCTTCGAGCCGATCGTGATGGCCTACCGGCTCGACCTCTCGCGGCGCATGCTGCCGCCGACGACCCACGCCGACCTGCACACCCTGCTGACCACCGAGCGCGAGGCGCTTTCCGGGCGGGTGACCAGCTACTCGCCGCTGGGCAGCGGCGTCGGCTATACGCTGTTCCAGCAGGATGCCCGCTACACGCCGCGCTTCTGGGACCTGGTGGCCGGCATGGGCGGCGTCGAGGCGCAGCTCGAGAACAGCACCCGCGCCATGCTCGAGGGCCTGAGCGACGGCCGCTACTGGCTCGGCTACAACCTGCTCGGCTCCTACGCCATGGTCTGGGCTCAGGACCACCCCGAGGTGATCGTCCAGGTGCCCCAGGACTACGCCCTGGTGCTGATGCGCATGGCCTTCGTGCATCGCGACGCCCCGCATCCCGCCGCCGCCGAGACCTTCGTCGACTTCCTGCTCAGCCACGCCGGACAGCGGGTGCTGGCCGGCGAGACGCCGCTGTTCAGCGTGCGGCCCGACGTGATCGGCCCCTACACCGCCCAGCGCCTGCGTGACCAGGTCGGCGAGCGGCTCTATCCGATCCCGCTCAACGCCTCGCTGCTGGCCTTCGTCGATCCCCAGCGCCGCGACGCCTTCCTGGCCCGCTGGCGGCGCGAGTTCACCCCCGATGACTGAAGCGTTTGCGACGTCGACTGGATTGCTGTAGGGCGGCCCCGGGCGTTATAATGGTTGATTAACTTCACCTCCCTCCTTCCCACCAGCGCACTGGGTGTTGCCGACTATGCTACGTATGGCCCAAGAAGCTCTTACGTTCGATGACGTATTACTCGTTCCCGGCTATTCGGAGGTCCTGCCCAAGGACGTCAGCCTCCGGACACGCCTGACCCGCGACCTATACCTCAACATCCCGCTCCTCTCCGCCGCCATGGACACCGTGACCGAGGCCCGCCTGGCCATCGCGATGGCGCAGGAAGGAGGCATCGGCATCATCCACAAGAGCATGACCATCGCCCAGCAGGCCGCCGAGGTGCGCAAGGTCAAGAAGCACGAGAGCGTGATCGTGAAGGACCCGGTCACCGTCGGCGCCAAGGCCAAGCTGGCCGACCTGCTGGCCATGGCCCGCGAGCACGGCTTCTCCGGCTTCCCGGTGGTGGAAGGCGAGACCCTGGTGGGCATCGTCACCGAGCGTGACATGCGCTTCCAGCCGAACCACGGCGACAGCGTGGCCGACATCATGACCCCGCGCGAGAAGCTGGTCACCGTGGCCGAGGGCACCGGCCTCGACGTCATCAAGGGCAAGATGCAGGAGCACCGCGTCGAGAAGATGCTGGTGGTGGACGACGAGTTCCGCCTGCGCGGCCTGGTCACCTTCCAGGACATCGAGAAGGCCCGCACCTTCCCGCACGCCGCCAAGGACGAGGACGGCCGCCTGCTGGTCGGCGCCGCCGTGGGCACCGGCCCCGAGACCCCTGATCGCATCGCCGCCCTGGCCGACGCCGGCGTCGACGCCATCATCGTCGACACCGCCCATGGCCACTCCCGTGGCGTGATCGAGCGCGTGGCCTGGGTCAAGGAGCACTTCCCGCAGATCCAGGTGATCGGCGGCAATATCGCCACCGCCGAGGCCGCCAAGGCGCTGGCCGAAGCCGGCGCCGACGGCGTCAAGGTCGGCATCGGCCCCGGCTCCATCTGCACCACCCGCGTCGTCGCCGGCGTCGGCGTGCCGCAGATCACCGCCGTCTCCAACGTCGCCGCGGCGCTCAAGCCCTACGACATCCCGCTGATCGCCGACGGCGGCGTGCGCTTCTCCGGCGACCTGGCCAAGGCCATCGCGGCCGGCGCCAGCGCGGTGATGGTCGGCGGCCTGCTGGCCGGCACCGAGGAAGCTCCGGGCGAGGTCGAGCTCTACCAGGGCCGGACCTACAAGGCCTACCGCGGCATGGGCTCCATGGGCGCCATGTCCCAGACCCAGGGCTCCAGCGACCGCTACTTCCAGGACAAGGAAGCCGGCGTCGAGAAGCTGGTGCCGGAAGGCATCGAAGGCCGCGTGCCCTACAAGGGCGTGATGGGCGCCATCGTCCACCAGATGATGGGCGGCCTGCGCGCCTCCATGGGCTACACCGGCTGCGCCAGCATCGAGGAGATGCGCACCAAGCCGGAGTTCGTGAAGATCACCGGCGCCGGCTTCAACGAGTCCCACGTCCACGACGTGCAGATCACCAAGGAAGCCCCGAACTATCGTGCCGGCTGATGCCAGCCTGACGCCGTAGAACGATGAGCTGGAAGCGCGCCGCCGGGCGGCTTCCAGCTTTTCGCTTCCGGCCCGCGAAATTCGCTCCCCGTTTTGCCCGCCTCGTATAGGAATGGCCAGATGACCGACATTCACGCCCACAAGATCCTGATCCTCGACTTCGGCTCCCAGTACACCCAGCTGATCGCCCGCCGGGTCCGCGAGATCGGGGTCTACTCCGAGATCCGCGCCTTCGACATCACCGAGGAAGAGATCCGCGAGTACGCCCCCAACGGCATCATCCTCGCCGGCGGCCCGGAATCCGTTACCGAGCTGGACTCGCCGCGCGCCCCGCAGTGCGTGTTCGAGATGGGCCTGCCGGTGCTCGGCATCTGCTACGGCATGCAGACCATGGCCGAGCAGCTCGGCGGCGCCGTGGAAGGCTCCCACAAGCGCGAGTTCGGCTACGCCCAGGTGCGCCTCGACGTGGAGACCGCGCTGTTCAAGGACATCTCCGACCACATCGACTCCGAGACCGGCAAGAGCCTGCTCGACGTGTGGATGAGCCACGGTGACAAGGTCGCCCAGGTGCCGGCCGAATTCAGCGTGACCGCCTCCACCCCGAGCTGCCCGATCGCCGCCATGGCCTGGGAAGAGAAGCGCTTCTTCGGCGTGCAGTTCCACCCCGAGGTGACCCACACCCTGCAGGGCCAGCGCATCCTCGAGCACTTCGTGCTGGATATCTGCCAGAGCGAGCGCAACTGGACCCCGGCCCAGATCATCGAGGACCAGATCGCCCGCGTGCGCGAGCAGGTCGGCGACCGCCACGTGCTGCTCGGTCTCTCCGGCGGCGTCGACTCCTCCGTGGTCGCGGCGCTGCTGCACAAGGCCATCGGCGACCAGCTCACCTGCGTGTTCGTCGACAACGGCCTGCTGCGCAAGGACGAAGGCAACCAGGTGATGGAGACCTTCTCCCAGCACATGGGCGTGCGCGTCATCCGCTCCGACGCCGAAGACCTGTTCCTCGGCAAGCTCGAGGGCGTGGCGGACCCGGAAGAGAAGCGCAAGATCATCGGCAACACCTTCATCGATGTGTTCGACGAGCAGGCCGCGAAGATCGAAGGCGTGGACTTCCTCGCCCAGGGCACCATCTACCCGGACGTGATCGAGTCCGCCGCCAGCAAGACCGGCAAGGCCCACGTCATCAAGTCGCACCACAACGTCGGCGGCCTGCCCGAGACCATGAAGCTCAAGCTGGTCGAACCGCTGCGCGAGCTGTTCAAGGACGAGGTGCGCAAGCTCGGCGTCGAGCTCGGCCTGCCCTACGACATGGTCTACCGCCACCCCTTCCCGGGGCCGGGCCTGGGCGTGCGCATCCTCGGCGAGGTGAAGAAGGAATACGCCGACATCCTGCGCGAGGCCGACGCCATCTTCATCGAGGAGCTGCACAACGCCGGCTGGTACCACAAGACCAGCCAGGCCTTCGCCGTCTTCCTGCCGGTCAAGTCGGTGGGCGTGGTCGGCGACGGCCGCCGCTACGAGTGGGTCATCGCCCTGCGCGCCGTGGAGACCATCGACTTCATGACCGCCCGCTGGGCGCACCTGCCCTACGAGCTGCTGGAGAAGGTCTCCAACCGCATCATCAACGAGCTTTCCGGTGTCTCCCGCGTCACCTACGACGTGAGCAGCAAGCCGCCCGCCACCATCGAGTGGGAGTGATCGGAAGAGTATCTATCAATTTTCTTCTCTACCAAGCCTGCCCTCTAGGGCAGGCTTGGTGGTATTAATTAAGCCTCGACGAATTCATTATAATTGGTTACTCTTTGGAAATAGGATGATGGATTTTTCGATGCTGATATTGGAGTGGTAGATGACAAATAACCATATGGCCAATGGTGTTCAGTTACCCCTCAGAGAGAATGAGGTTACTGATTCTGATGAACCAAATGAGGTTAAGGAAAATGAACCCTTGGTGTCATTTGTCGAGGGAGATGCAAGAAATATTCTTCTGGAAGATGAAAGTGTAGATTTGATTGTTACTTCTCCTCCCTATTGGAAGAAAAGAGACTATGGGGTTGATGGTCAAATAGGCCAAGAAGCTAGTCCTGATGATTACGTCCAAGAGATTATAAAAGCACTGAGGGAGTGGCGAAGAGTATTAAAGCCGACGGGGTCGGTTTTTTTAAATGTTGGTGATACGTATTGGAAAAAGTGTTTGGCTGCCATACCTTCTCGCTTAGAGGTGGCTGCCATAAATGACGGATGGATTCTTCGAAATCGTGTCATCTGGGCGAAAGAAAGCGGGATGCCAGAACCAGCCAGAAATCGTTTGGCTAATCGGCATGAACATATACTGCATTTAACAAAAAGCCATAATTATCATTATGACATGTTTGGCTATACGGAAGCCTTTGGTAACGGGGCAAATCCTGGAGATGTCTGGAATGTTTCATTAAAAAGAAATGTTGGGAGGCATCTTGCTCCATTTCCTGATGAGGTGGTTGAGCGCGCAGTTTTGTTAGCTTGTCCTAAGGAGGTTTGTAGCGCTTGTGGTGTGCCAAGGAAGCGAGAGATTGGAAGAACGCGTGAGCTTGATCCTTCTCGTCCACAAGCGAAACGTGCAATGGAATTGGCGGATGAGTATGGGCTTACTGACGAGCATATCCGAGCTATACAGGCAACAGGAATATCTGATGCCGGTAAAGCCAAGTCTATTCAAAGTGGCACAGGTAGGAATGCTAAGCATATACAAAAGCTCGCGGCTGAAGCGAAAGAGGTTCTAGGTGGTTATTTTAGAGAGTTTACATTCGCTAAGCGAATCACTTTAGGCTGGACAGAATGTAAATGCAACGCTGGATACTCTCCTGGCTTGGTATTGGACCCATTTATGGGCACGGGTACTACACTACGTGTTGCTGCTAATTTGGGGAGAAGGGCAGTTGGTGTGGATCTCGATATAACTAATGCTGTTTTTTCCTAGTTGATTTGGAGTGTCTTCAATGCAGGAGCGAATGTTAAATAATTCGGCTGTTAGCGAAGCGCTGAGGTTGTTGTGGGAGATGAGGACGCATCAGGCCCTAATGGGATATTTTGCGATACTTCATTCATCCAGGGGGGAGGAGTCGGATAAGGGAGTATCCGTTAATTTTAAAGCTTTCTATGATCGCTTTTGTAAAGTTAAAGGAGGTCCGCACCCATATATCAAGATATTTACTCAAGATTCTCTGAAGTGGCAGAATAAGAATGTTGCCGGATCTTATTCTCCTAGCTCTGTTCGGGCAGTTTCGCCATTGAGGAAAGTGGTGGATATAGTTGGGGAAGGAAGGCAAGCAAAGTATGTTTTGAAGGAACAGCATTATTCACAAGCCTGCGCTCATCTTGCATTTAATAACAAAATTCCTATTGAGCTTTTTTCGGCAGTGCTTTTTCGTGACCATTTGATACATGCTGAGGAAGGTAAGGAGCCCGAAGAGGTTTTAAGAGATGCTTTTTTGAGTGAATTTATAGGAAGTGAAAATGGGGGGAGTATTTGGATCTCTTTGCTAGTGGGTTTTCTATTTCGTCGGATGTTTCATGGTTTGAATAATTGTTATTTTTAAGGTGGCCTTGTGGTGTCAAGTTCTAGAATCTCATCTGAGCCTGTTCGTAGTTTGAGTGCAGAAGATTTAGGTATTCTTGTAGATGAAGAAAGTGAGGCTCAGGATGATAATCCTAGCCTAATAGACGTTTTGCCGGATGGCGATATTGTCCTTAATGTTGCCCAAGAGCTTCTGAGTGATGGTTACTCTGGCGTGATTTTTTTTGGCCCCCCTGCGACAGGGAAGTCTTGGTATGCTAGGAAAATTGCCGAACAAATCGTTGGTCATGATAGTGGCAAAGTTAGATTTGTACAATTTCATCCGTCGTACCAATACGAGGATTTTGTTGAGGGGGTAAAAGTTACACATGAAGGAGGTTTTGAATTTGAAGATAAGCACTTCCTTATAGCTTGTGAGGAAGCTAAAAAACACTCCGGGCCTTTTTTTTTAGTTATTGATGAACTTAGTCGGTGTGACCCTGTTAGGGTGTTTGGAGAAATGCTGACGTATGTAGAACATTCCAAACGAGGCGAGGTTTTTTTTCTGCCCTCTGGTAGAGAGACATATGTCCCTGAGAATTTGTTTATTCTTGCAACAATGAATCCTCTTGATCGTGGTGTAGATGAAGTCGATATGGCCTTTGAAAGGAGATTCGCAAAAATTGAGATGAGGCCTGATGAGGAGCAGCTTAAGGTTTTTTTGGAAGATAAGAGCTTTGATCCTCATGTGATAGAGGGAGTGTTGGAATTTTTTCGTTTTGTTAATGAAACAGAAAATCCATATGCCCATGTTGGTCATGCTTACTTTTCTAATGTGAGTGACACGCAGAGTCTTAAACGACTTTGGCAGTACCAGCTTAGATTTCATCTGGAGAAAGCGTACAGAGTCGATCCAGCTGGATTTAGAGATATTGAGATGAAGTGGGAGGAGCTTGTTTCTAGCAGGCTGTAACTTGTGAGAGAGTTGGTCAATGCAATTCACAGCTAAGGAGGGCTGTACGAATGATTAGCAGCTTACAGGAAGCTATAGGGTTGTCAGGGGGGGAGAAGAAACAGCGAGAAGTTATTTCTGCTATTGAGCAAAAAGAGATTGTGCTTCCTAGCGAAGTGTTTGTTTCTGAGGGAAAGCTCAATCTTTATCCTGAGGTTTTGGTTAAAGATATAGTGAGAGTTTATCTTAAGAAAAAGCAGTTAAAGTTGCAAGCAGGGAACTATGTTGGCGTGATTCCTCTGAATGAGGATTTTGCTGTTAAGATTTACCCAAAAGCCCCTATATTCAATATTGATAGAATGATTAGGGTGGCAAATGGTTTACCGCACCATTTGACTGGATGGGTTTCAGAATATGCTCCTGATGATCCCCTCTCTTTTGATCTGTTTAAATACCTGATTGACTTGCTGGTAAGCGCTTTAGATGTCATAAAAGTAGAAGGTTTGTATAAAAAAGATTGTCTGTTTAGGAATACATCGGCCTACCCCAAAGGCCGGGTTGATGTTGCTAATACAGTGAAGACTATTTGGGCTAGAGGAAGAAGGGGGGAGGTTATAAGCTCGTGGGTAGATAAAAGTGCAGACAATCCTGTTAATCGTTGTATAAAATATGCATTGTGGTTGATTGCGGAGAAGGTTAGGCGATTGGCTACAAATGGATGGGAGCGCGACTTATCAAGAATTAATAATTCATATAATTCTTTTTTAGGTGTAAGCTTTGATCAGGATCTTCAGTTCCTGTTCGATTATGAGGTGAGGGATCCTGAAGAACTTGGTTTTGGCCGGCAAGCATATATAACTGCGCTGAAAGTTTCTAAGCTTTTGATTTTCAAAGGTGGTGTTTCAGTTGGGCGAGAAGGTAGTGATTTTTCTTCTCAGTCTTTTCTTTTTAGTTTGAGTGAAATTTTTGAGAACTATTTTTACCGCGTTTTGGCTAATAGTTCGATTTTGAAAGAGAATGGGGTTAGTGTGTTAGATGGTGGAAAGTTTGGAAGTGGGGGAGCCAAGACGTGTCTCTTTGATATGGAGGGAAGAGGTGGCGGAAATGTAACACTGATGAAGAGCTTAGAGAAGTCCATTGCTACCCCTGATGTTGTTGTCCAAAAAGGTGATGGTGATAAGGCTGAGCGATTGATATTGGAAGTTAAGTATAAAAATGCTTTGCCATTGGTTGATCGTGCGGGTATTAATCAGGCTGTTACATATGGCGTGAGATATGATGCAAAAAAAGTAGTTCTGGTCCACCCAGTCAGTGATGATAGGAAAAGCCTTGCAGGAGGGCTTCACCGTTTAGGTGTTGTTAAGGATATTGAGTTGTTTCAGCTTGCTGTTGATTTGAGCCGAGAAGATATTGTTGAGATGGAAAAAGAACTCTGTAACTATGTTTGTTCTCTTCTTTAACTCTGTTTTAGAAAAAAGTGAGAACGAGAGATGGGGGGAGTTTATTACAGTAATGGTGATTACCTGGTACATGATCTCATGAGACTTCGATAGTTTGTACAGTGATGATAATCACCTGACACATGCCCCCGTGGGGCTCCTATAGTTAAGCAGTGTTTTCTGACGTTTTCCTGGGCTCCTTCTTCGGTGATTTGGGGAGCCCTTTCTTGAACGCGGCATAGGGCGTCATCCCCTTCATGTTGCGGCCTTGATGTGGGCGCTTGGTGTTGTAGATGACGAGGTAGTCATCCAGGTCCGTCTGCATCTCTTCCAGGGCCTCGTACCACTTGGTACGTCCCTGGATGCGGAAGTGCTCATCCAACAGTGTGCGGTGCAGCCGCTCGACGAACCCATTGCTTTGTGGCCGCCGAACCTTGGTAGTGCGGTGCTCGATCTCCTCGAGCTGAAGGAACAGTTCATACGGATGCTGGTCCTTACGTCCGCAGAATTCCCGGCCATTGTCGCTGAGCACCGTGCTGACCTTGGTGTTGTGAGCCTCGAAGAAGGGCAGCACGTCATTGTTGAGCACGTGGACTGCCGTGATGGGCAGCTTGTTGGTGTACAGGCGGCCCCAGGCATAGCGGCTGAAGCAATCGATAACAGACTGCAGATAGACCTTCCCTACGCCTTTGAGCGTGCCGACGAAGAAGGTGTCGACGGCGACCAGCTCGCCGGTGTGGTGGACCTCGATGTGGCGTTCACGAAATTCGGGGCTAAAGCGTTCCAGGTGGCGTACCTGGTCTTCAGTGAGCTCGATTTTCTGCTCACGCGTGGCGCGCTCGAGACGCAGCAGGCGCTCATGACGGGTCAACAAGTCATGACGACCCCAGACGCCTCGGACGCCCGTAGAGCTGACCTGAATGCCACGTAGCGCCAGTTCTTGAGCGACGCGAACCGGACCGTGGGTGGGGAAGGCCAGGCTGTGCTCAAGGATGGCCGCTTCGATCTCTTCGCTGACGCGGTTGGGGTGTGGTCCCCGCGGCCCGGGAAGCTTGTCGACGAGCCCCTCGGAGCCGAAGGTTTGATAGTTGCGACGGATCTCATAGAACTGCTGCCGGGAGTAGCCCATGATCTTGCAAGCCTTGCTGACGTTCTGCAGATCCTTGGCCAGTTCTAGGAGACTGAGCTTGCGTCGTGCTACCTTTTCTTCGGTGGTCATAGTCGTTTCCTCATGGTGTTACAGCCGAGCGTCAGACACTCGTTCTATAACCCACGGGGGGCACTATGGCCACTTTGCTTTTCAGCGGCCGACTGTCAGGTAAATACCGTCACACCTCATGCCGCAATTAACGGATGCCGGCGAGTCTCTGACGAAACCTGGGCAGGCGCCGCGCCACCGGCGGCAGGCGGGTCGCCATGATCAGGGCGGACGCCACGGCGTACAGGGTCCATTCTCCGAGGTCGGCGCGCACCCCCCAGAAGAAGTGCAGCAGTATCAGCCCGAAGATGGGGTAGGAGTGGAACCATCGGGGACAGACCTCAATTAATGCCCTTGGGACGATGGTCGCGTGGGCGTGGCGCCTTTGAACGTTGCCACCGTCGTGGTGGTGAGCCCTCGCGTAAACACGGACAGGCTTTTCCTTCGCACTCCGCACCCTGTCAGTTCCCAAGGTGACAGTCATATGGAAGTAACTCTACGAACTCCACAGACGGCCGATTACGAGGTGATTGCTTCTTGGGTGGTCGATAAGAAAGCCTGTGCTCGCTGGGCCGGCCCCTCGATGCCGTTTCCGTTTGCCCCGGAGAGCTTGCCTGAACTGCTCGAGATGGAAGGCTTCGCTAGCTATTGCCTGTCGGGTAGCAACAACGAGTGCGTGGGTTTCGGTCAGTTTTGGGTGGCGAATCCCGGTGCCGTACACATCGGGAGAATAATCATATCCCCCGAAACTCGGGGGATCGGTGCCGGTCGTCTGCTGTGCGAGAGGCTCATCGACACGGCGCTCCGATCAACCGGCGCCCACACGGTGACGCTGCGTGTATATCGAGATAATCATGCGGCACGTTCCCTGTACTCAAGCTTAGGGTTCTGTGTTGTAGAGTCAGAATCCACGGATGACCTTTTGTTTATGCGTACGATGCCTGACCAGTCACGGAAGGCAGACGCGTGAGTCGCGCCGCTGAGTTGTTGCGTCATCTCAGTCATGCCGGAATGCCCTCTATCAGGGTGACATGAGGGGCATAACCCGATTACCTCTCCATGAGATAGCGCCACAGGAACCCGCCAACCGGCGGGTTTTTTTGCTTCCAGCGAGCCCCCCCGGCTACTCTGCTCAATTCGATTCTTCTTATCTTTCTCAGGAGCCCCACCATGCCGACCCTCTCACGCCGCCAGGTCCTTGGCACGATGACCGCCGCCGGCGCCCTGATCGCCGCTGGCCAGCCGGCGTTCGCCGCCACTTCCACCACCTCTGCTGCCACCTCCGACCTCGATCAGCGGCTGGGGGAACTGGAGCGCGCTGATGACGATCGCGTGGGCGTGGCGCTGATGAACGTGGCCACCGGTGCGGTGGCGAGCCATCGCGGCGACGAGCGCTTCCTGTTCAACAGCACCGGCAAGTTCTTCATCGCCGCGGCGGTGCTGGCCCGGGTGGACGAGGGCAGCGAGACGCTGGATCGACGCGTTGTGATCGAGGAGGGGGATCTCGGTGGCTGGACGCCGATCACCGAGAAGCGGCTGGGCGAGCCCGGCCTCACCCTCGCCGAGCTGTGCCAGGCGGCGGTGGCCTGGAGTGACAACGCGGCGGCGAACGCGCTGATCGAGAGCGTCGGCGGGCCCGAGGCGGTCACCGCCTTCCTGCGCGAAATCGGCGACGACACCACCCGCCTGGACCGCCTCGAGCCCGAGCTGAACACCCACGACCACGCGGGCGACGAGCGCGACACCACCACTCCGCTGGCGATGATGACGACGCTGCGCACCCTGCTGCTGGGTGATGTCCTGTCGCCGTCGTTGCGCCACCAGCTCGCGAGCTGGATGATCGAGGGCAAGACCGGCGACGCCCGGCTGCGCGCCGGCATGCCGTCGTCGTGGCTGGTTGGCGAGAAGACCGGCACCAACGGCGTGGGCAACGCCAACGACATCGGCATCGCCTGGCCGGGCGATCGCGGCGCGGTGATCGCCGTCGCCTACACCCGGATGCCCAGCGCGACCGCCGAGCAGCGCGACGAGACCATCGCCGCCGTCGGACGGCTGGCCGCCCGGGTATAATGTCGCCTAGCGCGCCATCGGGCAGGGCTCGATGGCGCGCCCCGAACACCGCCGCGGCATGGGTCTTCTTCGTAGAGCGGACGGTGACGTCCGTTGCGGTCGATTATTCGAGAAAGGAGGGGAGAAGCGGGCTTACGGTCCTTCTTGTCTCACATCCAAGGTGTCTTTCACCCGATCAAGTACGATGATGGTCCTGAAGGATTCCACATCGGGATTTTGATGGAATAGCCGGTCGGACATCTCGTTGAAGCGGCTCATGCTGGAGACCAATATCGTTAACATGAAGTCCGTCTCACCCGTCACGTAGTAGCATTGCTGAATCTCATCTCCTGAGAACAGTCCTTTCAGACGCTCCAGGTCCTCCGTGTTCGTCTTCCTGGCCTTTACCTCCACGATGATGGTGATGGCCTGGCCCAGCTTTTCAGGCTCAAGAATGGCCACGTTACGCCGAATATAGCCTTCCTTCTTTAGCTTCTTGATACGGCGCTGCACGGAAGGGAGCGATAGATGGACGGTTTCCGCTAACTCGCGAAGAGGCGTCTGGCAGTCTTGCTGAAGCAGCTCGAGCAATGAGTGATCATGCTTGTCCAGAGGCATGGCGCGTACCGGTGAGAAAATTTATCACGGAGCCTACTTAAAACGAGAGCCTTTATCAAAGGTGATGAAATAAGATGCTGGTCCATCCGCCACCCAGCGTTGAGTTTCTGATGAACGGCCAGCCCAATACCGCCTTCGGCGTGACCACCAATGTCATGGCTTCCGTGTTTTTTGCCTTGATATTTGCCTATGCCGCTTTGCTTGATCCGCTGGAAGGAGAAGAGGTCTATGGCTGGCGAATTCTTGTGACATTTCCCTGCCTGACGCTGATTCTTGGTTTGAGAAAATGCTGGCCGCAGGTGCTGGAGATTTATCGGCGCCTTTTCCGTGAGCGGTATCTCTGGATGACTCGGATACTGTCCGCATCTCTTCTGGGCGTTCAGCTATGGATTTTCATGTGGGCACCGGCGAATGGCCATGGGCTTGCCGTCTCGTTGGGTTATTTCATCATGCCGATTACCATGGTGATCCTGGGCAGGATTGCCTTCAAGGATCGCATGTCCGTCTTGCAGAAGCTGTCATGTACCTTTGCCGTTGTCGGAGTGGCCAATGAGGTGATGGTCTCCGAAAGCCTGACCTGGCCGACGCTAGTCATCTGTTTGGGCTATCCGGTCTATTTCTGGCTCCGCCGCGTGACCGATACCAACAACATCGGCGGGCTCTGGTTCGATATGTTGCTCAGTATGCCCCTGGCGCTGTTCTTTATTGTTCAGAAGGGCTATGTGCTGGCCGAGGTGAATGCCTCGCCACACCTGATCTGGCTCGTTCTGGGCCTAGGGGGCATCAGTGCGCTTGCCTTGACCTTCCAGTCGCTTTCCGCCCCGCATCTGAATCTTAGCCTTTTCGGCCTGCTGATCTATGTCGAGCCGGTGCTCCTGTTCCTCGTCTCGATATCGCTTGGCGAGTCCATCGACTACGGTCAATGGCCGACGTATATGGCCATCTGGCTGGCAGTCTTCGTGCTGCTATTGGAAGGCGTGTGCGGGCTACGCAAGGAACGGCGAGCCGCATAGCTCTGGTGTCGGTCGCGGCTACTCTGGCCGACCCCGTTCCGCGATCTTGCCCCATTCAACATGCCACCACTCACGCCGCAGGTTCTCGGGACGATGTACGACGCCCGGGTATAATGTCGCCCAGCGCGCCATCGGGCAGGGCTCGATGGCGCGACCCGAACACCGCCGCGGCATGAGCGCGTCATGCCGCGTGCCATGAACGCAGCAACGAAAGGGGATGGGCGACCCATGAGCACCACATCGTTCGAGGCGCTGGCCTGCCCGCTGGACGGCGACCCGCTGTCGCGCCGCGACGGCGCCTGGCGCTGCGCGGCCGGGCACAGCTTCGATATCGCCCGCCAGGGCTACGTGCACCTGCTGCCGGTGCAGAACAAGCGCTCCCGCGATCCCGGCGACAGCAAGGAGATGGTGGCGGCGCGGCGGCGCTTCCTCGAGGCCGGCCACTATCGGCCCATCGCCGAGACGGTCGGCCGCGCGGTACTGGCGGAAGCGCCTGCCGGCGGCACGCTGAGCTGCCTGGATGCCGGCTGCGGCGAGGGCTTTTATCTACGAGCGCTGCGCGAGCTGTCCAGTGTGGCGACCGAGAGTGAGACAGCGCAGGGCGGGGCGGTCACGCTGTCGCTGCTGGGCGTGGATATCTCCAAGTGGGCGGTGCTGGCCGCCGCCAAGCGCGAGAAGGCCGCCACCTGGGTGGTGGGCACCAACGCCCATCTGCCGGTGCAGGCGCAGAGCCTCGACCGCGTGCTGTGCCTGTTCGGCTTCCCCGTCTACCCGGAGTTCGCCCGGATGCTGAAGCCGGGTGGCGAGCTGCTGATGGTCGAGGCCGGGCCGGACCATCTGCGCGAGCTGCGCGAGATCATCTACCCGAGCCTGAAGCCGCCCCGCGAGGACGACGCGGCCGCGCCCGAGGGCTTCACGCGGCGGCCCGGCGAGGCGCTGCGCTATACCATCGACCTCGAGGGCGCCGAGCCGATCGCCGATCTGCTGGCGATGACGCCGCACCTGCACCGCGCCAGCGCCGAGGGGCGCGAGCAGGCCGCGGCGCTTTCCTCGCTCACCCTCACCGTGGATGTGCGGCTGACGCGGCTGGTGCGAGAATAGGGCGTTCCGGCCGAACGCCAGTGCGCTCCACCGGGTGGGGCGAAGGGTCGCAGTTGATAGGACGCTAACTTGTCGCCATGTTAGCGTAGACGCCTGACCACACATTCCCAGGCCCTGGCGCGGCGCGCCGCGAGGGGCCGACAAGCGGAACCTAGAACATGAGCCAACTCGAAGTCTCCCCCCTGCGTCGTCCCCGCCGGCTGCGCCAGTCGCCGGCCATTCGTGATCTGGTCCGGGAGCACGACTTCTCCCTCAACGACCTGGTGCACCCGATCTTCATCGAGGAAGGCATCGACGAGCCCAAGGACGTGTCCGCCATGCCGGGCATCGTCCGCTACCCGGAGGCCATGGTCGAGGCCGAGATCAAGGAGCTCGCCGCGCTGGGCGTGCGCTACGTGATGCCGTTCGGCATCTCCCGCCACAAGGACGAGCTGGGCAGCGACACCTGGCACGACGAGGGCCTGCTGGCCCGCATGATCCGCACCATCAAGCAGGCCTGCCCGGAGATGGTGGTCATTCCGGACATCTGCTTCTGCGAATACACCAGCCACGGCCACTGCGGCGTGGTCGAGGACGGCCATGTCTGCAACGATGCCACGGTGGAGAACCTGGTGAAGCAGAGCGTCGCCGCGGCCCGGGCCGGCGCCGACATGCTGGCGCCCTCGGCGATGATGGACGGCCAGGTGCGCGCCATCCGCGAGGGCCTGGACGCCGCCGGCTTCGAGCAGGTGGCGATCCTCGCGCACTCCGCCAAGTTCGCTTCGGCGTTCTACGGCCCCTTCCGCACCGCGGTCGACAGCGAGCTCCAGGGCGACCGCAAGGGCTACCAGATGGACATCGCCAACGGCCGCCAGGCGCTGGTCGAGTGCCTGCTGGACGAGGACGAGGGCGCCGACATCCTGATGGTCAAGCCGGGCACGCCCTACCTCGACGTGCTGGCCAACCTGCGCCAGCGCACCGACCTGCCGCTGGCCTCCTACCAGGTCGGCGGCGAATACGCCGGCATCAAGTACGCCGCCATGGCCGGCGCGCTGGACGAGCGCGAGGTGGTGTTCGAGACCCTGGTCGGCTTCAAGCGCGCCGGCGCCGACCTGATCGTCAGCTACTACACCAAGCAGGTCGCGGAGTGGCTGGCGGGGAAATAAGGCCCGACCAGCGCTAGGCTTTTCTGCCGATGTGACGAGAACCACCGCCCGAGAGGGCGGTGGTTTTTTGTGCGCGTGGCTGGGCGCCGGGGCCGTGCCCCAATGGCGTGGATGATCGCGGCGGATGCGAACGATAGACGGCCGCTAACGGCTTGATAGGATGCTAACGTGCCTCCACATGCTAGGGTGTGCGACATCACCCGCCATCGAGGAGGCGTCATGAGTCAAGGTAACGCGTACGTTCCGCCCAGGGTCTGGACCTGGGAAAAAGCCAGCGGCGGCAGCTTCTCCAGCATCAACCGCCCCATCGCCGGGCCGACCCACGACCAGGCGCTGCCGGTCGGCGAGCATCCGTTCCAGCTCTATTCCCTGGCCACGCCCAACGGGGTGAAGGCGACGGTGATGCTCGAGGAACTGCTCGAGCTGGGCTACAAGGACGCCGAGTACGACGCCTGGCTGATCCGCATCGGCGAGGGCGAGCAGTTCGGCAGCGGCTTCGTCGAGATCAACCCGAACTCGAAGATCCCGGCGCTGGTCGACCACGGCCCGGCCGAGCCGATCCGGGTGTTCGAGTCCGGCTCGATCCTGCTCTACCTGGCCGAGCGCTTCGGCGAGTTCCTGCCGGGCGATCTCACCGGCCGCACCGAGACCATGAACTGGCTGTTCTGGCAGATGGGCAGCGCGCCCTTCGTCGGCGGCGGCTTCGGCCACTTCTACGCCTACGCGCCGGAGAAGCTGGAGTACCCGATCGACCGCTATGCCATGGAGACCAAGCGCCAGCTCGACGTGCTGAACCGCCGCCTGGCCGAGTCGCCCTATCTGGCCGGCGACGAGTACACCATCGCCGACATGGCCGCCTGGCCCTGGTACGGCCAGCTGGTGCTGGGCCGGCTCTATGACGCCGCCGAGTTCCTGCAGGTGCATGAATACGAGCACGTGATGCGCTGGGCCAAGGCCATCGACGCCCGCCCGGCCGTGCAGCGTGGCCGCATGGTCAACCGCACCTTCGGCGAGCCGGAGACGCAGCTGCACGAGCGCCACGATGCCAGCGACTTCGAGCATAAGACGCAGGACGTTATAAACTCCTAACCGTTTGATCTTTGCACTTCGAGCGCCGCGGGCCTAGTGTCCGCGGCGCTTATCGTTTCCAAAGAGGTCAAGATGTCCACTCTGCTGTCCCCCCTCTGGCGCGGCTATCGCGACAGCTCGCTGATCCTGCGCGTCACCATCGCGCTGGTGCTGGGCGCCGCGGTCGGCCTGATCGGCGGCCCGGCCGTCGGCGAGGCGCTGGCGCCGCTCGGCGAGCTGCTGATGCGGCTGTTGAAGTTCATCATCCTGCCGATCGTGCTGTTCACCCTGATGTCCGGCGTCAACCAGGGCCGCGACGGCAGCCTGGGGCGTATCGGGCGCAAGGTGTTCCTCTACTACCTGGCGACCTCGGCGCTGGCGATCGTGGTCGGCCTGGCCGTGGCGAGCCTGCTGTCGCCGGGAGAGGGCATGACGCTCGAGGGCGCCGGTTCCATGTCGGTGCCGGAGAATCCCGGCATCCTCTCGGTGCTGCTGGGTATCGTGCCGACCAATATCGTCGAGGCCTTCGCCGACCAGAACCTGCTGGGCATCATCTTCACCGCCCTGGTGTTCGGCCTGGCCGTGGCCCGGCTGCGCCAGTCCGAGGCCCACGCCGAGCTGGGCGAGCGCCTGCACGGGCTGATCGAGGCGCTCAACGCCGCGACCCTCAAGGTGATGAGCGGCATCCTGCACGTGGTGCCGGTGGGCGTGTTCGCCATCGTCGCCGGCACCGTGGCCCAGCAGGGCCTCGGCACGCTGCTGTCGCTCGGCGACATGGTGGTGGTGCTCTACGTGGCGCTGGGCGTGCAGCTGCTGGTCTATCTCGGCCTGCTCAAGGGCTTCGGCGTGTCGGCGCGGCGCTTCTTCCGCGAGGCGCGCACGCCCATGGCCACTGCCTTCGCCACCCAGAGCAGCTCCGGCACCCTGCCGCTGACCCTCGATGCGGCGCGCCGGCTGGGGCTCTCGCGCGGGCTCTACGGCTTCAGCCTGCCGCTGGGCGCGACGCTGAACATGGACGGCGCGGCGATCCGCATCGCCATCTCGGCGGTGTTTGCCGCCAACGTGGCGGGCATGTCGCTGGATCTGGCCAGCATGGCGCAGATCGTGGTGGTGGGCACCCTGATCTCGGTGGGCACCGCCGGGGTGCCGGGCGCGGGCATCGTGATGATCGCCACGGTGTTCTCCCAGGTCGGCCTGCCGATCGAGGCCGTGGCGCTGCTGACCGCCATCGATGCCCTGGTCGGCATGGGCTGCACGGCGCTGAACGTCACCGGCGACCTGGTCGGTACCGCCGTGATCGGCCGCAGCGAGGGCGAGCGCCTCAGCGAGCGGCCCGTCGAGGACGGCGAGTCGGCAGCGACGGCAGACGCCCGCGCCTGAGCGAGCCAGCGGCGGCGGGACACCCGCCAAGCGAGCATGAAAAACCCGCCATCCGGCGGGTTTTTCCGTTCTTCGCAGCGCGGTGACGTGGGGGCAGGGCGGCCGGGCCCTCAGCTCGAGGCGGCGTCGCTCGCCGGCGCCTGGCGCGCATAGCGCCGGGCCAGCACCGCGCAGACGAACAGCTGAATCTGGTGGAACAGCATCAGCGGCAGGATCATGGTGCCGATGGTCTGGGGCGGGAACAGCACGTTGGCCATGGGCACGCCGCTGGCCAGCGACTTCTTGGAGCCGCAGAAGACGATGGCGATCTCGTCCTCGCGGGTGAAGCCCAGCCGGCGGCTGGCGGCGATGGTGATGCCCAGCACGCAGGCCAGCAGCAGACAGTCGGCCACCACCATCACCGCCAGGTCCGAGGCCGACAGCCGCTGCCACAGCCCGGCGACCATGGCCTCGCTGAAGGCCAGGTAGACCACCATCAGGATCGAGCCGCGATCGACGACGCCGAGCCACGACTTGTTGCGCCGGACCCAGTCGCCGATCCGGCGCTGCAGCACCTGCCCGAGCAGGAAGGGCGCCAGCAGCTGCAGCAGGATGGCGCCCATGGCCTCCAGCCGGAAGCCGCCGCTATCCCCGGTGGCCATCACCACGCTGACCAGCAGCGGGGTCAGGAACATGCCCAGGATGTTCGAGGCCGAGGCCGCGCAGATCGCCGCCGGCACGTTGCCGCCGGCCATCGAGGTGAAGGCGATCGACGACTGCACGGTGGAGGGCAGCACGCACAGGAACAGGATGCCCATGGCCAGCGCCGGCGGCAGCAGGCCGGGGGCGAACAGTCCGATCAGCAGCCCCAGCAGCGGGAACAGCGCGAAGGTGCAGGCCAGAATCACCAGGTGCAGGCGCCAGTGGGTCATGCCCTGGATCACCGTGCGTGGCGACAGGCGGGCGCCGTGAAGGAAGAACAGCAGCGCGATGGCCAGTTTGGTCAGCCAGCCGAAGGCATCGGCGGCCTCGCCGTCGATCGGCAGCAGAGCGGCCAGGATGACGGTGGCGATCAGCATCAGCAGGAAACGGTCGATAGGCAGGCGTTGCAGCAGCGTCATGGGAGCCCTGGCGGCGAAGGATGAGCCATCATTCTATAAGGCTTGCCTGCTAATCGTAAGCCGTCGCAGCGGGGGGCGTCGACGGCGCCGCGCTGGCCACGCAACCGGCGGGGCGCGCACAACGAAAAGGGCCCGCCGAAGCGGGCCCTCTTGCAGTGAACCCTGAGGTTCACCGGGTCATCGTGATCCGGGGATCAGTCGATGGCCTTGATGTTAGAGGCCTGAAGGCCCTTCTTGCCCTGAGTCACGTCGAAGGAGACCTGCTGGCCTTCCTGCAGTGACTTGAAGCCTTCAGCCTGAATTTCGGAGAAGTGGGCGAACACGTCATCGCTGCCGTCGGACGGAGAAATGAAGCCGAAACCCTTGGAATCGTTGAACCACTTGACGGTACCAGTAGCCATTTGAAAATCCTCTCGCGCTAAGCGCCTTGTAAAGTTTCTGGAATTACCCAGGAATCAGTAGCGGGTACAACAAGAAATACAATTACAGGCGGTCGAAACGAGTCGAATGCTTCTGGAACCATGCTGCTTGCTCACCAACTGGCGCCACAGTGTCACGCTGGCCGCCTCAGGTCAAAGACTTTCGAGCATTATTTTTCCGGGGGCGTCGACGAGGCGGGGTCGGCGGCCCGCCGAACGGGGCCGCGGGCACCTATACTGACAAGCCACAGGGCGACTCCCGGGAGGACACCATGGGCAGTCGGTTGATGAGAGGCATGATGGCCGGGTTCGTCGCCACCTTCGTGGTCTCGATGATCCTGGTGTTGCGCCTGGCAGCGGGGATCATGCCCTGGTACGACCCCATCGAGATCATGAACCTGGCCATGCAGGATGCGTTCGACACGCCGGACAGCCGTGAGCTGGCCTGGGGGATCCATTTCGCGGTGGGCACCCTGATCTGGGGCTTCCTCTACGGGCTGCTGACGCCCTACCTGCCGGGCCGCACCCACCTGCGGCGCGGGCTGGCCTTCGGGCTGATCAGCTGGCTGGTGGTGATGGTCACGGTCTTCCCGCTGGCGGGCTCCGGCCTGTTCGGCCTGGGCTTCGGGGCGATCGCCCCGCTGTCGATGCTGCTCGCCCACGTGGTGTTCGGGCTGGTGATCGGTGCCGTCTACGGGCGCACGCGCGGGGTGGTCTAGGCCCGGCACGAGCCGCCGCGGGTCAGCCGCCGACGCTGAGACGCCCGTCGGCGATGCGCCCGCTGGCCCCGTAACGCCAGGGGCGGTTGTGCAGGCCGTGGCCGCTGGGCAGGCCGGTGTAGAGCGGCAGGCCCAGCGGTGCCAGGGTCTCGGCGACGATGGCCTCGAGCGGCGTGTCGCCGTAGGGCCGGCAGCCTTCGAAGGTGCCCAGGCACACCGCGGCGGCGCGGTCCAGGGCGCCGCCGTGCATCAGCTGCCACAGGGCGCGCTCCAGGCGGTAGTAGGGCTCGCCCACGTCCTCGAGGATCACCAGCGAGCCGGGCGGAGCGCGGAAGCCGGCGGGCGTGCCGACCAGGCTGGCGAGGGTGGCGAGATTGCCGCCCACGACCGGCCCCTCGAGGGTGGTCGGCGCCTCCGCCCAGGGCGCGATGGGGTAGTCGAGAACGGTCGGCCCGGCGATCAGCGCCAGGGTCTCCTCGAACTGCTGGCGCACGATCCGTCGTTCGTCGTCGCTTCCCTCGAGCATGCCGGCGGCGGCCTTGGCCACCGGGCCGTGGATGGCCGGCACGCCGTGGCGGTGGCAGTGGTCGAGCAGCACCGTCACGTCCGAGTAGCCGATCAGCGGCTTGTTCGAGCGCGCCAGGCGACGCCAGTCGATGCCGTCGATCAGCTGGGCGGCCCCGTAGCCGCCACGCACCGCCCATACCGCCTGGGTCTCGGGGTCGCCGAAGGCGGCGTGTAGCTGGTCCAGGCGGTACGCGCGGCTGCCGGCCAGGTAGCGCTGCGGTGCCTGCAATGGCGTTTCCAACCGCACCTCGACGCCCAGCGCCTCCAGGCCGCGCAGGCCGGCATCGATGGCCTCGGGGGCGGTGAAGGACGATGGGGCGATCAGGCTGACGGCGAGCGGCATGGCAGACTCCTCGTGGGGCGAAGGCTAGGCTCGGCATTGTCGGCGGGATATGGCCGGCTGTCACGGGCGTCCCCGCCGCATGTCATGCCTTCGACTGGCATGGCTCATCCCTTGTGACTGAGACGTTCTCAGGTGGCCCGCCGTAGCCCCCTTGGCTTGACTGAGAAGGCAGCGAGACGCGCTGCGCGACCGGTTCAGCGAGGGGAGGGCAAGCAGTTGATGACGGCAATCGCGAAAAGAGCGCTGGCGGGGCTGGCCCTGGCAGGCCTGTCCGTCAGCGGTGTCGGGCAGGCCGAGGAAGTGGCGTCGATGAGCCTGCTGGAGGATGCCCTTGGCGCCACCTGGCCGGGCATGGTCGAGGGGGCCACCGTGGTCGACTGGCAAGGCGAGGTGCTGCAGGAGGGAGACAACGGCTATACCTGCATGCCCACGCCGCCGAGCATGAGCGGGCGGGCGCCCATGTGCCTGGACGAGGCATGGATGGCCTGGGCCCAGGCCTGGCAGAATCGCGAGCCCTTCACGGCGGAGCGCCTGGGCATCGCCTACATGCTGGCGGGCGACGAGGGCGCGAGTAACCTGGACCCGTACGCCGAGGGACCCACCGAGGACAACCAGTGGGTGGTCGAGGGGCCGCATCTGATGATCATCGGGCCGCCGGCGCTGCTGGAGGCCTTCCCTGCCGATCCCGACAACGGCGGCCCCTACCTGATGTGGAAGGGCACCGACTATCAGCATCTGATGGTGCCGGTGGACGCGCGCCCCTAGGCCGTGTGCGGGCGGTGTCGAATTCGGCGGCTGGAACACACCGCCTGAGCGGCGTCGGGGGACGAGCGCATGGAGGCTGTCGCTAGGTCAGTCGCGATCGGCGTCTTGCCGGTGGGGCCGAGGGGCGTCGAGGAAGTCGGCCAGGGCCTCCAGGGCGAGGGTCTGGAGGCGGGCGGCGTCGGCCCAGCATTTCAGGACGTAGCTGTCGAAGATCACGGAGTCGGACGGCATGGTGGCGGTCCTCTCTGGGGGGAGGTACCGTCAGTGTAGCGCGTTTTGCTGCGGTGCAGCATGATGATTCGATGACCGCTCGCCGCCCCGCCCGTGGCAGGGCGGCGGATCGCGCTCAGGGTTTGGGATCGGTGGCGGCCCGCTCGAAGAGTTCCGCCTTGGCATCGCGCATGATGTCCTCGCAGGCGGCCTGCTGGGTGAGTTCGGTGAGCAGTTCCTGGGCCATGAGGAAGCCCTTGCCGAGGCAGTCGTCGACGTCCTCCCGGGCCACCCGGGGCTCGGTGTGGCAGTCGAGCTTGATCGTTCTTCCACCGTCGTCCAGACGGTCGGCCAGCCGCCTCAGTCGCCAGGCGAGGCGAGTCCTCCAGCTGGCCGATGTTTCCGCGCCTTCGGTCACGCTCAGGGTGCAACGCCATTCGGGCTTGTAGACCTTCATGCGAACCTCCTTATCGGCTTTGGCTTGGAATGAATGATCGATCGTGGGGCAGGCTCCGTCGGAAGAAGAACACAGCGGCCGGCTCGGGGCCTGGCACCGTCTGCTCAGGTTAGTTGCACCTCGCCCAGCGCGCTTGTCAGTCGTTCCAGCAGCGCGCCGCTGTGGCGCCAGAAGTGCCAGTAGAGCGGCACCTCGAGGCAGTGCGACGGGGCCAGGCTGGCGAGTCGCCCGGCGTCCTCCAGCTCGGCCACCTGGCGTCGCGGCATCATGCCGTAGCCGATGCCGGCGGTGGCCAGGCGCACGAAGCCCTCCGACGAGGGGCAGAGGTGATAGGGAAAGGCGCCGTGATAGCCGCACTGGGCGAGGAAACGGTGCTGCAGCTGGTCGTGAGGGCCGTAGACGATCGCCGGAGCGTGGCGGAAGGCCGTCTCGGTGGGGCCGTCCGGGAAGTGGCGGGCGATGTAGGCCGGGGTGGCGTAAGGGTGGTAGACCATGGTGCCGAGCGGTACGCAGCGGGCGCCGGCGATGGGCTGGTCGCTGGCACACAGGCAGGCGGCCACCTCGCCGTCGCGCAGCCGCTTGAGGCCCACGTCCTGATCCTCGATGACCAGATCGAGCAGCAGCCCCTCGTCGCGGCACAGGTCGGCGACGGTCCCGGCCCACCAGGTGGCCAGGCTGTCGGCGTTGATGGCGATGCGCATCCGTGGCGAGGCGGCGTCCAGGGTCGGCAGGGCGTTGCGCAGGTCGCGTTCGAGCAGCTGCACCTGCTGGTAGTGGTTGAGCAGCTGGCGCCCCGCCGGGGTAGGGGCCAGCTGCGGATGGCGGATCAGCACCGGCTGGCCGAGGCGGATCTCCAGGGCCTTGATGCGCTGGGACACCGCCGACTGCGAGAGTCCCAGCGCTTCGCCGGCGCGCTCGAAGCCGCCGGTCTCGATCACCGTGGCCAGTGCCTCGAGCAGCTTGTAGTCGATCATAAGCAAAACTGATGCAGTATTAAGAAGATGATTTTTCAGTATAGCGATCCGCGGCTAGTCTGGCGCCATCGAAGGCCCGGGATTGCCCGGTGCCGTGAGGGAATCACCGGGAGATCGGGAGGATCGATGCTGGAGAGTTATCTGGCCGGGCTGGTGGTGTGCGGCGGGATCATCGTCGCCATCGGCGCTCAGAACGCCTACGTGCTGGGGCTGGCCGTGCGGCGCCGCTATCACTGGTGGTCGGCCGGTCTGTGCATGAGCACCGACCTGCTGCTGCTGACCGCGGGCATGTTCGGCATGAGCACGCTGCTGCTGGCGTTTCCCGGCACCCTGGCGGCACTGCGCTGGCTGGGGGTGGCTTTCCTGGGCTGGCTGGCCATCCAGGCGCTGTACCGGGCCGCCGCCGGACGAGCCGGCCTGGCGGTGGAGGCGGATGCGGCCAGGGACTCCGGCATCGCCCGGGTGCTGCTGGCGACGCTGGCGGTGACGGTGCTCAATCCCCAGGTCTATCTCGATACCCTGTTGCTGATTCCCTCCATCGGGGCCCAGCAGGACAGCGCCGTGGCCTTCGTGGTCGGCGCCGGTAGCGCCTCCATCCTGTGGTTCAGCCTGCTGGCCTGGGGTGGGGCGCTGCTCTCGCCCTGGCTGTCGCGGCCGCTGGCCTGGCGCTGCATCGACGGGGCCATCGGCATGATGATGGCGGCCATCGCCCTGCAGCTGGCCATCGCCCCGCCCGGGGCCATGGCCTGAGGATCGATCCTTAATATTAGCTTTTAATTATATGGAGATGGCGACTGGTTGGCCGACGTTCCGCCACAACTGGCGCGTCGCCAGTGCCCCGTGTCATGCGCTACAGTGACGGACTGGTGCCCGATCGGGATCGCGGGCGAAGCGGGAACACAACAAAGGATCGAAAATGGCCGGATGCCAATCGATCGTCCGGCTTGCCGGGCTGGTACTGGGGCTATGGATGGCCGCCGTGTCGGGAGGCGTGCTCGGTGCCTCGAGCGACTTCGTGAGGGTCGACGAGTACATGCAGCGCCACCCCGAGCAGCAGGCGCTCATGGCGGACCTGTCCGCCCGGGTCAGGGGGCCTGCGGTGCCGCTGTCCACGCCTCCTCTTCGCGAGATTCGCATTGCTGTCATCTACCCGGCCCTTCAGGCCTCGGACTACTGGCGACGCAGCCTGGCGTCGATGGAAGCCAGGCTGCGCGCACTGGACATGCCGTACCAGCTGAAGGTCTACATGTCGCGGCCGACGGTGGACGTGAACCTCCAGGCCCGACAGCTCACCAACGCCCTTCAGTGGCGCCCGGACTACCTGGTGTTCACCCTGGATACCGTGCCCCACCTGCGCATGATCGAGCGGGTGCTGGCGCTGGGCCGTCCGCGACTGATCCTGCAGAACGTCACCACGCCGCTGGCCGAGTGGGAAGACGATCCGCCCTTTCTCTACGTCGGCTTCGATCATGAGGAAGGCTCGCGCCTGATCGCCGAGTGGATGCTCGAGCAGGCCGACTATCGGGGCAAGTACATGACGCTGAGCTTCTCGTCCGGTTACGTCGGCCGCATGCGCAGCGACACCTTCGTGGGCATGGCGGGTCGCCATCCCGGGCTGGAACGGGTGGCCAGCATCAGCGCCGACGGCGACCCGGAAAGGGCCTACCGCGAGACCCTGCGCACCCTGGAGGCGCATCCCGACCTGACGATGATCTTCGCCGCCTCCACCGACGTGGCGCTGGCGGCGCTGCGGGCACTGCGCGAGACCGATCGCCTGGATGTGCTGATCAACGGCTGGGGCGGGGGCTCGGCGGAGCTCGAAGCGCTGGGGCCGGGCGGGCTGGACGTCACCGCCATGCGTATCAACGACGACAACGGCGTGGCCATGGCCGAGGCGATGCGCATGGTGATGCTCGGGCAGCAGGCCCGGGTGCCGGCGATCTTCGCCGGCGATATCGTTCGCGTGACCCGCGACACGCCGCCCGAGCGCATCGAGGAGCTGAAGCGGCGTGCCTTTCGTCTGAGCGAGTCGTCCGACGATGGCTAGCGCCGGCATGCGCTGGTGAACCCGGTCGGCCCGATGGCACGTGATTGCTACACTGAAGCCGTCACGCTCGCGGATGGCCGCCCGGCAGACATCGGGCGCAGGACCGTCCTGACACTTCCAGCTCTCTTCTATCGAGGTATCGCCATGCGTCATTGGTTTGCAGGATGCATCGTCTCGCTGGCCACCGCGCTGCCGGCCGTCGCCCTGGCCCAGATGGAGCCCGTCGCGGCACCGTCCGACGCCGAGGTCTACTTCATCTCCCCCGAGGATGGCGCCACCGTCAGCGGGCCCGTCACCGTGCGAATGGGGCTCGAGGGCATGGGCGTGGCCCCGGCCGGCACCGAGGCCGAGGCCACCGGCCACCATCACCTGCTGATCGACACGCCCCTCGAGGAGGTCGATCTTTCCCAGCCGCTGCCCTCCACCGAGCAGACCCGCCACTTCGGCGGCGGCCAGACCCAGGTCACCCTGGAGCTGCCGCCCGGCGAGCACACCCTGCAGCTGCTGTTTCTCGACTATCGCCACCTGAGCTTCGAGCCGACCGTGGCCTCCGAGCCCATCACCGTTCACGTGGAGTAGGCGGCAGCGAGGGCGCGCGACGCGCTTTTCACTTGCCCCGGGGCCGGCAACTTTCCGCTGGCCCCGACGCCGGCACTTTTCTGCTTGCCCCGAAGACGGCAACTGGGTAGCGTCGCCCTCCCGCTTTCATGCCGTTCAAGACAGGTCCATCCCGTGACTGATGCCCCCTCCCAGGACGCCGCCGTCGGCGCCTTCTCTCGCCTGCCGCTCTCCGCCGAGCTGCTCGCCAACCTCGACTCGCTGGGCTATCGGCAGATGACGCCGATCCAGGCCGAGAGCCTGCCGGCGATGCTCGACGGACGCGACGTGATCGCCCAGGCCCGCACCGGCTCGGGCAAGACCGCGGCTTTCGGGCTGGGCCTGCTGTCGCGGCTCGCGCCGGCCAGTTTCCGGGTGCAGGGGCTGGTGCTGTGCCCGACCCGTGAACTCGCCGATCAGGTCGCCGAGGAGCTGCGCCGGCTGGCGCGTGGCCTGCCCAACATCAAGGTGCTGACGCTGTGCGGCGGTGCGCCCATGGGGCCGCAGCTGGCCTCGCTGGCCCACGGCGCCCATCTCGTCGTCGGCACCCCGGGCCGGGTGGAGGAGCACCTGCGCAAGGGCAGCCTGGCGCTGTCGGACCTCGACACCCTGGTGCTGGACGAGGCCGACCGCATGCTCGACATGGGCTTCCAGGCGACCCTGGAGGCGATCATCGCCGCGACCCCCGAGAGCCGCCGGACCTGGCTGTTCAGCGCCACCTACGGCGACAGCGTGCGCCCGCTGGCCGAGGAGCGCACCCGCGACCCGGTCGCGATCTCGATCGAAGAGCCCCACGACGAGGACACCATTCGCGAACACTTCTACCGGGTGGCGGACGACGCGGCGCGCTTCGAGGCCCTGCGCCTGCTGCTGCTGCACCGGCGCCCGACCGCCAGCGTGGTGTTCTGCAACACCAAGCAGGAGACCCGCGAGCTCGCCGCCGCCCTGGACGACGCGGGCATCAGTGCGCTGGCGCTGCACGGTGACCTGGAGCAGAAGGACCGCGACCGCCTGCTGGTGCTGTTCGCCAACCGCAGCGCCTCGGTGCTGGTGGCCACCGACGTGGCGGCCCGGGGGCTGGACATCGCCGCGCTCGACGCGGTGTTCAACTACCGCATCGCCCGGGAGCTCGAGGTCCATGTGCACCGGGTCGGGCGTACCGGCCGGGCCGGCCACCAGGGCGAGGCCTTCACGCTGGTCGGCGAGAACGAAACGCATCGACTGGAACGGCTCGAGGCCTTCCTCGGCCAGTCTCTGGAGGCCGAGGCGCTGCCGCGCCTGAAGGGCGAGCCGATGCCGCTGCGCGCGCCCATGGCGACCCTGCAGCTCGGCGCCGGCAAGCAGCAGAAGATCCGCCCAGGCGACATCCTCGGCGCCCTCACCGGCGAGGGCGGCCTGGACGGGGCGCGGATCGGCAAGATCAAGGTGCTCGCGCGCAGCACCTACGTCGCCGTCGAGCGCGAGCTGGCCGAGTCCGCCCTGGCGCAGCTGAACGGCGGCCGCCTCAAGGGCCGTACCTTCCGTGCCCGCCGCATCAGCCGCTGACGGCCGGGCGGCGAACCTTGGGGCACCGCGCGGGTCGAAAGCACGCTTTTTGACTCATCAAACAGGACGATGGCCCATGAAACGACTCTTTCAGTTTTCTTATTTCCTGGTGGTGGCGCTGTGGCTGGCGGGGTGTGCGGCCGTCGAGCGTTCACCCCAGGCCGAAGCGGCGCTCGGCGAGCTGCCGGCCAGCTATCGCGGCGAGCTGCCCTGTGCCGACTGTGCAGGGATTCACTACCGGCTCTCGCTGTTCCCCGACGGCGTCTACACCCTCTCGTCGGTGTATCTGGGCGACGACGACGGGCGCCGCTTCCATGAGCAGGGCGAGTGGTCGCTGGATGCCAGCGGCGAGACCCTGACGCTGAGCGGTGGCGGGCAGGGGCCTCGCCAGTGGCGAATCGTCGACGGGGGCGTTGCCCTCGAGATGCTCGATCTCGAGGGCAACGCGATCGAGTCCTCGCTGAACTACCGTGTGCAGCGCACGGGGCAGTTCGTCAGCGAGACCCTGGAGGATAGTTACTGGAAGCTGATCGAGCTGGGCGGCGAGCCCGTCGACGTGGCCGAGGGCGCGCGCGAACCGCATCTGGTCTTTCACGGCGAGCAAGGGCGGCTGGCCGGCTTCAGCGGCTGCAACCGCCTGGCCGGCGAGTACCGTCGCGAGGGCGATACCCTGAGCATCGGCACCGTGGCGAGCACGCGCATGGCCTGCGTGCCGGGCCACGATCTCGAACCGCGTTTCCTTGCCATGCTCGAGCACGTGGCCGGCTATCGGGTGCGGGCCGACTGGCTCGAGCTGCTCGACGCCGAGGGCGAGGTGATCGCGCGCTTCGAGGTGCGCCATCTGACCTGACGCCTGCGTGATCCGCGTCACCAACGACAAGCGGCCGGCTCCCTGGGGAGCCGGCCGCTTTCGTTCCTGCGCTGTCGTTGCTGGGCTTTCGTTGCTGGGCTTTCGTTGCTGGCCCTGGGGCCAGGGATCGAGGCTCAGGGCAGCTCGGCGCTGTGATAGACGTTCTGGACGTCGTCCACGTCGTTGAGCATGTCCAGCAGCTTCTCGAACAGCGCCACGTCGTCGCCTTCCACCGGAGTGGTGGCCTGGGGCAGGAACTGGATCTCGTCGGTCTCGAAGTCCAGTTCGCCGAAGGCGTCGATCAGCGCCTGCTTGGCCTTGGCGTACTCGGTGTGCGGCGCGAAGACGGTGATGTGGCCGTCCTCGTTCTCGATGTCGGTGACGTCGACGTCGGCTTCCATCAGCGCCTCGAGCACGGCCTCCTCGTCGCTGCCCTGGAAGGCCAGGATGGCGCAGTGGTCGAACATGTGGCTGACGCTGCCCGGGGTGCCCAGCTTGCTCTTGGTCTTGGTGAAGCAGGTGCGCACGTCGCCGATGGTACGGTTCGGGTTGTCGGTCAGGCACTCGACGATGACCATGGCGTTGCCCGGGCCGAAGCCCTCGTAGCGCGCCGGCTCGAAGTCCTCGCCGCCGGCGCCGCTGGCCTTGTCCAGGGCCTTGTCGATCACGTGGGACGGCACCTGGTCCTTCTTGGCGCGCTCGATCAGGCCGCGCAGCGCCAGGTTGCCGTGGGGGTCGACGCCGCCCTGCTTGGCGCAGACGTAGATCTCGCGGCCGTACTTGCTGTAGACCTTGGTCTTGGCGGCGGCCGTCTTGGCCATGGATTCCTTGCGGTTCTGGAAGGCCCTGCCCATTGCGTTTTCCTGTTGCGACTGTTCTCGGCACTGGATTCTACGAGACAGCGGGCGCCGGTGACAGCCCTGATTTTTCCCGCCGCCGGCGTCTACACTGGCCTCAGGCCACCCGCTGGAGTCCGCCGCATGGATCATCACGCCTATCGCCACGCCCTCGCCGAACGCCTGGCCGGCAGCGAGGTGCCGGTGCCCGAGGCCGAGCTCGACGCCCGCTGCCGGCGTCTGCGCGAGGCCATGGCCGACGCCGGACTGGACGCGCTGCTGCTCACCGATCCCGCCGATCTCTACTATCTCACCGGCTACCACACCTTCGAGGTCTCGGTGCACGCCTGCCTGGTGGTCGACGCCGCGCGCCTGGTGCTGCAGGTGCCATCCATCGAGACCGGCCCGGCGGTGGTCACCGCCCGGGTCGACGAGATCCTCGGCTATCGCTGGGAGAGCCCGGAGGAGGTGATCGCGCCGCTGGCCGAGACCCTGGCGCCCCATCGCGCCATCGGCCTCGACCCGCTGAGTGCCGGGCTGCGTCACGGCGTGCTGGCGCCGCTGCAGCAACGGCTCGGCGCCGAGCGGTTTCGCGACGATGGCGGGGCGCTGGTCGATGCGCTGCGGCTGGTGAAGAGCCCGTGGGAACTCGACTGCCTGCGCGAGAGCGCGCGGATCACCGGGCTCGGCATCCGCGCCGCCAGGGACGTCGTCGCGCCCGACGTCAGCGACGGCGCGGTGGCGGCGGAGGGCGCCCGGGCGATGCTGGCGGCGGGCAGCGAGTTCATGAGCCTGCAGCCCATCGTCACCGTGGGGCCGCGCTCCGGCACCATCCACGTCAACCACAAGCGGCGCACCATCGGCGCGGGCGAGCCGGTGTTCCTGGAGTTCGGCTCGGCCTTCGAGCGCTATACGGCGCCGATGATGAGCACCGTCGTGGCCGGCCGCGCCGACGACGAGATGCGGGCGCTGCGCGACGCCTGCCGGGCCGCCTTCGAGGCGCTGTGCGCGGCACTGCGGCCGGGCAACACCTTCGACGATGCGGCCCGGGCCGGCGAGGCGGCCATCGCCGGCTTGAACGCAGGGATCGCCGAGCGAGCCTTCTTCTCCGGCGTCTTCGGCTACTCGGTGGGCGCCCAGTTTCCGCCCAGCTGGGTCGAGGGCACCGGCTATCTCGCCCGCGGCCAGCCCCGTGAGCTCGAGGCCGACATGGTCTTCCACCTGCCGCTGTGCCTGCGCCTGCCGGGGCGCTTCGGCATCGGCGTGAGCGATACCGTGCGCGTCACCCCGGGTGGGGGCGAGCCGCTCACCGACAACGACTGGCAATTGCACGAGCGGCCTTGAAGCTCGCCCGTGTAGCCCTCTTTGTCGATTACGTTAGCAAGCTATTTATTGAATCAGGAGGCAGCATGCAGGTCGTGACTCTCAAGGCCCCGGGCGGGCTCGATCATCTCGAACTCGGCGAACAGCCGGCACCCGGCGAGCCCGGCCCCGGCGAGATCCGCGTGCGCCTGCACGCCAGCTCGCTCAACTTCCACGACTACGGCGTAGTGGCCGGCGCGATGCCCACCGAGGACGGCCGTATCCCGATGTCCGACGGCGCCGGCGAGGTCGAGGCGGTCGGCGAGGGCGTGACCGAGTTCGCCGTCGGCGATGCGGTGGTCTCCACCTTCTTCCCCGAGTGGCTGGACGGCCCGGCGCGCCACGGCGACTTCACCAGCGTGCCGGGCGACGGCGTCGACGGCTATGCCCGCGAGGCGGTGGTGCGGCCGGCGACCTGGTTCACCCGCCAGCCCGAGGGCTGGTCTCACGCCCAGTCGGCGACCCTGACCACCGCCGGGCTGACCGCCTGGCGCGCGCTGGTGGGTGACGGCGGCCTCAAGGCCGGCGATACCGTGCTGGTGCTGGGCACCGGCGGCGTGTCGATCTTCGCCCTGCAGTTCGCCCGCATGATGGGCGCGCGGGTGATCGCCACCTCGTCGTCCGAGGCCAAGCTCGAGAAGCTGCGCGAGATGGGCGCCGAGCACGTCATCAACTACCGCGAGGAGCCCGAGTGGGGCCGCAAGGTGAAGGCGTTGACCGGCGGCGGGGGCGTCGACCATGTGATCGAGGTGGGCGGTCCGGGCACGCTGCCGCAGTCCATCGAGGCGGTGCGCATCGGCGGCCATATCTCGCTGATCGGCGTGCTGACCGGCCGCGGCGGCGAGGTGCCTACGGCCAAGCTGATGGCCAAGCAGGCGCGCCTGCAGGGGCTGATCGTCGGCAGCCGCACCCAGCAGCAGGAGATGATCCGCGCCATCGAGGCCAACGGCATGGTGCCGGTGATCGATCGCGAGTTCCCGCTCGGCGAGATCGCCGACGCCTTCCGCCACCAGGAAGCCGGCCGCCACTTCGGCAAGATCTGCCTGACCTGGTAACTTCGCCCGCCTGACATCGCGGGCAACCTCCATGCGCCGCCGCGCCCTTGCCGGGTGTCGGCGGCGCGCGCATTCTGGGGGCATGCCCGCTGCCCGGAGGTGCCGATGTTCCGCTTCTTCGAGACCCTGGTCGATCCCTATCCCGAGCGCGAGATGGGCGTGCCGCCGCGCGGGCTGTTCGCCTTCATCCGCTTCTATTCGCGCCCGGTGGCGGGGCTGCTGGTGGCCATGTCGGTGGTCGCGGGGCTGGTCTCGGCGGTGGAGCTGGTGTTCTTCCACAGCATGGGGCAGCTGGTCGACTGGCTCTCCAGCGCCGAGCGCGAGGGCTTCTTCGCCGCCCACGGCTGGCGCCTGGCGGGGCTCGCGGCGCTGGTGCTGGTGGGCCTGCCGCTGCTGGTGTTGCTGCGCTCGCTGCTGACCCACCAGGGCATCTTCGGCAACTACCCGATGCTCGGCCGCTGGCTGTCGCATCGCCAGATGCTGGCCCAGAGCATGGCCTTCTTCCAGGACGAGTTCGCCGGCCGCGTGTCCCAGAAGGTGATGCAGACGGCGCTGGCGATCCGTGAGACGGTCATGAAGCTGATGGACCTGCTGGTCTACGTGGTCGTCTACTTCGTCGGCGCCATGTGGCTGCTGGGCAGCGCCGAGCCCTGGCTGGTGGCGCCGCTGGTGCTGTGGCTGGCCGGCTACGTCGCCCTGATGCGGATCTTCGTGCCGCGGCTGCGCGCGGTGTCCATGGCCCAGGCCGACGCCCGGGCGCGCATGACCGGGCGCATCGTCGACAGCTACAGCAACATCCAGACCATCAAGCTGTTCGCCGACCGCCGCCGCGAGGAGGCCTACGCCCGCGACGCCATGGAGGGCTTCATGACCACGGTGCACGGCCAGATGCGCCTGGCCACCTGGCTGTCGGTGTCGCTGACGGCGCTCAACTCGCTGCTGCTGGCCTCGGTGGCGACGCTGGCCATCGGCGCCTGGTATCTGGAGATGGTGTCGCTCGGCGTGATCGCGGTGGCCATCGCCCTGGTGATGCGCATCCGCTTCATGTCCGACTGGATCCTGTGGGAGGTAGCGAGCCTGTTCGAGAACATCGGCACCGTGCAGGACGGCATCAACACCATCGCCCGCACGCCGGCGGTGCAGGACGCGCCGGACGCGGGCGAGCTTTCCGTGAGCCGCGGTGAGATCCGCTTCGAGGCGCTGCGCTTCGGCTACGCGCGCCCCGGGGCGGCGCTGGAACGGCCGGTATTCGACGGCTTCGACCTGACCATCGCCCCGGGCGAGAAGGTCGGGCTGATCGGCCGCTCCGGCGCCGGCAAGTCGACGCTGGCGCATCTGCTGCTGCGCTTCTACGACCTGCAGGGCGGGCGCATCCTGATCGACGATCAGGACATCGCCGGCGTCACCCAGGAATCGCTGCGCCGCCACATCGGCATGGTCACCCAGGACACCTCGCTGCTGCACCGCTCGGTGCGCGACAACATCCGCTATGGCTGCCCGGAGGCCGACGACGAGGCGATCATGCGCGCGGTGCGCCAGGCCCACGCCGACGGCTTCCTCGACGACCTGGTCGACCCCAGGGGCCGGCGCGGCCTGGACGCCCACGTCGGCGAGCGCGGCGTGAAGCTCTCCGGCGGCCAGCGCCAGCGCATCGCCATCGCTCGGGTGCTGCTCAAGAACGCACCGCTGCTGGTGCTCGACGAGGCCACCTCGGCGCTGGACTCCGAGGTCGAGGCCGCCATCCAGGAGCAGCTCTATGCGCTGATGGCGGGCAAGACGGTGATCGCCATCGCCCACCGGCTGTCGACCATCGCCATGCTCGACCGGCTGGTGGTGGTCGACGAGGGGCGCATCGTCGAGGTCGGCAGCCACCGCGAGCTGCTGGCCCGCGACGGCCTCTACGCGGCGCTATGGCGGCGCCAGTCCGGCGGCTTCCTGGGGCTCGAGTGCGACGAGGCAGAGGCCGCTCGCGCCGAACCCACCACGGAGCGCTGAGCCTTCATCGAGGCGGGGCCTCGTCGTCCATCCCGACCACCTGCGCCAGATAGCCTCGGGCGTAGCGCCCCAGCTGCCGGGCCAGCGGATCGTCGCTGGCGCCGAGCCCGGCCAGCACGCCGGCTTGGTCCTCCCTGGATCGGTGCTGGCCCAGCTTGGCGGTCCCCTGCAGGTCATCCAGCCGAATCCGGAAACCGACCACGCCGGCGAGCAGTCGCCGCCGATAGGCCTCGCTCATCAGCGTGGTGTCGTCCAGCAGCTCGGGCTCGTACCGGGCCACCAGGGCGTCCATCGAGGCCAGGGTGGCGGCATCGTCGAGGCATTCGACGCTGCCGCGGGCGTGCACGGCCGCGTAGTGCCAGGTCGGCACCGCCGGCCCGGCGGCGTACCAGCGCGGCGACACGTAGCCGTGTGGACCCTGGAAGACCGCCAGCACCCGCCGGCCGTCCAGCTCGTGCCCGTGCGGATTGGCGCGGGCGAAGTGGCCGTAGAGGGTGCCGAGCTCGCCCTCGTCGCGCTCGAGCACCAGGGGCAGATGGCTGACCCGCAGGCGGTCGTCGGTGAGTGTGGCGAAGCCGTGGGCGTCGATCAGCGCCCGGGCCTGCGCCAGGGGCATGTGCGTATCGCGAGGGTGATGACCGGGGCGTGTCGATGTCGTGTCATGCGCCGGGGAAGTCGCTGTCCTCGTGCCTTGCATGGTGATCTCCTTGGACTGGGTGGCGATGGGCGATGACAGCCTCGGAGTCTGTGGGCATAGTGGTTCCCTGATAAGAACCACTATTGGAGAAAACGATGGAACCGGTTGTCGCCGCGCGGGCCGACTGGCTCGGCGAGGCGCTGGGCATGGTATTGAGCGAGTCCTCCTCGCTGCCGCTGACGCGCCGCCTGTATCGGGCGCTGCGCGACTGGGTGCAGTCGGGGCGCCTGGCCAGCGGCGCCCGGCTGCCGTCCTCCCGCCGCCTGGCGCGGGAGCTGGGCGTGGGGCGCAACACCGTGCTGGACGCCCTCGACCAGCTGGTCGCCGAGGGCTTCCTGGAGGCCCGACCCGGCGCCGGCACCTACGTGGCCGATCTGCCGTTTTCTCACCTCGAGGCGCCGGCGCAGGAAACGTCGGACGACCCATCGCCGGCGGCGGCGCTGTCGGCACGTGGCGAGCGGCTGCTGCGACTGAGCGGCGCCGCGGCCGGGCATCACGAGGCCTTTCCGCCGGGCGTGCCGGCCCTCGATCGTTTCCCCGACGAGCTCTGGCAGCGCCTGCTCCGGCGCCACCGGCGGCGAGCCCCCGAGGCCTGGCGGGACTATCGCGCCGAGGGCGGCGTGCCGGCGCTGCGCGAGGCGCTGTGCGATTACCTGCGGCTGTCGCGCTCGGTGCGCTGCCGCCCGGAGCAGGTGCTGGTGGTGCAGGGGGCCCAGCAGGGCTTCGAGCTGATCGCGCGGATGCTGGCCGATCCGGGCGAGGCGGTGTGGATGGAGGAGCCCGGCTATGGCGGCGCCCGGGCCTGCTTCGAGGCCTCCGGCCTTTCGCTGGTGCCGGCTCCGGTGGACGACGAGGGCCTCAATCCGGCGCGCGTGCCGGCGGGCCACGGCGCCCCGCGGCTGATCTACCTCACGCCCTCCCACCAGTATCCCTGCGGCGTGACCATGAGCCTTGCGCGGCGACTGGCGCTGCTCGAGGCGGCCGAGGCGCATGGCGCCTGGATCGTGGAGGACGACTACGACAGCGAGTTCCGCTACGGCCAGCGGCCCGTCGCCGCCCTCCAGGGGCTCACCGAGGCGGCGCGGGTGATCTACGTCGGCACCCTCAGCAAGGTGCTCTATCCGGGGCTCCGGCTCGGCTATCTGGTGCTGCCGGCGCCGCTGGTGGAGCCCTTCCGTCGCGCCAACGCGAGGCTGCATCGCGAGGCTCAGTACCCGGTGCAGGCGGCGCTGGGCGAGTTCATCGCCGCCGGGCACTTCTCGCGGCACGTGCGCCGCATGCGCGAGTGCTACCGCCAGCGCCAGGCGCTGCTGCGGCGGGCGCTGGCACCTGCCGTGGCGCGGGGGCTGGTGCTCTCGGAGGGGCAGGCCGGCATGCATCTGGTGGCCTGGCTCGACGACCCCGCCCATGAGGCGGCCCTGGTCGAGCGCGGCGAGGCGGCCGGCATCACTCTGTCGCCGCTGTCCGGTTTCTATCAGCAGGCGCCGGGGCGGCCGGGGCTGGTGCTGGGCTACGCCGGCACCCGCGACGAGGAAATCCTGCGCGCCGGACGCTGGCTGGCCGAGGCCTGGCTGGCGCGGGTCGATGGCGTCGATCGACGGAACTGATCGAAGGGCACGGCCGAGCCCCCGGCGTCGGACTCCACTATCCTCTGACGGGAGGCGGCCGGCTCCGAGGGAAGGCGGCCGCGCGATTCTCGAGAGGAGGGCGACATGCTCAAGGCCGTACTGCTCGACATCAGCGGCGTGCTGCACGAGGACGGCCGGGCGCTGCCCGGCGCGGTGGAGGCGGTGGCCCGGCTGCAGGCACGCGAGCTGGCGCTGCGCTTCGTCACCAATACCTCGCGCAAGACCAGCGAGCGGGTCCATGCCGAGCTGCGCGAGCTCGGTTTCGCGGTGGCGCCCGAGCAGGTCTTCACCGCGCCGGCGGCGATCCGGGCCCATCTGCTCGCTCACGAACTGCGGCCCTACCTGCTGATCCATCCCGACCTCGAGCCCGAGTTCGTCGGCCTCGATACCGCCGATCGCGACGCCGTGGTGCTCGGCGATGCCGCCGAGCGCCTCGACTACCGCCATCTGGACGCTGCCTTCGGGCTGCTGCAGCGCGGCGCGCCGCTGCTCACCGTGGGCACCAATCGCTATTTTCGCCAGGGCGGCGAGCTGCACCTGGACGCGGGCCCCTTCGTGCGCGCCCTGGAGTACGCTGCCGAGATCGAGGCGACGGTGCTCGGCAAGCCGGCCGCGGGCTTCTTCCGCGCCGTGCTGGAGGATGCCGGCGTCGAGCCGCATGAGGCGCTGATGGTCGGCGACGACGTCGAGTGCGACGTGGCGGCGGCGCTCGAGCTGGGGCTCGAGGCTTGCCTGGTGCGCAGCGGCAAGTATCGCGACGGCGACGAGGCGCGGGCGCCCGGTGCGGCCTGCGAGGACGACCTGGCGGCGCTGGTGGCGCGCCGGTTTCCCGAGTGAGCGGCGTCACTGCCACCAGGCCACGCCCAGCCCGACCAGCAGCGACAGCAGCATCGGCGGGGCGACCCGCTTGCCCAGCGCCGCGCTGCCAAGCCCGGCGGCCATGCCGGCCTTGATCACGTTGTTGACCGAGGCGGCCAGGATGATGCCGAGCACCGCGGTCGAGGGCGGGATGGCATCCTGAGAGAGCCGGGTCAGCGACAGGGTGATGGCGTCCACGTCGGCCACGCCGGAGGCCGCCGCCAGCAGGTAGATGCCGGCGTCGCCGAGCCAGGCCTGGAGCCACTGGCCGAGCAGCATGATCGCCGCCAGCAGCACGCCGAACAGCAGCGCCATGCGCAGCTCCAGCGGGTTCTGATGGCGCTCGGGGCGCTCGATGCGCGCTCCCTGGCGATGACGGCGCCACAGCAGCAGGGCCGGCAGATAGAGCAGCAGGGTCATCAGCGCCACCGGCAGCACCAGGCTGGGCAGCAGCGCCGGGTTGATCACCAGGCAGTAGAGCAGGATGCGCGGGAACATGGTGCCGCATGCGATCAGGATGCCCGCCGCCAGCAAGGGGGTGAGCGCGGCCTGCTGGCGCGACAGGCGGCTGAAGTGCAGGGTCAGGGCGGTGGAGGAGCTGAGCCCGGCGAACAGGCTGGTGAACAGGATGCCCTTGGCGGCGCCGCCCAGGCGCATGGCGAAGTAGCCGATGAAGGAGATGCTGGCGATCATCACCACCATCCACCATAGCTCGCGCGGATTGAGCGCCTCGCCGGGGCCCAGCCCGCGGTCGGGCAGCAGCGGCAGCATCACCACCGTGATCAGCAACAGCTTCAGGCCCGCGTCCAGCTCGTGGGCCTGCAGGCGATTGAGCAAGCCGTGGATCTCGCGCTTGTTGTCGAGGATCAGCGCGGTGACCACCGCGCAGGCCGCGGCCAGCGCCAGGTCCACGGCCACCGCCACGGCGCCGAAGCAGAAGGTCAGCAGCAGGCCGATCAGGCCGGTGATGCTGTAGTCCCGGCTCTGGGGCAGCCGCGCGCGATAGGCGCTGCCGGCCAGCGCGGCGACGACGACCAGCAGCAGCGGAAAGGCCCATTCGGTGACGACCTCGGCGAGCAGGGCGGCGAGGCCGCCAAGCAGGCCGACCAGGGCGTGGGTTCGTATGCCGGCGATGCGTTCGCCGGCCTTCTGTTCGCGTGCCACCCAGCCGCGCTCGATGCCGATCAGGGCGCCGAGCAGCAGGGCCACGGCCAGACGGATGGCGGTGTCGTGCCCGGCGAGGAACTGCTGCGTGACTTCTTCCATGAGACGCTCCCTGCGCGATGCTTCCCGTTGCCTCAGCATAGGTCTTCCCGACGATCGCGCCTTAAACGAGAGGCGGCCCCGTGCGGGACCGCTTGGATGGCGGATGACGGTGCCGGTGGTTCAGTCGATGGTGACTGCGGCATGTGAATCTCAACCTGTACCAGGTCAAGGATTGCCGTCATTCGTGGTGCACGGGGCTGCTAGTCTGAAAAGGAGACGGCCGGGACGGGGCGCCCCGTGACCCATCCCGACGCGCGTCGCCGATCCGGCGTCTTCAGACCCTTTCACGACACAGGGGAGGGGATTCCCATGCCCATGGAGCGCGTCAGACGCTTTCTCGACGAGAACGGCGTCAAATATGTCATCCAGCAGCATTCGACGGCCTACACCGCCCAGGAAGTCGCCGAGGCGGCCCACGTGCCCGGCCGCCACTTCGCCAAGAGCGTGATGGTCGAGATCGACGGCCGGCTGGCGCTGGCGGTGCTGCCGGCCACCGACCGCGTCGACCTGCAGCGCTTCGCCCAGGCCGTCGGTGCCAGCCGCGTCGAGCTGGCCAGGGAAGCGGATTTCCAGGACCGTTTTCCCGACTGCGAGCCGGGGGCGATGCCGCCCTTCGGCAACCTCTTCGACCTGGAGGTGTTCGTTTCGCCGCACCTGGCCGAGGCCGACCTGATCGCCTTCAGCGCCGGCAGCCACCACGAGGTGATGCAGCTGGCCTTCGGCGTGTTCGAGGACCTGGTGAAGCCGGCCGAGGTGGCGATGTAGGCCAGATCGAGAGGTAGGCCAGATCGAGAGTTAGGCCAGGCCGAACGGAGAGACTTGCCAGTCGGTCATCGCTCTCGGATACTGTATATAAATACATTATTCGAGGGAGGTGGCCATGGCGTCGCCGATTCTCGGCGCCGCGGGCGGGCGAGCCGCGGCGCCGTCCTCTTCGGGGGCCGTCCAGCCGCTGCTGGGATGCCGGGTGCGGGCGGGCTTCCCGAGCCCCGCCGACGATCATCTGGACGTGGAGCTCGACCTTCACGCCCACGTGGTGCGCCGCCCGGCCTCCACCTACTTCGTGCGCGCCGAGGGCGATTCGATGCTCGGCGACGGCATTCATGACGGCGACCTGCTGGTGGTGGACCGCAGCCTCGAGCCGCGGCCCGGGCGGGTAGTGATCATCGCCGTGGACGGCGAACCCACGGTCAAGCGGCTGGCCCGGCGCGGCGACGCCCTGGTGCTGGAGGCCAGCAACCCGCGCTACGCGCCGATTCCGCTGGCCGGCCGCGAGTGCCATGTGTGGGGCGTGGTCACCCACGTGCTGCACGCCCTGCCGGGAGCGGCGCCGTGATCGCCCTGGTCGACAGCAACAACTTCTACGTCAGCTGCGAGCGTGTCTTCGATCCCGGCCTCGAAGGCCGGGCGGTGGGCGTGCTCTCCAACAACGACGGCTGCGTGGTGGCGCGCTCGGCGGAGCTTAAGACGCTGGGCGTGGCGATGGGCATGCCGGCCCATCAGATTTCGCCCGCGCTGCGCCGCCGGATGACGCTGCTGTCCAGCAACTACGCTCTCTACGGCGACATGAGCCGGCGCGTGAACCGGATCCTGGGTGAGTTTTCGCCGGAGATCGAGGCCTATTCCATCGACGAGAGCTTCGTCGGCCTCGACGGGCATGAGCCCGACGACCTCGAGGCCTGGGGCCATCGGGTGCGCGGGCGGGTGCTGCGCGATACCGGCATTCCGACCTGCGTGGGGCTGGCGCCGACCCGGGTGCTGGCCAAGACCGCCAATCGCGTCGCCAAGTCGCGCCCCGAGCTGGGCGGCGTCTGCCGGCTGGCGGCCGATGCGCCCGAGACCCGCCGCGTGCTCGAGGCGCTGCCGGTGCACGCGCTGTGGGGCGTGGCGCGGCGCAGCGCCGAGCGGCTGGCGCTGCAGGACATCCACACCGCCTGGCAGCTGCGCCAGGCCGACCCGAAGCAGATCCGCCGCACCTTCTCGGTGGTGATGGAGCGGCTGGTCTGGGAGCTGCGCGGGCGGCCGGCCATCGCCCTGGACGACGTCACCGAGCCGCGCCAGCGGATCATGGTGTCGCGCTCCTTCGGCCGGCTGACCGGCGAGCAAGCCGAGCTGCAGGCGGCGATTCGCCAGTACGGCGCCCGGGCCGCCGAGAAGCTGCGCCGCCAGGGCAGCCGCGCCTGCGCGGTGCTGGTGTTCGTGCGCAGCGACCCGCACCGGCTCGGCGAGCGTCAGTACCGCAACAGCCAGGTGGTGGCACTGCCCGGCCCCAGCGACGACACCCGGGAGCTGATCGCCGCCGCCCAGCGCGGCCTGGCGGCGATCTTCCTCGACGGCGTGCGCTATCAGAAGTGCGGGGTGATGCTGCTCGACCTGGTCGACGCCGAGCGTCATCAGCTCTCGCTGCTGCAGGCCGGCCACGGCCCCGAGCGGCGGCGCGGCGAGGCGCTGATGGCCACCCTCGATCGCCTCAACGCCCGCATGGGCCGCGATACCGTTCGCTTCGGTGTGCCCGGCGAGCACGCCGCCTGGCCGCTGCGCTGCGAGCATCGTACCGCGCGCTACACCACCCGCTGGAACGAGCTGATGAGGGTCAAGGTGCGGTGACGCGAGAGATCGGTGGGACGTGGAATGTTGCACTGCGTCACGATTAGACTAAAGTATATAGACAAAGGTATAATGCCTTCGACATCCACCGACGCAAGGATCATCTACCATGACGACTGCTACCGTCACCGCCCGTCCTTCCCTGGCCAAGCGTTTCGGCAAGCGTGCCTACCGCGTGCTGGAAGTGATGACCGAGAACGCCTATCGCAACTTCCAGAGCCGCATGGCCTACGCCTACATCTAAGGCGCAGGGCTCGACCGGCACCTGATCCTGGCGGTCCGCGAGCTCGCGGACGCCGGGTGCCGGCCACCTCTTCCTTTCCTGTGTTTCCTCTGCCGTATTTCACCGAACGTCCATCCCTGCAACGGGGAGTCTCAGCGGACGCGGTGCCCGCTCAAGCCTCTCCCATCCTGGCCGATACTCTTCCGACGCATTAGGGAAGGGCGACTCGTGCCGTGAGGGGATGCCAGTCAGATGATCGATCGTGAAACCCGGAGTGGACGCCGATGCGGCGCACGCCTGCTGGCCTGCCTGTCGGGCGCGCTGCTGTTCTGGAGCCTGATGGCGCTCGGCGGCGAGGTGCAGGATCTGCGACTGCGCAGCGAGGCGGCGCATACCCGGGTGGTGCTGGACCTTTCCACGGCGATGCCGAGCGATGTCTTCACGCTGCGCGGGCCGGACCGGTTGGTCATCGACCTGGCCGAGGGTCGTCTGGCCGGCGAGCTGGGGGATGTGCCGCTGGCCGGCAGCCCGATCACCGGCATTCGCACCGGGGCCCGCGGCGACGGCACCCGGGTGGTGCTCGACCTGAGCGGCCCCGTCGAGGTCGAGAGCCATGATCTGCCGCCCGCGGGCCTTCAGGGGCATCGGCTGGTACTGGACCTCGCCGCGTCCGGCCCCGCGTCTGCGCCGCCGGCGCCGGTCGATCCTGCGCCTTCACTGCCGACCGGTGGTGGCCGCGATATCGTGATCGCCGTGGATGCCGGTCATGGCGGCAAGGACCCGGGCGCCGTGGGTCCGAGTGGCACCTACGAGAAGGACGTGGTGCTGGAGCTTGCCCGGCGACTGGCGCGCCGCCTCAACGAGGCGCCGGGCTTTCGCGCGGTGCTGACCCGGGATCGCGACGTCTACGTGGGGCTGCGTCGACGGACGACCATCGCCCGCGAGCATCGCGTCGATTTCTTCGTCTCGATCCACGCCGATGCCGTGGACCGGCCGGGGCCCCACGGCAGCTCGGTCTATGCGCTGTCGACGAGCGGTGCCAGCTCGGAGTCCGCCCGCTGGCTGGCCAACAGCGAGAACCGCGCGGTGATCGCCGACGACGAGGCCTTCATCGCCCTGGCCGAGCAGGACATGGCCACCCGCAGCGCGTTGCTCGACCTCTCCATGAACGCCACCCTCAACCAGTCGCTGGCCGCCGGCGGGCGCATCCTCGAGCGGTTGGGGCGCATCAACGACCTGCATAAGCCGCGGGTCGAGCAGGCCGCCTTCGTGGTGCTGAAGTCGCCCGACATTCCCTCGCTGCTGGTCGAGACCGGGTTCATCTCCAATCCGAACGAGGAACGTCGCCTGCAGAGCGGCGCCCATCAGCGGGCGCTGGTGACATCCATCGTCGAAGGGCTCCGGGCGCACTTCCAGGCCGAGCCGCCGGAGGGCACCCTGCTGGCGGCCAGCAGCGGGCGCTGAGGCCTCTTGGCAGCGCGGCGTGTCGGGCCGTATGATGCGGCGCAAAGCCGGTGTAGCTCAGCTGGTAGAGCAACGCACTCGTAATGCGTAGGTCGGTGGTTCGAGTCCACTCGCCGGCACCACTTCTCGCGACGCCGCCCCTGATATCAGGGGCGGCGTCGTCGTTTGTGCCGCAGGCCTCAGTCGTCCAGCCGGGTCAGGCCCTCCTGGGCGCTGGAGGCGACCAGGCGGCCCTGGCGGTCGTAGATGCTGCCGCGAGTGAAGGCGCGGGCGCCGCCGGCCCAGGGGCTGTCCATGTCGTAGAGCAGCCAGTCGTTGACCCTGACGTCGTGGTGGAACCACAGCGAGTGATCGAGGCTGGCGATGCGCAGGTCGGGATCGCCGAAGCGCTTGCCGTGGGGCACCAGTGCGGTGGTCAGCAGGTGGAAGTCGGAGCTGTAGGCGAGCAGGTAGCGATGCAGGGCCGGGTCGTCCGGCAGCTCGCCTGCGAGGCGGAACCACAGCCGCTTGCGGGCCGGGCGCCCCGGCTCGGCGTCGTCCTCGATGTGGCAGAACTCGATCGGGTGGCCAGGGAAGCGCTGGTGCAGGTTGGCCCGGTCGAGGGCCTCCGGGGCGGGCACCTCGGGCATCGTCGGCTGGTGGTCGAGGCCGCTCTCCTGGCCGTGGAAGGAGGCGCTGCAGAAGAAGATCGGCCGGCCCTTCTGGATGGCGGTGATGCGGCGGGTGGTGAAACTGCGGCCGTCGCGCACCGCGTCGACCTGGTAGATCACCGGGCGGCTGGCGTCGCCGGGGCGCAGGAAATAGCCGTGCAGCGAGTGCACGCGCCGGCTGGCGTCCACGGTATGAGTGGCCGCGGAGAGCGCCTGGCCGAGCACCTGGCCGCCGAACAGTTGGGGCAGGCCCAGATCCTGGCTACGGCCGCGGAACAGGTTCTCCTCCAGGGGCTCGAGGCGCAGCAGGTCGGCCAGGTCGTTCAGGGCGTCGCTCATTCCGGGTATCCTCCATGGGCCACGGCATCCGCGCGTGGCGGGCGTTCATACGAATGTTTCATTCTGAGTAGTCTACGGGAGTCGGCGGTCATGCGCAGCGACGAGTTCTACATGCATCGTGCCCTCGAGCAGGCACGGCTGGCCGGGGAGGCCGGGGAGGTGCCGGTCGGCGCGGTGGTGGTGGACGCCGCCGGCGAGATCGTCGGCGAGGGCTACAACGCGCCGGTGGCGGGCCATGACCCCAGCGCCCACGCCGAGATCCGCGCCCTGCGCGATGCCGGCACGCGCCTCGGCAACTACCGCCTCGATGGCTGCACCCTGTTCGTGACCCTGGAGCCCTGCCTGATGTGCACCGGGGCGATCATCCACGCGCGGCTGGCGCGGGTGGTCTACGGTGCCGCCGAGCCACGCACCGGCATGGTCGAGTCGAAGGCCAACCTGTTCGCCCAGCCCTGGTACAACCATCGAGTGACGGTGGAGGGCGGGGTGCTGGCCGCCCGGGTCTCGAAGCTGCTCAAGGCCTTCTTCGCCGAACGCCGTTCAGGGGCCACCGACGGGTAGGTCGGCCGGCGAGGTGGCCCGCTCGATGCGGTCGCGCCCCAGTGACTTGGCACGGTAGAGGGCGTCGTCGGCGGCCTGGAGCAGCTCATCGGCCACCAGCGGCCCCTCGTCGAGGGTCGCCACGCCGACGCTGAGGGTCACCGGTGCGCCGTCCTGATGCGTCAGCCGACTCTCGGCGAGGGCCGCCTGCAGGCGCCTCGCCACCGCTTCCGCGTCTTCCGCGCTCGACCCGGGCAGGCAGGCGACGAACTCCTCGCCGCCGAGCCGGGCGAAGACGCCGCCGGCGGCATCGAGCACCGCGTGGCCGAGTCGGCCCAGCTCGGCGAGATAGCGGTCGCCGACCAGGTGACCGAGCCGGTCGTTGACCAGCTTGAAGTGGTCGATATCGCACAGCAGCACGCTCAGCGGTCGCACCCGGTCGTGTTCCGCCAGCACCTGGAGGAAGCGGCGTCGGTTGGGCAGCCGGGTGAGTTCGTCGTGGGTGGCGAGCCACTCGACTTCCTGCTGCAGCCGGGTGCGGTTGCGCACCTCGCGGCGCAGCTCGCGGTTGGAGCGCCGTGCCTGACGGTGCTGCAGTTGCATGTAGCGGCGGGCGAACAGGGCCAGGTAGAGCAGGTAAGCCAGCGTCAGCCCCGCCGCCAGGGTGACCACCGGCAGTCGTGGGCGCCGGGCCAGCAGTGCATCGTGGCCGGGGCGGGTGATCAGGGTCAGCGACAGGTCGTCCAGCGTCAGCGGCGAGGCATGGCGCCAGGGGCCGGGGCGCCGGGCGGTGCCCTGGTGGGCGAGCAGCCGTTCGCCGTCCAGCAGCGTCAGGGCGGCGGTGTCGGGGGCGACCTGACGGAACAGCGTGTCCGCCATCGAGCGCAGGCCGACCACCACGCCCACGGCGCCGAGGATGCGGGCGTCCCGGGCCTGGATGACCGGCAGGTAATGGACCATGCCGGGCTGGCCCTGGAGCAGCGCGATGACCCGGGTCTGGCCGATGGTGCCATCGTGCAGGGCCTTGCCCAGCGCCTCGCGTCCGTCCGGCTGAGCCTCGAACAGCCGGGTGCCGAGCAACGGCGTGTTGTACGCATTGGCCGGATGTACGTGGAGGATACGGCTTCGCGGGTCGATGAAAGCGATGTTGAGCAGGTACGGGAAGTCCTGGTGGTACAGCTCGGCCTGATAGGCCCACTGGTCGGCGGAGGGCGGTGCGTCCTGCCAGCGCCATGACGCGGCGAAGCGACGCATGGCGGCCAGGTGGTCGTCGATCTCGTCCGAGAGCCGCTGGCCCAGCCGTTGCCCGAGCTCGGCGATCGCCTGCTGCTGCTGGCGGTCGGCGTCCCGATGCTGGTGATACCACAGCCCCATCGTCAGCGTGGCCAGCAGCAGCGAAGGCCACAGGGCGCGCAGGATGCTGTTTCGCGAGGTCCGCCAGCCACCGAGGATGTCGACCAGCTGGGCGAGCAGCAGGCAGGCCTGGGCGGCGAGCAGTGGGCCGTCGGGGCTCAGCGCCAGCGGCCCGTCCGTGGGGTGAGGGGCCAGCAGTTGAGCGAGCAGCGCCAGGCCGGCGGTGCCCATCAGCAGCGGGGCGCCGAGGTTGGCTCGGGTGCGGGTCAGCAGGCTGAGGTTCAGTAGGCCCAGGCACAGCAGCATCAGCAGCGGAGGGCGCCAGTCGTCGATGTGGCTCCCCGCCATCAGGCGCCCCTCCCAGCGGTTCCAGTCGGCCTGGGACACCCAGGCTTCCGGCAGCTGATAGCTGAGCAGGGCGATGGCCAGCCAGGCCAGCGTCGGCCATGTCACCAGCCGCGACAGCATCAGGTGCCGCAGGTGCCAGGCCAGCTGGCCGGCGGCGGTCAGGCCGATGAGGATCAGTTCCGTGCCGGCTCCCGCCAGGGGCAGGGACGCCATCAGCAGGCCGAGCAGCGCCACCAGCGGGGCGGCGGCCGACAGCGGCAGGGCGCCAAGCCGGTATTTCATGAGCGGATCTCAGCCGCTTGGCGGGGCGCCAGCGTCGTCCGCGCCAGAGGGCTGACGGGCGCTGAGGCGATGGAACTGCTGACGGCTGCGGTCCACATAGGCGAGGATCTCGTGGTAGCGACGAATGTTGCGAACGTAGATGACCGGCTCGCCGCCCCTGGCATAGCCGTAGCGGGTCTTGCTGTACCATTCGCGCTCCTGCAGCAGGGGCAGGGCGTCGCGCACGTCTTCCCAGGTGTCGGGGTCGCCGCCGCGCATCTCCGCGAGGCGACGGGCATCGTAGAGATGGCCGAGGCCCACGTTGTAGGCGGCCAGGGCCATGAACAAGCGGTCGTCCCCGGTTATCGACTCCGGCAGACGATCCTTTAGCGAGCGCAGGTAACGCGCGCCGCCATGGATGCTCTGGGCCGGGTCGAGGCGGTTGTCGACGCCGAGCTCCCCGGCGGTGGCATTGGTCAGCATCATCAGCCCGCGCACCCCGGTAGGCGAGGTGGCGTCGGGCTGCCAGTGGGATTCCTGATAGCCCACCGCGGCCAGCAGCTTCCAGTCGAATCCGCTGTCGCGAGCGGCCTCGCGGAACAGGGCGTCGTAGGTGGGCAGCCGTTCGTGGACGTGACCGATGAAAGTGCGCGCGCCGACGTATTCCAGATAGTTGTCGCGACCCAGATAGCGGGTCTCGAGGCGGGCCAGCAGGCCGCTGTCCTGCAGCGTCTCGAGGAAGCGATTGGCCTCGCGCAGCAGGCCGAGCCCGCGCTCGCTGGGGAAGGCCCAGGCCAGCGACAGCGGGCGCCCCAGCCGGAAACCGTCCTCCACCTCGGGGAAGAACAGCCGGTTGAGGCGGAACTGGCGCTCGAAGACCACGGCGGCGTCCAGGGTGCCATCGGCAACCCGGCCGAGCAGTGCCGAGACCTCGATGTCATCGGCCTCCTGCCAGCTCAGCCAGGGGTGCTCGGCCTTCAGTTCGTGCATCACCCGATCGGTGCCGGTATTGCTCAGGGTGCCGATCGCGAGACCCTCGAGGTCGGCAATCTCGCCGGGGGGCGGCAGCCCGCGGCGATACACCAGCACCGGTTGCAGCGGCAGGATGGGGCGGCTGAACATCAGGCCGTCCAGGGTGGGGTCCAGCGGCAGGGCCGCGGCGCCGAGATCGCCCTCGTGGCGGACCGCCTCGAGGACGCCTGCGATGTCGTGGTCGGCGTCCAGGTTGAGGCTGACGCCCAGGAAATCGGCGAAGCGCCGCATCAGCTCGTATTCGAAGCCGGTCGGCCCCTGGCGGCCCTCGTAGTAGGTCGTGGGGGTGTTGCGGGTCTGGACGTTGAGGAAGTCCCGCGTCCGTACCTCCTCGAGCAGAGGTCCGGGGGCGCGGTGGGGGCGATCGGTGATCAGGCCCAGCCCCAGTAACGCGCACAGGGTCGCGTAGTTGCGCCGGCGGCGGCGCAGGTGGTCGAGCAGGGATGCCAGCATAGTGATGTCGGGATGCGATGAGTACCGCCACCTTACCCAGCGCCTCGCAGGCTGTCATCCACGCCGATTTCTCGCCGCCCGCGCTTTCCAGTATCATGTGCGCTCATTGCCGCCGGCCGCGGCCCCCGTCTTTACCGCATTCTGCTTGTTTCAGAGGCCCCAGGATATGCTCGAACTGCGTGGCGCGCCCGCCCTCTCCGCCTTCCGTCATGCCAAGCTGCTCGAAGCGTTGCACGCCGTGGCTCCACAGGTCGAGGCGCTCGGCGCCGACTACGTGCACTTCGTCGACCACGACGGCGAGCTGGAGGGCGAGGATCGCCGCCTGCTCGAGCGCCTGCTGGACTACGGCCCGGCCCACGATACCGGTGCCCGGGGCGACGGTCGCCTGTTCCTGGTGGTACCCCGCATCGGCACCCAGTCGCCCTGGTCCTCGAAGGCCACCGACATCGCCCGCAACTGCGGCCTGAGCCAGATCCGTCGCCTCGAGCGCGGCATCGCCTACCGGGTGCGCTTCGCCGGCGAGCTCTCCGAGGAGGCCTACGAGGCCGTCCTCGCGGCGCTCCACGACCGCATGACCGAGACGGTGCTGTTCGACGCCTCCGATGCCGCCAAGCTGTTCGCCCACCACGAGCCGGCGCCGCTCGGCCAGGTGGACATCCTCGGCGGCGGTCGCCCGGCGCTGGAGGAGGCCAACGTCGCGCTGGGCCTGGCGCTGGCCGAGGACGAGATCGACTACCTGTGCGAGGCCTTCCAGGGCCTGGGCCGCAACCCGGCCGACGTCGAGCTGATGATGTTCGCCCAGGCGAACTCCGAGCACTGCCGGCACAAGATCTTCAACGCCGACTGGGTGGTGGACGGCGAGGCCCAGCCGCGCTCGCTGTTCAAGATGATCAAGAACACCTATGAGGCCTCGCCGGACGACATCCTCTCGGCCTACAGCGACAACGCCGCGGTGATCCGCGGAAGCCGGGCCGGCCGCTTCTTCGCCGCGCCGCTGACCGGCGACGCCGCCGAGCGCGCCGTCTACGCCGCCCACCAGGAGCCGGTCAACATCCTGATGAAGGTGGAGACCCACAACCACCCGACGGCCATCGCTCCGCATCCGGGCGCGGCCACCGGCGCTGGCGGCGAGATCCGCGACGAGGGCGCCACCGGCATCGGCGGCAAGCCCAAGGCGGGCCTGACCGGCTTCACCGTCTCCAACCTGCGCATCCCCGAGTTCGTGCAGCCCTGGGAAGCCTTCGACTACGGCAAGCCCGAGCGCATCGTCGACGCCCTCGAGATCATGCTCGAGGGGCCGATCGGCGGCGCCGCCTTCAACAACGAGTTCGGTCGCCCCAACCTGACCGGCTACTTCCGCAGCTACGAGCAGGACGCCCTGGGCGCCAACGGCGTCGAGCGTCGCGGCTTCCACAAGCCGATCATGATCGCCGGCGGCTACGGCAACATCCGCGAGGACCACGTCCAGAAGGGCGAGATCCCGGTCGGCGGCAAGCTGATCGTGATGGGCGGGCCGTCGATGCTGATCGGCCTGGGCGGCGGCGCGGCTTCCTCCATGGCCTCCGGCGCCTCCAGCGCCGACCTGGACTTCGCCTCCGTGCAGCGCGACAACCCCGAGATCGAGCGTCGCGTGCAGGAAGTGATCGACCGCTGCTGGGCGCTGGGCGACGACAACCCGATCTGCTTCATCCACGACGTGGGTGCCGGCGGCCTGTCCAACGCCCTGCCGGAGCTGGTCAAGGACGGCGACCGCGGCGGCCGCTTCGAGCTGCGCGAGGTGCCCAACGCCGAGCCGGGCATGAGCCCGCTGGAGATCTGGTGCAACGAGGCCCAGGAGCGCTACGTGCTCGCCGTGGCCCCGGAGAACCTCGCGGCCTTCGATGCCCTGTGCCAGCGCGAGCGCTGCCCCTACGCCGTGGTCGGCGAGGCCACCGAGGCGCATCACCTGGAGGTCCGCGACGGCCACTTCGACACCAGGCCGGTCGATCTGCCGATGAGCGTGCTGTTCGGCAAGCCGCCCAAGATGACCCGCGAGTTCAGCCGCGAGAGCCGCGAGATGCCGGGCATCATGCTCGACAACCTCGACCTGCGCGAGGCCATGGACCGCGTGCTGCGCCTGCCCACCGTGGCGTCCAAGAACTTCCTGATCACCATCGGTGACCGCTCGATCACCGGCCAAGTGGCCCGTGACCAGATGATCGGCCCGTGGCAGGTGCCGGTGGCCGACGTGGCGGTGACCACCGCGACCTTCGACACCCATGCCGGCGAGGCCATGGCCATGGGCGAGCGCCCGCCGGTGGCGCTGATCGATCCGGCCGCCAGCGCCCGCCTGGCGGTGGCCGAGACCATCACCAACCTGGCCGCGGCGCCGATCGCCAAGCTCGGCGACGTCAAGCTCTCCGCCAACTGGATGAGCGCGGCCAGCCATCCGGGCGAGAACCAGGCGCTGTATGACGCCGTGCATGCCGTGGGCATGGAGCTGTGCCCGGCGCTCGGCATCGCCGTGCCGGTGGGCAAGGACTCCATGTCCATGCGCACCGCCTGGCAGGCCGAGAACGACAAGGGCGAGGTCGAGGACAAGAGCATCACCTCGCCGCTGACCCTGGTGACCACCGGCTTCGCCCCGGTCACCGACGCCATGAAAACGCTGACCCCGCAGATCGACCTGACCCAGGACGAGTCCGACCTGATCCTGATCGATCTCGGCGGCGGCAAGAACCGCCTCGGCGGCTCGGCGCTGGCCCAGGTCTACGGCCAGGTGGGCGACGAGTGCCCGGACCTGGACGATCCGGAGGACCTCAAGGCGTTCTTCACCGTGATCCAGGGCCTCAACGCCGACGGCAAGCTGCTGGCCTACCACGACCGCAGCGACGGCGGCCTGCTGGTGACCCTGCTGGAGATGGCCTTCGCCGCTCACGCCGGCCTCGAGATCAAGCTCGACTGGCTGATCGACGAGCCCGCCGATGCCTTCAACGCGCTGTTCGCCGAGGAGCTCGGGGCGGTGATCCAGGTGCCGCGGGCGCACACCGAGGACGTGCTGGCGCAGTTCGCCGGCGCCGGCCTCGAGAGCTGCGGCGTGATCGCCCGTCCGCGCTACGACGACCAGGTCCGCGTGACCCTGTTCGAGGAGCCGCTGCTCGAGACCACCCGGCTGCTGGCCCAGCGCACCTGGAGCGAGACCAGCTATCGCATGCAGGCGCTGCGCGACAACGCCGAGTGCGCCAAGAGCGAGTTCGACGGCCTGCTCGACGGCCGCGACCCGGGCCTCTCCGCCCAGCCGAGCTTCGACGTGAACGAGGACATCGCCGCGCCGTTCGTCAATACCGCCAGGCCGGCGGTGGCGGTGCTGCGCGAGCAGGGCGTCAACGGTCATCTGGAGATGGCCTGGTCGTTCGACAACGCCGGCTTCGAGGCCGTCGACGTGCACATGAGCGACATCCTCGAGGGGCGCGTCGGCCTGGAGGACTTCAAGGGCCTGGTGGCCTGCGGCGGCTTCTCCTACGGCGACGTGCTGGGCGCCGGCGGCGGCTGGGCCAAGTCGGTGCTGTTCAACGACCGGGCCCGGGAGCAGTTCGCCGGCTTCTTCGGCCGCGACGACAGCTTCGCCCTGGGCGTGTGCAATGGCTGCCAGATGCTCTCCCAGCTCAAGGAGCTGATCCCCGGCGCCGAGGCCTGGCCGCGCTTCGTGCGTAACGAGTCCGAGCAGTTCGAGGCCCGCGTGGCCATGGTGCGCGTGGAGGAGAGCCCGTCGATCCTGCTCTCCGGCATGGAAGGCTCGCTGCTGCCGATCGCCGTGGCCCACGGCGAGGGCCGCGCCGAGTTCCGCGACAGCGCACACCTGCGCAGCATGCAGGGCTCCCCCCAGGTGGCGCTGCGCTACGTGGACAACTATGGCCAGGTGTCCACCCGCTATCCGGCCAACCCCAACGGCTCGCCTTCCGGCATCACCGGCCTGACCACGCCGGACGGCCGCGTCACCGCCATGATGCCGCACCCCGAGCGCGTGGTGCGTGCGGTGACCAATTCCTGGCGTCCGGCCGAGTGGACTCAGGACGGCGCCTGGATGCGTCTGTTCCGTAATGCTCGTCGCTGGCTGGGCTGATCGGTCCCGCTGACCGACGCGAGACGCCCGGGCCACTGGCCCGGGCGTCGTCGTTGGCGGGGTCGCCGTCAGTGGCGGATCAGGTCAGGAAGCGTCGTCGCCGGAGCGCTCCTGCTCCTTGAGATGGGCTTCCACGTCGTCGAGCAGGTGCTTGAACTGGGCCTGCAGGTAGTCGTAGCGGCCGAAGTCGTGGCCGCAGTCATCGCAGTAGACGTGGTACTGGTCCTGACGCCCCGGAGGCAGTCGTTTCATGCGGCTGCCGCACTTCGGGCACTCGGGGCTGGTCTTCACTTTCATGGGCGACTCTCCTGTGTCGACGAGTAAGGTGACATGTCTCCTAGATAGCATGGCAGAGCCTGTCCGGGTCAAGTCTCACGCTGGAACGACGCTTCGCGCTGACGCGGACCCGCGCGCTCGTTAAGATGGCGCCTGCATCGTCGAGAGGCCCGTCATGACCGAAACCGCTCCGCCCAGCCTGCGCCCCTACCAGCAGCAGGCGGTGACCCGCGTGGTCGAGCACTTCCGCGCCGGCGACGACCCCGCCGTGGTGGTGCTGCCCACCGGCAGCGGCAAATCGCTGGTGATCGCCGAGCTGGCGCGCCTGGCCCGCGGCCGGGTGCTGGTACTCGCCCACGTGCGCGAGCTGGTCGAGCAGAACCACGCCAAGTACCAGGCCTACGGCCTCGAGGCCGATATCTTCAGCGCCGGCCTGGGCCGCAAGGAAAGCGGCCGCCAGGTGGTGTTCGGCTCGGTGCAGTCGGTGGTGAGGAACCTCGACGGCTTCGGCTCGCCTTGCGAAGGGCAGGGTGCCTTCACGCTGCTGGTCATCGACGAGTGTCATCGGGTGTCGCTGGACGAGGATTCCAGCTATCGGCGGGTCATCGCCCATCTGCGCGAGCGCAATCCGCGGCTCAAGGTGCTGGGCCTGACCGCCACGCCGTACCGGCTGGGCCAGGGCTTCCTCTATCACCGTCACTATCACGGCATGGTGCGCGGCGACGACGACTGCTTCTTCCGCGACTGCGTGTTCGAGCAGCCGCTGCGGCTGATGGTCAAGCAGGGCTATCTGGCCGAGCCGCGGCTGGTCGATGCCGCCGTGGAGCGCTACGACTTCTCGGCCCTCGCGCCCGGCAGCGGCGGCCTGTTCCAGGAGGCGGAGCTGAACCGGGTGGCGGCCGGCAACCGGGCGACGCCGGCGATCCTCGAGGAGGTGATCGCCCACGCCGCCGAGCGCGCCGGGGTGATGCTGTTCGCCGCCACCGTGGCCCACGCCGAGGAGATCATGGGTTACCTGCCCGCCGACGAGGCGGCACTGATCACCGGCGCCACCCCCGCCGCCGAGCGCGAGGCAATCATCCAGGCCTTCAAGGCTCGCGAGCTCAAGTACCTGGTCAACGTGGCGGTGCTGACCACCGGCTTCGACGCGCCCCACGTGGACCTGATCGCCATCCTGCGGCCCACCGAATCGGTGGGCCTCTACCAGCAGATCGTCGGCCGCGGCCTGCGCCTGGCGCCGGGCAAGCGCGACTGCCTGATCCTCGACTACGCCGGCAATCCCTGGGATCTCTACGCCCCCGAGGTGGGCAGCCCCAGGCCCGCCAGCGACACCGAACCGGTGCAGGTCGAGTGCCCGCAGTGCGGCCACGCCAACCTGTTCTGGGGCCGGCGCGACGGCGAGATCGTCATCGAGCACTTCGGTCGCCGCTGTCAGGGGCTGGTGGAGGAAGAGGGCGGGGATGGCATGGCACCGGGCGCCGGCAAGAGGCAGCAGTGCAGCTTCCGCTTCCGCTTCAAGGTCTGCGATCAGTGCGGCGCCGAGAACGACACCGCGGCGCGGCGCTGCCACGGCTGCGAGTCGCTGCTGGTGGACGCCGACGACAAGCTGCGCGAGGCGCTCAAGCTTCGCGACGCCCGGGTGCTGCGTGTCTCGGGCATGCAGCTCGAGGCCACCGTCAACGGCCGCGGCTTGCCGCGGCTCAAGGTCGTCTACCACGACGAGGACGGCGCCACCCTGGCCGAATGGTTCGCCCTGGAGACGCGGGCCCAGCGCGGCGCCTTCGCCGCGGTCTTCCTGCGCGAGCACCTGCGTGCCCCCGGCACGCGCTGGTCGCCGACCACGCCGGAGGAGGTGGTCGCCGAACAGCACCGCCTGCGCGCCCCGGACTTCGTGATCGGCCGCAAGGCCGGCCGCCACTGGCAGGTGCGGCGCAAGCTGTTCGACTACACCGGCCGCTATCGCCTCGCCGCCGAGGCGGGATGAGTCACGGCTTACCCTGATCCTCGCCGCTTGGTAGACTGTGCGGTCGATCATTCGCCGCCCCACCAGCTACCGGAGGCCTGCCCCGCGTGAGCGAGACGCCCCCGTCCACCGAGACACCCGACGACGCCCCGGGGTCCCCCGCCGACCCGACCGTCGCCGAGGGGGCCGGGGCGAGCGACGCCGAGGCGCAGGCGCTCAGCCAGAGCGCCGCGGTGCTGGGCCGGCTGTTCGACGAGCCGATCACCGAGCTGCCGGAGGATCTCTACATCCCGCCGGAGGCGCTCAAGGTCTTCCTCGAGGCCTTCGAGGGGCCGCTCGACCTGCTGCTGTACCTGATCCGGCGCCAGAACCTGGACATCCTGGCCATCGACGTGGCCGCCATCACCCACCAGTACATCGAGTACGTGGAGCTGATGAAGGCCATGGAGATCGAGCTGGCTGGCGAGTACCTGCTGATGGCGGCGATGCTGGCCGAGATCAAGTCGCGCACCCTGCTGCCCAAGCCGCCGAAGGAAGGCGGCGACGAGGACGAGGAAGACCCGCGCGCCGAGCTGATCCGCCGCCTGCAGGAGTACGAGCGGCTCAAGAACGCCGCCGAGGCGCTGGCCGAGCTGCCGCGGCTGGGGCGCGACTGGTTCCCGGCCCGGGCGGCGCTGCCGCCGCTGGAGAGCCGGGTGGTGCATCCCGACGTCGAGCTCGACGAGCTGCTCGGCGCCTTGGCCGGCATCCTGCGTCGCGCCGAGCTCAACCAGGCGCACCAGGTCAGCCGCGAGACGCTCTCCACCCGGGAGCGCATGCTGGCGATCATGGAGCGGCTCGACTTCGAGCGCTACACCGCCTTCGAGGCGCTGTTCACCCTCGAGGAGGGTCGCGCCGGGGTGGTGGTGACCTTCATGGCGATCCTCGAGCTGGCCAAGGAGTCGATGATCGAGATCGTGCAGAACGCACCGCTGTCGCCGATACACGTGCGTGCCCGGGGCGGTCCGCAGGACGACGAGGCAGAAGAAGACGCCTACGCTGACGACGAGCCAGAAGGGGAGAGCCCCTTCGCGGATGACGACGACCAAGGGAGCGAGTCGCCATGACCGCCATGGAAATCCCCGATGCCCTGGACGAGATCCTCGAGGCCGCGCTGCTCGCCGCCGGCGAGCCGCTGTCGCTGGAGCGGCTGGAGAACCTGTTCGACGACCATGAGCTGCCGCCCCGGCGCGCCCTGCGCGAGGCCCTGGGGCGCCTCGAGACGCGCCACCAGCGCGGCGCCATGGAGCTGCTGGAAACGGCCTCGGGCTACCAGCTGCGCATCCGGCCGCGGCTCTCGAGCTGGGTCTCGCGGCTGTGGGACGAGCGCCCGCAGCGCTACTCCCGGGCGCTGCTCGAGACCCTGGCGCTGATCGCCTATCGCCAGCCGGTGACCCGCGGCGACATCGAGGAGGTGCGCGGCGTCACCGTCAGCGGCCAGATCATGCGCACCCTGGTCGAGCGCGGCTGGGTGCGGGTGGTGGGGCATCGCGACGTGCCGGGTCGCCCGGCGGTCTACGCCACCACCCGCAGCTTCCTCGACGACTTCGGCCTCAAGACCCTCGACGAGCTGCCGCCGATGCACGAGCTCAAGGGCTTCGAGGAGGCGGAGCAGACCCTCGAGGACACGCCGCCGCCGCCCCAGCACGACCTGCTGGCCCAGGCGGACGAGCCCGTCGACGAGGGCGACGAACGGGAAAAAACGCACGAGGAAGTGGCGGAAACGGACGATCGTGCCGACACTGCCACCCGCGATGACACCTTTGAAGAGACGACCGCCGCCGAGGCTTCCGCGCCTGCGGCCGGCAAGACGACGGCCGGGACGGCCGACGATGACCACGCCGGGACGGCGTCCGAGCGGACAGGCCTGAGCTTCGCCGATCTCGAAGCCCGCCTGTCCGAACGTGCCCGGGGCCGCGTCGACGATGACGCTGCCCCGGGGGCGGAATCCACTACCAGCGAGACTGACGACTGATGAGCACCACCACCGAGAAACTGCAGAAGGTCCTGGCCCGGGCCGGCATGGGCTCGCGCCGCGAGATGGAAGCGGCCATCGCCGACGGCCGGGTCAAGGTCAACGGCCAGGTGGCGACCCTGGGCGACCGCATCGAGCCCCGCGACAAGGTCGCCCTCGACGACCGCCCGGTGACGCTGCGCGCCGCCGAGGAGGTGCCGCGGCGCGTGATCATGTACAACAAGCCGGAAGGCGAGCTGTGCACCCGCAAGGATCCGGAAGGGCGGCGCACCGTGTTCGATCGCCTGCCGCGCCTCAAGGGCGAGCGCTGGATCGCCATCGGCCGCCTCGACATCAACACCAGCGGCCTGCTGCTGTTCACCACCGACGGCGAGCTGGCCAACCGGCTGATGCACCCCTCGACCCAGATCGAGCGTGAGTACGCCGTGCGGGTGATGGGCGACGTCCAGCAGTCCCACGTCACGGCGATGGTCGAGGGCGTGATGCTCGACGACGGTCCGGCGCGTTTCACCGACGTGCAGGAGTTCGGTGGCGAGGGCATCAACACCTGGTTCCACGTGGTGATCATGGAAGGCCGCAACCGCGAGGTGCGCCGCCTGTGGGAATCCCAGGGGCTGACCGTCAGCCGCCTCAAGCGGGTGCGCTACGGCAACATCTTCCTCGACAAGCGGGCCAAGGCCAGCGAATGGGTCGAGCTCTCCCAGGAGGAGATCGACGACCTCGCCGGCATGGCCGGGCTGCCGGCGCGCAAGGTGCCTGAGCTGACCCCGGACGAGAAGAACCGCTGGAGCCGCGACAAGAACAAGCGTCGTCCGGTGCAGGCGATGCGCAAGCCCAAGTCGCGTCGTTAGCAAGGCGCGCGTACCGGGGCAGGCCCGCCGGCGAACGGCGCCGCGGGCCTGCCCGCCCCGGCAGGCGAGAAAATTCGCCTAAAGGTGAAAAAGCGCTTGCCATGCCGGGGGCATATCCGTATTATCTGCACCCGTTCGGAAGGGTCGTTAGCTCAGTTGGTAGAGCAGTTGGCTTTTAACCAATTGGTCGTAGGTTCGAATCCTACACGACCCACCAACCGAACCTGGATTCATGGCGACTGAGCCGCCATGCATCATGGGTCGTTAGCTCAGTTGGTAGAGCAGTTGGCTTTTAACCAATTGGTCGTAGGTTCGAATCCTACACGACCCACCAGATTCGACGCCCCTGCCTCCATGAGGCAGGGGCGTTTTTCGTTCGCGCCCGGTCGGTGGCGCGCCTTGCAAGGGCGGCGGGACGGCGTCATGCTCGACGACTGTCCTTTCGTCTTGCAGGACGCGTTCGGCGCGTATTCCGGCTAGAATGAAAGCGGGTTGGCCAGGGCGGAAGACGCCGCGGTTGACCCACGGTGTGTCGCGGCGTGCGGAGCGCACGCGTGTCGGCACCTGGTGCAATGCAGGGGGAGCCCCTGCCGGTCACAGTGGTAGACACGATGACGATCATGACTTCCCGTGCCGAGCTGCGAGAGCAGCTGGCGCGTTCCTATTGCCCCACGCGCATTCCCGCCGAGGACGAAGCCCGCATCGAGGAGATCAAGCGTCTGCTCGAGGCCAACAACGCCGTCCTGGTGGCTCACTACTACACCGATGACGCCATTCAGCAGCTGGCCGAGGAAACCGGCGGCTGCGTGGCGGATTCCCTCGAGATGGCTCGCTTCGGCGCCCGTCATCCGGCCGACACCCTGGTGGTGGCCGGCGTGCGCTTCATGGGCGAGACGGCCAAGATCCTGTCGCCGGAGAAGCGCGTGCTGATGCCGACGCTCGAGGCGACCTGCTCGCTGGACGTGGGCTGCCCGGCCGACGAGTTCAGTGCCTTCTGCGACCAGCATCCCGATCGCACCGTGGTGGTCTACGCCAACACCTCGGCGGCGGTGAAGGCGCGCGCCGACTGGGTCGTGACCTCGTCGATCGCGGTGGAGGTGATCGAACACCTCCAGGCCCGCGGCGAGAAGATCCTGTGGGCGCCGGACAAGCACCTCGGCGGCTACATCCAGAAGCAGACCGGCGCCGACATGCTGCTGTGGGACGGTGCCTGCATCGTCCACGAGGAGTTCAAGGCCAAGGGCGTCGAGGACCTCAAGGGCCTGTACCCGGACGCCGCGGTGCTGGTGCACCCCGAGTCGCCGTCCTCGGTGGTTGAGCTGGCCGACGTGGCGGGCTCCACCTCCCAGCTGATCAAGGCCGCCAAGGAGCTGCCCAACGAGGAGCTGATAGTGGCCACCGACCGCGGCATCTTCTTCAAGATGCAGCAGGCGGTGCCCGAGAAGACCCTGTTCGAGGCGCCCACCGCCGGCAACGGCGCCACCTGCCGCAGCTGCGCCCATTGCCCGTGGATGGCGATGAACGCCCTGGACAACCTGGCCGGCGCGCTGCGCGAGGGCACGGGCGAGATCCAGGTCGGCGACGAGCTGCGCCGGGCCGCGCTCAAGCCGCTCACGCGGATGCTCGAGTTCAACGCCTGAGGGGCGAGCTACAAGCGCCGAGCTACAAGAAAACCCGAAGGCCGAGGCCTTCGGGTTTTCTTTTCCCGGGCGAGATTCACTCTGCCGACTTGCAGCTTGCAGCTTGCAGCTTGCAGCTTGCAGCTTGCAGCTTGCAGCTTGCAGCTTGCAGTTTCTACCGAAACTCTTCCATCGTCTCCCGGTAGCCGACGAAGGCCTCGCGGCGCTGCTCGACGCGGGCCAGGGTATTGGGGTCGCCCTCGTTCTTGGCGATGTCCCTGGCGACCTCCAGCTGTTCGATGCCGCGGTCGATGCGGCCGGTCAGCTGCAGCTGCTCGGCTCGGGCGAGATGCCCCCAGGCGCGGTGGCCGCTGCGTCCGGCGGCCTCGGCCAGCAGGGTGAAGACCTGGGGGTTCTCCGGCTGGCGGGCGGCCAGTTCGCGCAGCACGCGGTAGGCCTCGCCGGGATCGCGCTGCAGCAGGGCCTCGCCCAGCAGCAGGCCCGCCGGCGCGTAGCCGGGCATCAGTCGCAGCTGGTGGCGGCTGCGGCGGATGGCGTCGTCCACCCGGCCGGCGTCGAGGGCGACCTCGGCGGCGGTGGCCGGGAGCAGGGCCAGGTCCGGCCACTGTGCTGCCAGGGCTTCGAGGGTGGAGAGCGCCGCGTCGGTCCTGCCTTCCTGGGCGTCGATCAGCGCCGTGACGTAGCGGCGGGCCGCGGGTGGGGCGTCGTCGCGCTGCAGCCGCGTCAGCGCCTGTCGCGGTTCCTGGTCGTGGATGGCGAGCAGGGCCCGGGCGCGGACCATCTGGTATTCGGTGTCATCGCGGCGGTTGTCGCCGGCCGGCAGCTGGGCGACCCGCGCCTGGGCGTCGCTGATGCGTGATTCGGAGACCGGGTGGGTCAGCAGGAATTCCGGCGGTTGCCCGCCCTGCAGGGCCGCCATCTGCTGCATGGCGCGGAACATCTCGACCATGGCCTGCGGATCGTAGCCCGCGTTGGCCAGCGTCTGCAGCCCCAGGCGGTCGGCCTCGCGTTCGAAGCGTCGCGAGTAGGCCAGCTGGTCCTGGAACAGGGCGGCCTGGGAGCCCATGGCGGCGGCGATGCCGGCGTCACCGCCGCCGCCGGCGGCGAGCAGCATGCCTGCGAGCATGGCGGCCATGGCCGGGAGGCGTGTCTGTTCGGCGCGCCGCTGGCCGCGGGCGTAGTGGTTCTGCGAGAGATGGCCGAGCTCGTGGGCCAGCACCGAGGCCAGCGGCCCCTCGCCCTGGGCGAAGGCGAACAGCCCGGCATTAACGCCGATCACCCCGCCGGGCACGGCGAAGGCGTTGAGCCGCTCGCTGGCGACCAGGGTGATGACCGGGTCGATGCCGCCGACCTGGCTGTAGGGCAACAGCCTGGCCACCAGCGAGGAGAGGTAGTGCTCGGCGAGCGGGTCCTGCCACAGCGGGGCGTGGGCGCGGAACTGGCGCAGCCAGGCGCGGCCGAGCCGTGTTTCCTCGCCGCTGACCGCCTGGGTGTCACGTTGGGTCAGGCTCGGCAGCTCGAAGGTCGGCGAGTCGTCGAAGGTCGAGGGTGACGCGGCCTGATCCGGCAGCTCGAGCGACAGCGCCTGGCCGGCGGCCGGGGCGCTCAGTGCCAGGCTCAGGGTGATGGCGGTCAGGCAGGGCAGGGGGCGACGCAGCATGGCCATCCTCGGTCGTCGGGCGCTTGGGGGTGTTCCCTCCGACATTGATTCAGCGGGGAAAGTGCCTTTAAATCGCAGGCATTCATGCCGTTCGCGACGATGAGCGCGACGGCTTCAGGCATTCTCGCGGGAGACGATATGGCTGTGCAACCCGACGACGTCCTCGATGCCAGAGGGCTTTCCTGTCCGTTGCCTCTGCTCAAGGCCAAGCAGGCGCTGTCGCGCCTGGCGCCCGACCAGGTGCTGGAAGTGATGGCCACCGATGCCGGTTCCTGGCGCGACTTCGAGACCTTCATCGCCCAGAGCGCCCATGAGATGCCGGCCCGTGAGGAGCGGGGCGAGGTCTATCACTACTGGATCCGCAAGGGCGGGGAGGCCTCCTCATGACGCTGCGTTCGCTGCTGCGCGGCTGGGTCGATCACTATCTCTCCGACGAAGAGGCGGTGATCCTGCTGGTGGTCCTGGTGCTGGGCTTCGCGGTGGTGATCTGGCTGGGCCAGATGCTGGCGCCCTTCCTTACCGCGCTGGTCATCGCCTTCCTGCTGCAGGGCGGGGTGAATGCCCTGACCCGGCGACGGGTACCGCACTTCCTGGCGGTGATGCTGGTCTATCTGGGCTTCGTCGGCGTGGTGCTGGCCATGGCGCTGGTGCTGCTGCCGCTGATCTGGACACAGCTGGTCAACCTGCTTCAGGAGACGCCACGCATGTTCGCCAGCGGCCAGCAGCTGCTCGCCGATCTCCAGACCCGCTATCCCGACCTGGTGACGCCGGCCCAGATCCAGGACTGGGTGGGGATGGCGGGCCGCGAGGTGACCCAGCTCGGCCAGCGGGCGCTGACGCTGTCGCTGGCCTCGCTGGGCAACATCGTGGGGCTGATCGTGTACCTGGTGCTGGTGCCGATCCTGGTGTTCTTCATGCTCAAGGACCGCGACCGGCTGGTGGGTTTCGCGGTGTCATTGCTGCCGCGCCGGCGGGGGCTGATGACCCGGGTATGGCAGGAAATGGATGCCCAGATCGCCAACTACGTGCGCGGCAAGGTCACCGAGATCGTGATCGTCGGCGGCGTGGCCTTCTTCACCTTTGCCTTCTTCGGGCTGCCCTATTCGGCACTGCTCGGCGTGCTGGTGGGGCTGTCGGTGCTGGTGCCCTACATCGGCGCCGCGGTGGCGACGGTGCCGGTGGCGGCGGTGGCCGGCTTCCACTTCGGCGTCGGCGACCAGTTCCTCTACGTGCTGATCGCCTACGGGGTGATCCAGGCGCTGGACGGCAACGTGCTGGTGCCGGTGCTGTTCTCCGAGGCGGTCAACCTGCATCCGGTGTCGATCATCCTGGCGGTGCTGTTCTTCGGCGGCGTGTGGGGCTTCTGGGGCATCTTCTTCGCCATCCCGCTGGCGACCCTGCTCAAGGCGCTGGTGTATGCCTGGCCGCGGGGCATTCAGCAGCATCGTCAGGAAGAGGCCGCCCACCACGCCCCGAACGGCGCCGACGAGGCCTGACAGCGCTGCGCCGTCCCGGCCGGGACGGCGCGTTCGCCTGGCTTACTCGCTCGCTGCCGGTTCGCCGGCGTGAAGGGCCTGGGCGGCCTCGAGGACCTCGTCCACGTGGCCCTTGACCTTCACCTTGCGCCACTCCCGGGCTAGCCTGCCCTCGGCGTCGATCAGGAAGGTGCTGCGCTCGATCCCCAGGTGTTCCTTGCCGTAGAGCTTCTTGAGCTTGATCACGTCGAACAGCTGGCACACCGCCTCGTCCTTGTCGGACAGCAGCGTGAAGTTGAAGTCCTGCTTGGCCTTGAAGTTCTCCTGGGCGCGGATGCCGTCCCGGGAAACGCCGACGATCACGGTGTTGGCGGCGTCGAAGGCGTCCTTGCGGTCGCGGAAGTCGCCGCCCTCGGTGGTGCAGCCCGGAGTGCTGGCCTTGGGGTAGAAGTAGATCACCACCTGGCGGCCGCGCAGTTCCGAGAGGCTGAGGGTGGTATCGCCGGTGGCGGTGGCGGTGAAGTCGGGCACCGGCTGACCGAGGCTGACGCTCATGATGGGGCTCCAATCGGGGAATGAACGTCATGATTACACGCAACCCGCCGGCGACTGTAAAGTCGCCGCTGTACAGGCTCTCGAGCCCTGAGTACCATTTGGCCCCTGGCATCGCGCCCACGGGCGAGGGCGGGTTTTTCTTGGCGGCCGAGCCCTGCGGTCGCCGGCAGGCAGCGAGAGGACAAGACGAGGATGATCACGGGTAGTATCGTCGCGCTGGCGACACCGATGAAGGTCAACGGCGATATCGACTGGGAAGCCCTGCGGGCCCTGGTCCATTTCCATCTGGACAATGGCACCGACGCCATCGTCGCGGCGGGCACCACCGGCGAGCCGACCACCATGTCGTTCGCCGAGCACTTCGACGTCATCCGCGCGGTGGTGGAAGAGGTCGGTGGCCGGGTGCCGGTCATCGCCGGTACCGGCGCCAACGCCACCTCCGAGGCGGTCGAGCTGGCGCGCTATGCCAGCGAAGTGGGGGCGGACTACTGCCTGTCCGTGTGCCCCTACTACAACAAGCCGACCCAGGAAGGCCTCTACCAGCACTTCAAGGCCGTCGCCGAGGGCAGCAACCTGCCGGTGATCCTCTACAACGTGCCCGGCCGCACCTGCTCCGATCTCTACAACGAGACCGTGCTGCGCCTGGCCGAGGTGGACAACATCGTCGGCCTCAAGGATGCCACCGGCAACCTGGAGCGCGCCGAGGACCTGATCGCTCGCCTCAAGGGCAGCGGCTTCATGCTCTACTCCGGCGATGACGGTACCGCCTGCGACTTCATGCTGATGGGCGGCCACGGCGACATCTCGGTGACCGCCAACGTGGCCCCCCGCGCCATGCACGAGCTGTGCGCCGCGGCGGTGGCCGGCGACTCGGAGAAGGCGCACCAGATCAACACCCGTCTGATGCCGCTGCACACCAATCTCGGCATCGAGGCCAACCCGATTCCCGTCAAGTGGGCGCTGAATCGCATGGGGCTGGCCGAGGCGGGCATCCGTCTGCCGCTGACCTGGCTCTCCGAGAAGTACCACTCCACCGTCAGCGAGGCCCTGCAGCTGGCCGGCGTGATCGACGACTGAGGTCGACGAATCGAGAGTGACGACTGACGCGGCGCGAGACGCCGCGACCTGGACAACTTGAGCAAGGTGGACGCATGAGCTCTGCGCTGAAATGGATGCCGCTGGTGGCGGCGCTGGCCCTGGCCGGCTGTGCCCGCGACGGCTACTACGACGACCGTGGCACCGACTACGTCGACGCCGAGTCGAGCGCCCCCCTGGTGCTGCCCGATGCCCGCGACGACCGCCGCTTCGGCAATGCCATGCCGGTTCCCGAAGCGCAGGGCAGCTTCGTCTCACAGGGTGAGGACTTTCGCGTGCCGCCGCCTCGCGCCCTGGGCGCCGGGAGCGGCGTGCAGGCCGGCGGCGTGGCGCTGCGCGAGGCGGCCGGCCAGCGCTGGCTGGTGATCGGCGCCGCACCCAGCGTCGTCTGGTCCGAGCTCGAGGACTTCGTGGCCGAGCGTGGCCTCACGGTCGTCCAGCGCGACGCCAACCGCGGCCTGCTGGTCACCGATCAGGCGCGGCTCAGCGTCCGGCCCGGCCTGCAGCAGGGGGCCAGCGAGCTGCGCTGCGAGCAGGGCGGTTCGCCCCAGCAGCGCTGCCTGCGCGCCCTGCAGCGTCGCTTCGAGGCCCGTGGTGCCACCGCCAGCGCCTCCTCGCTGGCGGTCCAGCGCCCCGGTGAACAGGCCAATCCGCTGCTCACCCGGTCCGGCGGTGAATGGCGCCTGGAGCTGCCCTATGGCGTGGATCGCACCTGGGCCGAGCTGAGCTACCAGCTCGAGGCGGACTTCGCGGTGCAAGAGCGTCGCGAGCTGCTGGAGCAGGATGCCGAGGCCCGCACCTTCCTGGTCGACTACCTGACGCTCAGCGCTCGCAGCGAGGGAATCTGGGACACCCTGACCAGCTTCGGCGGGGCGGACCCCCAGCGCATTCGCCTGTCGCTCGAGGCCTCGGGGCCGCAGAGTGCCGTGCTGAAGGCCGATTCCGCCGACGACCGCGAGCTGTCCGACGAGGATCGTCGCGAGCTGCTCGAGCGGGTGGCGGGCCTGCTGGGCTGATGACGGAGGTCGCGACGCGGCGGCTGCAGTTCGCCTCGCTCGGCAGCGGCAGCAAGGGCAATGCCACCCTGGTCAGCGATGGCGAGACGCGCCTGCTGATCGACTGCGGCTTCGGTCTCAGGGAGACCGAGCGTCGCCTGGCGCGCTTCGACCTCCATCCTCGCCAGCTCGATGCCGTGCTCGTCACCCACGAGCACGGCGATCACATCCGCGGGGTCGGTCCGCTGGCGCGGCGTCACAAGGTGCCGGTCTATCTCACGCCCGGCACCTGGCTGTCGGGCAAGCTCGGCGAGGTGCCGCACCGGCACTGGATCACCCCCCAGGCGCGCTTCGCCGTGAAGGGCATCGAGATCGACCCGGTCACGGTGCCCCACGACGCCCGGGAGCCGGTGCAGTTCCGGCTGGCCGCCGCCGGTCGCCGCCTGGGCCTGCTCACCGATCTGGGCCATCCCAGCGAGCACGTGGTCGAGGCCTTCCGCGGCTGCGACGCCCTGGTGCTGGAGTGCAACCACGACGTCCATCTGCTGGAGACCGGCCCCTACCCGCCGAGTCTCAAGCGCCGGGTCGGCGGCCAGTGGGGACACCTGGCCAACGCCCAGTCCGCCTGGCTGCTGCGGCGGCTGGGGCTGGACGGCCTGCAGCGCATCGTCTGCTCGCACCTTTCCGAACACAACAATCGCCCCGAGCTGGCCCTGGAGGCCCTGGTGCCACTGCTCGACGGCGACGATTCGCGCCTGACGGTGGCGGCCCAGGATCAGGGGCTGGACTGGCAGGCGATCACCTGAGATTCCAGAATTCCATCTGACTGTTGCCTGTGGAGGCTCCCATGGAAAAGCGCCAAGAACTCTATGCCGGCAAGGCCAAGTCCGTCTTCGCCACCGATGACCCGGATCGCCTGATCCTGCACTTCCGCGACGACACCAGCGCCTTCGACGGCGAGCGCATGGAGTCGCTGGAGCGCAAGGGCAAGGTCAACAACCGCTTCAATGCCTTCATCATGGGCAAGCTCGAGGAAGCCGGCATCCCGACCCACTTCGAGGGCCTGCTCGGCGACAACGAGTGCGTGGTCAAGAACATGGACATGCTTCCGGTCGAGTGCGTGGTGCGCAACATCGCCGCCGGGGGCCTGGTCAAGCGCCTCGGCGTGGAAGAGGGCAGCGAGCTGAATCCGCCGACCTTCGAGCTGTTCCTCAAGAACGACGCCCTGCATGACCCGATGATCAACGAGTCGCTGGCCGAGACCTTCGGCTGGGCGACCCCGGAGCAGCTGGCCGAGATGAAGGCGCTGACCTTCCGCGTCAACGAGGTGCTCAAGGCGCTGTTCGCCGCCGGCGACCTGCTGCTGGTGGACTACAAGCTCGAGTTCGGCGTGTTCCAGGGCCGGATCGTGCTGGGCGACGAGTTCTCCCCGGACGGCTGCCGCCTGTGGGACGCCGAGACCCGCGAGAAGCTGGACAAGGACCGCTTCCGCCAGGGGCTGGGCGGCGTGATCGAGGCCTACGAAGAGGTGGGCAAGCGGATCGGCGTCGACTTCTCTTGAAGACGTCTGCCATGCCGAACGAAGGGCCCTGCGGGGCCCTTCGTCGTTTCTGACATCCGGCACTCGGCATAGGCGAGATGCGCGCCGGAGTGGTGCCGTCATGGGGTCAGACCCCGGCGGTCTCGCCGCGGCAGGCGAGGTGCGCGACCACAGGCAGGATGGCCTGGCCGGGGTCTGACCCCATGAAAGCCTGTGTTCCTGCTCTCTGCCTCTACGCCGCCACGATCTCGACGACCTCCAGTGCTGTCTCGCCGGTCTCACTGGCGAGGGCTTGGAAGCGCACGTCGACGTCGCGCAGCCGCACGCCGTAGATGCGTTCCTCGGCGCCGCGGCGATAGGCGGGGCGTGGGTCCTGGGCCAGCACCTGCTGGATCAGTGCGCGCAGCGAGGCGCCGTCGGGGCGGGCGGCCAGCGCCGCCTCGGCCATCGGCGTCAGGCGCACGGGCAGGGCGCTCGGCGCCTCGGGGGCGAAGCCGGCCCGGGCCTCGGGGCGCGATTCCGCCCAGGGCAGGTAGGGCTTGATGTCGAGCACCGGGGTGCCGTCGACCAGGTCGGCGCCGCGCAGCCGCAGGCGCACGCCATTCTCGACGTCGATGCCCTCGAGCTCGACCAGCGACAGCCCCAGGCGGTTGGGGCGGTGGGTGCTGCGGCTGGCGAACACGCCCACTTTCGCGTTGCCACCCAGGCGCGGCGGCCGCACCAGCGGCGTCCAGCGTTCGGGGCTCAGGTGGAAGACGAAGGTCACCCACAGGTGGCTGAAGGCCTCCAGGCCGCGCACCGCCAGCGGATCGTCGTGGGGGGGCGTCAGCACCAGGCTGGCCCGGGCGGCGTCGGCCAGCCCCGGCTGGCGGGGAATGCCGAACTTGTCGGGGTAGTCGCTCTCGATGCGTCCGATGGGCGTCAGGTCGAAGGTTCGGGGCGTCTCGTTCATGCGCGCGTCCGCGGGTCGCCGGGGCGATGATGCGCCGCCCTTGCCATGGGCATTGGCGCGGCGGCATCGCTTCGGTAGTCTCTGGGCGTCTTCATCTTCGCAGGGTGTCCCTCATGGGTCAGTTCGAATCTCCGCACGACGCGGCGCCGCGCATTCTCTACCGCGAGGCTCGCGCCCAGGACGGCGGCGATCAGGCCGAGGTCTTCCATCATGCCGTCATGCAGGGCGCCATGAGCCACTACACGCTGGCCGCCCGGCAGGCCTGGGCGGCGGTGCTGCCCCGCGAGGGCAGTGCCTGGGTGGCGCGGCATGCGCTTTACACCACCCTGGTGGCGACCTGTGACGGTCGCTGCGTGGCCTTCCTGGAGCTGGACCTGCCCCGCGGCCATGTGGAGTCGCTCTACGTCTGGCCGTCGCTGGCCCGGCGCGGCATCGGCGGTGCCCTGCTGGGGCACGCCGAGCGCCTGGTGCGCGAGCGCGGTGGCGAGCGATTGAGCATCGACGCCAGCCTGGTGATGGCCGATGGCCTGGAGCGCCGCGGCTGGTCCCGGGTGCGCGAGGAATGGGTCGAGCGTGGCGGCGAACGGCTGCCGCGCCGGCGCCTGGAGAAGCCGCTGGCGCCGCAGCCGGCCTGAGTCGGGCGCCGCCTAGGCGCCTTGTTCCAGGAAGCGCATCGACAGGTCGATCGCCTTGACGTCCTTGGTCAGGGCGCCGCTGGAGATGCGGTCGACGCCGGTCTCGGCGATGGCCTGGAGGGTCGTCTCGTCGACGTTGCCCGAAGCCTCGAGGATGGCGCGCCCCTCGTTGCGGCGCACCGCCTCGCGCATGTCGTCGAGCGAGAAGTTGTCGAGCATGATGATGTCGGCGCCGGCGGCCAGTGCCTGGTCGAGCTCCTCGAAGGTCTCCACCTCCACTTCCACCGGCAGGTCGCGGGCGATGCGTCGGGCTTCCTCGACCGCCGCGGCGATGCCGCCGCAGGCCGCGATGTGGTTCTCCTTGATCAGGAAGGCGTCATAGAGGCCGATGCGGTGGTTGAGGCCGCCACCGCAGGTCACGGCGTATTTCTGCGCCAGGCGCATGCCGGGCAGGGTCTTGCGGGTGTCGAGGATGCCCACGCCGGTGCCGTCCAGCAGGTCCACGTAGTGCCGGGTGCGAGTGGCGGTGGCGGACAGCGTCTGCAGCAGGTTCAGCGCCGCGCGCTCGCCGGTGAGCAGGCTGCGTGCCGGTCCCTCCAGCTCGAGCAGCGGCGCCCCGGCCTCGAGGCGGTCGCCGTCGGCGGCCTGCCAGCGCAGTGCCACCCGGGCGTCGAGGCGGCGGAACAGCTCGTCGACCCAGGCCACGCCGCACAGCACCGTCGGCTCGCGGGTGATCACCCGGGCCCGGGCCCACTCCTTCTCGGGGATCAGCTCGGCGGTGATGTCACCGGGGCCGACGTCCTCGGCCAGCAGCCGGGCGGCGCTGTTGCGGATCTCTTCGGCGAGGGCGTCCTGATAATGCATGGTGGCGTGGCCTCTGTGCGGGGAAGCTAGGGGCGTTCATTATAGGGGAAAGGTCAGGACCGACGTCAGGGGGAAAGATGCCGATTCACGAAGGCTGGCTGGCGGATGCCCGGCGGGTGCCGTCGCCCAACCACAACGCACGTCCGGCCGGCGAGGTTTCGCTGCTGGTGCTGCATTCCATCAGCCTGCCGCCGGGCGAGTTCGCCGGCGATGCCATCGAGCGGCTGTTCACCAATCGCCTGGAGCCAGACGCCCACCCGTTCTTCGCCGAGATCGCCGGGCTTCGGGTCTCCGCGCACCTGCTGATTCGTCGCGACGGCGAATGCGTGCAGTTCGTGCCCTTCCACGATCGGGCCTGGCACGCCGGCCGCTCGCGCTGGCGGGACGGCGGGGTCGAGCGCGAGGGGCTGAACGACTTCTCGGTGGGTATCGAGCTCGAGGGCGACGAGGTTTCGCCCTATACCGCGGCCCAGTACGAGGCCCTGGCCCGGGCGACCCGAGCGCTGCTGGCGGGCTATCCGGCGATGAGCGAGGCGCGCATCACCAGCCATGCCCATGTCGCGCCACTACGCAAGACCGACCCCGGGCCGGCCTTCGACTGGGCCTATTTTCGCCAGCGCCTGGCCGCCACGGCCATTCTTTCGTAATAAAACTGTTTTATAAAAGCCCATGGCGTGTCGAGGAAACGTGTCGGCGAAGCGGCGATGAAATCGGATAACGCCGTCGATCTGGCTCGATTCAGCAGGAAACGGGAACTGGCATCCGATTTCAAAGTTTTGAAAAGGCTTTCCATGTCTGCTTCAATTGGCAGTCGGCAGCGTTTGCGGTATCGTCGGCGCACCCGCCGACTTTAGTCGTGCTGACTTGTAAAACGACTACAACAGAAATATTCCGGCATGGAGGTGATCCTTCCATGACCGTCATCATGCGCCACACCCCCTTGCTGGGGGCTGTTGCCCCCAACGTCATTCGGAGAGACGTCTATGAGTCTTGAGACAAGAGAAGATCTCGATCCGGTCGAAACCGCGGAATGGTTGGATTCCCTGGAATCGGTACTGGATCGCGAGGGCGAGGAACGTGCCCGGTATCTGATGACCCGCCTGGCGGATCGCTATCGCCATGACGGCATGCAGGTGCCTTTCTCGGTCACGACGCCGCACCGCAACACCATTCCGGTGCACCGCGAGGCGCCGATGCCCGGCGATCTCTTCATGGAACGTCGTATCCGCTCGCTGATCCGCTGGAACATGGCTGCGATGGTGACCCGGGCCAACAAGGCCAACAAGGGCATCGGCGGCCACCTGGCCAGCTTCATGTCCTCGGCGACCCTCTATGACGTGGGCTTCAACCACTTCTTCCGCGCGGCCAACGGCGACTTCAAGGGCGACCTGGTGTTCATCCAGGGCCACAGTGCGCCGGGCATCTATGCGCGCTCCTTCCTGGAAGGGCGCCTCACCGAGGCGCAGATGGACAAGTTCCGCCAGGAAGTCGACGGCGACGGCCTGTCCTCCTATCCGCACCCCTGGCTGATGCCGGACTACTGGCAGCTGCCCACCGTGTCCATGGGCCTCGGCCCGATCATGGCCATCTACCAGGCCCACGTCATGAAGTACCTGGACCAGCGTGGCCTGCAGCCGATGCAGGACCGCAAGGTCTGGGCCTTCCTGGGCGACGGTGAGTGCGACGAGCCGGAGACCCTGGGGGCGATCCACCTGGCCAGCCGCGAGAAGCTCGACAACCTCAACTTCGTCATCAACTGCAACCTGCAGCGTCTCGATGGCCCGGTGCGTGGCAACTCCCGCATCATGGACGAGCTCGAGGGCGTGTTCCGCGGTGCCGGCTGGAACGTCATCAAGGTCGTCTGGGGTCGCCACTGGGATACCCTGTTCGAGAAGGACAAGAAGGGCGTCCTGCAGAAGCTGATGGACGAGACCGTCGACGGCGAATACCAGAACTGCAAGGCCAACGGTGGCGCCTATACCCGGGAGCACTTCTTCGGCAAGTACCCGGAAACCGCCGAGATGGTCAAGGACATGTCCGACGAGGACATCTGGAAGCTCAACCGCGGCGGCCACGACCCGTTCAAGGTCTATGCGGCCTACCACGAGGCCTTCCACAACGACAGCGGCCGTCCCACCGTGATCCTGGCGCACACCGTCAAGGGCTACGGCCTGGGGGCCGCTGGCGGCGAAGCCGACATGGAAGCGCACCAGATCAAGTCCATCGACGATCAGGACGTGCTCAAGAGCTTCCGCGACCGCTTCGGCATCCCGGTGTCCGACGAGGCCATCGAGAACGAGATGCCGTACTACAAGCCGGGCGACGACAGCCCGGAGATGAAGTACATGCATCTCCAGCGCGAGCGCCTGGGCGGCTACCTGCCGGCGCGCAACCCGGATTTCGAGGCGCTCGACATCCCGGGTCTCGACGACAAGATCTTCGCCTCCCAGACCGCCGGCTCCAAGGGCCGTGAGGTCTCCACCACCATGGCCTTCGTGCGGATCCTGAACGGTCTGGTCAAGCACAAGGGCTTCGGCAAGCAGGTCGTGCCGATCGTGCCCGACGAGGCGCGGACCTTCGGCATGGAAGGCATGTTCCGTCAGCTCGGCATCTACACCTCCGAGGGCCAGAAGTACGAGCCCATGGACAAGGGCCAGCTGATGTTCTACCGCGAGGACAAGGCCGGCCAGGTGCTCGAAGAGGGCATCACCGAGGCCGGCGCCATGTCCTCCTGGATCGCCGCCGCGACCTCCTACAGCAACCACGGGCTGCCGCTGCTGCCGTTCTACATCTACTACTCGATGTTCGGCTTCCAGCGCATCGGTGACCTGGCCTGGGCCGCCGGCGACATGCAGGCGCGCGGCTTCCTGGTCGGCGGCACCGCCGGTCGTACCACCCTCAATGGCGAGGGCCTGCAGCACCAGGACGGTCACAGCCTGATCCAGGCCTCGACCATCCCCAACTGCCGCAGCTACGACCCGACCTACGCCCACGAGGTCGCGGTCATCGTGCAGGACGGTCTGAAGCGCATGTTCGCCGACAAGGAGAACTGCTTCTACTACCTGACGGTGATGAACGAGAACTACGAGCAGCCGGCCCTCGAGGAGGTCCCTGCCGACGACATCATCAAGGGCATGTACCTGCTGCGCGAGACCCAGGGCGACAAGCGGGTCCAGCTGATGGGCTCCGGCACCATCCTGCGCGAGGTCGAGGCCGCCGCCGAGATGCTCGCCGAGGAGTGGGGCGTGGGCGCCGACATCTGGAGCGTCACCAGCTTCAACGAGCTGCGTCGCGAGGCCCTGGAAGTCGACCGTCAGGCGTTCCTGCATCCGGCCGACGAGCCGGGCAAGCCGCACGTCACGCGCTGCCTGGAAGGCCGTGAGGGTCCGGCCATCGTCTCCACCGACTACATGAAGCTGTACGCCGACCAGGTCCGCGCCTGGGTGCCGACCGACTATCATGTGCTCGGAACCGACGGTTTCGGCCGCTCCGATACCCGCGAGAAGCTGCGTCACTTCTTCGAGGTCAACCGCTACTTCGTCACCGTGGCCGCGCTCAAGGCGCTGGCCGACCGCGGCGAGATCGATCGCAAGGTCGTCGGCGAGGCCATCGAGAAGTACGGTATCGACCCCAGCAAGCCGAGCCCGCTCTCTGTCTGAGGCGTCGACCGACCGGTGGCATGGCGGGCCTGTCGAAAGGCCCGCCCCGTGAAGAGTTTGAAGGAGCGCGACCTTGAGTAGCGAAATCATCAAAGTGCCCGACATCGGTGGCGACACCGATGTGGAAATCATCGAGATCGCGGTGGCGGTCGGCGACGTCATCGCCGCCGAGGACTCCCTGATCACCCTGGAATCCGACAAGGCTTCCATGGACGTGCCGTCGCCCAAGGGCGGCAAGGTCGTCAAGGTGCTGGTCAAGGAAGGCGACACCGTCTCCGAGGGTGACGACATCGTCGAGCTGGAGGTCGAGGGCGGCGGCGACGCCGAGCCCGAGCAGCCCGCCGAAGCCGCCGAGCCCGCCTCGAAAGCGCCGGCCGAGCCGGCCGCGGAGTCCCGGCCGGCGCCGGCCGCCAAGCCCGCGTCCGGCGGCAGCCAGACCGTGGACATCACCGTGCCCGACCTGGGCGGCGCCAGCGACGTCGAGATCATCGAAGTCGCGGTGTCCGAGGGCGACGAGGTGGCCGCCGAGGACACCCTGATCACCCTGGAGTCCGACAAGGCCTCCATGGACGTGCCGAGCCCGCACGCCGGCAAGATCGCCAGCTTCACCGTCAAGGAAGGCGATACCGTCTCCGAAGGCGACGTGATCGGCACCATCCAGATCGCCGGTGGCGCCGACGAGGCGCCGGCCGAGGAAGCCGAGTCCGCACCCGCCGAGCAGGCTCCGGCCGCCGAGGCCGCCCCGGCCGAGGAAGCCAGCGGCGAGCCCGAGCGTCGCGAGGTTCGCGTGCCGGACCTGTCCGGTTCCAGCGACGTGCCGGTGATCGAGATCGCCGCCAGCGTCGGCGACGAGGTGGCCGAGGAAGACCCGCTGATCACCCTGGAGTCCGACAAGGCCACCATGGACGTGCCGAGCCCGTTCGCGGGCAAGCTGGTCGAGCTGACCGTCAAGGAAGGCGACACCGTCTCCGAAGGTGACCTGATCGGCTACATCGAGACCGCCGGCGCCGCGCCGAAGGCCGCTCCTCAGCAGCAGAGTGCGCCCAAGGCCGAGGCCCCGGCCAAGTCGGAACAGCCGGCCAAGGCCGCCGCGCCCGCGAGTGCCCCGGCCAGCGCCGAGAAGCCGCGTGACGGCAAGCGCGTGCACGCCGGTCCGGCGGTGCGCATGCTGGCCCGCGAGTTCGGCGTCGATCTCGCCCTGGTCAAGCCCAGCGGTCCCAAGGAGCGGGTGCTCAAGGAAGACGTCCAGGCCTACGTCAAGCAGGTGATGTCGGGTCAGGCCAAGGCACCGGCTGCGGCGCCGGCCGCGGCCGAGGGCGGTTCCGGCATTCCGCCGATCCCGGACCAGGACTTCAGCCAGTTCGGCGAGGTGGAAGAGAAGAAGATGGGTCGCCTGATGAAGATGGGCGCCACCAATCTTCATCGCAGCTGGGTCAACATTCCGCATGTCACCCAGTTCGACGAGGCCGACATCACCGAGCTCGAGGCCTTCCGCAAGTCGATGAAGGCCGAGGCCGAGGCGCAGGGTGCCAAGCTCACGCCGCTGCCGTTCCTGATCAAGGCCTGCGCCGTGGCGCTGCAGAAGTTCCCGCAGTTCAACGTCAGCCTGAAGAGCGACGGCGAGACCGTGGTGCAGAAGAAGTACGTGCACATCGGCATCGCCGTGGATACGCCGGACGGCCTGATGGTTCCGGTGATTCGCGACGCCGACCAGAAGTCGCTGATCGATCTGGCCAAGGAGTCCGTGGAGCTGGCCAAGAAGGCGCAGTCGAAGAAGCTCAAGCGCGAGGAGATGACCGGTGGCTGCTTCACCATCTCCAGCCTGGGCTCGATCGGCGGCACCGCCTTCACGCCGATCGTCAACCCGCCGGAAGTCGCCATCCTCGGCGTCTCCAAGGCGTCGATGAAGCCGGTGTGGGACGGCGCGGCCTTCCAGCCGCGGCTGATCATGCCGCTGTCGCTCTCCTTCGACCACCGGGCGGTCAACGGCGCCGACGGGGCGCGCTTCACCGCCTTCCTCGGCCAGATGCTGACGGACATCCGTCGCCTGCTGCTCTGATCGAGAACGAGTGAGCCACGACCGACGGCGCCGCAAGGCGCCGTCGGCGTTTCCGGGCCGGGGAATACCAAAGTGCTAGAACCGCCAGCTCCTTGATCGCACGGGATTTTCTCGCGCACTCAGGGCCTTGTGGCCCGTGTGTCGCTTGTGTGACGACGGTCGCCCCGGTATGGTTCGCTATTCTCCATTTCTCCTCTTTTTCGAATCCACCACCACTTCCAAGGAGCAGTTCGATGCGAGTGATCCTGTTGGGCGCGCCGGGCGCCGGCAAGGGAACCCAGGCCCAGTTCATCTGCGAGCGCTACGGCATTCCGCAGATTTCCACCGGTGACATGCTGCGTGCCGCCGTCAAGGAAGGCAGCGAGCTGGGCCTCAAGGTCCAGGAGATCATGACCACCGGCGGCCTGGTATCCGATGACATCATCATCGCCCTGGTCAAGGAGCGCATCGCCCAGCCGGACTGCGCCAACGGCTTCCTGTTCGACGGCTTCCCGCGCACCATTCCCCAGGCCGACGCCATGAAGGAAGCGGGCGTGAAGCTCGATCACGTGCTCGAGATCGCCGTGCCCGACGAGGAAATCGTCAACCGCCTGGCCGGCCGTCGCGTGCACCCGGCCTCCGGCCGCGTCTACCACGTCGACCACAATCCGCCGAAGGAAGAGGGCAAGGACGACGTCACCGGCGAGGCGCTGATCCAGCGCGACGACGACAGCGAAGCCACCGTGCGCAATCGCCTGTCCGTCTATCACGAGCAGACCGCACCGCTGGTCGACTACTACCAGCAGTGGGCGCAGCAGGAACCCGATGCCGCGCCGGCCTACCACAAGGTGGAAGGCGTGGGCAGCGTCGACGACATCACCGGGCAGGTGATCGCCGCCCTCGAGAGCTGAGAAAAGGCTGTCCGGTTTCTGCGCTCCGGCGGCGGCCAGGCTAGGCGCCCCCACCTGTCTTCGCTCGCGACGGAATCCCGCACTTTTCTTCATTCCGGCCACGGCCCGCATCGCGCGGGCCGTTGTCGTATAATGCCCCGACACTTCCCGCACCGTTAGAGACCCATGCCGATCCTGCTGGCCCTGGATGCCTCCTCGAGCGCCTGCTCCGCCGCCCTGCTGCGGCGTCGCGAGGGCGTCGACGACGAGGTGATCTCCCGCTTCGAACTCACTCCCCGAGCCCATACCCGCCGGTTGATGCCGATGGTCGACGAGGTGCTGGCCGAGGCCGGCGTCGCCCCGGCCGAGCTGGACGCGGTGGCCTATGGCCATGGCCCGGGGTCCTTCACCGGCCTGCGCATCGCCGCCGGCGCCGCCCAGGGCCTGGCCTTCGGCCTCGACCGCCCGCTGCTCGGGGTCTCGACCCTGCAGGCGCTGGCCCTGGGCGCGCATCTCCGCCAACGCTACCGCTACCTGGTCACCGCGCTGGACGCGCGCATGGGCGAGATCTACGCCGCCGCCTGGCAGTGCTTCGACGGCCGCGTCGAGTGCCTGGCCGAGGAGGCGGTGCTGCCGCCCGAACGGCTGCGCCTGCCCGAGGCCCATGCCGATCACGACTGGGTCGGCGTGGGCTCCGGCTGGACCCTGTGGGACGCCATGCCGGCCGACGTGCAGGCCGGCATGAGCCTGTGCCTGCCCGAGCAGGAGGCCGCCGCCGAGGACATGGTGCGCCTGGCCGCCGATGCCTTCGAGGCCGGTGAAGGGCGCCCGGCCGCCGAGGTGCTGCCGGTCTACCTGCGCGACCGGGTCGCCTGGCAGAAGAGCCGATGAGTGCGGTCGCGGCCAACGACGCGGCCCTGGCCGCGCGCTGGGGGCTGCCCGACGCCGACGCGCTGGCGTCGGGCGAGGCGCCGCCGCTGCGGCTCGGCCGCGAGAACGGCCGGCTGGTGCTGGCCGGCGATGCCAAGCGTTACGGCAAGCCGCTGGCGGTGGACTTCGTCGAGGGCAAGGCGGCCCACCGGCGCCGCTTCGGCGGCGGCCGCGGCCAGCTGATCGCCAGGGCCTGCGGGCTCGGCAAGGGCGCCACGCCCTCGGTGGTGGACGCCACCGCGGGGCTCGGCCGCGATGCCTTCGTGCTGGCGACGCTCGGCGCCGAGGTGCTGATGGTCGAGCGGGTCGCGTCCATCGCCGCACTGCTCGAGGACGGCCTGGCGCGCGCCATGGCGGACCCGGACACCGCCGAGATCGCCGCCCGGCTGCGCCTGGCCCATGGCGACGCGAGCCGCGAGCTCGCCGACCTGGTGGCGCAGTCTTCCATCGCGCCCCAGGTGGTCCATCTGGACCCGATGTTTCCCCATCGCGAGAAGTCGGCGCTGGTGAAGAAGGAGATGCGGCTGTTCCGCGAGCTGGCCGGAGACGACGCCGACGCGCCCAGGCTGCTGGAAGCGGCGCTGGACGTGGCGACCCATCGGGTGGTGGTCAAGCGGCCACGCAAGGCGCCGCCCATCGAGGGGCCTGCGCCGCGCCACGTGCTGGAGGGCAAGACCAGCCGTTACGACCTCTATGTCCATCGTGCCCTGAGCGACTAGTCCCCGCTAGTCGCCCGGCGTCGCCGCATGCTCTCCGGAGGCTCCTCGCGCGGCGATCCGCCGGGCGGCGATCCGCTCCAGCCGATGGCGCAGCGCCGGGTCGAACAGCGTCCGGCTGCGCCGCGCGGCCTCGCGCAGAGTCTCTTCATAGTGCAGGCGGTCGTCGCGGACCGTCAGCCAGCCCTCGCGTTCCAGGCTTTCCAGCAGGCCGTCGAACAGCCTTGCGTCGAAGAATTCCGGGGCGTCGCGCCCGGTGAGCCGTGCCAGGCGCTCGGCGAGCTGGCGGGCGTGACTCGCCAGGCCGTCGTGGTCGAAGTGGCCCGGCGCCTCGCCGAGCAGGGCAGCGACCAGCAGGTAGCCGCGCTCCAGCGTCGGACGGATCAGCCGTCCCAGCATGCGCAGCTGTTCGGCCTCGGCCAGCCCCTCGGCGCGTCGCCATCCCTGTCCTTCCTCGATCAGCAGCCCGGCCTCGGCGAGCTGGGCGAGGGTGGCGTCCAGCGCCGCCTCGAAGTCGGCCGGCGCCTCGATCGACAGCTCGTGCTCCAGCACCGGCCAGCCCGGTGCCAGCAGCGCCGCCAGAGCGTCGCGGCCATGGCGGGCCTGATGACGAAAGGCGAAGGCGACGAGGCCGGCCAGTGCGTAGAGGTGCAGCACGTTGTTGCGATACCAGGCCAGGCGGCCCGCCTGGTGGTCGTCGGCGGCCACCAGGTCGCCCAGCGGGTGCGGTCGATAGTCGAGCAGTCCCAGGGCGCGGGCGTGATCGATCCAGTCCCGTGGGCTGCCGGGGGGCAGGGGGTGGCCCTCGTCGCCGGGGCGCGGGCGCTTGAGCTCGGCCAGCAGCGCGAGCTGGCGTTCGAGCAGCTCGGCCTCGATGGCCCGGTGCGGCGTGGCCAGCAGCCCCAGGGCGACCAGGTTCACCGGATTGAGGGTGGCGGCGGCGTTGATGCGCCGGGCCAGGGTCTCGCCCAGCCGGGACACCGCCGAGGCGCGCCAGGTCGGACGGGGCTCGCCGATGGCCGCGCGCCAGTCCGGTTGATGGGTGTCCAGGAAGGTCGCCAGGTCCAGCGGCTCGCCGACGTTCACCGTGACCCGGCCGTAGGGCTCGCGCAGCCTGCCCAGCACGCCGAGCAGCGCCAGCGGACTCTCCTTGCGCTTGGCGCCGCCGGCCAGCTCGCGCCGGTAGCTGGCCTCCTCGAGGATGCGCTCGTAGCCGATGTAGACCGGCACGAACGACAGCGGCCGGCCGGCGGCGGGGCGACGCAGGAAGGAACCCAGGGTCATGGCCAGCATGCCCGGGCGTGGCGCCAGCAGCCGGCCGCTGCGCGAGCGCCCGCCCTCGATGAAGTACTCGAGGCTGTGGCCGCGGGACAGCAGGCGGTGCAGGTACTCGTCGAAGACCCGCGCGTAGAGCGGCTGACCGCGGAAGCTGCGGCGCAGGAAGAAGGCGCCGCCACGGCGCAGCAGGGGGCCGATCACGGGCATGTCCAGGTTGCGGCCGGCGGCGATGTGCGGCGGCATCAGCCCCTGTTCGTAGAGCACGTAGGACAGCAGCAGGTAGTCGATATGGCTGCGGTGGCAGGGCACGTAGACCAGGGTGTGGTGCCCGGCCAGCGCCTTGACGCGCTCGATGCCGCGCAGGTCGATGCCGTCGTAGAGGCGGTGCCACAGCCGGCCGAGCAGGCCGTCGAGGAAACGCAGCGCCGGGTAGCTCATGCTGGCGGCGATCTCGCGGCCGTAGCGCCCCGCACGGCGGCGCAGCCGCTCCCGACGGGCCTCGTCGCCGCCGGCCTGCTTGTCGATGGTGGCCTGGACCTCGGGGCTCGCCACCACGCCGGCGATCAGGGTGCGGCGGTGGGACAGGTCCGGCCCGAGCACCCGCTCGCGCACGCGCCGGAAGTGGACGCGCAGCAGGCGGGCGGCCTTGCGCTCGAGGAGGGCCGGATCGCGTCCGTCAGCCAGCTCCGAGAGGCGCAGCGGTGCGCCCAGGTGCACCTCCAGGTCGCGGCCGTTGACCAGCACCGCCAGCAGGCGCCGAAGCCGCCCGGTGAGCCGCCAGTCGTCGGCGGCCAGCAGCGGCCAGAGGCCGAAGCGCTTGCCCGGGGCGCGACCCCAGAACACGCTCACCGGCACCAGCTGCACGTCCTCGCCGCGCTCGATCAGGTGCCGCAGGAGGGTCGGTTTTCGCTGCCGCCGGCGCGGGTCGGGCAGGGCCAGCAGGGGAGGCGGTGCCTCATCGCCCTTGGACCGACGCACCGCCGCGGACGGCAGGCCGTCGCGCTCGGTCAGGCATTCGAGCAGCAGGCGGTCGGAGAGCGCCGGGCGGGGCAGCACGTAGACGGTCGGCAGCTCGGGATCGAGGCCCAGCGCCTCGGGGGCGGGTTCGCGGTGGCGCACCCGCACCCAGGCATGGAGCAGTCGGCGCAGCGGGCGCCAGCGGGAGTCGGCCATCCGATTGCCTGTGTGGTCGCATGTGCGGCCAGTATACGCATGCCGGCCGCACCGGGTCAGGCGTTGGCGGTCCGGCTTTTCCCGCCTCGGCAAACGTGCGTCAATGGCCGCCTGTCATCATGGCCAGGGAGGCGTCATGCACGGCATGTGGCGAGAGGGGAATCGGTTCGAGTTGCTGCCCGAGGCGTCGCGCTTCCTGCCGGCCATGTTCGAGGCCGTTGATGGCGCCCGCCACTCGGTGCTGGTCGAGCTCTACCTGATGGAGTCCGGGCGCCTGGCCAGTGCGGTGATCGAGTCGCTGAGCCGCGCCGCGGCGCGCGGCGTGACGGTGCTGCTACTGCTCGACGGCTATGGCGCCATGGGGCTCGCCACCGAGGATCGCCGGCGGCTCGAGTCGGCCGGCGTGGCGCTGCGCTGGTTCAATCCCCTGGGCTGGCATTCGCTGGCCCGCAACCTGACCCGCGACCATCGCAAGCTGGTGGTGGTGGACGGCGAGGTGGCCTTCACCGGCGGCTTCGGCCTGGTCGACGAGTTTCTCGAGGCCTGGTACGAGGTGGCCCTGCGCATCCGGGGGCCGGTGGTGGCGGACTGGGTGCGGCTGTTCTCGAGCCTGTGGGACTCGCCGCTGAGCCGCGGCGCGGGCGCGCCGGCGCTGGTACACGGCCTGGGCGGCGACAGCCCCGTTCGCGAGGGCTATCACGGCATGCGTGGACGCGTGGTCTGGGGCCAGGGCTATCGCTACCAGGCGATCCGCCACTCGCTGCAGCGGCGGGTGAGCGGGGCGCAGCGGCGCATCTGGATCTGCACGCCCTATTTCGTGCCGACCCTGAGCCTGCGGCGTCGTCTGGTGCGCGCCGCCCGCCGCGGTGTGGAGGTCTGCCTGCTGCTGCCCGGGGCCAGCCACGACCACCCCGGGGTGCGTTACGCCGGCCAGCGCTTCTACGGGCGGATGCTGCGCGCCGGGGTGCGTATCTTCGAGTTCCAGCCGTCGTTCATCCACGCCAAGTTCACCCTGGCCGACGACTGGGTCAGCCTGGGGTCGTGCAACTTCGATCACTGGAGCCTGCAGTGGAACCTGGAGGCCAATCAGGAGGTGGATGACGCACGGCTGGCCGGTGAGGTGGCCGAGCTGTTCCAGCGCAACTTCGCTGCCAGCCGCGAGATTCACGTCGAGGCCTGGGCGCGCCGGCCGCGGCTGCAGCGCCTCAAGGAGTGGCTGTACGGCACCCTGGATGGATGGCTGACGCGGCTGCGCTAGCCAGGCGTCGCCCGGAGCTGGAAGAACGCCCGCTTCGCGGGCAGAAGCTGGAAGCTTGAAGAAAACCCGTGACCCCGAGGTCGTCGGGCTCATGCGGTCTTCCAGCTTACTTCTTGCGCTTCGGTTTTCCCTTGCCCTTGCCCTTGCTCTGGCCGGCGGGCTGCTTGCGGCGCGGCTTGGGCTTGGGCGTTTCCGGCGGCACTCGGAAGTGGAGATAGAGATCCAGCACCAGCTCGGGCAGCTGGGCGGTCAGGCTCTCGAGGCGGTCGCCGTCCTTGGCCAGCTCGGCCATGTCCGGCTCGTCGCCGAACAGCCCGGAGAGCAGCATGAAGGGCAGCAGCAGGGTGGCGGCGGTCTCCTCGTCCTCGGCGAACCAGGCCGGCTCGTCGAGGAACACGCCTTCCATGAAGCCGGCGCACCAGTCGCCGATCGGCGTCTCCTCGGGCGGCACGCCGCCAAGCTCGAGATCGAACGGCAGCTCGGGCAGGCCGCCGCCCTCCAGGACCTCGATGGCGGTGGCACGCAGCTGCTCCAGCAGCCCCAGCACCTCCTCGCGTTCGGCGTCGTCGGCGAAGGTCGGCTCGCCGTGGAAGAGCTCCGCCACCCAGGTGGCCGGGGGCACGTCGCTGGGCGAGACGGCGAGGGCGACCAGGAAACCGTGGGCGCCGATCAGGTCCAGGGCGTCGGCGTCGACGCCGTCCGACTCGAGAAAGTCGTCCAGGCGGTCCAGGGCCTCGTCGTCGAGGAGCGGCAGGGGCTGTGGCTTGTCGTCTGACATGTCTCTCACTCGCTGGTGTCGGCGGGGCTTTACGCCATCTAAACGGAGCGCCATTCTAGCATCCCATGACCGCTCCCGCGCTGCCCGACCCCGACCCGCACTGGCTGGCCGGCCTCGATGCCGAGGCCGGGCGGGCGGCACTGCGCGAGCGGGTCGAGGCCGCCTATGCGCTGTGCCGCGAGGTGCATCCGGCCCTGCCGCGGCCCGGCGTGTGGCTGGACCTGCGCGGCCGCTCGGCGGGGCAGGCACATTTCGGCCGCGGCGGACTGCGCTTCAATCCGGTGCTGTTCGACGAGAATCGCCACGCTTTTCTGGTCGAGGTGGTGCCCCACGAGATGGCCCACTGGCTGGTGCATCACCTCGAGGGCGGCCCCCAGGCCAAGCCTCACGGCCATGAATGGCGCACCGTGATGCGCCGGCTGTTCGGGCTCGCGCCCCGCACCACCCATCGCTTCGACACCGGCCGCGCGAGCCCCGCGCCGCATCGCTACCGCTGCGGCTGTCGCGAGCACGCCTTCACCGCGCGGCGCCATGACCTGGCCCGCTCCGGGCGCGCCTACCGTTGTCGACATTGTGCCGAGACCTTGGTCTATATGGGCCTAAGGGATCTTGATGAACCCTCTTAAGGTATTGTTATAGAAAAGAAAAACGTTCATACCAATGTCTAAGGGGAAGGCGCGTCAACGGAGGAGTATGCTGAAATCATCTTATGGCGCCGGTCGCCGCGATCGGCATCGTCAACCTGAAGGGACCACCCCAAGGACAGAGGCAACTCCATGAGTGATCAACCGCACGTCTATCCGGTACCCGATGACTTCGCCAGCAAGGCCTGGGCCGACAAGGCGACCTACCAGGCCATGTACCAGCGCTCGCTGGACGATCCGGAGGGCTTCTGGGCCGAACAGGCCGAATGCCTCGACTGGTTCAAGGCGCCGAGCAAGATCAAGCACACCGTCTTCGACACCCATGACGTCGACATCCGCTGGTTCGAGGACGGTTGCCTCAACGTCAGCAGCAACTGCCTGGATCGCCACCTCGAGACCCGCGGCGATCAGACCGCGATCATCTGGGAAGGCGACGATCCCAAGGACTCCAAGACCCTGACCTATCGTCAGCTGCACGAGCGTACCTGCCAGCTGGCCAACGCCCTCAAGGACATGGGCGTGAAGCGCGGCGATACCGTCACCCTCTACATGCCGATGATTCCCGAGGCCGCCATGGCCATGCTGGCCTGCGCCCGCATAGGCGCGGTGCACTCGGTGGTGTTCGGCGGCTTCTCCCCGGACGCCCTGGCCCAGCGCGTGAAGGATGCCGGCTCCAGGGTGGTGATCACCGCCGACGAATCCGTGCGCGGTGGCAAGCAGGTGCCGCTCAAGGACAACGTCGACGCCGCCCTGACCCGCGAGGGCAGCGACGTCTGCGAGAAGGTGCTGGTGGTCCAGCGCACCGGCGGCGAGATCGACTGGCACGAGGGCCGCGACCTGTGGTTCCACGAGCAGGTCGACCCGCAGTCCACCGACTGCCCGGCCGAGGAGATGGGGGCCGAGGACCCGCTGTTCATCCTCTATACCTCCGGCTCCACCGGCGCGCCCAAGGGCCTCAAGCACACCACCGGCGGCTATCTGCTGCACGCGGCCCTGACCCATCGCTACGTGTTCGACTATCACGACGGCGATATCTACTGGTGCACCGCCGACGTGGGCTGGGTGACCGGCCACAGCTATATCGTCTACGGCCCGCTGGCCAACGGCGCCACCACCCTGATGTTCGAGGGCGTGCCCAGCTACCCGACCAACGGCCGCATGGGCGAGATCGTCGACAAGCACCAGGTCAACATCCTCTACACCGCCCCCACCGCGGTGCGCGCGCTGATGGCCCACGGCGACGACGTCATGGATTCCAGCTCCCGCGACAGCCTGCGCCTGCTGGGCTCGGTCGGCGAGCCGATCAACCCCGAGGCCTGGGAGTGGTTCCATCGGGTGATCGGCAAGCAGCGCTGCCCGATCGTCGATACCTGGTGGCAGACCGAGACCGGCGGCATCATGATCGCGCCGCTGCCCGGCGCCACCGACCTCAAGCCCGGTTCCGCGACCCTGCCGTTCTTCGGCGTGCAGCCGGCGCTGGTGGACAACGAGGGCAACATCCTCGAGGGCGCCACCGAGGGCAACCTGGTGATGCTCGACGCCTGGCCGGGCCAGGCACGCTCGATCTGGAACAACCACGAGCGCTTCCTGCAGACCTACTTCAGCACCTACAAGGGCATGTACTTCACTGGCGACGGCTGCCGCCGCGACGAGGACGGCTACTACTGGATCACCGGCCGCGTCGACGACGTGCTCAACGTCTCCGGTCACCGCATGGGCACCGCGGAGATCGAGTCCTCGCTGGTGGCCCACGAGTCGGTGGCCGAGGCCGCCGTGGTCGGCTTCCCCCACGACATCAAGGGGCAGGGCATCTACATCTACGTGACCCTGGCCGACGACGTGGAGCCCAGCGACGAGCTCAAGAAGGAGCTCACCAAGTGGGTACGCAAGGACATCGGGCCGATCGCCTCGCCGGACGTCATCCAGTGGGCGCCGGGGCTGCCCAAGACCCGCTCGGGCAAGATCATGCGCCGCATCCTGCGCAAGATTGCCGCCAACGAGTGCGATGGCCTGGGCGATACCAGCACCCTGGCCGATCCGTCGGTGGTCGACGACCTGATCGAGCATCGCGCCAACCGTTGATGACGGCTCCCCCCGGGGAGTCTTACAATCCTGAAAGCCGGCCTGCGGGCCGGCTTCTTCATGGCACGAGGCAAGATTGTCGACAAGCTGGCGACGATCGCTTGGGCATCTCCTCGGCCATGGGGTAACATGCCGATAACAAACACTGCGTCCCGAAGGCGGCGGACGGCCCCCGCTGCTCCCGGATCCGGAGGAGAATCCATGGCCTTTGCCCAGAAGTTCATCGTCGCCGACGATCATCCGCTGTTCCGCGCGGCCCTGACCCAGGCGCTGCGCCAGGTCGCCCCCCAGGCGGAAATCGTCGAGTCCGATACCATGGAGGCCACCACCGAGGTCGTCACCCGGCATCCGGACGCCGATCTGATCCTGCTCGACCTGCACATGCCCGGCGCCCACGGCTTTTCCGGGCTGATCCAGCTGCGCGGCCAGACGCCCGACATCCCGGTGGCGGTGGTCTCCGGCAGTGACGAGCTGCACGTGGTACGCCGCGCCATCGACTATGGCGCCTCGGGCTTCATCCCCAAGTCGTCGTCACTGTCGCTGATCGCGGAAGCGGTGGGCGAGATCCTCGACGGCGAGGTATGGCTGCCCGAGGAGATGGCCGATGCGCTGGGCGAGGCCGACGAGGAGGAGGCGCGCTTCGCCGAGGCCATCGCCTCGCTGACGCCGCAGCAGTTCCGGGTGCTCAACATGCTCACCGAGGGCCTGCTCAACAAGCAGATCGCCTATGAGCTGAACGTCTCCGAGGCCACCATCAAGGCCCACGTCACCGCCATCCTGCGCAAGCTCGGCGTGCACTCCCGCACCCAGGCGGTGATCGCCGCCCAGAAGCTCGAGGTCGAGCCGCCCAAGGTGGAGCAGTCCTGAGCCGGGATCGAGACGCCGGAAGAACGGCGCCTCGCGTCCACCAGCTTGAGGCTGGAAGAAAAGTCGCCCCCATGGCCTTGCCGTGGGGGCAGTTTCATTTACGCAGCTTTCCAGCTTTCCAGCTTTCCAGCTTCCAGCTAGGCGCTAGGCGCGCGGCTGGCCTGCAGGGTGCGGGTCAAGAGCGCGCGCAGGGCGGCGGGGCGCACCGGCTTGAGCAGCAGCTGGTAGCCGGCGCGCTTGATCTCCTCGGCGACCTCCTCGGTGCGGTCGGCGGTAATCACGATGCCCGGCACCGCGCCCTCGAGTCGCTCGCCGAGCGCCTCCATGGCCATCAGGCCGGTGACCTCGTTGTCGAGGTGATAGTCGGCCAGGATCGCGTCGGGGTCGGCGTCCAGGTGGCGCAGCACCGACTTGGCGCCGCCGATCGAGGTGGCGGTGAAGACCTCACAGCCCCAGCCGGAGAGCATCGCCTTCATGCCTTCGAGAATCAGCGACTCGTTGTCGATGCACAGGATGCGCTTGCCGGCCAGCTTGTTGCCGGCGCGCTTGGGCCTGGCTTCCTCGCGGCGTTCCTCCTCGCGGGCGGCCACCGTCGGCACGCTGACCGAGAACACGGTGCCCACGCCCTCCCAGGAACGCACCCGGATCGGGTGATCGAGCACCCGGGCCATGCGATCGGCGATCGACAGCCCCAGCCCCAGGCCCTTCTCGCTCTCCTTGTGACGTGAGGTCTGGTCGAGGCGGCGGAACTCCTGGAAGATCTCGGCCTGCTTGGCCTCGGGGATTCCGGGGCCGGAGTCCCAGACCTCGATCGACAGCCGCTCGCCCTGGCGCCGGCAGCCCAGCATCACCCGCCCCTCCTGGGTGTAGCGGATGGCATTCGACAGGAAGTTCTGCACGATGCGCCGGAGCATCTGGGCGTCGCTGTCGACCCACTGGCGGGTGGGGACCACCACCAGGTCGAGGCCGCGGTCCTCGGCCATCACCTCGAACTCGGCGCGCAGCGGACGGAAGACGTCGGCCAGGGCGAAGTGGCTGCGCCGCGGAGTCAGCGCCCCGGCGTCGAGCTTGGAGATGTCGAGCAGAGTGCCGAGCAGCTCCTCGGCGGCCTGCAGCGAGTTGTCGATATGGCCGATGGTGCGGCGCATCTCGTCGGCCTGCATGTCCTGGGACAGCGCCGAGGTGAACAGCCGCGCGGCGTTGAGCGGTTGCAGCAGGTCGTGGCTGGCGGCGGCCAGGAAGCGGGTCTTGGAGGCGTTGGCGTCTTCGGCGACCTGCTTGGCCTGGCGCAATGCCTGCTCGGCCTCGGCGCGTACCCGGTTCTCCTGGCGCAGCGCGGCGTTGGCCTCGGACAGCGCCTGGGTGCGCTCGCGCACGCGCTCCTCCAGGGTCTCGTTGGTCTCCTGCAGGGCGATCTCGGCGCGGCGGCGCTCGGTGATGTCCTGGTAGAGGGCGAAGAAACCCAGGATCGCCCCGCTGTCGCCGAAGTGCGGCGTGTAGGTCACCAGCATGTAGCGGATGCCTTCGGCCAGGGTCAGCGAGACCTCGAAGCTGACCCGCTCGCCGTCCAGGGCGCGCTCGATCCAGGGCGCGCGCTCGCGGTGCATGTCCGACGGCAGCACCTCGTGCAGCGGGCGGCCGATCACCGCGTTGCGGTCGATGGAAAAGGCCTGCTCGTAGGCGCGGTTGGTGAAGAGGTAGCGGCAGTCCTTGTCGAAGTAGGCGATCAGCGCCGGCACGTTGTCCGTGTAGATGCGGATGTTGTTCTCCGAGCGGATCAGCGCCTCCTCGGTGCGCTTCTGCTGGGTGATGTCCTGGTAGGTGTAGACGAAGCCGCCGCCGGGCATGGGGTTGCCCTGGACCTCGAGCACGCTGCCGTCCTGGCGGTAGCGCACGTAACGGTGCGGCTGGCCTTCGCGGATGTTGTCGAGCAGCAGCTGCACGTGTTCCTCGGGGTCGCCGGGGCCGTACTCGCCGTTGTGGGCGTTGTAGCGGAAGATGCGATCGATCGGCGCGCCGACCCGGATCAGGTGGTCGGGGAAGCGGAACAGCTCCAGGTAGCGCTGGTTCCACACCACCAGGCGCAGGTTCTGGTCGACCACGCTGATGCCCTGGTTGATGTTCTCGATGGTGGCCTGCAGCAGGGCGCGGTTGAATTCCAGCACCTGGGAGGCCTCGTCGACGATGGAGATCACGTCGGAGATGCCGATGCCGCGGCCCTGCAGGGCGGAATTGACCACGATGCGTGCCGAGGACGCGCCGAGCACCGAGGCCAGGAAACGCTCGGTGAACTGGATGACGTCGATCGAGGCCCTCGCGTTGTCGTCCAGCGGGGTGCCGGTGCGCCGCGCGTAGTCGTCGAAGGCCCGGCCCACCTGGTCGGCGCTCAGGAAGCGCTGGCACAGCACCTTGAGGTCGCCGACCGTGGTGGCGCCGGTCCAGGGGCGGTTCACCGAGGTCTGGCGGGTCTCGACGCTGTCGACGAACAGCGAGGCCTGGATGCGTTCCACCACCCGCTGTGGCGTCATCTGGGAGACGAAGATGTAGGCCACCAGGTTGACGCCCAGCGACAGCATCACCCCGTGGGTGAAGCCGTCGCCGACGTTGAGACCGAACAGCGAGGTGGGCGACAGCCAGCCGATGCCCATCGGGCCGCCGTCGAGCCAGGCCTGGGGCAGCACGCCGGCGCCGATCATCGCCGGCAACAGCAGGCTGTAGGCCCAGATGGCGAAGCCGGCGTTCATGCCGACGATCACGCCCAGGCGGTTGCCGCGTTTCCAGTAGAGCCCGCCGATCAGCGCCGGGGCGAACTGGGCGGCGGCGGCGAACGACAGCATGCCGATGGCGGCCAGCGAGCTGAAGTCGCCGATCAGTTGATAGGCCCCGTAGGCCAGCGCCAGGATCGCGGCGATGGTGATGCGCCGCGCGCGCAGCACCAGCCGGCCGTAGTCCCGGGCCTTGGTGTCGAACCAGCGCAGCCGGAACAGTGCCGGGATGACGATCTCGTTGGAGATCATGATCGAGACCGCCACCGCGGCCACGATCACCATGCCGGTGGCCGCCGAGAAGCCGCCGATGAAGGTCAAAAGCGCCAGCCATTCGCTGCCCGCGGCCATGGGCAGGGCCAGCACGTAGCTGTCGGGGTCGACGCTGCCGTCGGGGAACAGGGTCAGGCCGGCCGCGGCCAGCGGCAGCACGAAGAAGGCGAAGGCCGCCAGGTAGAGCGGGAACAGCCAGCGGGCCTTGGCGGCGTCGTCGCGATGGGTGTTCTCGACCACCGCGACGTGGAACTGGCGCGGCAGGCACAGGATCGCCAGCATCGCCAGCAGGGTCTGGGCCCAGAAGCTCTGGCCGAAGTCCTGCTGGGCCAGCTGGCGCTGCAGCTGCAGCTGGATGTCGGCGAAGGCCAGCAGGTCGCCGAGGCCGTCGAACATGCCCCAGGTGACGTAGGCGCCGAGCACCAGGAAGGCCACCAGCTTGACCAGCGACTCGAAGGCCACGGCGTGGATCAGTCCCTCGTGGTGCTCGGTGGCGTCGGTGTGGCGGGTGCCGAAGAGGATGGCGAACAGGGCCATCACCGCGGCGACGTAGAAGGCGGTGTCGCCGAACAGCGGCGCCCGGGTGATGTCCGAGGCCTCGGTCAGCACGCTGAACGACGTCGAGACGGCCTTCAGCTGCAGCACGATGTAGGGCAGGGTGCCGATCAGCGCCACCAGGCTGGCGAAGGCCGCCAGCGACTGCGTCTTGCCGTAGCGCGAGGCGATGAAGTCGGCGATGGAGGTGACGTTCTGGTGCTTGGCGACGCGGATCATCTTGGCCAGCACCGGCCAGAACAGCAGCAGCGTGAGGATCGGCCCGACGAAGATGCTGGCGAACGACCAGCCCGAGGTGGCCGCCTGGCCGACGGCGCCATGGAAGGTCCAGGAGGTGCAGTAGATCGCCAGCGCCAGGCTGTAGATCACTGGTCGACGACGGCTGGCGCCGTGGCGGCGGGCCATGCGGTCGCCGCGCCAGGCGATGGCGAACAGCACGGCGATATAGAGCAGTGAAACGGCGATCAGCAGCCAGCCAGCGAACATGGTCATCTCCCTCGGGTTCCCGACCATTCTAAGGCCCGGTGGAATGCTGTCCATGTTCGAGGGTGCATCAGCATCGGGACGAGACGACTCGTCAAGTGGCGCCGTGGGCAAGCCGAAGCGGAGCTCCTGCGCCATGGATGGCGCCGGGAGCTACAGGGATGTATTCATGCGTCTCCGCGGAGGCTTGCTGACGGCCGGTTCGACCCTGGCGGAGGTGCCCTTCATTGATGCCCGAGCATCAGGCTTTCAGGCGGCGGTGCAGACCGCCCGGCGCAGCGGGTCGCCGTCGTCGAGCCGGCGCATGGCCTCGGTCTGCGCACGGCCGCTTTCGTCGTCGAGCGGCACCAGCTCGCCGGAGGCGCAGTTCAGCAGGTGCGGCCGATGCATCAGCCGGTCGGCGGCGCCCATCTCGAAGCGGTAGAGGATGAACTCCACCAGCGGCTCGTCGTCGGCCCGCGAGCGCGACAGCCCGTCCTCGTCGATCACCGTGAAGGCCGTGGTCAGCGGCACCACGTAGGTCCAGGGGCGCCAGAAGGCGGGCCGCTGCTCGCTGGCCACCACCCTGGTGGAGTCGGGCAGCTGAGCGCGCTTGTGGTCGAACCAGGTGTATTCGTGGTGGATCTGGTAGGCGATCATGCCCAGGCCGGCGAAGGCCGGCACGATCCAGCGAGGCAGCCGCTTGGCGGTCAGGGTGCGCAGCAGCAGGGCGATGCCCGCTGCGCCGAGTCCGGCGAAGACCGCCGCGATCAAGTGCCAAATCATCGAGGTCGTCCTGATACGCGTCGGGCTTCCCGAAGGAAGCCCGACATGGAAGAGTGGGCCGGCGCCCCGTGGGCGCCGGAAGGATTATGACTCAGTGGTCGACGGCGGTGCCAGCACCCTTGGGATAGCGCACGCTCTCGACCAGGTCCTGGATCTCCTGGGGCGGCTCGGCGGTCGCCTTGGAGACGGTGAAGGCCACGGCGAAGTTGATGATCGCACCGACCGCGCCGATGGACAGCGGCGAGATGCCCATCACCCAGTTCTCCGGGGTGTCCGCCAGGTTGTTGGTGCCCGGAATGAAGAACCAGCCCTTGTAGACGAAGATGTAGACTAGGGTGAAGACCAGACCGGTGACCATGCCGGCGATGGCGCCGTGATTGTTCACCCGCTTGGAGAAGATCCCCATCATCAGCGCCGGGAACAGCGAGGCCGCGGCGATACCGAAGGCCAGGGCCACCACCTGGGCGGCGAAGCCCGGGGGGTTGGCGCCCAGGTAGGTCGCCACCACGATCGCCACCGACATCGAGATCCTGGCTGCCATCAGCTCGCCCTTCTCGGTGATGCGCGGATTGATGGCCCCCTTGATCAGGTCGTGGCTGATCGCCGAGGAGATGGCCAGCAGCAGGCCGGCGGCGGTCGACAGTGCGGCCGCGAGACCGCCGGCGGCGATCAGGCCGATGACCCAGCCCGGCAGATTGGCGATCTCGGGGTTGGCCAGCACCAGGATGTCGTTGTTGACCGACAGCTCGTTGCCTTCCCAGCCGCGCTGTTCGGCGGTCGGCGCGAAGGCCTCGGTGTCGTTGTAGAGCTGGATGCGGCCGTCGTCGTTCTTGTCCTCATACTGGATCAGGCCGGTCTCTTCCCAGGTGCGGATCCATCCCGGGCGCTCCTCGTAGAGGATCGGGTTGGCGGTGGCATCCTCGACGTTCTCGACCTGGCCGGCCATGTCGGGATAGACGGTGGTCGCGATGTTGAGGCGTGCCATGGAGGCCACGGCCGGGGCGGTCAGGTACAGCAGGCCGATGAACACCAGGGCCCAGCCGGCGGACCAGCGTGCGTCGGCCACCTTGGGCACGGTGAAGAAACGGATGATGACGTGGGGCAGGCCGGCGGTACCGATCATCAGCGACAGGGTGAACAGCACCATGTTCAGCTTGTTGTCCACGTCCGCGGTGTACTCGTTGAAGCCGAGTTCGGTGATCACCTCGTTGAGCTTGGCCAGCAGCGGCATGCCGGATTCGCTGTGTTCGGAGAACAGGCCCAGCGCCGGGATCGGGTTGCCGGTCAGCTCCAGCGAGATGAACACCGCCGGGATGGTGTAGGCGATGATCAGCACGATGTACTGGGCCACCTGGGTGTAGGTGATGCCCTTCATGCCGCCCAGCACCGAGTAGAAGAAGATCACCACGGCGGCGATGATCAGGCCGGTGGTGGCGTCGACTTCCAGGAAGCGCGAGAAGGCCACGCCGGCGCCGGCCATCTGGCCGATGACGTAGGTCACCGAGGCCACGATCAGGCAGACCACCGCGACCATGCGCGCCTGCTTGCTGTAGAAGCGATCACCGATGAATTCCGGCACCGTGAACTTGCCGAACTTGCGCAGGTAGGGGGCCAGCAGCATGGCCAGCAGCACGTAGCCGCCGGTCCAGCCCATCAGGAAGGTGGAGTTGGCGTAACCGCCGGCGGCGATCAGGCCGGCCATGGAGATGAAGGAGGCTGCGGACATCCAGTCGGCGCCGATGGCCATGCCGTTGGTGATCGGATGCACCCCGCCGCCGGCAACGTAGAAGTCCTTGGTCGACCCGGCCTTGGCCCAGATGGCGATGCCGATGTAGAGGGCGAAGGAGGCGCCGACGAACAGGACGTTGATGGCAAATTGACTCATGCTGAGTTACTCCCCGAGCCCGAATTGCTTGTCCAGCCGGTTCATCTTCCAGGCATAGAAGAAGATCAGGCCGATGAAGGTCAGGATGGAACCCTGCTGGGCGAACCAGAAGCCCAGGTCGGTGCCGCCCACGGCAATGCCCGCCAGCAGCGGTCGAAGCAGGATGGCCGCGCCATAGGAGACGGCTGCCCAGACGACCAGACAGCCGGTAATCAATCTAAGGTTGGCCTTCCAGTAGGCCTCGGCATTGGGGGTCTCTTCAGCCATGATATTGCTCTCCACTTGTTGTTGGGGTCGGGAAGTTGCTCACAGCATTCATGGGTCGCCGCGTGGCCTTCCCGGTGTCCGGCGAGCGGACCGCGGCGGCGTGCCGGATGATGAAGTGACCGTCGAAGAGGGGTCGCATCTCGGCGGGATGGCATCACCCGATGATCATCGTCAATGCTGGTCAACAACGCCGGAAAAAACATCGCAGACTTTCGTATCATGAGCGTAAAACGATTCAATTAGTGATCGTAAGTTTGTTGTAAATCAATATATTACGAACCTTCTGGAAGGATTTGACTCGAGAGGAGGCGGCAAAGGTTGGACGATCGTCTATCCCCGTGTCCGAATGATGACTCGGCATCCGATCTCGGCATAACGTCATGACGCATGAGGTCACGGTCGTGGGCTATGACTTTGGTATAAAGCCGAGATTCGTCGGGTCGGCCTGCGGCGGAATACCTAACACCATGGTCTAGATTCTGGTCGCGAGAGGGGGTTGCTACTCTGGACCCGAGCCCTGCTGTCCCCGGTTCTTCGTCTCGCGCGTGGCCCATGCCCCGTTCGGTGCGCGATCCGGGGCGGCGATTCCCGGCACGAGGACCCGCTTCCATGGTCGATGTCGATCTCTCCCACGCCCCCTTCAGCCTGCTCGACGAGGCCGGGCGGGAGCGCGTGCGCGGCGGTCTCGACCTGGCCTACTTCGATTGCGACGAGATCATCCTCGAGGCGGGGCAGCCCGGCGAGAACGTCTTCCTCATCCACAAGGGCGAGGTCGCCGAGCTGGACACCACCCAGCCCGGCGAGCGCCAGCGCATCGGCCACTACACCGGCGGCGATCTGTTCGGTGCCATCAGCATTCTCAATGGCCAGAGTCGCTATCGCTTCCGTGCCGAGCAGGAATCGCTGTGCTACCTGCTGCCCCGGGCGCTGTTTCTCGAGCTGTGCGACGCCTATCCGGCCTTCGATGCCTTCTTCCGCCAGCGTCTCGCCGACAAGGCGCGGCTGCTGACCGAGCAGCGCGCGGCCGGCGGGGTGACCATGGCCGGCTTCATGCTGGCGCGGGCCCAGGACTGCATGCGCCCGCCGCGCTGCCTGGGCGGCGAGACCACCATCGCCGAGGCGGTGCGTCTGCTGCATGACGAGGCGGTCGACAGCCTGCTGGTGCAGGGCGAGGCCGGGCCGGGCATGGTCACCAAGACCGACCTGCTCGACGCCCTGGTGCTCGAGGGGCTCGGCCAGGAGACACCGCTGTCGTCGCTGGCCGGGGAGGAGCTGATCACCGCCCGGCCCGATCAGTACCTGTTCGAGGTGCTGGTGCTGATGACCCGCCGGCGCATCGAGCGGGTGGTGATCGTCGAGGACGAGGCGCCGGTGGGCGTGGTGGAGCTGACCGACGTGCTCAGCTACTTCTCCAGCCGCAGCCACGTGGTCAGCCTGCAGGTCGAGCAGGCCGGCGACCTGAAGCAGTTGGCCTCCGCCAGCCGCCGTACCGCCGAGCTCGCCGGTGCGCTGATGGCCCAGGGCGTGAAGCTGCGCTTCGCCATGGGGCTGCTGGCCGCGCTCAACGGTCGCATCATCCACAAGGCCTGGGACTTCTCGATGCCCGAGTCCCTGAGGCGCGACAGCTGCCTGATGGTGATGGGCAGCGAGGGGCGCGGCGAGCAGATGCTCAAGACCGACCAGGACAACGGCCTGATCCTCGACGACGACCTGGCGTGGCCGGACTGCATGGAGCGCATGGCCGAGTTCACCGAGACCCTGGTCTCGCTCGGCTACCCGCGCTGCCCCGGCAACATCATGGTCTCCAACCCGGACTGGGTGGGCACCGAGCGCCAGTGGAAGGCGCGCATCGCGCGCTGGGTCGAGGCCCGCGACGGCGACAGCCTGATGAAGCTGGCGATCATGCTCGACGCTCATGCGGTGGCCGGCAATCCGGCACTGCTCGAGCGGGTGAGGGAGACGCTGTTCGAGGCGGCCTCCCGTGACGAGCTGCTGCTCTCCTACTTCGCCCGGCCGGTGATGCGCTTCTCCACGCCGCTGACCCTGTTCGGCTCGCTGAAGAAGCCCCAGCACGGCATCGACATCAAGAAGGGCGGCATCTTTCCCATCGTGCATGGCGTGCGGGTCATGGCGCTGGAGCGCGGCATCCTCGCCACCGGCACCCTGGATCGCCTCGATGCCCTGGCCGCCGACGGGCGGCTCGAGGAGCGCTTCGCCGAAGACCTGGGGGAGGCGCTGTCGCTGTTCACCCAGCTGCGCCTCGAGCAGCAGCTGGCGCGGCTGGAGGGCGACGGCGGCGACGAGAGCGGCGAGCCAGACCGGGTCGTGGTCCAGTCGCTGTCGTCGCTGGAGCGTGACCTGCTGCGCGAGGCGCTGCACATCGTCAAGGACTTCAAGCAGCGGATTTCCCATCGTTATCACCTCGAATACACCTGAGGTGGCCGGCCGCCGCCTCTCGACACGACAAGGACATCGACATGCTCAAGACCCTGCGCCGCCTGGTCGACCGCCACCGCCACGCCCATGGCCAGTATGGCTGGCTGTTCCGCCCCTATACGGGGGAGGAGCTGGTGGCGCTGGCCGTGCAGTCGACCGGCGGCGACGTGCGCAGCGCCGAGCCGCTGGCGATCGCCGCGGTGCGCCTGCGCGGCGATCGGGTGCTGACCAGCGAGTCGCTGGAGCTGCGGCTGACGCGCCCGGAAGGCGTGGACGCCGAGGTGCTGCGGCGTCACGGCCTGCGCGGCATCGATCTCGACGACGGCGTGACGCTCGACCAGGCCCTGGCGCGGCTGCTCGACTTCGTCGGCAATCGCCCGCTGGTCGGCTGGCGGCTGGATCGCGACCTGGCGTTGCTGAACCGCCCGCTGCGCGCCCGATTCGGCTTCGACCTGCCCAATGCCGGCATCGACCTGGTCCAGCGTTACCAGCGTTACCATCATCATTCGCGGCTCGAGGTGGCACCGGCCTTCGAGCGGGTCGCCGCGCAGCTCGAGGTGCCGCTGATGGGGCGCCACAGCGTGCTGGGCACCGCCGTGACCACGGCCCTGATGCACCTGCGGCTGGACCGCGACGCGCTGCTCGAGCGCCGCAGCGGCTGAACGCGCGCCACGTCGCCAGCCTGGCGGCAGGGTGGTAGGATAGGCGCCCTTTCCCTTTCCCCGATTGCCCTGGCAGCGCCCCGACCATGCAAGATGCCGTGACCTTCGATCCCCGTCCCGCCGATGAGGCCGCTTCGGCCGAGCCGTCGACCCTGTCCGCCGAGGCGCCCGACGCCAAGGCCAAGCGCGAGTTCAACAAGCTGCAGAAGCGTCTGCGGCGCCAGGTCGGCAACGCCATCATCGACTTCGACATGATCCGCGAGGGCGACAAGGTGATGGTGTGCCTGTCCGGCGGCAAGGACAGCTACACCATGCTGGAGATCCTGCGGAATCTGCAGCGCAACGCGCCGGTGAACTTCTCGCTGGTGGTGGTGAACCTCGACCAGAAGCAGCCCGGCTTCCCCGAGCATGTGCTGCCCGAGTACCTGGACGGGCTCGGCGTCGATTACCATATCCTCGAGCGCGACACCTACTCGGTGGTCAAGGAGAAGACCCCGGAAGGCAAGACCACCTGCGCGCTGTGCTCGCGGCTGCGCCGCGGCTCCCTCTATGGCTATGCCGAGGAGATCGGTGCCACCAAGATCGCGCTCGGTCATCATCGCGAGGACATCCTCGAGACGCTGTTCCTCAACATGTTCTTCGGCGGCAGCCTCAAGTCGATGCCGCCCAAGCTGCTCTCCGACGACGGCAAGAACATCGTCATCCGCCCGCTGGCCTACTGCCGCGAGGCCGACATTGCCGAGTTCTCGGAGCGCATGGCCTTCCCGATCATCCCCTGCAACCTGTGCGGCTCGCAGCCGAACCTGCAGCGTCAGGTGGTCAAGGAGATGCTCGCCGAGTGGGAGGCCAAGCATCCCGGCCGTCTGGAAAGCATGTTCAAGGCGGTCACCAACGTCGCCCCCTCGCAGCTGGCCGACCGCGAGCTGTTCGACTTCGCCGGGCTGGAGGACAAGCAGGCGAAGATGCAGGCCGACCGCATCGATCTGCATAACGAGTGAGTAGCGCCTAGCGGCAAGCGCCCGGCTGCTCAGTAACGGGCGGCAGATGTCGAGGAAGCCAATGAGAAACCCACGGGACGTCGAGTCCTGTGGGTTTCTTCGTTGACGTCAGGAATGGCCATGACATCATCCTGCCGCGCTTGGCGCTTGGCGCTTGGCGCTTGGCGCTTGGCGCTTGGCGCTTGGCGCTTGGCGCTTGGCGCTTGGCGCTTGGCGCTTGGCGCTTGGCGCTTGGCGCTTGGCGCTTGGCGCTTGGCGCTTGGCGCTTGGCGCTTGGCGCTTGGCGCTTGGCGCTTGGCGCTGTCAGCGGCAGCCCTCTTCCTCGGCCAGCTCGGCCAGGGCGTCCAGGTCGAGGATGTTCACCTCGCGGCCGGAGACGGCCACCAGGCCCTGCTGCTGGAAGCGGCCCAGGATGCGGCTGACGGTTTCCACGGCCAGCCCCAGGTAGTTGCCGATGTCGGCCCGGGACATGGAGAGCCGGAAGCTGTAGGCGGAGTAGCCGCGGCGCCGGAAGCGGTCGGAGAGGCTGGCGAAGAAGGTGGCCAGCCGCTGGTCGGCGGTCTTGCGCGACAGCAGGCGCATCATGCGGCGGTCGTCGCGCATTTCCTTGCTCATGCTGCGGTAGAGCTGGGCGCGCAGCTCCGGCAGGCTTTCCGACAGGGCATCCAGGCGATCGAAGGGGATCTCGCACACGGTGGTGGTCTCGAGCGCGATGACCGAGCCGGGATAGGTCGACTCGTCGATGCCGTCCAGCCCCACCAGTTCGCTGGGCAGATAGAAGTTGGTCAGCTGATCCATGCCGCCGCCTTCGCTGGTGATCTGCTTGAGGCTGCCGGAGCGAACCGCATAGACGCTGGTGAAGGGGCTGCCCTGACGGAAAAGCGACTCGCCCTTCTTGAGCGGCGGACGGCGGCGGATGATGGCATCGAACTGATCGATGTCCTCGAGTTCGAGGGCCAGGGGCAGGCACAGGGAACTCAGGCTGCAGGTCCGGCAGCGGGTCTCGTGCAGCAGTGAGCGGCGCCTGCCGGCTGCGATATCGGGCATGCTGTCCTCCTTGATCGGGGCTTGCCTTCCCCATTATGGCGGATAGCACCCGCCCGGGCATAGCATCCCTTAGCCGTGTCCCGCGCCCGAACGGCGGCAGCGCGACCAGTGCCCCGATGCGGTGGCCAGTCGCCCCTCATCCAGCGCCGCGGCATAGTCCTCGGCCGAGCCGGCGTTGCAGGCCACGGCGTCGGGCAGCCGCGAGATGGCACCGGGGCCAAGCCCCAGCCGGTCGCGGGCCTGCTCGCGTCGCGTCTGCGCCCGGGCGTCCTCCAGCGCGGCGCCGTGGCGGGCGTAGAACCCGCCTCCCAGCGACCGATAGCCGTTTCCGGCCAGGCGGTCCTCGATCCGAGCCAGCAGTGTCGCCGGCAGCGTCGACTCGCCTTCCTGCCAGGCGGGGTCCGGGCGCAGCGAGAGGCGTGGCGGCGTCATGGCCATCAGCGTGGCGAGCGCCGCGGCGGCCTCCTGCTCGGGCGTCGCCGGCGGCACGATCAGCACCAGGTTCAGCGAGTGCCAGCCCATGCGGACGCTCTCGTCGAGCAGCGGCTCGATGCGTGACTGCAGCCGCGTCAGGGCTTCCGGGCGGTCGGCCCTCGGCAGGCGCATGACCAGCTTCAGGCGGTTGAAGCCCAGTGCCTCCAGATGGCGCAGGGTGAGAAGATCCGTGGCACGGGGATCGAGTTCGACGGTGAAGTCGCGCCAATGTCCCGATTCGAAGGGAAAGCGCGAGGCCAGCCGATCGACCAGCCCGCTCATCCGCGACAGGCTCAGCCAGGGGGGCAGGCTGCCGCCCCAGTGCAGGGCCTCGAGCCGTCGATCGGGGGCGAGGCAGCGTCGCACCAGCACCATCTCGCGATCCAGTCGGGCCAGGTCGACTTCGAACGGGTCCATGCCCTTGGTGTGATCGACGCGCGCGTCGCCATCGTGGCGCAGCGGCAGGCGCAGATGCAGCGACAGGGGACGGGCGTCGGCGTTGCTGGCGGCCAGCGCCGCGGCGTAGTCGTCGGCGCCGAAGTCGGAAGGAGCGGTGACGGGCATGGCAGGATTCCGGGAGTGCATGCCATCAGGCTAGCGGTCGCGGAAGCGGGCGGTGTTGCGCTGGGTCAAGCGCGACGGCGAAAGCGGTTCAGTGCTGCCCGGCGTGGCCGGCCTCGTGGGGCATCGCGCCCGGCCACAGCCCCCACAGCTGCCACAGGGCGAAGCCGATGATCGTCAGTGCCGCCAGGGTGCGGGTGGCCGGGTGGCGGATCAGGCCGCCCAGCCGACGCGCGGCCAGGCCGGTGGCCAGCAGCGCCGGCAGGGTGCCGAGTCCGAAGGCGCCCATCAGCGCCGCGCCGCGCAGCGGATCGGCGCTGGCCAGGCTCCAGGTCAGCATCGAGTAGACCAGTCCGCAGGGCAGCCAGCCCCAGACGGCGCCCAGGGCCATCGCCTGGGGCACCGTCACGACCGGCATCAGTCGCCGTCCGAGGGGCTCCAGGCGGCGCCACAGGCGCTTGCCGAGGGCCTCCAGCCTCAACAGCCCCTTCCACCAGTCGGCGATGTAGAGCGCCATCAGGATCAGCATCGTCGCGGCCAGCACCTGCAGCGCCAGGCGCACCCCGGGGGCCAGCCCGACCAGGGTGCCGAGCCCGGCGGCCAGGGCGCCCGCGAGCACGTAGCTGGCGATGCGCCCCAGGTTGTAGCCCAGCAGCAGGCCGCCGAGCCGGACCGGATGGCGCAGGCTGGGCGGCACGGCGAAACTCAGGGCGCTCATGATGCCGCCGCACATGCCGATGCAGTGGGCGCCGCCGAGCAGGCCGAAGACGAAGGCCGCGGCCAGCGGTGGCAGGTCGAGTCCGGTGGGGTTCATCGGGCGTCCTTGTCGCTGTCCTTGTCCCGGGTTCGGTCACGGTCGTGGGCGGCGTTCGGCTCGCCCGCATCGTGCGCTGGGCCTGGCCCTTGCGGCGGGTCGTCATCGTCGAACAGGATGCGATGCGCCGGGCCTTCCAGGTCCTCGAACTGGTCGTGGCGCACGGCCCAGAAGAAGGCCCAGACGGCCAGGCCGAGCAGGATCAGCGACAGCGGTATCAGCAGGTAGAGAATGCTCATGATGCCTCCCGGGCGAGGGTATTCTCGGCGCGCCGCTGGCGGGCCAGCCTCAGGGCATTGGCGACCACCACCAGCGAACTCGCCGACATGCCCAGCGCCGCCAGCCAGGGGGGCACCCAGCCCAGCGCCGCCGGGGGCAGGGCCAGCAGGTTGTAGGCCAGCGCCCAGCCCAGGTTCTGGCGGATGATGCGCCGCGTGGCGCGGCCGACGTCGAGCGCTTCGACCAGCCGCCCGAGATGGGGGCCGAGCAGCACGGCGTCGGCCCGGGTGCGGGCCAGGTCGGTGGCCGCGTTCATGGCGAAGGCGATGTCGGCGCCGGCCAGCACCGGGATGTCGTTGATGCCGTCGCCGACCATGGCCACCCGCTGGCCCTCGGCCTGGCAGTCGCGCAGCCGAGCGAGCTTGTCCTCGGGGCTCGCGCCGGCGCGCCACTCGGCGATGCCCAGTCGCTCGGCCAGCGCCCGGGTGGGCCCCTCGGCGTCGCCGGACAGCAGTTCCACCGCGATGCCTCGCGCCGCCAGGGCGGCGACGGTGGTGGCGGCATCTTCCCGAGGCTGGTCGCCCAGGGCGAACCAGGCCCGTGGCTCGCCGTCCTCGGCCAGCAGCAGCCAGTGGCCGATCTCGGCACCGCTGTCCGGATTCGTCGGCACTCGGTCCGGGGCCGCGAAGTCGGGCCGGCCGAGCCGCCAGGGACGGCCGTCGATCTCGCCGGCGAGGCCCAGGCCGGGGCGGGCGGTGACGTCGCGGGCACTGATGCCGGCGCGGCGATGGGGGCGAAAGGCGCGGGCGATGGGATGCTCGGAATGGGCCTCCAGGGCCGCGGCCAGCGCGGTGAGACGCTCGGGGTCGTGTTCCGCCAGCGGCACGGTGCGCTCCAGCCGCATCTCGCCTTGGGTCAGGGTGCCGGTCTTGTCGAAGATCATCCGGTCGAGGCGCGGCAGGGTCTCCAGAGCGTCGGCACGGGTCAGCAGCACGCCGCGGCGATAGAGCCTGCCGTGGGCGGCGGTCAGGGCGGTGGGCGTGGCCAGCGCCAGGGCGCAGGGGCAGCTGACCACCAGCACCGAGAGGGTCACCCAGAAGGCCCGCTCGGGGTCGACGAATGACCAGACCCATCCGGTGGCGGCGGCGATCAGCAGCACCTGGATCACGAAGTGATGGGCCAGCCGGGCCGCCCGGCGCGCGATGGGCGGGCGTTCGGCGAAGGCGCGGTCGGTGAGGTCGAGCAGCCGCGCCGCTCGGGCATCCCGTCCGGCATGGGTCACCCGCACCGTCAGCGGGCTTTCGACGTTGTGGCTGCCGCCGGTCACGGTATCGCCCACGCCGCGCGCCACCGGCAGCGCCTCGCCGGTGAGCATCGATTCGTCGAGGCTGGAGGCGCCCTGTTCGATCACGCCGTCGGCGGGCACGCCGTGGCCGGGCCTGACCAGCACCCGGTCGCCCGCGACCAGTTCGCTGGCGGGCAGGAGGCGCTCCTCGCCGTGCTCGCCGAGGCGGATCGCCGACAGCGGCAGGATCTCGGTCAGGGCGTTGCCGCGGCGCCCGCTGCGCCGCCGGGCGCGCACCTCCAGGAAACGGCCGAACAGCAGGAAGAAGGTGAACATGGCCGCGGAGTCGAAGTAGACGTCGCCATGGCCGACGAGCAGCGCCCAGGTGCTGGCGAGGTAGGCGCCGGCGATGGCCAGCGACACCGGCACGTCCATGCCCAGCTGTCGGTTGCGCAGGTCGCGCCGCGCTCCGGCGAAGAACGGCTGGGCCGAGTAGAGCACCACCGGCGTGGTCAGGGCGAAGGCCAGCCAGTGGAAGAGGGTATCGAAGTCGGCGCCCAGGCCGCCGTCGCCGGCCACGTAGAAGGGGATCGAGAACATCGCCACCTGCATCATGCCGACCCCGGCGACGATCAGCCGGCCCACCTGGCGGCGTTCCTCGCGCTGCAGGCGTCGTTGGGCCTCGTCGGGCTCATAGGGCTGGGCCGGGTAGCCGATGGCGGCCAGTTCGGCGAGCAGCCGCGAGAAGGCGATGCGCTGCGGGTCCCAGGCGACGCGGACGCGGTGGTGGGTGAGATCGACGGCGCTGGCGCTGACGCCGTCGAGGGCGTTGAGGCGATGCTCGATCAGCCAGGCGCAGGCGGCGCAGGTGATGCCCTCCACCGCCAGGGTGGCATGCACGCCCTCATCGTCGGCATGCACGAAGCGCCGCTGCAGGCCCGGATCGTCGAACAGTGCCCAGGTCTCGGCCTGGGCGGTCCGGCGCTCGTCGGGCCGTGTCGGCAGCTCGCTTCGGAAGCGGTAGTAGCCGGCCAGGCCGCCGTCGACGATGGCGTGGGCCACCGCCTCGCAGCCGGGGCAGCACAGCGGGTGTTCGGCGTCGTCGAGGGTGATCGTCCAGGGGGCGTCCTGTGGAACCCGGGCGCCGCAGTGATAGCAGGCGGCGCGCTCGACGGGCGCGGTGGCGGTGGTCGCGGTCATGGTGCCGCTCAGTCTCCGGGCGCCAGGACGATCTCGGCCTTGGCGGGGAAGCGGGCTTCGCCGGTGAGGCGCCAGGCGGGCTCGCTGCCGTCGCCGGGTTCCAGGTGCAGGTACCAGCGGTGGCGCAGGGGCGTCTCGAGCATGGTGACGTAGCGGCCGGCGCGCACGTGCTCGAGCGTCAGCCGCCGGTCGCGCTCGCTTTCGGTGGGAAAGATCAGCTTGAGGGTCAGCCGCTCCGGGCGCGACTCCCCGGTCAGGTCGACCACCAGGTCGCCGGTGGCCGGGTCGGCGTTCAGGGCAGCCGAGAGCCCCAGCGTGCGGGCCTGTTCCTGCTTGGCGATCTGCTCGTTGATGGCCAGGCCTTCCTTGTAATAGTCCTCCGCCACGGTGCCGTCGAAGTAGTGGATCGAGAGGGCCAGGTAGACCAGGCTGAAGCTGACCGAGGCCCCCAGCAGGCCGATCATGAACCAGGGCCAGAACTGCTTGTACCAAGGGGCGATGGGCGGTTGTTCTGCCGTCATCAGCGGGTATCTCCTATGAAGCGGCCGTCGCGCTCGAGGGCGATGTCGGGGGCGTCGACGGCTTCCAGGCGCAGCCGGATCTCGTGACTGGGGCGCTGGAGGGCGTCGGGCGGGGCGGTGACTTCCACCACCAGCCGGCGCGACTCGCCGGCGGGCACGCTGACGCGTCGGGTGTCGAGGGTCAGCCCCTCCAGGCCCGTGGCGGCGAGCCGGTAGGCGTGGTCCTCGCGGTCCAGGTTGCGCACCGTCAGGGTATAGACGTTACGGATTCTGCCGTCGTCGGTCATCTGAAACAGCTGCTGGCGGCCGCGCTCCACCTCGAAGCCCAGCGGGATGCGGTCGCTGACCGTCCAGGCGAACAGGCCGATCATCACCAGCAGCACGGCCAGGTAGCCGAGCAGGCGCGGACGCAGCAGATGCGACGGCTTGCCCTCGAGGGCGTTCTCGGTGGTGTAGCGGATCAGCCCGCGGGGATAGCCCATGCGGTCCATGACGTTGTCGCAGGCGTCGATGCAGGCCGCGCAGGTGATGCATTCGTACTGCAAGCCGTCGCGGATGTCGATGCCGGTGGGGCAGACCTGCACGCACAGCTCGCAGTCGATGCAGTCGCCGTGGCCGGCTTCCCGAGCCTCGTCGTGGCTGAGGCGCTTCCTGCGCGGGCCGCGCGGTTCGCCCCGGGCGGCGTCGTAGGAGACGATCAGGGTGTTGGCGTCGAACATCACCGACTGGAAGCGGGCGTAGGGGCACATGTAGATGCACACCTGCTCGCGCAGCCAGCCGGCGTTGAGGTAGGTGAACAGGGTGAAGAAGCCGACCCAGAAGTAGGACCAGCCGTGGGCCTCGAGGGTCGGGAGCTCCATCACCAGGTCGCGGATCGGCGTGAAGTAGCCGACGAAGGTCAGGCCGGTGGCGGCGGCGATGACCAGCCAGATGGCGTGCTTGGCGAGCTTGCGGCGCAGCTTGTCGGCGCTCCAGCCGTGCCGGTCGAGCCGGATGCGACGGTTGCGCGGCCCTTCGGTGCGATGTTCCACCCAGATGAACAGGAAGGTCCAGACGCTCTGTGGGCAGGTGTAGCCGCACCAGACGCGGCCGGCGAACACGGTGATGAAGAACAGCCCGAAGGCGCAGATGATCAGCAGCCAGGAGAGCAGCATGAACTCCTGGGGATAGAAGGTGGCGGCGAAGATGTGGAACTCGCGGTCGGGCAGGTCGAACCACACCGCCGGGCGGTCGCCCCAGGGCATCCACGGGATCAGGAAGTAGGCCAGCATCAGCGCCCAGTTGGCGCTGCGCCGCAGGCGCTGGAAGACGCCCTTGATCTCGCGCACGTAGAGGTGCCGGCGGCGGGCGTACATCGCCTGGCTGACGGTGTCGCCGGCGTCGGTGATGTCGCGGTGGGGAATCTTGTCGCTCATGGCGGGCTCTCGACAGGCGGCCTGTGCATCGATGGCGGCGGCGGGGTGGGCCCGCCGCCGGGGGCTCAGTCGCGGCGGCTGAGGCCGTACACGTAGGCGGCCACCAGGTGGACCTTGTCCTCCCCGATGTAGGCGGCCTGGGCCGGCATGTGGCCGTTGCGGCCGTTGCGCAGGGTCTGGCGGATGGACGCCTCCAGCGGCTGGCCGGGCTGGCGATAGAGCCAGGCGTCATCGGTCAGGTTCGGCGCGCCGAGGGCCTGGTTGCCGGTGCCGTCGGGGGCGTGGCAGGCCGCGCACACCGAGGCGAACAGCGCCTCGCCCTGTTCGGCGCGCTGCGGGTCCTCGGCCTGGCCGGACAGCGACAGCACGTACTGGGTGAGGCGTCCGATGTTGTCCTCGCCGAGCTGCTGCCAGGCGGGCATCAGACCGTTGCGCCCGTTGGTGAGGCTGGTCACGATGGCCTCGGGCGTGCCGCCGTAGAGCCAGGCGTCGTCGGTCAGGTCGGGAAAGCCGTAGCCGCCCTGGGCATTGGCGCCGTGACAGATGGCGCAGTTGTTGAGGAACAGGCGTTCGGCAACCTGCATGGCCTCGGCGTCCTGGGCCAGCGCCGGGATCGGGACCTGCTGGTACTGCTCGAAGATCGGCGCGTAGCGCTCCTCCGCCCGGGCCACCTCGGCTTCCCACTGGCCTTCCTGGGTCCAGCCCAGCAGGCCGGCGAAGTTGCCGAGGCCGGGGTAGAGCAGCAGATAGCCGAGCGCGAAGATCACCGTGCCGACGTAGAGCTGGAACCACCAGCGCGGCAGCGGGTTGTCGTATTCCTCGATCTCGTCGGCCGCGTGGCCGGTGGTCTCGACGTTGCCCTCGGCGTCGGCGACCTTGTCGGTCTTGCGATTGGCGAACAGCAGCCAGGCGCTGATGACGATGGTGCCCAGCGTGATGACGATGATCCAGACGCTCCAGAAGCCGGGCAGGACGTCATTCCATAATGAGCTCATGAGTCACGGTCTCCCTGTTCTTGACGAGCCTGATCCCGCCGGGCGTCGTCCCGGTGGGCGCCGGTGTCGCGGGCCGAGGGCTCGTCGTCGTCGGCGAAGGGCAGGTTGGCCGCTTCGTCGAAGTCCGGCTTGCGCCGCTTGGAATAAGCCCAGCAGACCAGGCCGATGAAGCCGATCAGCAGCAGGCCGGTGATGATGCCGCGTAGCGTTCCCATATCCATGTCAGCGGGTGTCCTTGAGCACGGTGCCGAGCTGTTGCAGGTAGGCCACCAGGGCGGTGATCTCGCGCTCGCCGCGTACCGCGTCACGGGCGCCGGCGATCTGCTCGTCGCTGTAGGGCACGCCCAGGGTGCGCATGGCGCGCATCTTGTCGGCGATGGATTCGCCGTCGAGAACGTTCTCGAACAGCCAGGGGTAGGCCGGCATGATCGATTCCGGCACCACGTCGCGGGGGTTGTAGAGGTGCGCGCGATGCCAGTCGTCGCTGTAGCGGCCGCCGACCCGGGCCAGATCCGGGCCGGTGCGCTTGGAGCCCCACAGGAAATTGTGCTCGTAGACCGACTCGCCGGCCACGCTGTAGTGGCCGTAGCGCTCGGTCTCGGCGCGGAAGGGGCGGATCATCTGCGAGTGGCAGCCCACGCAGCCCTCGCGGCGGTAGATGTCGCGGCCGGCGAGCTCGAGCGGTTCCAGCGGCTCGAGCCCTTCCACCGGCTCGGTGGTCTGCTTCTGGAAGAACAGCGGCACGACCTCGGCCAGGCCGCCGAAGCTGATCACCACCAGCACCAGCACGGCGAGCAGGCCCACGTTCTTTTCGACGATCTCGTGTCTCATGGCAGTCTTCTCGTTCCCTGTTGTCTCAGGCGGCGGCCTGGGGCTGCGGCTGCTGGAGGCTCTGCTGGCGGCGCACGGTCATGAAGACGTTGAAGGCCATGATCAGCATGCCGACGACCCAGCACAGCCCGCCGACGGTGCGCACGACATAGCCCGCGCCGCTGGCCTCGACGGACTCGATGAAGGTGTACATCAGGGTGCCGTCGGGATTCACCGCGCGCCACATCAGGCCCTGCAGGATGCCGTTGACCCACATGGCGGCGATGTAGAGCACGGTGCCGACGGTGGCCAGCCAGAAGTGCACGGCGATCAGCGACACCGAGTACATCTCGGTGCGGCCGTAGAGCCGCGGGATCAGGTGGTACATGGAGCCGATGGTGATCATCGCGACCCAGCCCAGGGCGCCGGCATGGACGTGACCGATGGTCCAGTCGGTGTAGTGGGAGAGGGCGTTCACGGTCTTCACCGCCATCATCGGCCCCTCGAAGGTCGACATGCCGTAGAACGACAGTGCCACCACCAGGAAACGCAGGGTGGGATCGGTGCGCAGCTTATGCCAGGCGCCGGAAAGGGTCATCATGCCGTTGATCATGCCGCCCCAGGAGGGCGCCAGCAGGATGATCGACATCACCATGCCCAGCGACTGTGCCCAGTTGGGCAGGGCGGTGTAGTGCAGATGGTGAGGGCCGGCCCACATGTAGATCATGATCAGGGCCCAGAAGTGGACGATCGACAGCCGATAGGAGTACACCGGACGCTCGGCCTGCTTGGGCACGAAGTAGTACATCATGCCCAGGAAGCCGGCGGTCAGGAAGAAGCCCACCGCGTTGTGTCCGTACCACCATTGGGTCATGGCATCCACGGCGCCGGCGTAGATCGAGATGGAGTACATGGCCGAGACCGGCAGCGCCGCGTTGTTGACGATGTGCAGCACCGCCACGGTGAGGATGAAGGCGGCGTAGAACCAGTTGGCGACATAGATGTGCGAGGTTCGGCGCTTCTTGATGGTGCCGAGGAAGACGATGGCGTAGGCGATCCAGACCACCGCGATCAAAAGGCTGATCGGCCATTCCAGCTCGGCGTATTCCTTGGTGGTGGTGTAGCCCATGGGCAGCGTCACCACCGCCGAGACGATCACCGCCTGCCAGCCCCAGAAGGTGAAGGCGGCCAGCCGGTCCGATATCAGGCGCGTCTGGCAGGTTCGCTGCACCACGTAGTAGGAGGTGGCGAACAGCGCCGAGCCGCCGAAGGCGAAGATCACGGCGTTGGTGTGCAGCGGGCGAAGGCGGCCGAAGCTGGTCCAGGGCAGTCCCAGGTTCAGTTCCGGCCAGACCAGCTGGGCGGCGATCGTGACACCGAGGACCATGCCCACGATGCCCCAGACAACGGTCATGATCGCGAACTGTCGCACGACCTTGTAGTTGTAGGTGGGGTGTTCCAGTGCTGTGCTCATGTCGGGTTCCATCGAACGCGTTGGAGGGAGTCGCGCTTGGGCAGCAGTCTAGCTCAAGGCTTTCGCCCACATGATGATGACGGTCAAGTCGGGAGCGGGCGGCGTGTCGATCTTGCGCTGCCGCCTGGCGTGAACCGTCGTTCTTGTATGTTATACGGCCAGATTAAATGTATTCATTAAGTGTATACAATGAGTGAGTTCAGAAAAAGTTTCCATCTCGACGCCCTCGGGCCGCTGGACGTCACCGGCGAGGCGCGCCATGGCCAGCTGCTGCTGGCGCACGGTGCCGGCGCCGGCCAGGACGCGATGTTCATGCAACGCCTGAGAGCGGCGCTGGCCGAGCGGGGCGTGCAGACCCTGGCCTTCGAGTTCGCCTATATGCAGCGCATGCGCGAAGAGGGACGGCGTCGGCCGCCGCCGCGGGTCGAGCGGCTGGTCGACGAGTACGCCGCCTGGCGCGATGGCGTACGGCATCTTGCTTCTGGGCCGCTGTGGCTGGGCGGCAAGTCCATGGGCGGCCGGGTGGCCAGCCTGCTGGCGGCCCGCGACGGCGCCGATGGCCTGGCGCTCTGCGGCTATCCCTTCCACCCGCCGCGCAAGCCCGAGTCGCTGCGTCTCGATCACTGGCCGAGCCTGGCTTGCCCGACGCTGGTGGTGCAGGGCACGCGGGATCCCTTCGGCACTCGCGAGGAGGTGGCGCAATATGCGCTGCCCGCCGGCGTCGAGCTGCACTGGCTGGAGGACGGCGAGCATGACTGGAAGCCACGTCGAGCCTCGGGACGCGATCAGGCCGCCCTGATCGCCGAGGGGGCGACGGCCATCGCCGAGGCCATGGCGCGGGATGCGTCCGGGGACCGATAGCGGCCAAGTGGATGAATGGCCTGCCGTTCTGCGCCGCCCGTTCGCCACGGGGATGAAAAAACGCGTTGACAATGAACGCAGTTTCCGTAGAATGCAGCGCCATGTGACCGGGGGTGGTTAGCTCAGCTGGGAGAGCACCAGCCTTACAAGCTGGGGGTCACAGGTTCGATCCCTGTACCACCCACCACTGTCAAAGACAGTGGCCGATTGCATCGCAGAAACGAGTGCGGACCGGTAGTTCAGTTGGTTAGAATGCCGGCCTGTCACGCCGGAGGTCGCGGGTTCGAGTCCCGTCCGGTCCGCCAGCGTTTTCTGTACCGCATCATCACTTGCGGACCGGTAGTTCAGTTGGTTAGAATGCCGGCCTGTCACGCCGGAGGTCGCGGGTTCGAGTCCCGTCCGGTCCGCCACGATGACGCACAATCTAAGCAGTACCGCGTGGGCGATTAGCTCAGTTGGTTAGAGCACCAGCCTCACATGCTGGGGGTCACTGGTTCGAGTCCAGTATCGCCCACCACGCGGACCGGTAGTTCAGTTGGTTAGAATGCCGGCCTGTCACGCCGGAGGTCGCGGGTTCGAGTCCCGTCCGGTCCGCCATCTGCTCAGAATTCCAAAGCCCCGTGGCTCACGCCACGGGGCTTTTCTGTTGTCTGGAACCTGGTTTTTTCGTTCGAATGCCTCGGGCTTTTCCTGGCGAATGCCGAGGCGGCTTTTGCGCTGCCCGCGGGACTGTCATACAGTTGTTTTAATTTTCTGTCGACGCTCCGAGGTGGCTCGAACGTGGCTGACTTTCCGCATCTGTTTCGCCCCATCGAACTGGGCCCGCTGCGCCTGCCCAACCGGGTGGTGATGGGCTCGATGCATACCAACCTGGAGGAAATGCCCGGCGGTTTCTCGCGCCTGGCCGCCTTCTATGCCGAGCGTGCCCGGGCCGGCGTATCGCTGATCGTCGGCGGCGGCATCGCGCCCAACGCGGAGGGTGCCGTGTTCGACGGCGGCGCCACCCTGGAGCGCCCGGAGCAGGTGGCCGAGCACCGGCGCCTGGTCGAGGCGGTGCATGCCGAGGGCGGTCGCATCTGCCTGCAGATCCTGCACGCCGGCCGCTACGCCTACACCGATGCGCCGGTGGCGCCCTCGGCGATCCGCGCGCCGATCAACCCTCGCCCGCCTCGTGCCCTGAGCGCGGCGGAGATCGAGCGCACCCTGGACGACTACGTGCGCTGCGCACGCCTGGCCCGGGAGGCCGGCTACGATGGCGTGGAGGTGATGGGCTCCGAGGGCTATCTGATTAACCAGTTCGTCTGCCGGGGGACCAATCATCGAGAGGACGAGTGGGGCGGTCGCTTCGTCAACCGCATCCGCTTCCCGGTGGAGGCAGTGCGGCGCATCCGCGAGGCCCTGGGGGCCGAGGCCCTGATCCTGTTCCGGCTGTCGATGATCGACCTGGTGGAGGAGGGCAGTACCCATGACGAGGTGGTCGCCCTGGGGCGCGCGGTGGCCGAGGCCGGCGCCGATGCGATTGACGGCGGCATCGGCTGGCACGAGGCGCGGGTGCCGACCATCGTCACCAGCGTGCCGCGGGCGCTGTTCGCCGAGGTGTCGCGGCGCATGCGCGACGCGCTGCCGGTGCCGCTGATCGCCACCAACCGCATCAACATGCCCGAGGTCGCCGAGCGATTGCTGGCCGAGGGCCATGCCGACCTGATCTCCATGGCGCGTCCCTTCCTGGCCGATCCGGCCTGGGTGACCAAGGCCCGGGAGGGACGGGTCGACGAGATCAATACCTGCATCGCCTGCAACCAGGCCTGTCTCGATCACACCTTCCAGGGCAAGCCGACCTCGTGCCTGGTCAACCCGAGGGCCGGCCATGAGACCGAGCTTGCCATCGTGCCGGCGGCGTCGATGAAGCGCGTCGCGGTGGTGGGCGGCGGTCCCGCCGGGCTTGCCGCGGCGGTCACCGCCGCCGAACGCGGTCATGCGGTGACGCTGTTCGAGCGTCAGGCCGAGCTGGGCGGCCAGTTCAATCATGCCCGGCAGATTCCCGGCAAGGAGGAGTTCGACGAGACGCTGCGTTATTTCCGCACCATGCTGGAGAAGCGTGGTGTCAGCGTGCGGCTCGCGACCGACCCCGGGCTCCACGAGCTGCGTGGCTTCGACGAGGTGGTGCTGGCCACCGGCGTTCGGCCGCGGGCCCTCGAGCTGCCGGGCATCGATCATCCCAAGGTGGTGTCCTACCCGCTGGCCATCCAGCATCCCGAGCGGGTGGGCGCACGGGTGGCGATCATCGGTGCCGGCGGCATCGGCTTCGACGTGGCGGAGCTGCTGACCCATGCCGGCCATCCCGCCCTGGACGCCGACGCCTGGTGCGACGAGTGGGGGGTGGACCTGACGGTGACCGCGCCGGGAGGACTGCGCGCGGCCGAGCGGCCGCCGGTGCCGCGGACGGTGACCCTGCTGCAGCGCAAGACGTCGAAGCCCGGTGCCGGGCTCGGCGTCACCACCGGCTGGGTGCATCGCGCCTCGTTGCGCCATCGCGGCGTGGAGATGCTGGCCGGCTGCGAGTACGTCGGCATCGACGACACCGGCTTGCATGTCCGCGTCGAGGGCGAGCCGCGCCTGCTCGAGGTCGACAGCGTGGTGATCTGCGCCGGTCAGGAATCGGTGCGCGACCTGCTCGAGCCGCTGGGCGAGGCGGGCGTTTCGGTCCACGTCATCGGCGGCGCCGACCGGGCCGCCGAGCTCGATGCCAAGCGCGCGATCGACCAGGGCGTGCGGCTGGCTGCCACGCTCTAGAGGAGGGAATGAGCCGCGTTCGTTGAAAATCTGCACGCCCCGGGATGAACCGCTTCGGCTTCGCGGGCTCATAGGAAGTGTAGCCCTGCGTTGAAGATTTCGGGCGTCATCGTCCGGTCGCGCTGACTACGCTGAAGCTACCGACCCGGCCGAGAGGGCCAGGATTGCCAGGCCGGAGCCCCGGGCTTTAAGGAGGCATCGATGAGCATCTTCGATCATGTGCAGAACCGCTTCGAACGCACCCTGCAGGAGGAAATGAGCCTGCAGGAGTACCTGGAACTCTGCCGTGAGGACCCCTCGGCCTATGCCAGTGCGGCCGAACGAATGCTGGAGGCCATCGGCGAGCCCGAGGTGATCGACACGGCCAAGGACCCTCGCCTGTCGCGTATCTTCTCCAACAAGGTCATCCGTCGCTATCCGGCCTTTTCCGAGTTCTACGGCATGGAAGAGGCGATCGAGCAGATCGTCGCCTACTTCCGCCATGCCGCCCAGGGGCTCGAGGAGAAGAAGCAGATCCTCTACCTGCTCGGCCCGGTCGGTGGCGGCAAGTCATCGCTGGCCGAGCGGCTCAAGCTGCTGATGGAGCATGTGCCTTTCTATGCCATCAAGGGCTCGCCGGTGCAGGAGTCGCCGCTGGCGCTGTTCTCGCCGGAGCATGACGGCGAGCTGCTCGAGAAGGAATACGGCATCCCGCCGCGCTGCCTGAAGAGCGTGATGTCGCCCTGGGCCGCCAAGCGCCTCAAGGAGGCCGGTGGCGACATCAGCCAGTTCCGGGTGGTGCGGCTCTATCCGTCGCGGCTGAATCAGATCGCCATCGCCAAGACCGAGCCCGGCGACGAGAACAACCAGGACATCTCCTCGCTGGTCGGCAAGGTGGACATCCGTCAGCTCGAGCTCTACTCCCAGGACGATCCGGATGCCTACAGCTTCTCCGGCGGCCTGTGCCGGGCCAACCAGGGCCTGATGGAGTTCGTCGAGATGTTCAAGGCGCCGATCAAGGTGCTGCATCCGCTGCTGACCGCCACCCAAGAGGGCAACTACAACCCCACCGAGGGCATGGGCGCGATCCCGTTCGACGGCATCGTGCTGGCGCACTCCAACGAGAGCGAGTGGCAGGCCTTCCGCAACAACCGCAACAACGAGGCCTTCCTCGACCGGGTCTATATCGTCAAGGTGCCCTACTGCCTGCGGGTGACCGAAGAGATCAACATCTACAAGAAGCTGCTCGAGCACTCCTCGCTCAACGAGGCGCCCTGTGCGCCGGACACCCTGCGCATGCTGGCCCAGTTCTCGGTGCTCTCGCGGCTCAAGGAGCCGGAGAACTCCAGCGTCTATTCCAAGATGCGGGTCTATGACGGCGAGAACCTCAAGGACACCGATCCCAAGGCCAAGTCGATCCAGGAGTACCGCGACGCCGCCGGCGTCGACGAGGGCATGGACGGGCTGTCCACGCGCTTCGCCTTCAAGATCCTGTCCAAGGTGTTCAACTTCGACAACCACGAGGTGGCGGCCAACCCGGTGCACCTGCTCTACGTGCTCGAGCAGCGTCTCGAGCAGGAGCAGCTGCCCAAGGAAACCTTCGAGCGCTATCTGCGCTTCATCAAGGAGTTCCTGGCTCCGCGCTACGTGGACTTCATCGGCAAGGAGATCCAGACCGCCTATCTCGAGTCCTACTCCGAGTACGGTCAGAACATCTTCGACCGCTACGTCACCTACGCCGACTTCTGGATCCAGGATCAGGAGTACCGCGATCCGGAGACCGGCGAGCTGTTCGACCGCCAGTCGCTCAACGAGGAGCTGGAGAAGATCGAGAAGCCGGCGGGCATCTCCAATCCCAAGGACTTCCGCCACGAGGTGGTCAACTTCGTGCTGCGGGCCCGGGCCCAGAACAACGGCATGAACCCGAGCTGGCAGTCCTACGAGAAGCTGCGCGGGGTGATCGAGCACAAGATGTTCGCCAACACCGAGGAGCTGCTGCCGGTCATCTCCTTCAACGCCAAGGCCTCCACCGCGGACCAGAAGAAGCACGAGGATTTCGTGGCCCGCATGGTCGACCGCGGCTACACCGAGAAGCAGGTGCGCCTGCTCTCCGAGTGGTATCTGCGGGTACGCAAGTCGCAGTAGCCGTCGAGGGCCGCACGGGGCGCCGAGGCATGGCGCTCCGTGAGGACGCAGGGCAGCCCAGGAGGTCCGCATGACCTACTTCATCGACCGCCGTGCCAATGCCAGGCACAAGAGTGCGGTCAATCGTCAGCGCTTCCTCGATCGCTATCGCACCCATATCAAGCGGTCCGTCGAGGAGGCGGTCAATCGCCGCTCCATCACCGACATGGAGCGCGGGGAGAAGGTGTCGATTCCCGCCCGGGACATCTCCGAGCCGGTGTTCCAGCACGGGTCCGGCGGCAAGCGCTCGATCATCGCCCCCGGCAACAAGGAGTTCGTCGAGGGCGATCGTCTGCGTCGCCCCGGCGGGGGAGGCGGCGGCGGATCCGGCGAGGGCAGCGCCTCCAACCAGGGCGAGGGCATGGACGAGTTCGCCTTCACCCTGTCCCGCGAGGAGTTCCTGGACTTCGTGTTCGACGGCCTGGAGCTGCCGCATCTGGAGCGCAAGAACCTGGTCGACCTCGACGAGGTGCGCCCGGTGCGGGCCGGCTTCACCCGTGACGGGGTGCCGGCCCGTATCAACATCGTGCGCTCGATGCGCGAGGCTCATGCCCGGCGCATCGCCATGCGCGGGCCGATTCGCCGGGCCCTGCGCGAGGCCCAGGAGGCGCTGGAGGCCGAGGAACGCAAGGATCCGGTGCTGCGCAATCCGGCGCGCATCGCCGAGCTCAAGGCCGAGGTCGAGCGGCTCGAGAAGCGTCTCGAGGCGGTGCCGTTCATCGATACCTATGACCTGCGCTACAACAATCTGGTCAACCAGCCCCAGCCGTCGAGCAAGGCGGTGATGTTCTGCGTGATGGACGTCTCGGGCTCCATGACCCAGGCCCACAAGGACATCGCCAAGCGCTTCTTCCTGCTGCTCTACCTGTTCCTGGAACGCAACTACGAGAAGGTCGAGCTGGTCTTCGTGCGCCACCACACCGCCGCCAAGGAGGTCGACGAGGAGGAGTTCTTCTATTCCCGGGAGACCGGCGGCACCATCGTCTCCAGCGCCCTGACCCTGGTCGACGAGATCATCACCGACCGCTACCCGCCGACCCAGTGGAACCTCTACGTGGCCCAGGCCTCCGACGGCGACAACTGGGACGACGACTCCCTGACCTGTCGCGATCAGCTGGCCAATACCCTGATGCCGCGGCTGCAGTACTTCACCTACGTGGAGATCACGCCGCACGCGCATCAGGCCCTGTGGGAAGAGTACGAGAAGGTCGAGGCCGAGTATCCCGAGCGCTTCGCCATGCGGCAGATCGTCGAGGCCGGCGACATCTATCCGGTGTTCCGCGAGCTGTTCCGGCGCCGCACGGTCCAGTCCTGAGGCGAGGCCAAGGAGGCAGCATGACCGAACGCAAGCCCATCGCCAGCGGCTCCGACTGGAACTTCGAGGTCCTGGAGCGGTTCGAGACGGAGATCGGCCGGCTGGCCGACGAGTATCGGCTGGACACCTACCCCAATCAGATCGAGATCATCACCACCGAGCAGATGATGGATGCCTACGCCAGCGTGGGCATGCCGGTGGGCTATCATCACTGGTCCTTCGGCAAGCAGTTCCTGGCCGTGGAGCAGGCCTACCGGCGTGGCCAGATGGGGCTGGCCTACGAGCTGGTCATCAACTCCGATCCCTGCATCGCCTACCTGATGGAGGAGAACACCCTGATGATGCAGGTGCTGGTGATGGCCCACGCCTGCTACGGCCACAACTCCTTCTTCAAGGGCAACTACCTGTTCCGCACCTGGACCGACGCCGGTTCCATCGTCGATTACCTGCTGTTCGCCCGGCGCTACCTCGCCGAGTGCGAGGAGCGTCACGGCGTGACCGCGGTCGAGCAGCTGCTCGACGCCTGCCATGCCCTGCAGAACTACGGCGTCGACCGCTACAAGCGGCCCTCGCCTATCTCCGCCGAGGAGGAGGCGCGTCGCCAGCAGGAGCGCTCCGACTACCTGCAGGCCCAGGTCAACACCCTGTGGAGCACCATTCCCGGGCGGCCGAGCGAGGAGGGGCATCAGGAGGACGGTGATGCGGAGGATCCGCTCGGCCTGCACGCCGGCGGGCGCTACCCTCCCGAGCCTCAGGAGAATCTGCTCTACTTCATCGAGAAGAATGCGCCGCTGCTGGCGCCCTGGCAGCGGGAGGTGGTGCGCATCGTGCGCAAGCTCGCCCAGTACTTCTATCCCCAGCGCCAGACCCAGGTGATGAACGAGGGCTGGGCGACCTTCTGGCACTACACCCTGATGAATCGCCTCTACGACGACGGCCTGGTGGACGAGGGTCTGATCCTGGAGTTCCTGCAGTCCCATACCTCGGTGGTCCATCAGCCGGCCTTCGACAGCCCCCACTACAGCGGCATCAATCCCTACGCCCTGGGCTTCGCCATGTTCACCGACCTGCGGCGGATCTGTGAGCATCCCACCGACGAGGATCGGCGCTGGTTCCCCGAGATCGCCGGCAGCGACTGGCTCGAGACGCTGCACTTCGCCATGCGCAACTTCAAGGACGAGTCCTTCATCCAGCAGTACCTGTCGCCCAAGGTGATTCGCGACCTCAAGCTGTTCATGGTGCTCGACGACGACCGTGACGAGATGCTCGAGGTCACTGCCATCCATGACGACCGTGGCTATCAGCGCATCCGTGATGGCCTGGCCGTGCAGTATGCGCTCTCGGTGCGCGAGCCCAACATCCAGGTCTGGTCGGCGGACATCCGCGGCGACCGCTCGTTGACGCTGCGCCACGTGCAGGACAACCGTCGCCCGCTGGCGCGCAGCGTCTATCCGGTGATGCGCCACCTGCACCAGCTGTGGGGTTTCCCGGTGAAGCTCGAGTCTCTGGAGGACGACGAGGTGGTGCGTCGCTATCACTGGCCGCTGCCGGAGGACGAGCAGAATGATGCCTGAGGCAGGCCCGAACCCGGCTCAGGCGTGATCCGGCCCGCCCCTCGGGGCGGGCCGCTGGTGCTTGGGATGGGCCGGTTGGAGGCGAGATGGGCGGTGGTCAGGCCTGGGCGGTCCAGGACTGGCACCAGCCGCCCGGGGCGACGCTGTTCTGCGGGAACAGCTGGCAGCCCTGGGTATCGGCCTGGTAGAACATGCAGTTGGCGCAGGTCTCGCCTTCGGCGTAGGCCGGATGATCGCTGGCGTCGGCGGCGATCTCGACGTAGTTCAGGGCCTTGGCCTGGTCGCTCTCGGGGTCCAGCGGTGGCAGATCCTGGGCGAAGCTGCGCGTCGACAGCACGCCGATACCCAGTGGCAGGGCGGCGAGGCCCAGCAGACTGTGGCGCATGAAGTCGCGACGGCTGGGGTTGGCCATGAGGGTTCCTCCTGAGGGTCACGGTTGATGTCACGCTCGGCGGCCGGTGAGCCGGCTCTTGGCGTCTCGTTCCCGCCGTGTGGCGCGCGTGCGGCAGGCGGGATCGGCTCATTCAGCGTAGCCGAGCCCGGGAAGGGCGACGAGCGCTCGGGAAGTGCCGGGGCCCCCGTCGGGCGAGGACGCTGTTATACTCGCCGCCGTGAACCGCTATTCGAGGGAGATTGCCCCATGCAGAATGCCGTCATCCTGATCAACACCGAGAAGGGGCAGGTCAAGTCCGTGGCCGAGCGTCTGGCCGAGGTGGAAGGCATCAGCGAGGTCTTCTCCACCTGCGGGCGCTACGACCTGGTCGCCATCGCCCGGACCCGCGACTTCGAGGGGCTGGCGGAGCTGGTGACCGGGCGTCTCAACGACGTTGAGGGCATCCGCGAGACCGAGACCCTCAATGCCCTGCAGGTGCACTCGCGCCACGATCTCGAGACCATGTTCGCGCTGGGCTGGTAAGGCCCGCCGGTGCTGCAACGCCTCCTTCGCCTGCCTTCATGGCGCGGCTCGCTGCGCCGCCTGGGCATCGCCGCGCTGTTCGCGGCGGTGGGCAGTGGGCTGTGGTACATGGAAGAGCGCGAGGTGCGCGAGCGCCTCAGCTGGATGGGCGTGCCGACCTGGGAGCGGCTGACGCCGCTGAGCGTTCATCGCGTGCTGCGCAACGACGGCTTCCTGGTGGGCTGGTCGGACGTGCGGGTCAGCCCGCTGTGGGCCAGCTACGTGCTGTACGCCGATCGCGTGGCGGAGGTCGGCGATCGCCCGGGATTCCGTCGCGACTGGCGAACACTCTGGCCCGTCACCCCGGACAGCTATCTGCGTAGCGGCTATGACCGCGGCCATCTGGCGCCCAACTATGCCATCGCCCGGGTGCATGGTCCGTCCGCCCAGCATGATACCTTCCTGATGAGCAACATGGCGCCTCAGCGACCGGATCTGAACCGCCGGCTCTGGCAGCGCCTGGAAGAAGTCGTGATCGACCGCTTCGTGCCGCAGTATGGCACCCTGCAGGTCATTACCGGGCCGATCTTCGCATCGGAGTTCACTCAGGGCATGTTGAATCGGGTTGGCCTGGTGGAGGTGCCCGTGGCCTTCTACAAGATCCTGGTGGTGCCGGGGGAGCATCCTCGTGCGCTGGCCTTCGTGATGCCGCAGAGCGTGCGTGGCGACGAGCCGCTGGATCGCTTCGTGGTCAGCATCGATCGCATCGAGACGCTGACCGGGCTGGATTTCTTCCCGGATCTCCCCGAAGCCGTCGAGCGCGAGCTGGAAGGGCGGGTGGATACCCGAGGCTGGGGACTCGAGGCGGTCGCCGATCTGCCGGGATGCTTCGACTGAGCGAGGCGAGCCGTCATCGATGGCGCAGCAGGGGAGCGGGCAGGGAGGATGAGTGCATCGTCGGTTTCCGGCGGCCAGAAACGCAAAAAACCGCAACGTGTGCGGCCGGAGATAATAAGACGATATAGCGATGTGGTGGTTCGAGGATATGGCCTCGAAGTACGGCTCTTGTCTGCATAACGCGAAATGGTGCCCAGGAGAGGACTTGAACCTCCACGTCCGTAAGGACACTAGCACCTGAAGCTAGCGCGTCTACCAATTCCGCCACCTGGGCGCGTCATGCATATTCGTCGTGTTCCGAGCCATCGCTTGAGCGATGAATGGTGCCCAGGAGAGGACTTGAACCTCCACGTCCGTAAGGACACTAGCACCTGAAGCTAGCGCGTCTACCAATTCCGCCACCTGGGCGAAACACGAGCGAATCGAGCTTTTAAAGAGCGTGATACCTGACGATGCTGCTGACAGTGTATCGAATTGGTGCCCAGAAGAGGACTTGAACCTCCACGTCCGTAAGGACACTAGCACCTGAAGCTAGCGCGTCTACCAATTCCGCCATCTGGGCAAGTGGCGCGTATATTACCGTAAATTTTCGGTGATGCAACCCCTCGTGTGTCGGCAGGTGGCTTTTTTTGCGTCTCCGGTCCCTTTATCGGCCGGCACATGGTTGGGTGCGCCCTTGCGCAACGCTATACTGCCGCCATGACAAGAGACCCCTATTGCATCACTGCATGCCCGCGGCGCGTGAGCGCCACCCTCCTTACGTCGTCCCCGACCCTGCCAAGGATGCTCTCCGCATGAATCACTGGACGCTCAGCGACGATCTGCACGCCAGCCGCGAGGCCCACAAGTACGACAAGCCGGCGCCCAGCCGCGAATACCTGCTGGCGCGGCTCGAGGAATACGGCAAGCCGATCACCCACGAGGCCATGAGCGAGATGCTGGGCCTCGAGGACGAGGATCTGCAGGAGGCCGTGCGCCGCCGGCTGTCGGCCATGGAGCGCGACGGCCAGGTGCTGCGCAATCGCCGCGGCGCCTATGCGCTGATCGACAAGCTCGACCTGATCAAGGGCCGGGTACTCGGCCACCGCGACGGCATCGGCTTCCTGCTGCGCGATGACGGCAAGAAGCCCGACCTGGTGCTGCCGCCGCGCCAGATGCGCCGCGTGTTCCATAACGACCACGTGCTGGTGCGCATCAGCGGCCGCGACCGCCGCGGCCGCGACGAGGCCACCATCGTCGAGGTGCTGGCGCGCAATACCCAGAACATCGTCGGCGTCTATCGCGAGAACACCCCCGAGTTCGGCGTGCTGATTCCCGAGAATCCGCGCATCGCCCAGGAAATCATCATTCCGCATAACGCCAACGGCGGTGCCCGCGACGGCCAGGTGATCTCGGCCGACATCGTCAAGCAGCCGGCCACCCGCGTGCAGCCGGTGGGTCATGTCACCGAGGTGATGGGCGAGCGGATGGATCCGGGGATGGAGATCGACATCGCCATCCGCAGCTACGAGATCCCGTCCGAGTTTCCGCCGGAGGTGCAGGACCAGATCGCCGGCATGTCCGCCGAGGTGGCCGAGGACGACAAGGCGCACCGCGTCGACCTGCGCCACCTGCCGCTGGTGACCATCGACGACGAGTCCGCCCGCGACTTCGACGACGCCGTCTGCGCCTGGCAGACCAAGTCCGGCAGCTGGAAGCTGCTGGTGGCCATCGCCGACGTCTCCCACTACGTGCGTCCTGGCAGCCCCCTGGATCAGGAGGCGATCAGCCGCGGCAACTCGGTGTATTTCCCGGGTCAGGTCGTGCCGATGCTGCCGGAGCTGCTGTCCAACGGCCTGTGCTCGCTGAACCCGGACGTCGACCGCCTGGCGATGGTCTGCGAGATGAACATCTCCCAGAAGGGCGCCATCAGCCGCTATCGTTTCTACGAGGCGGTGTTCCGTTCCCACGCACGCCTGACCTACAACAAGGTCGCCTCGATCCTCGACGACGAGGACGAGCAGGGCGACGCGCTGCGTGAGCAGTACAGCGAGCTGGTCAAGCCGCTGAACGACCTGCACTCCCTCTACAAGGTGCTGCGCGGTGCCCGCGACGAGCGCGGCGCCATCGACTTCGAGACCACCGAGACGGCGATCGTCTTCAACGACGAGCGCAAGATCGAGAAGATCGTGCCGCGTTCGCGCAACGACGCCCACAAGATCATCGAGGAGTGCATGCTGGCGGCCAACGTCGCCACCGCGCGCTTCCTCGACAAGCACGACCTGCCGGCGCTGTATCGCATCCACGAGCGGCCCTCGCCGGAGCGCCTCGACAAGCTGCGGCTGTTCCTCAACGAGCTGGGCCTGTCGCTGCCCGGTGGCGACGAGCCCACGCCCCAGGACTACCAGACCCTGGCCGAGACCATCCGCGGCCGCGAGGACGCCGACATCATCCAGACGGTGATGCTGCGCTCCATGAGCCAGGCGGTCTACTCGCCCCAGAACGAGGGGCACTTTGGCCTGGCCTATCCGGCCTATGCCCACTTCACCTCGCCGATCCGTCGCTACCCCGACCTGCTCGTGCACCGGGCGATCCGCTCGGTGATCCGCGGGCCGCGCCAGACCGCGACCGTGCTGCGCGAGGAGGGCGCACCGGTGGAGCCGCCGAGCAAGTGGTGCCCCTATACCTTCGAGCAGATGCTCGAACTGGGCGAGCACTGCTCGATGACCGAGCGGCGCGCCGATGACGCCACCCGCGACGTCGAGAGCTGGCTGAAGTGCGAGTTCATGTCCGACAAGCTCGGCGAGGTCTACAGCGGCACCATCGCCTCGGTGACCCAGTTCGGCATCTTCGTGCGCCTCGACGAGTTCTTCGTCGAGGGCCTGGTGCACGTCACCTCGCTGCCCTCCGACTACTACCACTACGAGGCCGAGAAGCATCGCCTCAAGGGCGAGCGCAGCGGCATGAGCTATCGCCTCGGCGACGGCGTTTCGGTGCAGGTGGCGCGGGTCGACCTGGACGATCGCAAGATCGACTTCGAGCTGGCCGACGACCAGCCCAGGCCGCAGCGCAAGTCGCGCAAGCGCGGAGGCTCGCAGGGCAAGGGTAGTGGTCAGGGCGGCGCCCAGGGCCAGTCCTCGGGCGACGGCGAGAAGAGCGGCGGCAACAAGCGTCGCCGCCGCGGCCCGCGTCGTCGCTGAGGCCGATGCCGGGATGTCGAGAAGAACCGAGATGTCGATGAAAGCGAAGAACAAGCCCGCGCCGCGCCGCGGGCCCAAGATGCCGAACGGCCTGGATGCCGTCTACGGCGTGCACGCGGTGCGGGCGCTGCTCGATCGGGGAGAAGCCCCGCGCGAGCTTTGGCTGCAGGAAGGGGAGGCCGGTGGCCGTCTCGTCGAGCTGGTCGATCAGGCTCGGGCACGCGGCGCCCGGGTCAGTGCCCATCCCCGCGACGACCTGGATCGCCTCGCCCAGGGGGCCGCCCATCAAGGCATCGTGGCCTTCTGCCCGCCGCTGGCCTTCGAGGCCGAAGCCGCGCTGTGGCATCGCCTCCAGGGCTGGTCGAACGCCGAGGCGCCGCTGCTGCTGGTGCTCGACGGGGTGACCGACGTGCACAACTTCGGCGCCTGCCTGCGCAGCGCCGACGCCGCCGGTGCCCACGGCGTGGTGGTGCCCAAGGACAAGTCGGCGCCGCTCAACGCCACGGTGCGCAAGGTGGCCTGTGGCGCCGCCGAGAGCGTGCCGGTCTATCAGGTCACTAACCTGGCTCGTGCGCTGGGCAAGCTCAAGGCGCTCGGCGTGTGGATCACCGGCACCGCCGGCGAGGCCGAGGCGAGCCTGTTCGAGGCCGATCTGGCCGGGCCCACGGCGCTGGTGATGGGCGCCGAGGGCAAGGGCATGCGCCGGCTGACCCGCGAGGCCTGCGACCAGCTGGTCAAGCTGCCCATGGCCGGCAGCGTCTCGAGCCTCAACGTTTCGGTGGCCACCGGCATCGGCCTGTTCGAGGCGGTCCGGCAAAGAAGCTTGAAGCCATAAGCTTAAAGAGCGGTGCTTCGCACCTGGAAGAACGCCCGCTTCGCGGGCTTGAGCCGGAAGCTTGAAGACAATCCTTGACCCCATGATGGCGGAGTTCATGCTGTCTTCCAGCTTGCGCATCTGGCGCGCGCTCTTTAGAATACTGGCGCCCGTTCGTCCGACGAACGGACATCGTGTATTTCGATAATCACCTCCTTGCTTCCCCTGGGGCCTCACGCCTCTCTGGAAGCTGCCAAACCGCAAGGAGAACCCATGCGTCATTACGAAGTCGTGTTCATGGTCCACCCGGACCAGAGCGAGCAGGTTCCGGCGATGGTCGAGCGCTACACCAGCATCGTCACCGAGAACGGCGGTACCGTGCATCGCCTCGAAGATTGGGGTCGCCGTCACCTGGCCTACCCGATCAACAAGATCCACAAGGCTCACTACGTGCTGATGAACGTCGAGTGCCGCGGCGAGACTCTCGAGGAAATCGAGAACATCTTCCGCTTCAACGACGCCATCATCCGCAGCCTGGTCGTGCGCTGCAAGGAAGCCGTCACTGAGGCTTCCCCGATGATGAAGCCGGCGGAAGAGAAGCGCGCCCGTCGTGACGAGAAGCCGTCGCGTCCCGCCCAGTCCGCCTAAGCCACACATCGCACGCTAAGGAGTCTTTCCCATGGCACGCTTTTTCCGTCGCCGCAAGTTCTGCCGTTTCACCGCTGAAGGCGTGAAGCAGATCGATTACAAGGATCTGGACACCCTCAAGGCCTACATCACCGAGACCGGCAAGATCGTTCCCAGCCGCATCACCGGGACCAAGGCCCGTTACCAGCGTCAGCTGTCCACCGCCATCAAGCGGGCTCGCTACCTGGCGCTGCTGCCCTACACCGATAGCCACCAGTAAGACACTAGCGTGATGCTGCCCGTCGCCCGCTGGATGATGCGCGGTACGCCCCAGGCAGTCGCCGGGGCGGCCGCGGCCACACTGGTCCCCTGGCTGTTCTGGCTGGGCGCGGCGATCGCCGGCCTGGTCACGCTGCGCCGCGGCCTGGCACCGGCGCTCCCGGTGATCGTCGCCGCCGCCGTGCCGGCGGGCTGGTGGTGGACCCGGGGTGACGTCATCCCGCTGGCCTGCATCCTGCTGGTCACGCTGATGGCGGTGGTGCTGCGCTCGCGCCTGCGCTGGAGCGAGACGCTGATCGTCGGCGCCCTCGCCGGGGCGGCGATGATCCAGCTGGGCATCTTCGTGCCGCCGGGCGGCACCGGGCCCCTGCTGGAGCAGCTGCGCCAGGGCTCGCCGGAGTTCGCCTCGATGCTCGACGAGCTCTCGCGCCAGGGGCTCGAGACCGAACGGCTGGCCGAGATGCTGATCGGCGGCGTCACCGGGCTGATCGTGCTGCTGGCCTCGGTGGCCTGCCTGGCCCTGGCCAGGAGCTGGCAGGCGGGGCTCTACAACCCCGGCGGCTTTCGCGAGGAGTTCCAGGCCCTGCGCCTGGTGCCCCGCGAGCTGCTGGTGCTGATGGCGTTTCTCGTCATCGGCACGGTGCTGGTGCTGCCCGGCCTCGGCCTGATGCTCTGGGTGCCGTTGCTGGTGGCCGGCATCGCGCTGGTGCACGGTGTTATCGGATTGAAGGGAATGAACGGGCTGTGGCTGGTCGCCTTCTATGTGCTGCTGATCACCACCTGGCCCATGATTCTCATCGTGCTGCTTGCGGCCCTGATCGACGCGTTCGCGGATATTCGCGGACGACTCGGCCGCAGCGACTGACAAGAGGTTTACGAGATGGAAGTCATTCTGCTCGACAAGATTGGCAAGCTGGGCGGTCTGGGTGACCAGGTCACCGTCAAGCCCGGTTATGGCCGCAACTACCTGGTGCCCTACGGCCTCGCCGTGCCGGCCACCAAGGACAACATCGAAGCCTTCGAGGCCCAGCGTGCCGAGCTCGAAGCTCAGGCCGCCGAGCGCAAGGCCGAAGCCGAAGCCCGCGCCGAACAGCTCAACGACATCGAGCTGTCCCTGGTCGCCAAGGCCGGCGATGAAGGCAAGCTGTTCGGTTCCATCGGTCCGCGCGACCTGGCCGACGCCATCTCCTCTGCCGGCATCGAGGTAGAGAAGAGCGAAGTCCGCATGCCGGAAGGTCCGATCCGTCAGACCGGCGAATACGACATCGCGCTGCACCTGCACGCCGAAGTCGACGCCACCGTGCGCGTGGTGGTCGTGGCCGAATAAGCCCGACTCCCCCGCGGACGCCAGGGGCGCGAGGAGAAATCCTCGCGCCCTTTTTTGCTTGCCCGTGCCACGTTATCCCGGCTGGGGCGTCAGGCGTCCTTCGAGGTAGAATGTGCCGGCCCATGTTGCGGAGGTGCCCGCCCCAATGAACGAATCCCTCGAGCTCGATCAGGAAACCGCGGCGCTGAAGGTGCCGCCTCACTCGCTGGAGGCCGAGCAGTCGGTGCTCGGCGGACTGATGCTCGACAACCAGGCCTGGGACAGCGTGGCCGACCGGCTGGTGGCCAACGACTTCTATCGCTACGAGCATCGCCTGATCTTCAACGTCATGGCGACGCTGGCCGAGGAGGCGCGGCCGCTGGACGTGGTGACCCTGTCCGAGGCGTTGGAGGGGCGTGATCAGCTCGAGACCGTGGGCGGCCTGGCCACCCTGGCGGAGCTGGCACGCAACACGCCGTCGGCCAGCAACATCCGCGCCTATGCCGACATTGTTCGCGAGCGGGCCACCCTGCGCAAGCTGATCCATGCCGCCAACCAGGTCGCCGAGAGCGCCTTCGCGCCCCAGGGGCGGCCCGCCGACGAGCTCGTCAACGAGGCCGAGCGCCTGGTCTTCCAGATCAGCGAGGAGCGGCCCAAGGAGGGTGGCCCGGTCGGCATGAGCGACCTGCTGGCCAAGGCGGTGGATCGCATCGACGAGATGTTCAACATGCAGGGCGAGATGACCGGCCTGTCGACCGGCTTCCGCGACCTGGACGACATGACCTCCGGACTGCAGCCTTCGGACCTGGTGATCGTGGCCGGGCGCCCGTCCATGGGCAAGACCACCTTCGCCATGAACCTGGTCGAGCATGCGGTGATCTCCAGCGACAAGCCGGTGGTGGTGTTCTCGATGGAGATGCCGGGCGAAGCGATCATGCTGCGGATGCTCTCGTCGCTGGGGCGCATCGACCAGACCCGGGTGCGGACGGGTCAGCTCGAGGACGAGGACTGGCCGCGCCTGACCTCGGCGGTGAACCTGCTCAAGGACAAGCAGCTGTTCATCGACGACACCGCGGCGCTGTCGCCCAACGAGATGCGCTCGCGGGTGCGCCGGATCGTGCGTGAGCACGGCAACCTGGCGATGATCATGATCGATTACCTGCAGCTGATGCAGGTACCGGGTTTCTCCGAGAACCGCACCGGCGAGATCTCGGAGATCTCGCGCTCGCTCAAGGGTCTGGCGAAGGAATTCGGCTGCCCGGTGGTGGCGCTGTCGCAGCTCAACCGCTCGCTGGAGCAGCGTCCCAACAAGCGCCCGGTGATGTCGGACCTGCGCGAGTCCGGCGCCATCGAGCAGGACGCCGACCTGATCGGCTTCGTCTATCGCGATGAGGTCTACAATCCGGATAACCCCGACAACCAGGGACTGGCCGAATTCATCATCGGCAAGCAGCGTAACGGGCCGATCGGCACGGTGCACATGGCGTTCATCGGCAAGTACACCCGCTTCGAGGATCTGGCGCCGGACAGCTATGGCGACACCTTCGGCGAGTGACCCCCTTGAGCGGGGCAGCCGGCGCCGTATAATCCCCACCCCTCGAACAGCACACTGGAGAAGCACCATGGCAGGCGGATTTCAGCGCGGTAATCGGCGGCGCACCCCGAAGCTCGAGGCGCGCGGCGAATTGCAGTCCGTGGAACGCGAAGGGCCGTTCAAGGAGTGGCTGGGCATGCCGGATCTCTATCGCTACCAGCTGGTGGTGGACGGCGAGGACTACAGCTACCAGACCGAGGACTCGGAGCTGCCGGTCGCGGTCGGCGATCGCGTGGTGTTCCGCTACAAGGAGACCAAGGCCGGCAAGTGGGTCGACCGCAACTCCCTGGGCAAGGCGATCGATCCCGCCGACTACCAGTAACCGCCTTCGGCGGCTTCCCGCCGGGAACCCCGGTGCCCTCCATCGGTCTCAGGGCGATACGGTGCCGTCATCGTCGTGTCATCCGACAGGACGAGACTGTATCAGCATTCATCCTGAGATATCCCGATGGAGGGATCATGGACTTCAATGACCTCAAGGCCTTCGTGGCCCAGCACGACAACTTCGAGATCCGCGTGATCAGCCATGCCGGCAGCCGCGTCTACCAGGTCGAACTGGAAGACATCGAGGGCCAGCGCCACCTGCTGACCCAGCGCGGCAAGCCGATGTTGTTCCGCGCCCTCGACGACGTCTACCTCGAGCTCAAGCGCGCCGGCATCCACCGTGCCTATCTGGTGCAGTACGTGGCGCACGACGAGATGATCGGTCGCGACGCTAACTACCACGACGCGCTCAGCTCTCGCATGCCGCTGGTGTTCTAGCCTGCGAGCCGCGCCTTTCCTCGATCACCATTCACCGACCTCCGGCATCGCGCCGGCCCACCGACCTGCCACCGTACGCCTCAGCGCGCTCCCCGACCCGACTGGTGGCATGTTTTCCCCCGCGTCTTCCGGCCTTTCCGGCCAGCCCGGTTTCCGTCGCGTTCTCGCCGTGCCCGATGGCGTCGCCCCCATCGCTCAGCGATCCGAGCGCCTCGTCCAGGCCTGCCAGCGCTGCCCCAGCCCGATCCGGTAGCGAGCGAAGACGGCATAGCCGCGATCGACGCCCCACGCCAGGCCCGGCAGCATCGACAGCGCCACCAGGCGACGATAGCCCAGCACCGCGTAGAGCGCCCGGCTGGCGTCCATGCCGACGAACCAGGTGCCGTCGGCGTCGCGCAGGTGAAGGCGGCCCATCATGACCTCGAACGAACGCCCCCATTCGGCGGCGACGTCGGTCGTCTGGATGTCGACCAACCTGACCCGCTCGCGGCGCGGGTGGCGCGCCAGCCAGGCGACTTCACGCTGGCAGAAGGGGCAGTGGCCGTCGTGGAAGAGTGTCACCGGCGAGACGGCGTGACGAGGCGAGGGGGCGCGACGTGTCGAGCGCGGGCGGTGCATCATCAGGGGGCTCCGTGGTCGGTGGCGTCATGATAGCCGGCGCGGTGCTCGCCTCGACCGTAGGCCGGCTCGGTTTCGAGCCCGGCGAGGAAGGCCTCGGCCTGGTCGCGCATCGCCGCCCGCTTGTCGTCCGACATGCGGTCCAGCGAGCCGTAGATCAGCTTCATGCGGTGGTTGCCCGACAGCGCCTCGCGGTGGGTCTCGAGGAAGCGCCAGTAGAGGCTGTTGAGCGGGCAGGCGTTGTCGCCGACGACCCGTTTGGGATCGAAGCGGCAGTGCCGGCAGTGGTCCGACATGCGGTCGATGTACTTGCCCGAGGCGCAGTAGGGCTTGGAGCCCATCAGCCCGCCGTCGCCGTGCAGCACCATGCCCAGGGTGTTGGGCAGCTCCACCCACTCGCAGGCGTCGGCGTAGACCGCCAGGTACCAGTCGCACAGCGCGTCCGGCGCCACGTCGCACAGCAGCGCGACGTTGCCGGTGACCATCAGCCGCTGGATGTGGTGGGCGTAGGCATTGTCGCGGGTCATCTCGATGGCACGCTTCAGGCAGCGCAGTTCGGTGTCGCCGGTCCAGTAGCAGGCCGGCAGCCCGCGGTTCGCCCCCAGGGCGTTGGCACGCTTGTAGTCGGGCATACGCGTCCAGTAGAGGCCGCGCACGTATTCCCGCCAGCCCAGTATCTGGCGAATGAAGCCCTCCGCCGCGTTGAGCGGCGCGCGGCCCTGATGATACTCGCGCTCGGCGCCCTCGCACAGCTCCCGTGGCGAGAGCAGGCCGAGGTTCAGTGCCGCCGACAGCCGTGAGTGGAACAGGAAGGGCTCGCTGTCGCTGATGGCGTCCTGGTAGCGGCCGAAGTCGGGCAGCAGTTCGGCGAGGAAGTGGCGCAGGTCGGCCAGGGCCTGGCGCCGGGTCACCGGCCAGTGAAAGCCCGCGAGGTCACCGAAGTGGTCTCCGAAGTGTTCTTCCACCAGCGTCATGACCTCGCGGGTCACGTCATCGCGGCGATGGCGGGGCGGGGCGGGCACCTCGATCCCCTCGGGCAGTGGCTCGCGGTTGTCGTGGTCGTAGTTCCAGCGCCCGCCGGCGGGCGCGTCGTCCTCCATCAGCAGGCCGGTGCGGCGACGCATCTCGCGGTAGAAGTACTCCAGGCGCGGTGACTTGCGTCCCTGCTCCCAGGCGGCGAAGTCGTCGGGGGTGGTGTAGAAGCGATCGTCCTCGATCAGCCGCCAGGGCAGGGCACTGCCCTGGCGTTCGCGCATGGCCTGCCACAGCCGCCACTCGCCCGGGCGCACCGCGCGGATCTCGTCGCAGCCGTACAGGCGTGCCAGTCGCTCGGCCTCGTCGAGCAGCGTCTGGGCGTTGTCGGGGTCGTCCAGGGCGCTGTAGTGGACGCGGTGGCCGCGGTCGCGCAGGTCGGCGGCGAAGTGACGCATGGCGGCCAGGACCAGGGCGATCTTCTGGGGGTGGTGGGGCACATAGCGGCCTTCCTCGGCGGCCTCGCACAGGGCGATGACGGCCTCGGGCGGCGCCTCGCGAAGGCTCGCCAGATCGACATCGAGCTGGTCGCCGAGCACCAGGATCAGCGGACGGGACATGGTTCACCAGAAATTGTACAAATCTAACCGATAGTATAACGATATTTCGCCCGAACGCCCGTGATGGTAGGCTAGGTCATTCAGTTTCGTCTCATGTCGACCACGGGGAACGCGCGCCATGCCAGCCTTAGAGCACTCATCCGATGCCGAGCGGGACTCACCGGGAGAGGGGCGGCTGCGGCATGCGCCAGCGGAACATCCCGCGCTGCCTCGCGCCAAGGTCGGTGTGGTGCTGGTCAATCTCGGCACGCCGGACGCCACGGACTACTGGTCGATGCGCCGCTACCTCGGCGAGTTCCTGTCCGACCGTCGCGTGGTCGACTATTCGCGCTGGCTGTGGCAGCCGCTGCTGCAGCTGGTGATCCTGACCCGGCGCCCCTTCATTTCCGGCAAGGCCTATCGCAGCATCTGGAACCAGGAGCGTGACGAGAGCCCGCTGCTGACCATCACCCGGGAACAGACGGAGAAGCTGAGCGAGCGGCTCGAGACGGCCTACGGCGACCAGGTCGAGGTGGACTTCTGCATGCGCTACGGCAATCCCTCCACCGACAGCGTGCTGCGTCGCCTGCAGGCCCGGGGCTGCGAGCGCATCCTGTTCTTTCCGCTCTATCCCCAGTACGGCTCGCCGACCACCGCCACCGCCAACGACCAGGCCTTCCGCACCCTGATGCGCCTCAAGTGGCAGCCGGCGATCCGCACCGTGCCCGCCTATTACCGGCATCCGGCCTACCTCGAGGCGCTCACCGCCTCGGTGCGCGAGGCCTATGCGGCCGCCGAGTCGACCCCGGAGGTGCTGGTGGCCTCCTATCACGGCGTGCCCAAGCGCTACCTCGACGAGGGCGATCCCTACTACTGCCACTGCCGCCAGACCACTCGGCTGCTGCAGGAGCGTCTGGGGGTCGACGATGCGGCGATCGAGACCACCTTCCAGTCCAAGTTCGGTCCCGAGGAGTGGGTGGGGCCGGCCACCGTGGAGCGGGTCGCCGAGCTGGCTCGCCAGGGGCGCAGGCATATCGCGGTGATCTCCCCGGCCTTCTCCGCCGACTGCGTGGAGACCCTCGAGGAGGTCCAGCAGGAGATCCGCGACGCCTTCCTCGCGGCCGGCGGCGAGACCTTCACCTACGTGCCCTGCCTGAACGCCCGCGACGATCACGTCGCGGCGCTCGAGGCCATCGTCCGCCAGGAGCTCGCCGGCTGGCTGTAGGCCGTCCATCACCAGCCGTCACAACACGAACGGGCGGCCCCGCAAGGGGCCGCCCGTTCGTGTCGAGCCGCGGTAGGCGTCGGCCGTTTCAGCGTCCCGGCGGGCGCTTCTCGAGCGTGATGGGGCCGCGGTCGGGGGGCGAACCGTGGGGCACCGGCGTCTGGCCGACCTCTTCCTCCTGCAGCTCCACGGGGCGCCCGCGGGTCTTGTCGACGTACTTGAGCTGCAGGTGCAGGCCGGTCTTGGCCAGCAGGTGGGCGCTCACCGGGGCGGTGATGAACAGGAACAGGGCAATCAGGATCTCCTGCACCACCGGCTCGCTGTCGGCGATGCCGAAGTAGAGCATCGAGGCGACCAGGGTGCAGCCGATGCCCATGGTGGTCGCCTTGGTCGGCCCGTGCAGGCGCATGTAGAAGTCGCGGAGGTGGGCCATGCCCAGCGAGCCGATGAAGGCGAAGGCCCCGCCGGCGATCAGGAACAGCGAGATGATGGCCTCGAGAATCACGTAGAACGTCATGCGGGGCTCTCCTATTCGATGATGTCGCCGCGCAGCAGGTACTTGCAGACCGCCACGGTGCTGATGAAACCGAGCATGGCGATCAGCACCGCCGCCTCGAAGTAGGTCTTGGTGCCGAGCCACAGGCCGAGCAGCACGATCAGCGCGATGGAGTTCACGTACATGGTGTCCAGCGCCAGGATGCGGTCGGGCAGGCTGGGGCCGACCGTCAGCCGGAAGGTGTTGAGCAGCAGGGCCAACATCACCAGCGTCAGGCTGATCTTCAGGGCGATGTCTAGCATTCGTAGATCTCCTTGAGCGGGCGCTCGTAGCGTTCGCGGATCTGCTCGATCAGCGCCTCGTCATCCTCCACGTCCAGGGCATGGATCAGCAGCGTCCGGCCGTCCATGCGCAGGTTGGCCGACACCGTGCCCGGCGTCAGGCTGACGGTGCTGGCCAGCAGGGTGATGGTGAAGCGCTCCTCCAGCATCAGTGGATACTCGACGAAGTGAGGCCGCGAGCGCTGACGCGGGTTGAGGATCAGCCAGGCCACCTGGAAGTTGGCGACCACGATGTCGCCGAGGACCCGCAGCACGTAGCGCAGCAGCAGCCCGGGTCGCTTGACGTTGGGCTGCACGTCCCAGAAGCGATAGGTGAGCAGCGGGATGGCGATGGCCAGGGCGCCGCCCAGCAGGAACTGGCCGAAGGCCAGGCTGCGCACCAGCAGCAGCCACACCACCAGCAGCAGCAGCGACAGCATCGGGATCGGAAGCCAGGAGCGAGAGCGGATCATGAGGCGTCTCCAGCGTCGGACAGCAGGGTGCGGACCATGGCGTCGGGGTTGGCTAGCTGCTCGGCGGCGGCCTGGGTGTAGTCGCTCACCGGGCCCGCCAGTGCCACCAGCAGCGGCGAGGTGGCCATCAGCAGGGTGACGCCGATCCACTGCTGGCGGGGCAGCGGCTCGCCGTCGCGCTCGCCCTTCTGGCTGCGCCAGAACAGCGTCGAGCCGGCCCGGGACAAGGCGATGATGGCGCCCAGTCCGCTGATCAGCAGCAGCGGCCACAGCCACGGCTGTTGCTCGGGCGTGGCGGCGTCAAGCAGCAGCGCCTTGCCGATGGCGCCGGACAGCGGCGGCAGGCCGGCCACGGCCACGGCGCCGGCCAGGAACAGCATCGCCAGGGCGCCGCCCTGGGTCAGCGGGCGGCCGCGGACGATGCGCGTGCCGGCCTTGCCGCGCTGCAGGCCGATCATCTCGGCGAGCAGGAACAGGCCGCCGGTGACCAGGGTGCTGTGCACCAGGTAATAGAGCAGCGAGGACGTGGCCTCGACTGTGCCCATGCCGACGCCGGCCAGCAGGGTGCCCACCGAGACCAGCACCAGATAGGCCACCAGCAGGCGCAGATCGCGGGCGGCCAGCACGCCGAGGGTGGCCACGGCCAGGGTCGCCAGGGCCAGCCACCAGACCCAGGGCTGCTGCAGGGCGGCCAGGCTGCCGGCCTGCTCGCCGAAGATCAGCGAGTAGACTCGCAGGATGGCGTAGATGCCGACCTTGGTCATGATGGCGAACAGCGCCGCCACCGGGGCCGGGGCCGCGGCATAGGCCCGCGGCAGCCAGAAGTAGAGCGGCAGGATGGCGGCCTTGAGGCCGAACACCACCAGCAGCAGCAGCGCGCCGGCGGTGACCAGGCCGCTGCGTTCGGCGGGCAGCTCGCCGATGCGGGCGGCCATGTCGGCCATGTTGAGGGTGCCGGTGGCGCCGTAGAGGGTGCCCACGGCGATCAGGAACAACGACGAGCCGGCCAGGTTCAGCACCACGTAGTGGACCGCGGCCTGGGTGCGCGACCTGCCGCCGCCGTGCAGCAGCAGGGCGTAGGAGGCCAGCAGCAGCACCTCGAAGAACACGAAGAGGTTGAAGAGGTCGCCGGTCAGGAAGGCGCCGTTGATGCCCATCAGCTGCAGCTGGAAGAGGCCATGGAAGTTGCTGCCCTGCTCGTCGTCGCCGCCGCAGGCGAAGATCACGCAGCCCAGGGCCAGCACCGAGGTCAGCAGCACCATCAGCGCCGAGAGCCGGTCGAGCACCAGCACGATGCCGAACGGCGGCTGCCAGTCGCCGAGGGCGTAGTAGGCGATCTCGCCCCCCGCCGCCCGGTCGACCAGCATCGCCGAGACCACCACCAGCGCCAGGGTGGCGCCGACGCCCAGCCAGCGCTTGTTGCGCGGGTTGCCGTGGCGGGTGCGCAGCAGCAGCACCCCGGCGATCAGCGGCAGCACGACGGGCAGAACGATCAGATGTGGGCTCATCGACGGTTCTCCTCTCGGTCGTCGCGGTTGCGGCCGCCGTCGACATGGTCGTTACCCATGTCGCCCCGGGCCCGCATCGCCAGGATCACCGCGAAGGCGGTCATGGCGAAGCCGATGACGATGGCGGTCAGCACCAGCGCCTGGGGCAGGGGATCGGCGTAGGCGGCCTTGCCGTCGACGATGGCCGCGCCGTGGGTGGTCAGCCCGCCCATGGAGAACAGGAACAGGTTGACCGCATAGGACAGCAGGGTCAGGCCCACCACCACGGGGAAGGTGCGTCCCCGCAGGATCAGGTAGAGGCCACAGGCGCTGAGCACGCCGGTGGTGATGGCGTAGAGGCTTTCCATCAGCGTTTCTCCTTGCCGCTGGAGGTGGTGGCTGGGGTCTCGTCCTTGCCCGGCCGGTGGGGCGTGGTGACCTTGCCGAGGTTGGCCAGGATCATCAACGTCGCCCCGACCACGGCCAGGTAGACGCCCAGATCGAAGATCATCGCCGTGGCCAGCTCGAAGTCGCCGACCAGCGGCAGGTGGAAGTGGCCGAAGGACGAGGTCAGGAAGGGATAGCCGAACAGCCAGCTGCCCACCCCCGTCAGGGTCGCCAGGCCAACGCCGGCGATGGCCACCGGCTGGTAGGGGAAGTCGAGGCGCGCCTGGGCCCACTCCACGCCGCGCGCGATCAGCAGCAGGATCAGCGCCACGGCGGTGATCAGGCCGGCGATGAAGCCGCCGCCCGGCAGGTTGTGGCCGCGCAGGAAGATGAAGGCGGACACCAGCAGGGCCAGGGGCAGCAGCGCCTGGGAGATGGTGGTCAGGATCATCGGATAGCGGTCCGGGCACCACAGCCGGCCCTCGGTATCGCTGTGCGGCATGAACAGGCGCAGGCGATTGAGCAGCTTGAAGATCGCCAGGCCGGCGATGGCCAGCACGGTGATCTCGCCCAGGGTATCGAAGCCGCGGAAGTCGACCAGGATGACGTTGACCACGTTGTGGCCGCCGCCGCCGGACACGCTGTTGTCGAGGAAGAAGCCCGAGATGCCGGCGTTGTCGCGGGTCAGCACCGCGTAGTTGAGACTGGCGATGGTCGTGCCCAGGCCGCCGGCGAGGGCGATGTCGCGCAGGTTGCGCGGCATCGAGGACTCGCGGGGCGTCTTCTGGGGCAGGAAGAACAGCGCCAGCATCAGCAGGATGATGGTCACCACCTCCACCGAGAGCTGGGTCAGGGCCAGGTCCGGGGCGGAGAAACGGGCGAAGGTCAGCGACACCAGCAGGCCCACCATCGACAGCATCAACAGCGAGATCAGGCGGTAGCGGTGGGTGACCACGGTGGCGATACCGCTGAAGATCAGCAGCGCCGCACCGGTGAGCAGGATGCCGTCCACCGGTCGCTGTGGCGTCTCGCCGGCCAGGCTCGGCATCTTGCCGAGGCCCAGCGCGACGAAGATCAGGGACACCAGCAGCAGAAGCCCCACGTAGCGCTGCAGCGAGGCGTTGTCGAGGCGTTCCAGCAGGGCTTCGGCACGGTTTCCCGCGCGCTGCACGCCGGCTTCGAACACCAGGCGGGCATCCACCGGCTTGAAGCCGCGCAGGAAGCGTCGCAGGTGCGAGTGGGCGCTGTAGAGTCCGATGCCGACCGCCAGTGCCACGGCGCTCATCGCCAGCGGCAGGTTGAGGCCATGCCAGATCGCCAGGTGGAACTCCAGCGGCGCCAGCAGCACGGCGCGACTGGCCAGGTCGAGCAGGCCGCCGGCCAGCGCCGAGGGGAACAGCCCGACCAGCACGCATAGCGTGGCCAGCAGCGCCATCGGGGCACTCATCAGCCGCGGCGGCTCATGGGGCGTCTTGGGCGGCGCCTGGGTCGCTGCCTTGAAGAACACCGCGTGGACCAGACGCAGCGAATAGGCCACCGAGAGCACGCCGCCGGCGGTCGCCAGCACCGGCATCAGCCAGCTCAGGCCACCGAGGATCGGCGTGTGCAGGGTCTCGGCGAACAGCATCTCCTTGGACAGGAAACCGTTGAACAGCGGCACGCCGGCCATGGCCGCGCCGGTGATGGTGGTCAGCACGGCGGTCAGCGGCATGGCCCGGCGCAGCCCGCCCAGGCGCGACAGCTCGCGGGTACCGGTCTCGTGGTCGACGATGCCGGCCCCCATGAACAGCGCGGCCTTGAAGGTGGCGTGGTTGATGATGTGGAACAGCGCGGCCAGGACCGCCATGTGGCTGCCGATGCCCAGCAGCACGGTGATCAGACCGAGGTGGCTGACGGTGGAGAAGGCCAGGATGCCCTTGAGGTCGGTCTTCATCAGCGCGAACCAGGCGCCATAGAGCATGGTGATCATGCCCACCAGGGAGACCGTCAGGGTCCACAGCTCGCCGCCGGCCAGGGCCGGATGCAGGCGCGCCATCAGGAAGATGCCGGCCTTGACCATGGTCGCCGAGTGCAGATAGGCCGAGACCGGAGTCGGCGCCGCCATGGCGTGGGGCAGCCAGAAGTGGAAGGGGAACTGGGCCGACTTGGCGAAGGCGCCCAGCAGCACCAGGGCCAGGGTCAGCGGGTAGCGTGGGTCGGCGAGGATCGTCTCGCCGCTGGCCAGTACGGTGTCCATGTCGTAGCTGCCGACGATGTCGCCGATCAGCAGGAAGCCGGCCAGCAGCGCCAGCCCGCCGGCGCCGGTGACCGTCAGCGCCATGCGCGCGCCCTTGCGGGCATCGCTGCGGTGCGACCAGAAACCGATCAGCAGGAAGGACGAGAGGCTGGTCAGCTCCCAGAAGATCCACAGCAGCAGCAGGTTGTCGGACATCGCGATGCCGACCATGGAGGCCATGAACAGGATCAGGTAGGCGTAGAAACGCCCGTAGGGCTCGTCCGGATCCAGGTAGTAGTGCGCGTAGAGCAGGATCAGCAGGCCGATCCCCAGGATCAGCAGGTTGAACAGCAGCGACAGGCCGTCCAACCGGAAGGCCAGCTCCAGACCCAGGGAGGGAATCCAGTCGACGGCGACGCGCAGCGTCTCGCCGTCGAGCAGGGCGGGGATTTCCGCCAGCATCAGCAGCAATGCCAGGGCGGGCAGGGCGGCGGTGGCCAGGGAGCATTCCCGGCGTCTCAGTCCGGCGCCGAAGGCCGGCACCAGCACGCCGAGAAGGGGTAGCAGCGCTATCCACATCAAGGTCATCGATCAGTCATCCTGCTCGGTTGCGTCATGTCGGAGCGTCATCATGCCGAGAGGGCGGCCGCGCGCAAGAGGTCAGGCGCCGCCTCCGTCCCGGGGCTGATCGAGCCCCATGAAGTAGTTGAATCGCAATACCTTACCGTATCGGGCGGCGGCTCGCGCCATCTTGCCTTTCAAAATCGGGCTCTTTAAGGTTGGGTCACGTTTTCATCCGCTGGGACCGCGCGGACGCCAGGGAGGGATGCTCGATGCAACTGGTTGTGTTGGGAGGTTTCTTGCTCGCCGGGATGGCGCCGCTGCTGCATCGCTGGTTCGGCGCGCGCACCCCGCTGCTGATGGCGGCGCTGCCGGCGGGGATCGCCGCCTGGCTGCTGGCCCAGTGGCCGACCATCGTCGCGGGCGACACCCTGCGCCTGGAATGGGCCTGGGCCCCGGGGCTCGATATCAGCCTGACTTTCCTGATCGACGGCCTGTCGCTGCTGTTCGCCCTGCTGATCAGCGTGATCGGCGCCCTGGTGCTGGCCTACAGCGGCGAGTACCTGCGTGGCCATCGTGACCTGCCGCGCTTCCTGGTGGTGATCACCGCCTTCATGATGTCGATGCTGGGCCTGGTGCTGGCCGACAACCTGGTGGCGCTGTTCGTGTTCTGGGAGCTCACCAGTGTGACCTCCTACCTGCTGATCGGCTTCAATCATACCGATGCGACGGCCCGCAAGGCCGCCCAGCAGGGGCTGCTGGTGACGGTGGGCGGCGGCCTGGCGCTGCTGGCGGGCTTCGTCATGCTGGCCGTGGCCGGCGACAGCTGGTCGCTGGCGGCCCTGGTCGAGCGTGGCGAACTGCTGCGCCAGCACGATCTCTACACGCCGCTGCTGATCTGCATCCTGGTCGGGGCCTTCACCAAGTCGGCCCAGTTCCCCTTCCACTTCTGGCTGCCCAATGCCATGGCGGCGCCGACCCCGGTCTCGGCCTATCTGCACTCGGCGACCATGGTCAAGGCCGGGATCTACCTGCTGGCGCGTCTGCATCCAGCGCTTGGCGGCAGCGAGACCTGGACGCTCACCCTGTCGCTGGTCGGCGCCCTGACCATGGCCACCGGGGCCTTCCTGGCGATTCATCACACCAGCATCAAGAAGCTGCTGGCCTATTCCACGGTGATGGCGCTGGGCACCCTGACCCTGCTGCTGGGCATCGGCACGCCCGGGGCCCTGAGCGCCTTCGTGGTCTTCCTGCTGGCGCACTCGCTCTACAAGGGCACGCTGTTCCTGATCGCCGGCATCCTCGACCACGAGACCGATACCAAGGACGTCACCGCCATGGGCGGGCTGCGTCGGGCCATGCCGCTGACCGCCACGCTGGCCGTGGTCGCCGGGCTGTCGCTGGCCGGCCTGCCACCGTTGCTGGGCTTCGTCGGCAAGGAGCTGATGTTTGCCTCGGTACTGGGCGCCACGGCCTGGCGCTGGCTGCTCCTGGCCCTGGCCTTCCCGGCCGCCTTCCTGACCCTGGCGGTGGCGGCGATCGTCACCCTGCGGCCCTTCTACGGTGCCTCTCGGGAGACGCCCCGCACGCCCCATGAGCCGCCCTTCTCCATGCTCGCCGGCCCCCTGCTGCTGACGTCGCTGTCGCTGTGGCTGGGGCTGGCGCCGGGCGGGCTGGATGGCCTGACCAACGCCATCCTGGCGGGCATCGGCGCGCCCGGCGCCGGCGTGCACCTGGCGCTGTGGCACGGGGTCAACCTGCCGCTGGTGCTGTCCGTGGCCAGCCTGGTGCTGGGGGCGCTGGTGTATCGCCACTGGGATCGGCTGCGCGTCGCCCTGCGGCGGCTCGACCCGCTGATGGCGCGTGGCCCCGAGGCCGGCTATACGGCGCTGATGGCGGGCCTGGTGTCGCTGTCGGCCTGGCAGACTCGCTTCCTGCAGAACGGCTATATGCGCAACTACCTGGTGATGACCCTGCTGGTCTTGCTGGGGCTGGTGGGGCACGCCTTCTTCTTCCGTCACGGCCTGGCGATCGAGCTCGGCCTGTCGGTCCACTTCCACGAGGCGGTGGTCGCCGGGCTGATGGTGGCCGGCGCGGTGGCCGCCTGCGTGATGCGGGCCCGGCTGGCGGCGGTGGCGGCGGTGGGGGTGATGGGCTTCTCCATCGCCCTGACCTTCGTGCTGTTCAGCGCGCCGGATCTGGCCATCACCCAGCTGCTGGTGGAGACCCTCACCGTGGTGCTGCTGGCGCTGGTGCTGTTCCGCCTGCCGCGCTTCGCTACCCTGTCGACCCCCCTCGAGCGGCTTCGCGACCTGGTGGTGGCGACCCTGACCGGGGGGCTTATCACGTTGCTGATGCTCTCGGTGCTGTCCGGGGAGCGCCTGCCGCGCATCTCCGACTGGATGGTCGCCAACAGCCAGCCGCTGGCGCACGGGCACAACATCGTCAACGTCATCCTGGTGGATTTCCGCGCCCTGGACACCCTGGGCGAGATCTTCGTCCTGGCCCTGGCGGCCGTGGGCGTCTATGCCATGCTGCGCTTCCACGCCGGCGAGTACGAGGCTCGCGATGACCGGCGCTCGGGAGGGCCGTCCGATGGTTAAGTCCGGCACCCTGATCCTGAGCGTCGCCGCTCGCCTGCTGCTGCCACTGCAGCTGCTGTTCTCGGTGTTCCTGCTGCTGCGCGGACACGACGAGCCCGGCGGGGGCTTCATCGCCGGCCTGGTGGCGGCAGGGGCCTTCGCGCTCTACCTGTTCGCCTTCGGTCGTCATGCCCTGCGCCGGGTGCTGCGGGTCTCGCCGCGCGACCTGGTGGGCGTGGGGCTGCTGCTCGGCGTGAGCTCGACGCTGCCGGCCTGGTGGAGCGGCGAGCCCTTCTTCACCGCCCACTGGTGGACGATTCCGGTGATCGACTTCAAGGCCTCGACGCCGCTGATCTTCGATATCGGCGTCTATCTGGCGGTCGTGGGCGTGGTGCTCACCGCCATCACCGCCCTGGTGGACACCGATCGACACGATGAGGGATAGCCTATGGAACCCCTGATGGCCGTGACCATCGGCGTGCTGTTCGCCACCGCCATCTACATGATGCTGCGGCGCTCCATCGTCAAGCTGGTGATCGGGCTGATGCTACTGTCCAACGCCGCCAACCTGCTGATCTTCGCCACCGCCGGCATGCGCCGCGGGGCGCCGCCGCTGGTGCCGGAGGGGCTCGCTGCCCCCGAGTCGGCGGTGGCCGATCCGCTGCCCCAGGCGCTGGTGCTGACCGCCATCGTCATCGCCTTTGGCGTGCTGTCGTTCGCGGTGGTGCTGGTGCGGCGCGCCTGGGAGATCGTGCGCGCCGACGACCTTGACCGGATGAAGGATACCGATACGTGACCCCGCAGATCGCGCTACCCGTCCTCATACCGTTGTTCGCCGGGGCCCTGTCGCTGGTGTTCTGGCGGTCCCGCACGATGCAGCGCCTGATCGCGGTGGGCGGCACCGTCGGGCTGCTGGTCACCGGCATCTGGCTGCTGATGACGGTGAACCGCGACGGCATCCAGGTAATGCAGATGGGCGGCTGGCCGGCGCCCTTCGGCATCAGCCTGGTCGCCGACCTGCTGGGCGCGCTCATGGTCGTGCTGACCGGTATCATCGGCCTGGCGGTGGCGCTCTTCTCGCTGGCGTCGGTCGGCCGCGGGCACCAGGACTACGGCTATTTCCCGCTGATGCACCTGCTGCTGGCCGGCGTGGCCGGGGCCTTTTTGACCGGCGATATCTTCAACCTCTACGTGTGGTTCGAGGTGATGCTGGTGGCGTCCTTCGCGCTGCTGATCCTGGGCAGCGAGAAGCCGCAGATGGAAGGGGCGATCAAGTATGTCACCCTCAACCTGGTGTCGTCGGTGCTGTTCCTGGTCGCCGTGGGCCTGCTGTACGGCATGGTGGGCACCCTCAACATGGCCGACATCGCCCGCCGGCTGGCGACGCTGGACGATACCGGCATGGTCGATGTGCTGGCGATGATGTTCATGGTCGCCTTCGGCATCAAGGCGGCGGCCTTCCCGCTGTTCTTCTGGCTGCCGGCCTCGTACCACACGCCGCCGGTCGCGGTGTCGGCGCTGTTCGCCGGTCTGTTGACCAAGGTCGGGGTCTATGCGCTGTTTCGGGTGTTCACGCTGATCTTCCATCACAGCCCCGGCTATACCCATGAGATCCTGCTGTGGGGGGCCGCCCTGACCATGCTGTGCGGCGTGCTGGGGGCGGCGGCGCAGTTCGAGTTCCGGCGCATCCTGTCGTTCCACATCGTCAGCCAGATCGGCTACATGATCCTGGGGCTGGCGCTGTTCACGCCCCTGGCGATCCTCGGCGGCGTGTTCTATATCGCCCACCACATCATCGTGAAGACCAACCTCTTCCTGATCAGCGGTATCGTCCAGCGGCTGCGCGGCAGCTATCGCCTCGAGACGCTGGGCGGCGTCTATCGCGAGCATCCCTGGCTGGCGGTGCTGTTCCTGATACCGGCGCTGTCGCTGGCCGGCATGCCGCCGCTGTCGGGCTTCCTCGCCAAGTTCATCGTGATCCGGGCGGGCCTCGAGGCCGAGGCCTACGGGGTGACGGCGATCGCCCTGCTGGTGGGGCTGCTCACCCTGTACTCGATGATCAAGATCTGGAACGAGGCGTTCTGGAAGGCGCCGCCCGGTGGCGAGGCCGGGGGCGAGCCCCAGCGGGAGGTCGGGCAGCGCGAGCTGTGGCTGATGGGCGCGCCGGCGGTCGGCCTGGCGCTCTGCACCCTGGCGATCGGCCTGCAGCCCGACGCGCTCTATGCGCTGGCCGAGGCCTCGGCGGCGCAGCTGCTGGCTCCCGAGCGCTACATCGAGGCGGTACTCGGCGTACCGGGAGGGGGATCATGATCGGCGCGGCCTGGAACCTGATGCTAGGCGTCGCCTGGGTGGTGCTGACCGGCGACTTCAGCGGCGGCAGCCTGTTCGCCGGGCTGGTGTTCGGCTACCTGGTGCTGGCGCTGATCCAGCCCCAGGTGCCGGCGCTGGCCGGTTACGCCCAGCGGCTGCCGCGACTGATCCGCTTCGTCGGCTTCTTCCTCAAGGAGCTGGTGGTCTCCAACCTGCGGGTGTCCTACGACATCGTCACGCCGCCCTGGTACATGAAGCCGGGGGTGATCGCGATGCCGCTGAAGGCCCGCACGGAATTCGAGATCGCCTTCGTCGCCAACCTGATCTCGCTGACCCCGGGGACGCTGAGCCTGGACGTCTCCGACGACCGCCGCGTGCTCTACATCCATGCCATGTTCCTCGACGACGAGCCGGCGCTGACCCGCAGCCTGGCCGAGCTGGAGCGGCGTGCCCTGGAACTCTTCCACTGACGAGGGGAGGACTATCCCGTGTCGATCGTGATCCTGTTCAGCCTGGCCGTGATGTCGTTGGCCCTGTGCCTGGCGTTTGCGCGCCTGTTCCGGGGGCCGAGCCTGCCGGACCGGGTCGTGGCGCTGGAACTGTTCTCCTCGATCCTCGTCGGCATCATCGGTGTGGTGGCCATCGCCACCGACGTGTCGATCCTGCTCGACGTGGCCATCGTCATGGCGCTGATGGCCTTCATGGCGACCATCGGCTTCGCCCGGTTCCTGGAGCGGGGAGGACCGCGAGATGACTGAGGTGCTCACCGCCGCCGGCATGCTGACGGGCTCCACCTTCATGCTGCTGGCGGCCCTGGGGGTGGTCCGCCTGCCCGATCTGCTGACGCGACTGCACGCGACCACCAAGGCGGCCACGCTGGGCGTGTCGCTGATCATGCTGTCGGTGGCGGTGCACTTCGCCGAGACGGCGGTGGTGGCCCGGGCCCTGGGGATCATCTTGTTCCTCATGCTGACGGCGCCGGTGGCGGCGCACATCATCGGCCGCGCCGGCTACTTCGTCGGGGCCCGACTGTGGGATGGCACCGTCAAGGACGAGCTGCGCCCCCACTACGATCCGCTGACCCATCGCCTGCGCAGCGGGCGCGAAGGCGACGACGAACCGCCTGCCACGCCGCCCCATCGCGACTGACTGCCCCGCCCGCAAGACGCGTCTCGTTGCACCGAGGCGCGTCGCCCCCGAGACCCGCGACATCCACAGGCCGACGTCTCGATCACCACGTTCGGTTCATCCCACCCGCCTGCCGGCCCGCAGGGCGAATGCTGACCGCGTCGGCCGTTCCGCTTGCGTTCGCGGCCATGGGATATAACATGTACATAAGTTGTACCATTTTTTATCCCTGTCCATGTTAGGTGGAGCCATGCGTCGCAAGGCTGATCTGCCCTCCAAGCCGTGCCAGTGCTGCGGCCGCCCGTTCCGGTGGCGGCGCAAGTGGGCTCGCTGCTGGGCGGAGGTGCGCTACTGCAGCGACCGTTGCCGTCGCGAGGTCAGGCGCCTTTCACGACGCCAGGACGGGGCATGAGGGGGCCGTCATGAGTATCGATCTCGTCTGGCTGCGCCAGGACCTGCGCCTGGCCGACAATCCGCTGTTCGCCGGGCCGTTGGGAGAGCACCTGGCCTGCGCCTATGTGCTGGATGAGCGCTGGCTGAAGGAACGGCGCATCGGTGCGGCCCGCCTCGGCTTCCTGTGGCAGAGCCTGATCGAGCTGCGCGGCCGCCTGCTCGCCCGGGGCAGCGATCTGCTGGTACGCCTCGGTGACCCTTCCGAGGAGGTAGCGGCCCTGGCCGCCGAGCTCGGCGCTCGGCGAGTGAGGGTGCGGTGGGATCCCGGCTGGGAGGAGACCCGCGCCGTCGAGCGGCTGGCGCCACGCCTCGCCGCGGATTGCGAGCTCGAGTGCCTGGAAGGGGGCATGCTGTTCACCGAGGACGACCTGCCCCGGCCTGTCGAGGCGCTGCCGCCCGGCTTCTCCGGGTTCCGGCGTCGGCTCGAGACCGTCACCCCGCAATACGCCGGTTCGATTCCCGTGACGCTGCCGCCCTGGCCGCCCCAGGCCTCACGCGGGCTGCCGCCGCTGCGCTGGGTCGACGTGCGGGCGGCGGAATGGAGCGCCTCGTCGCTCGGCGGCTTTCGCTTCACCGGCGGCGAGCGTGCCGGCCTCGCCCGGCTGAACGACTATCTGTGGGGCAGCGGGGCGGTGGCGCACTACGCCGAGACTCGCAACGGTCTGGTCGGCGCCGACGTATCCAGCCGGCTGTCGCCCTGGCTGGCGCTGGGCTGCCTGTCCGCCGCTCAGGTCAACGACGCCCTGGACGACTGGGAGGCGGAGCGCGGGGCCAGTGACTCGAGCCGTTGGCTGCGCTTCGAGCTTTGGTGGCGGGAGTATTTCCACTGGGCCGCCCGGCAGGACGGTCGGCGACTCTACGGCGGCGCCACGCCACCCGACGGGGGCGAGGACTTCGCGGCCTGGTGCCGCGGCGAGACCGGGCTGCCGTTCGTCGACGCCGGAATGCGCGAACTGACCGAGACCGGCTGGCTGTCGAACCGCGCCCGGCAGAACGTGGCCAGCCATCTCGTGCACGATCTGGGCGTCGACTGGCGACTGGGGGCGGCCTGGTTCGAGCGTTGCCTGATCGATCACGACGTCGCCAGCAACTGGGGCAACTGGGGCTATATCGCCGGCCGTGGCCGTCATGCCAAGGCGCATCGCTTCGACGTGCTGGACCAGGCCGAGCGCTATGATCCTCAGGGCGACTATGTGGCCCGCTGGTGCCCCGAGCTCGCCGATCTGCCGCCCGGGAACGCCCGCCATCGGCCCTGGCGGCATGATCCCGCGGTTTTCCTGCCGCCCCCTTCGCTGTCAATCCAGGAAGAGGCCGCGCCATGAGTACCGATTCCGCTCCCTGCGCTCGCCAGTTGCCCCGCGTCGCCACGGTCGGACTCGGCGTCGCCGGCCTGGGGCCCTTCCTCGCGACCCTGGCGGCGGCCTTCCTGGCACCGCCTCCCGGGCAGGCCCTGGCCATCGAGGCCTTCCTCGCCTACGGCTCGGTGATCCTGTCCTTCCTCGGCGGGGTGCACTGGGGACTGGCGCTGGTCGGCGCCGGCGGCTCCGAGCCCGCGGGTCGCCGTCTGGTCGTGGGCGTGCTGCCGAGCCTGATCGCCTGGCCGGCGCTGCTGCTCGACCCGCCGGCCACCGCCGCGATGCTGCTGACCGGCTTCGTCGCCCTGCGTCTCTACGAGGCGGGCCCCGGCGCCGCGGGGCTGCCGAGCGACTATCGGCGGCTTCGTACTCGCCTGACCGCCGTGGTGGCGGCCTGCCATCTGGCGCTGATCGCCCGGCTGCTGCTACTGGCCTGAGCCGGCGTTCTGCGCGATCATCGGGGGCTCTTTTCGTCAAGGAACGTCGTCGATGCTGCCCCCGTTACTGCTCCTCGTGCTGCTCTGCGCCGGCCTGGCCGGCTGCCAGGGTATCGCCACCCCCCGCGCCGAAGCCGCCTCTTCTCCGATCTCGCCGATGGCGTCGCCCACGGCCGAGGTCGCCGCCTCGACGAGGCCGGAGGGCGGGGGGAATGCATCCGCCGAGCGCCCCGAGGCCGTGGGCGACTTCGACGACTGGCGCCGCGACTTCCGCGGCCTGGCCCGTGACGAGGGCCTCGGCGAGACTGCCCTGGCCCGCATCGACGCGCTGCGCTACCTGCCTCGGGTCATCGAACTGGATCGGCGTCAGCCGGAGTTCGTGCGCCCGATCTGGGAGTATCTCGACGGCGCGGTGTCGGCGAGCCGGGTGAGCACCGGCCGCGACCGGTTCGACGCCTATCGCCGCACGGTCGAGCGCGCGGAGTCGCGCTACGGCGTGCCGGCCGAAGTGCTGGTGGCGATCTGGGGCATCGAGAGCAGCTACGGCGGCTATCAGGGCGAGGTCTCGACCCTCGATGCCCTGGCGACCCTGGCCTATGACGGTCGCCGGCGCGACTTCGCCCGCGGCGAGCTGCTGGCGGCGCTGCGCATCCTCGAGGCCGGCGACGTGCCTGCCGAGCGCATGGTCGGCTCCTGGGCCGGCGCCATGGGCCATCCGCAGTTCCTGCCGTCGAGCTACCTGGCCCACGCGGTGGACGGCGACGGCGACGGCCGCCGCGATATCTGGGGCAGCGTCCCGGATGCCCTGACCTCGATCGCCGCCTATCTCGTCGAGGCTGGCTGGCGGGCCGAAGAGCGCTGGGGCGCCGAGGTGGTGCTGCCGGCCGACTTCGATTACTCGCTGACGGGCGATACCACGCGTCGCAGCGCCGACGACTGGGCCGCGGCGGGCGTGCACCCGCGCGCCGGTGAGGCGCTGCCCGCACTGAGCGAGGCCGCGCTGATCGCCCCGGCGGGTGCACGGGGGCCGGCCTTCCTGGTCGGCCACAACTTCCGGGTCATTCGCCGCTACAACAACGCCACCAGCTATGCCCTGGCGGTGGCCACGCTCGGCGACGCCATCGACGGGCGCCCCGCGGTCCAGGGCGACTGGCCCCGCGAGGAGCCGGCGCTCAAGCGTACCCAGGTGCTGGAGCTGCAGCGGCGGCTCAACGCCCGCGGCTACGAGGTCGGCGAGGCCGACGGCATCCTCGGGCCCAACACCCGGCGTGGCCTGCGGGCCTTCCAGCGCGAGATCGGCGTGACGCCGGACGGCTTCGCCACCCTGGGCCTGCTGGAGCGGCTGCGGGAGGTGGGCTCATGAGGCGTGCGGCGTGGTGTCTGGCGGCGGCGCTGTGGTCGGGGCTGGCCCTGGCCGAGGCCCCGGATCGCAGCGTGGGCTGGGTCGAATCGGTGACCCTGATGCCCTGGAACCTGCCCTTCGAGGCCAAGCTGGACAGCGGGGCGCTGACCTCGTCGCTGGATGCGCGGGACATCGAACGCTTCGAGCGCGACGGTGAGGCCTGGGTGCGTTTCCGGCTGCAGTTCGATGACGACGACAATGGCGAGACCTTCGCCATGACCCTCGAGCGCCCCCGGGTGCGGCGCCTGACGGTGCGCGGCGCCGGCGGTACCGACGACCGGCCGGTGGTGCTGCTGGATGTGTGCGTGGACGGCGTGCGCTACGAGGAGGAGTTCAGCCTGCGCGACCGCTCGGAGATGACCTACCCGATCCTGCTGGGGCGCCAGACCATCGGCCACCTGGGCCGCCTGGACGTGGCCAGCACTCACCTGACCGAGCCCGGCTGCGACGGCGACGCGCCGCGGATGCCCCATCGAGCCGATGATGAGGCGTCCGGCGATGACGGGGAGAACGGTGACAAGAGAGAGAACAGAGAGAGCGGGAAGGCCGATGGCGGTGAGGCATCGTCGTCATCGGCCGCCGAGTCCGAGACCGAGTCGGCGTCAGAATAGCCGCGCCAGCAGGGCGGTGACCGCGGTCTCCACGCGCAGGATGCGCGGCCCCATGTGGACGCCCTGGCAGCCGGCCTCGACCAGCTTCTCCACCTCCCAGGGGATGAAGCCGCCCTCGGGGCCCACCACCAGCAGTGTCGGCGCCTCGACCCCGCGGGGGCAGGCGTCCGGCATGCCGGGATGGGCCAGCAGCCCGCGGCGGCCGGCCAAGAGCCCCGGCAGGGTGTCCTCGACGAAGGGACGGAAGCCCTTGGCCAGGGTCACCCGCGGCAGACGGGTGTCCCGGGCCTGCTCCAGGCCCAGCTCCAGATGGCGGCGGATCTTGTCCTCGGACAGCTCCGGCGACTGCCAGTAGCTCTTCTCCACCCGCCTGGTGTTCAAGAGCGTCAGTTCCTTCACGCCCAGCGCGGTGACATGCTCGAGCGTGCGTGCCAGCATTCGCGGCCGCGGCAGGGCCAGCACCAGATGCACCGGCAGCGGCGGTGGCGGCGCCTGATCGAGCCCCGACACGTCGAACACTGCCTCGTGCTCGCCGAGACTCAGCAGCTCGCCGCGCCCCAGGGCGCCACCCGCGATGCCGAGCGTCATCGTGTCCCCTTCGCGGGCCCGATGGACCTCCCTGAGATGGGCGAGCCGGCGCGGGGCGCACACCCGGGCCAGGCGGTCGTTCTCGATGTCGTCGGGGGAGAGCAGGATCAGGTTCATGGGGCCTCGTGGTGCCGGTATGCCTTGCATGGTCGGTAAGGCGGTGCACAATACCTGCATAAGGAGGCATTCGCCCACCCGATTCGAACAAGGAGAGCGCCGTGCGCGTGATTCGCAAGTATGCCAATCGCCGGCTCTATGATACCGAACAGAGCCGCTATGTGACCCTCGAGGATCTGCGCAAGCTGATCCTCGACGAGGTGCCCTTCCGGGTCGAGGATGCCAAGAGCGGCGAGGACCTGACCCGGACCATCCTGCTGACCATCATCATCGAGCAGGAGCAGGCCGACGGCGACGCCCAGGTGTTCTCCAACGACCTGCTGGCCCAGTTCATCCGCGTCTACAACATGGCCCAGCCGCTGCCGCTGGCGCGCTACCTGGAGCAGGGCACGCAGCTGATGATGGAGCAGCAGAAGCACCTGCAGGACCAGTGGCAGCAGGCCATGCGCCACACGCCCATGGAGCTGATGCGCGAGCTGGCCGAGGAGAACATGCGCTTCTGGCAGCAGAACCTGGGTGGCAAGGGCCGCAAGGATGACGACGAGTCCTGATGGCGTACCGATGCTCTCGGGGCTGATCCGGCGACAGGTCGCCGAGGGGCGCTGTGAACTCTTCCCTGGGCGCTACTTTTGCCATGCATGGCAACCCACCCCCTCTCTGACCTGTCCCCGGCGCCCCGCGTGGCGCTTCGATAGGCCGGCGTATCGAAGCTGAAGGCGGCGCCGACGGCCGCTTTCTGACATAATGCGGCGACGTTTTTCCCGTGTTATCCCCCTGTAAGTGAGGTAGAGCAGCGGATGAAGGTTCTGATCATCGGCGGCGGTGGCCGCGAACATGCCCTGGCCTGGAAGGTCGCTCAGTCGCCCGAGGTCGAGACCGTCCACGTGGCCCCGGGCAACGCCGGCACCGCCCGCGAGCCGGGACTCGAGAACGTGGCGATCGGCGCCGAGGACCTGGACGGGCTGCTCGCCTTCGCCCGCGAGCAGGCCATCGACCTGACCATCGTCGGCCCCGAGGCGCCGCTGGTGGAAGGCGTGGTCGACCGCTTCCGCGAGGCCGGGCTGGCGATCTTCGGCCCCACCGCCGGTGCCGCCCAGCTCGAGGGCTCGAAGGCCTTCACCAAGGACTTCCTGGCCCGCCACGCCATTCCCTCCGCCGAATACCGCACCTTCGTGGCGGTGGAGCCGGCGCTCGAATACCTCGCCGAGAAGGGCGCGCCGATCGTGATCAAGGCCGACGGACTGGCCGCGGGCAAAGGCGTGATCGTCGCCATGACCCGGGAAGAAGCCGAGGCCGCGGTCCACGACATGCTCGAGGACAACGCCTTCGGCGACGCCGGCGCCCGGGTAGTGATCGAGGACTTCCTGCAGGGCGAGGAGGCCAGCTTCATCGTCATGGTCGATGGCGAGACGGTGCTGCCGATGGCCACCAGCCAAGACCACAAGCGCGCCTACGACGACGACCAGGGCCCGAACACCGGCGGCATGGGCGCCTACTCGCCGGCACCAGTGGTCACCGACGAGATCCATGAGCGCGTGATGGAGCGCGTGATCCGGCCCACGGTGCGCGGCATGGCCGAGGAAGGCCATCCCTACACCGGCTTCCTGTACGCCGGCCTGATGATCGACCCCGAAGGCAACCCGCGGGTGATCGAGTACAACTGCCGCTTCGGCGACCCCGAGACCCAGCCGATCATGATGCGCCTGCAGTCCGACCTGGCCGAGCTGTGCCTGGCCGGCGCCCGCGGCGAGCTTTCCGGCCACGCCTGCGAGTGGGATTCCCGCGCCGCGGTGGGCGTGGTGATGGCCGCCGGCGGCTATCCCGGCAGCTATCGCAAGGGCGACGCCATCGAGGGGCTCGACGCCGCCGAGGCCACCGGCAGCAAGGTCTTCCACGCCGGCACCGCCCTGGGCGACGGCGGCGAGGTGCTGACCGCCGGTGGCCGCGTGCTATGCGTCACCGCGCTGGGCGAGGGTGTCTCCGCGGCCCGCGACCTGGCCTACCGGGGCGTGGCCGAGATCCGCTGGCAGGACGCCTTCCACCGCGGCGACATCGCGCATCGCGCCATCGCCCGGGAAGGCGGCGAGGGCTGAGCCCGCGAGCCTGACCCACCCACGACGGCGCACATTCACCACCAGGAGGCGGCATGGAACGCGTGAAACTGGAGTTCCCCGAGGCGGACATCCTGCACCGGCATCCGCTGTCGGTGCGCATCACCGACATGAACTACGGCCGGCATCTCGGCCATGATGCCGTGGTGTCGCTGATGCACGAGGCCCGCGTTCAGGCCCTGGCCACCCGCTCGCTCGCCGAGGGCGACATGGGCGGCTACCCGTGCGTGGCCGCCGACCTGGCGGTGCAGTATCAGGCCGAGTCGCGCTGGCCCGAGGCGCTGGAGGTGGACACCGCGATTCCGGCGCCGGGGCGCCGCGCGATCGCCGTCTACCATCGCATCCGGCGCCTCGCCGACGATCGTCCCGTGGCCACGGCACGCATCAACCTGATGCTGGTGGACCCCGCCACCGGCCGCCCGGTGGCGGTGCCCGACCTCGTGCGCGAGCGTCTCGCGGGGGCGAGCTGATGTCGCGCGAGTATCCGATCATCGCCGTGACCGGCTCCTCCGGGGCCGGCACCACCACGGTCAAGCGCACCTTCGAGCGCATGTTCGCCCGCGAGGACCTGCATGCCGCCTTCGTCGACGGCGACGCCTTCCATCGCTACACCCGTCAGGAGCTGGCGCGGATCTTCCGCGAGGAGCCCGAGCGCAAGGACGAGCTGTCGCACTTCGCCGTGGAGGCCAACCTGCTGGAGGAGCTCGAGGCGCTGTTCCAGGAGTATGGCGAGCACGGCACCGGCACCTATCGGCACTATATCCACGCCGAGGACAAGTCGATGATCGAGGCCGGCTATCAGGTCGGCACCTTCACCGAATGGCAGCCGCTGCCCACGGGCACCGACCTGCTGTTCTACGAGGGGCTGCACGGTGGCCTGGTGACCGCCGAGCACGACATCGCCCGCCACGTGGACCTGCTGGTCGGGGTGGCGCCGACCATGAACCTGGAGTGGATCCAGAAGATCGATCGCGACATGCGCTATCGCGGCTACTCCCAGGAGGCGGTGATCGACACCATCCTGGGGCGCATGGACGACTACGTGCGCTATATCCAGCCGCAGTTCTCGCGCACCCACATCAATTTCCAGCGGGTGCCCACGGTGGATACCTCGAATCCCTTCGAGGTCCAGGATATCCCCGCCGATGCCGAGTCCTTCGTGGTGATCCGCTTCCGCGATCCGGCCACGGTGGACTTCCCCTACCTGCTGGCGATGATCCCCGATGCCTTCATGAGCCGACCGCACACCCTGGTGGTGCCGGGCTCGCGCATGCCGCTGGCCATGGAGCTGATCCTGGGGCCGCTGGTGCGCCACCTGCTGGCCCAGCGCCGTTTTCGCTGAGCCTCTACATTCGCCGTTCGTCATCCGTCGAGGAGCCCGCCATGGACTGCCTGTTCTGCAAGATCATCAAGCGTGAGATTCCCGCCGACATCGTCTACGAAGACGACGAGGTGCTGGCCTTCAACGACATCGATCCCAAGGCGCCGACGCACCAGCTGATCGTGCCCAAGCGCCATATCGCCACCCTCAACGACATCGAGGAAGACGATCTGGCGCTGGTGGGTCGGCTGCAGTTCACCGCCGCCCGGTTGGCCCGCGAGGCCGGTTTCGCCGACGACGGCTATCGGGTGGTGATGAACTGCAATGAACAGGGCGGTCAGACCGTCTATCATATTCATATGCACCTGATGGGCGGTCGACGCTTTACTTGGCCGGCTGGGTAGTCGGCGCGCGGCGCCTGCCGCGGCTTGCGGTGTTCGACGCATCAGGTGCAGCCTTCCCGGGCCTCGCCCGACACCGTTTCCGTTCGACGCCGCCTCCGGGGCGGCGTCGTCGCATCCGGAGGAACTGCCGGCACCGGGGCGACTCGGTTACAATGAGCTCATCATCGATTCAGGGGGTGTCATGAACCGTCAGTATTCCCGTGCCGATCAACTGGTGCGCCAGGGCGATGCCGTGCTGCGCACCCTGGTGCCGGGCGCCGCCCAGCCGTCTCGTCCATCGCCGGCCACCCCGGAGGTGCGCGACGATGCCCTGGACGAGGCCGAACGACGCCACGCCGTGGGCCTGATGCGCATCAACCATACCGGCGAGGTGTGCGCCCAGGCGCTCTACCAGGGACAGGGGCTGACCGCCAAGCTGCCCGAGGTTCGTGAGCAGATGGAGGAAGCCGCCCAGGAGGAGATCGATCACCTGGCCTGGTGCGAGTCGCGTCTCGACGAGCTCGACGGTCACACCAGCCGTCTCAACCCGCTGTTCTATGCCGCCTCGTTCGGCATGGGGGCGCTGGCCGGGGCGATCGGCGACCGCATCAGCCTGGGCTTCGTCGCCGCCACCGAGGAACAGGTGGGTCGCCACCTCGACGCCCACATGGACGAGCTGCCGTCCGGCGACCACCGCTCCCGCGCGGTGCTGCGCCAGATGGCCATCGACGAGGCCCATCACGCCGAGCAGGCGCTGGAAGCCGGCGGCGCCCGCTTCCCGGGGCCGGTCAAGGCCGGCATGACGCTGATGTCCAAGGTGATGACCCGGTCGGTTTATAAGCTTTAAGCGCCGAGCTACAAGCGCCGAAGATAGCAGGGGTCAGACCCTTAAGCGCCCTTAGGGACTCCGTCCCTAAGGGCGCTTAAGGGTCTGACCCCGTGTGCCGATGATAGCGCGGGGCTAGTCCATGTTGCGCGAGTAGAATATCTCCAGCATCTCCTTGCGCAGCCGGCTCTCGATGTCGCGGGCCTCCTCGAAGCTGATATCGCGCCGGGAGGTACCGAACAGGTAGTTGTCCAGCTCGAAGTCCTTGAGCAGCATCTTGGTGTGGAACATGTTCTCCTGATACACGTTCACGTCCACCATCTGGTAGGCCTGCTTGGTATCGTCGGCCAGGTAGTCCTGGATCGAGGTGATGTCGTGGTCGATGAACAGCTTCTTGCCGTCCACGTCACGGGTGAAGCCGCGCACCCGATAGTCCACGGTCACGATGTCGGAATCGAAGCTGTGGATCAGGTAGTTGAGCGCCTTCAGCGGGCTGATCTGGCCGCAGGTGGAGACGTCGATGTCCAGGCGGAAGGTGCTGATGCCGTTGTCCGGGTGGGACTCGGGGTAGCTGTGCACCGTGACGTGGCTCTTGTCGAGGTGGGCCACCACGGTTTCCGGCAACGGGCCCGGGCCGGGTTCCATCTGCTCGGGGGCGGCCTCTTCCAGCTCGTGCTCGGCGATCAGGATGGTCACGCTGGCACCGTGGGGCTCGTAATCCTGGCGGGAGATATTGAGCACGTGGGCGCCGATGATGTTGGTGACATCCTTGAGGATCTGCGTCAGACGCTCGGCGTTGTAGAGCTCATCGATGTAGTCGATGTACGCCTTGCGCTGCTCCTCGGTCTTCGCATAGCAGATGTCATAGATGTTGAAGCTCAGGGAGCTGGTCAGGTTGTTGAACCCGTGGAGTCGGAGATTGTCGGTCACGTCCGAGCCTCCCAAAGTGGCAGATAGTGTCATCCCGACGGATGTCGCCGGAACCCCTGGCAATCGAGAGCCGCGTATTATGCACAGCCCACCGTGGCGGCGCACCCGCCGCCACGGTTTTTTTTCGCCGCCGCCAGGCGGGGAGCCGGACCTGGCGTCTCGGCCGTCAGGGCGCCGTGGGGGAAGGCTCGCTTACTCCTCGATGATGGTGAAGGAGTGGGTCACCTCCACGCCGCCCTTGGCCAGCATGATCGAGGCGCTGCAGTACTTGTCGGCGGAGAGCTCGACGGCGCGCTTGACCTGCTTCTCCTTGAGCCCCTGGCCGCTCACGGTGAAGTGGATATGGATCTTGGTAAAGACGCTGGGCACGCTGTCGGCGCGCTCGGCCTCGATGCTGGCCACACAGTCCGCCACCGGGGCGCGCGACTTCTCGAGGATCTCCAGCACGTCGAAGGAGGTGCAGGCGCCCATGCCCATCAGCAGCATTTCCATCGGGCGCGGGCCGGTGTTGCGGCCGCCGTGGTCGGGCGGACCGTCGATGACCACGCTGTGGCCGCTGCCGGCTTCGGCGACGAACTGGCGACCGTCGGTCCATTTCACTGAGGCTTTCATGAACTGATTTCCTTGCTGTTGATTAAGTGCGTGGCTTCACCGCGGCCGCTGCCAGCTTTCCACATCCCCAGGCGACGAACTGGCGACCGTCTGTCCATTTGACGCTGGCTTTCATGTGCGGTGTTTCCTTGGTGCAGTGAGAGAGTGGAATGGCGCCAGCTTAGCAGCTGGCGCCGACCGGCTCAGCCCGGGAGGGCTCCGGCGATGGGTAGGCTGTCCGTCGACAAGCCGGCGAGGAGACACGACGGGTATGTCCCTCCAGGCTCCCGGCGCCGCCCAGGCGTCGGAGCTCCTCTTCGGCTTGTCCCCGGTGCCCCGTGAGGGTCATGAAGGAAGTTGGGTGCGCAGGGCCCTATCCAGGCTCTCGAGGCGGGCCGGGGTGCCGACATCGACCCAGGCGCCGCGATGATGATGGCCGGCGACCCGGCCTGCCGCCATGGCCTCGCGCAGCAGCGGGGCCAGGGCGAAGGCACCGTCGGTCTGAGTGGCGACCAGCGCCGGATCGAGCAGCGCCAGGCCGGCGTAGGTCAGCCGCGGCTCGCCCTCGGCATGCACCCGACCGCCGGCATCCAGGTGAAAGTCGCCGGTGGGATGGTGATCGGGATTGTCCACCAGCACCAGGTTGGCCAGGTCGTCGCCGAGCGGAGGGAGCGCGTCGGGCGTGACATCGCACCAGACATCGCCGTTGACCAGCCAGAACGGCGCCTCGCCGAGCAAGGGTAGGGCGCGGCGAATGCCGCCGCCGGTTTCCAGCGGCGCGTCCTCGCGGCTCCAGGCGATGTCCACGCCGAACTCGTGGCCGTCGCCCAGCGCCTCGATGATCTGCTCGGCGCGGTAGCTGACGTTGATCACCACTTCACGGATACCGGCCGTGGCCAGGCGTTCCAGGTGATGAACGATCAGCGGCTTGCCGGCCACCGGCAGCAGCGGCTTGGGGCAGTGGTCGGTGAGCGGGCGCATGCGCGTGCCGAGCCCGGCGGCCAGGATCATCGCCTTCATGCCGCGCCCTCCCGGTCGATGCCGTCCTCGTCCAGCTTCGCCGCCATGGCGGGGCGGAAGACGTCGGCGAGCCAGGCCCTGAAGGCGTCGTGACCGTCGAGCTCGGCCAGGGCGTCCTCGAGATGGGCGAGGAAGTGCGGCAGGCGGGCGAGATAACCGTCGCGATGGTCGCGCAGGGTCAGCCGGCAGAAGATGCCCAGCACCTTGAGCGCGCGCTGGGCAGCCATGGCGGCCACCCGGGCGTGGAAGCCGGCCGCATCGATCTCGGCATCGAGGCGGCCGTCGGCCACCGCCCGCGCGCGAAAGCCCTCGATCCACTCGGTGCGCCGCGCGGCGTCGAAGCGGCAGTAGCGGCCGTGGAGCAGCGAGATCAGATCGTAGCTGATGGGACCTGCCACGGCGTCCTGGAAGTCGATCAGGTAGAGCGCCTCGTCGGCCACCATCAGGTTCATGGCGTCATAGTCGCGATGCACGGTGACCACGGGCTGGTTCAGCGCGGACGCGATCAGCGCCTGGCGCAGGGCGTTCCAGCCGGGCGGTGGGGCGACGTCGAGCCAGCGCGACAGGCACCATTCGGGGAAGAGGTCGAGCTCGCGGCCGAGCAGGGCGGCGTCGTAGGCCGGCAGCGCGTCCGGCGCGGCGCGGTTCTGAAGCTCATGGATGAGCGTCAGGGCGCGCTCGTGCCAGGCCAGGGTGGCCGGGTCGTTATCGCCGCGGAAGCGGGTCTGCAGCGGCGTGTCGCCGAGATCGTCGAGCTCCAGGAAGCCGGCGTCGAGGTCCACGGCGTGCAGGTGCGGCACCGGCAGGCCGGCGGCTTCCCAGGCCCGGTCGATGGCCACGAAGGGCGTGCTGTCCTCGCGGTCCGGCGGCGCGTCCATCAGCATTCGTGTGGCGCCGTCGGGCAGTGTCAGCCGATAGTAGCGGCGAAAGCTGGCATCGCCGGCGGCCAGGCGCAGGTCCAGGGCCTGCGGGTCGAGTCCATGGCACTGCGCGATCCAGTGGCGCAGCGGCGTCTGGCGGGCGAGGGCATCGGCCTCTGGCATCATCACCTCTCGATGTCCGGTGGCGGGGCTCGGTTGACGGCCCCGAAGCGTCGCCGCATGCTGAGGCCCGACAGCGTCGGCGTGACAGGGACTCGTCGGCGGGACAGGTCGCATGGGGCCTGTATAATACCGATTCACTCCGCCAAGGACATCGTGGAACATGGCCAAGCGACCCTCCCGGACGGCCCTGGCAGGTCTGGTGACCTCGAACCTGATCATTGCCGCTCCTCTGCTGGCGGCGCCCCCCGAGCCGCTGCCCGCCGATCGGCTGGACTGGCAGCCCTGGGGCGCCGACCGGCCGGCCGATGCCGTATGCCGCGGGCGCTACGTGATGCCGGACTATCGTCTGGCCCCGCCGCCCGAGGGGCAGGTCACCAGCGAGGCGGACAGCGGCGAGTACGGTGCCGAGGGGGAGACCCGGCTCAGCGGCCAGGTGGTGCTGCGCCGTGGCGACACCCAGCTCGAGGCGCCGCGGGTCAACCTGCCGGCGTCCCGGGATCGGGTGCTGGCCGAGGGGCCGGTGGCGCTGCGCGACCAGAATCTGCTGGTGCGCGGCGACGCCGCCGAATTCTCGCTGGAAAGCGATGCGGCGAGCATCGATACCGCCCACTATGTGGCCCATGAGCAGCGCCTGCGTGGTGATGCCGTGCGCCTGGCCCGGCTCGAGGACGGCCGCTACCGGCTGCGCGAGGCCAGCTTCACCACCTGCGAGCCCGGCAGCGAGCTGTGGCGCCTGGTCGGCAACGACATCCTGCTGGACCGCGAGCAGGGGTTCGGCACCGCCAAGCACGCCCGCCTGGAGGTCGGTCACGTGCCGGTATTCTACTGGCCCTGGGTGCGCTTCCCGCTCGATGAGCGCCGCCAGACCGGCTTCCTGTGGCCGACCCTCGGCGCCACCGGCAGCGGGCTCGACTATTCCCAGCCTTTCTACTGGAACATCGCCCCCGACCAGGACGCGACCCTCACCCCGCGCTGGATCAGCGATCGTGGCCTGCTGCTGGGCGGCGAGTATCGCTATCTCTTTCCGTCCGACGCCGGCACCATCGAGGGGGCCTACATCGCCGACGACAAGCGTGCCGGCGACGAGGCCTCGAACGGCTCCCGTCTCGAGAACGGCGATGAGCGCTGGTACCTGGACTTCCGTCACGCCGGGCGTTTCGACGAGCGTACCGACTACCGGCTGCGCTACGGCGCGGCCAGCGACGGCGCCTACTTCGACGACTTCGGCCGCGACTTCGCCGAGCAGGACACCGACCACCTGTCACGGCTGGCCCGGCTCGACTATCGCGGCGATGTCTGGCGCCTGCAGGCCAAGGCCCAGGGGTACCAGCGGCTCGATGATCCTCTGAAAGAGGGCGACAAGCCCTTCTACCGCCTGCCGAGCCTGGATGCCCGGGCGCGCTGGTCCCAGGACAATGGCTTCTACGAGGAGTGGGCCTCCAACCTGACCTACTTCTGGCGCGACGTGCATACGGACGACGACGGCTGGTATGACTTCAAGGACGGTCGTCGGCAGATCTCGGAACGCGAGGCGGCCAACGGCACCCGGCTCAGGCTGGATCCGGCCGTGGGCTGGCGCTTCGACCAGAGCTGGGGCTACCTCGAGCCCCGCGTCGAGCTGGCCCATCGCTCCTACGACCTCGACTACGACAATCGCGAGACTACCCCCGGACGCAGCGACACGCCGTCGCTGACCGTGCCGGTGACCTCCGTCGACGGCGGGCTGGTGTTCGAGCGCGACCTCGACGTCGGCGGTGGCGCCTACCGTCAGACCCTGGAACCGCGGCTCAACTACGCCTACGTGCCGGCCGAGGACCAGAGCGAGTTCCCGGACTTCGACACCGGCGAGCGCAATTTCTCCTGGCAACAGCTGTGGTCGCCGGACCGCTTCTCCGGTGGCGACCGGGTGGGCGACCTCAATCGCCTGTCCTATGGCGTCGAGAGTCGCCTGTTGGAGGACGAGAGCGGCCGCGAGCGGCTGTCGCTGGGCCTCGGCCAGGCGCTCTACTTCGAGGATCGCCATATCGACATGGCCGGCGATCCCGATACCCTGCCGAGGGATGAGGACTCCTACGAGTATTACGATGCCACCCGCGACCGCTCGCCGCTGGTGACCCGCCTGAACTGGCGGCTGAGCGACGAGTGGCGCACGCGCTGGCAGTGGCTGTACGACGACAAGGAATCGCGTACCGAGCAGGCCAGCTGGGACCTGCAGTACCGTGCCGATGCCGGCCACGTGCTCAACCTGGGCTATCGCTGGCAGCTTCAGGGCTTCGACGTCTCCGAGGACGACTTCGAGGACCGGCTCGGCTACAACCGCGAGGAGTTCGACGTCTCCGGGGCCTACCGGGTCGGGCCACAGGTCGACCTGATCGGTCGCTTCGTCTACGACAACACCAACGACCGCAGCCTCGAGCAGATGGCGGGTGTGCAGTGGAACGACTGCTGCTATGGTCTGCAGCTGGTGTGGCGCGAGTGGGTCGACGACGAGGGCACCGCGAACACCATCGAAGACGACACCACCGATCGCGGGTTCTTCCTGCGCTTCGTGTTCAAGGGCCTGGGCGGCATCGGCGGAGACGCGGCCAGCTACTTCGACGGCGCCGTGCCGGGCTATCGCAGTACCGCCTTCGGCGCACGCTGAGCCGCGGCCGGCGCCCCGCCTGCCACTTCGTGGCGGTCGCTCGCCGGCCGCCACGAGACATCCGATATCGAAAGAGAGGAAACACCGACATGCGCAGCCGACACTTCGCCACCCTGCTGCTGGCCCTGCTGCTGGGGGCCGCGCCCCTGACCGGGCTGGCCCAGGCGCGCCAGCCCCTGGACCGTATCGTGGCGGTGGTCAACGACGGCGCCATCATGGCCTCCCAGCTCGAGGACCGCTTCACCCAGACCAAGCAACAGCTCGGGGCCCAGGGCGTCGACCTGCCGCCGGACCAGGTGCTGCGCGAGCAGGTGCTCGACCGCCTGATCGTCGAGGAGATCCAGCTGCAGATGGCCCGCGAGGCCAATCTGAGCGTCGACGACACCGAGCTCAATCGTCAGGTACGGGCCATCGCCCGGGGCAACAACATGACCCTGGACCAGTTCGCCGACGCCCTGGAGGCCGACGGCCTGTCGCTCGGCGTGGTGCGTGACCAGGTGCGTCGCGAGCTTTTGATGCGCGAGCTGCAGCAGCGCCGCGTGGGCGGTCGGGTCAGCCTCTCCGAGCGCGAGGTCGACCGCTTCATCGAGCAGCAGGGCGCCGGCATGAGCCGCGATCAGGCGCGCCAGGCATTGTTCCAGCGCAAGGCCAATGACGAGATGGAAGACTGGATCCAGGAGATCCGCAGCGAGGCCTTCGTCGACGAGCGTCTCGAGCCCGGCGCATGAGCGATGCGCCCGTCATCGCCCTGACCACCGGCGAGCCGGCCGGCATCGGCCCCGAGCTCGCGGTGATGCTGGCCACCGACGGTGCCACCGGCACGACCCCGGGGCACCGCCGAGTGGCGGTGGGCGATGCCGGATTGCTCGCCGAGCGGGCCGAGGCCCTGGGGCGGGCGCTCGAGATCGTCGAGCTGGCACCGGGCGAGCCGGTGCCCGAGACCCGGCCCGGGCGCTTGCCCGTGTGGCCGGTGGCGCTCGCCGCGCCCAGTCGCCCCGGGGTGCTGGATATCCGCAACGGCGACTACGTGCTCGAGACGCTGGATCGTGCCGTCGCCGGTTGCCGGGCAGGCGAGGCCGCCGGGATCGTCACCGCTCCGCTGCACAAGGCGGTGATCCGCGAGGCCGGCCACGCCGACTTCACCGGCCACACCGAATACCTGCGCGACGCCTGCGGCGTCGACGAGGTGGTGATGATGCTCGCCACCGACCGTGCCCTGCATGCGACCGGCCCAGACTGGCAGGGCCCGCGGTCGCTGCGCGTGGCGCTCGCCACCACCCACCTGCCGCTGCGCGAGGTGAGCGACGCGGTGACGCCCGAGCGGCTGACCCGCATCCTTCGCATCCTCGACGCCGACCTGCGCCGCTGGTTCGGTCTGGCCGCGCCGCGCATCGCCGTCTGCGGCCTCAACCCCCACGCCGGGGAGGGCGGCCACCTCGGTCGCGAGGAGCTCGAGGTGATCGTGCCGACGCTCGCGGCGCTGCGTCGCGAGGGCCTGACCCTTGACGGGCCGCTGCCGGCGGATACCCTGTTCACCCCGCGCCACCTGGCCGAGGCCGACGCCGTGCTGGCGATGTATCATGATCAGGGCCTGCCGGTGCTCAAGTACGCCGGCTTCGGCCGCGCCGCCAATATCACCCTGGGCCTGCCGCTGGTGCGCACCTCGGTGGACCACGGCACCGCCCTCGACCTGGCCGGCAGCGGCCGCGCCGATCCCGGCAGCCTGGCGGTGGCCGAGGCGCTGGCCGCCGACATGGCCCGCCGCGCCGCTCGTGACTGAGCGCGGCATCCCCGATTCGAACAGAAGGACAGACGCATGGCATCCCGCCCCCAGGGTCATCGCGCCCGCAAGCGCTTCGGCCAGAACTTCCTGCGCGACCCCGGCATCATCTCGCGGCTGGTGCGCGCCATCGGCGCCCGCCCCGGCGAGCGCCTGGTGGAGATCGGCCCCGGCCAGGGCGCCCTCACCGAGCCGCTGCTGGAGGCGGCGGGCGGCCATCTCGAGGTCATCGAGCTCGACCGTGACCTGATTCCCGGCCTGCGCGTGCAGTTCTTCGACCAGCCGGGCTTCGTGATCCACGAGGGCGACGCGCTCAAGGTCGACTTCCGCGAACTGCGTGGCGATGGCCCGGCGCTGCGGGTGGTGGGCAACCTGCCCTACAACATCTCCACGCCGCTGATCTCCCACCTGCTCCAGGCCGGCGACGCCGTGGCCGACATGCACTTCATGCTGCAGAAGGAGGTCGTCGACCGCCTGGCGGCCCCGCCCGGGGGCGGCGAGCGCGGCCGCCTCTCGGTGCTGGCCCAGTACTACTGCACGGTCGAGTCGCTGTTCATCGTGCCGCCGGAGTCCTTCGTGCCGCGGCCCAAGGTGGATTCGGCCATCGTGCGCCTGACCCCCCACGCCGAGATGCCGGATGTCGCCCGCGACGAGACGCTGCTGTTCGAGGTGGTGCGCGAGGCCTTCGCCCAGCGCCGCAAGACGCTGCGCAACAACCTCAAGGGACGGATCGACGCCGTGGCCCTGGAGGCGCTCGGCATCGAGCCGAGCCGGCGGCCCCAGACCCTGAGCGTGGCGGAGTTCGTGCGCATCGCCAACCACCTGGCCGAGGAGGGCGGCGCCTCATGACGACATCGATCCTGGGCGACGATATCCATGTCGACGTGGAGCCGGCCTTCCAGGCGGACGAGTCCGCCCCCGAAGAAGAGCGCTTCGTGTTCAGCTATACCATCACCGTGCACAATCACTCCGGCCACAGCATGCAGCTGCTGGCGCGCCACTGGAAGATCACCCAGAGCAGCGGCGAGACCCAGGAGGTGCGCGGCAAGGGTGTGGTCGGCCAGCAGCCGCTGATCGGCCCCGGCCAGACCTTCCGCTACACCAGTCGGGCGATCCTCGACGGCCCGGTGGGCGTGATGGAAGGCGCCTTCACCTGCGTCGACACCGCCACCCAGCGCCCCTTCGAGGTGGCCGTCGCCCCCTTTCGGCTGGCCGGCCCCAACCAGGTGCACTGAGGCGTTCGGCGAGCGCCGCTTCACCCCCGATCTTCCAACGAGACCGCGAGGACGCGCCATGACCACCTACGCCGTCGGCGATCTCCAGGGCTGTCACGAGGAATTCGTGGCCCTGCTTGAGCGCCTCGACTTCGATCCGCGCCGTGACCGGCTGTGGCTGGCCGGCGATCTGGTCAACCGCGGCCGCGGTTCGCTGGACTGCCTGCGCGAGGTCATGGCCCTGGGCGACGCCGCCCGGGTGGTACTCGGCAATCACGATCTGCACCTGCTGGCGGTGGCTCGCGGCGGCGCGCGCCTCAAGCGCAAGGATACCCTGGACGCCATCCTCGCCGCGGCCGATCGCGAGCGCGTGCTCGACTGGCTGCAGAGCCGTCCGCTGGTGGTGCGCGACGGCGATACCCTGATGAGCCACGCCGGCCTGCCGCCCCAGTGGACGCTGGATCAGGCCGAGCCGCTGGCCGCCGAGGTGGCCGAGCGGCTCGGCGGCGAGCGTGCCGGCGCCTTCCTCGAGCAGATGTATGGCAACGAGCCGGCCCGCTGGCGTGACGACCTGGACGGCCTCGACCGCCTGCGGGCGATCGTCAACACCTTCACCCGCATGCGCTTCATCGCCGCCGACGGCGCGCTGGACTTCAGCGCCAAGGAGGGGCTCGACAGCGCGCCGCCGGGCTTCGCGCCCTGGTTCCAGTATCCCCGCGACGACGATCCGCGGCTGCTGTTTGGCCACTGGGCCGCGCTCGAGGGCGAGACGCCGGGCAGCCGGGTGCGGGCCGAGGCGCTGGATACCGGCTGCGTCTGGGGCGGGGCGCTGACCGCCCTCGACCTCGAGAGCGGCGCACGCATCAGCGTGCCCAGCCGCTACTGAATTTAGCCCTTCCTTCCTGTTGCATTCCTGGAGAACCGATGAGCTTCCAGCACCTGGACATTCCCACCCTGGCCGAGTGGCTCGACGCCGGCTCGCCGCTGACCCTGGTCGACATCCGCGATCCGGCGAGCTTCGCCGCCGGTCATATCCCCGGCTGCCGCCACCTGGACAACGACAGCGTCACGGCCCTGCTGGCCGAGGCGCCTCGCGAGACGCCGCTGGTGGTGGTCTGCTACCACGGCCACTCCAGCCAGCAGGCCGCGGCCTGGCTGGCCGGCCAGGGCTTCGAGACGGTCTACAGCCTCGACGGCGGCTTCACCGACTGGCAGCACCGTCTGCCCGAGCGCGTGGAGGCCTGAGCGTGACGACCCGCGATGCCCGCCTCGATGGCCTGACGGTCTATCGGGTCGGCGGCGCCGTGCGCGACGCCCGTCTCGGCTGGCCGGTCACCGACGTCGACTGGGTGGTGGTCGGCGCCACGCCCGAGGCCATGACCCGGCGCGGCTTCCGCGCCGTGGGCCGCGACTTCCCGGTGTTCCTGCATCCGAAGACCCACGAGGAGTTCGCCCTGGCGCGCACCGAGCGCAAGGCCGGCCACGGCTATACCGGCTTCGAGGTCCACGCGAGCCCCGAGGTCAGCCTGGAGCAGGATCTGGTGCGCCGCGACCTGACCATCAACGCCATGGCCGAGACCCCCGAGGGCGAGCTGGTCGATCCCTACGGCGGGCTTCACGATCTCGAGGCCCGGGTGCTGCGCCACGTCTCGCCGGCTTTCGTCGAGGACCCGCTGCGGGTGCTGCGCACGGCGCGTTTCCTGGCCCGCTACGCCGGGCTCGGCTTCGTGATCGCCACGGCCACCCGCGAGCTGATGCGTCGGCTGGCCGCCAGCGGCGAGCTCGGTCATCTGGTGGCCGAGCGCGTCTGGACCGAGACCGAGAAGGCGCTGGGCGAGCCCTGGCCGGACGTCTACTTCCAGGCCCTTCACGACTGCGGCGCCCTGGCGGCGCTGATGCCGGAGCTGACGGCGGACGCCGCGGCACTGGACGAGGCGCTGGGCCAGCTGGCGCGGCTGCCCGAGGACGTGGCCGATGAGGAGGCGCCGCACTGGCGCTGGGCGCGGCTGGTCGAACATCTCGACGCCGAGGCCCGCGAGCGCCTGGCCGAGCGCCTGAAGCTGCCCCGGACGCCGCGCCGGCTGGGCGATCAGGCGGCGGCGACGCGCCGGCTGATCGCCGAGGCGCGGGCGGGCGAGCTGGACGGAGCGCGGGTGATGGCCTGGCTCGATGCCGTTGGCGCCTGGCGCCAGGGCGAGCGGGTGGCCTCGCTGATCAGCCTGGTGAGCATGGAAGACGCGCGTCTGGCCGAGGACCTGGCCGTGGCCTGGCGCCTGGCGGGGCAGATCCTGCCCCGCGGGCTCGTCGAGGAGGGCTATCAGGGTCGCGAGCTGGGCGAGGAGCTGGCCCGGCGGCGCCGGGCAGCGATCGACGAGGTGCTGGCGGGCTGAGGGTCCGGTGTCCGGTTCAAGCGACCGGATAAGACGGTCGGATCAGGCGTCGAGCGGCAGGGACTTTCCGCGCCACGGGAAGTCGGCCGGCCACAGGGCCTGGTCGTCGGCCTCGAAGGCCGTCCACAGCTCGGCATAGCGCCGGCCGTCCTCGGGGTGACGGACGTCGGGCAGCAGCTCCGCCAGCGGCTTCAGCACGAAGGCGTGATGACGGATCTCGGCCCGCGGCAGCGCGACGCCATCGTGCTCGCCGGTCAGTTCGCCGACGGTGAGCAGATCGATGTCCAGGGTGCGGGGGCTGAATTTGGGGCTGTCGGCGCGGCGGCCGTTGGCGAACTCGAGCCGCTTGCACCAGGCCTGCAGCTCGCCCACCGACCAGTCGCTGTCGAACGCCGCGACCAGGTTGTAGAAGTTGCGGCCATCCTCGAAGCCCACCGGTTCGCTCTCGTAGACCCGCGACAGGCGCAGGCCATCGAAGCGCTCGGCGAGGGCGTCGAGGCAGGCGGTCAGGTGCGTCTCGCGCTCGATGTTGCTGCCGATGCTGACGGTGACCAGGGCCATCAGGTCGCGCTCCGCTCGCCGCGCTCGATGCGCACCCCGACCGCATTGGCGGCGGGCACCGCGCCCGGCTTGCGCAGGGTCAGGCGTATCCAGGCGATGCCGTATTCCTGGCGCAGGGCGTCGACCAGGCGCTCGGCGAAGGTTTCCACCAGCTCGAAGCTGTGCTCGGCCCCGAAGCGGGCGATGCGCTCGCTGATGGCGGCATAGTCGAGGGTCTGGGCGATATCGTCGTCGGCCGCCGCGGGGCGAAGGTCGGTGGCCAGCTCCAGATCCAGAACCAGGGTCTGGGTGAGGGTGCGCTCCCAGTCGTAGACGCCGATCACGGTGTCGACCTTCAGCGCTTCGATCAGTACGAGATCCATCTTGGGCTCTCCGAGCCGTGGCAAGGGGCGGCGGCAGTGCCGAATTGGGCGGCGATTGTACGCGAGGCGACCGGTCGGCGACAGCGTCGACGCTGTTCCCGCGGCATCGAGGCTGGCAGAATCGGGGCACTTTCCGCTTGAGGGTCGGCCGTGCTGAGCCAACTCGAACTCGTGCTGCCGCTGATGGCGCTGGGCTATCTCAGCGGCACCTGGCTGGGGGCGATCACGGTGTGTCGCCTGGCCGGCCGCGGCGATCCGCGCCTGGCCGGTTCCGGCAATCCCGGCTTCTCCAACGTGCTGCGCCTGCATGGGCCGCGGCTGGCCCTGGCCACGCTGCTGGTCGATGCGGTCAAGGGCATGCCGGTGCTGTGGCTCGCCATGCTGCTGGCGCTGCCGCCCTGGGGGCAGGGGCTGGTCGGGCTCGGCGTGCTGCTCGGCCACAGCTATCCGGCCTGGTATCGCTTTCGCGGCGGCAAGGCGGTGGCCAGCGCCTTCGGCGTGATGCTGGTGCTGACCCCCTGGGTGGCGCTGTGCTGCGCGACTCTGTGGTGTCTGCTGGCCTGGCGGGTGCGCACCGCGGCGGTGGCGTCACTGGCCAGCGCCGCGCTGGCCCCGCTGGCCGCGATCTGGCTGGCGCCCGACTACGTGCCGGTGGTGATCGGCTTCACGCTGCTGGTGCTGGGGCGTCATGCGCTGAATATCCGTCAGCTGGGGCGGGGCGACGAGCCGGGGTTGTAAGTCGTAAGCGCGAAGAGCGGCGCTTCGCGCCTGGAAGAACGCCCGCTTCGCGGGCTCGAGCTGGAAGCTTGAAGAAAACCCGTGACCCCATGATGGCGGGGGGGCATGCTGTCTTCCAGCTTCCAGCTTCCAGCTTCCAGCTTCCAGCTTCCAGCTTCCAGCTTCCAGCTTCCAGCTTCCAGCTTCCAGCTTCCAGCTTTCAGCGCCCGGCCGGCGGCTCGAGCCCGTCCATCGGCCAGCGCGGTACGGCCTGCATCTGCCCCACGGTGTCGTGCTCGCCGGCCAGCAGGCGCTGGGCGCCCACATAGGCAATCATGGCCCCGTTGTCGGTGCAGAAGCGCCCGCGAGGATAGAAGACCTCGGCGCTGCGCTTGGCGGTCTCGAGGCCGAGGCGCTCGCGCAGGCGGGCGTTGGCGCTGACGCCGCCGGCCACCACCAGCCGCTTGAGGCCGGTCTGGTCGAGGGCGCGGCGGCACTTGATCACCAGGGTGTCGACCACGGCCTCCTCGAAGGCGCGGGCCACGTCGGCGCGGGCGGCGTCATCGAGTTCGCCGTCGGCCTCGAGCTTGCGGATCGCGGTCAGGGTATGGGTCTTGAGTCCGGAGAAGCTGAAGTCCAGCCCTGGGCGGTCGGTCATCGGCCGCGGGAAGCGAAAGCGCGTCGGGTCGCCGGTCTCGGCCAGGCGCGCCACGGCGGGGCCGCCGGGGTAGTCCAGGCCGAGCATCTTGGCGGCCTTGTCGAAGGCCTCGCCGGCGGCGTCGTCCACCGATTCGCCGAGCAGGCGATAGCGGCCGAGGCCTTCGACCTCGACCAGCTGGGTGTGGCCGCCGGAAACCAGCAGCGCCACGAAGGGGAAGGCGGGCGGCGCGTCCTCGAGCATCGGCGCCAGCAGATGGCCTTCCATGTGGTGCACGCCGAGCACCGGGATGTCGAGTGCCCGGGCCATGCCGTGGGCGGTGCTGGCGCCGACCATCAGTGCGCCCACCAGGCCGGGGCCGGCGGTGTAGGCGATGGCGTCCAGTTCGCCACGGCTCACGCCGGCATCGCTGAGCACGGTCTGGATCAGCGGCAGCAGGCGCCGGGTGTGGTCGCGGCTGGCCAGCTCCGGCACCACGCCGCCGTATTCGGCGTGCATGGCGATCTGGCTGTGGAGGGCGTCGGCCGCGAGGCCACGCTCGGTGTCATAGAGGGCGACGCCGGTCTCGTCGCAGGAGGTCTCGATGCCCAGTACACGCATGGTCATGGCTCGGTACAGCGGAAAGGGCGCCATTCTACGCCTTTTGGTCGCTGGGCGGCAGGGGCGGGGCGCGAAACGGTTTGCATGGTCGTGGTACGACGACTAGAATGCTGTGCGCTGCAAGACTGGGTCGTGCGCCCAGGGGCAGGCTCCCTGTTTCTCCCTTCCATCGTTTCGGCCCGCATCGCGTGGTCGTCGGCGTCAGTGGGACATGGCGAGCGCCCCTGAAGGCGTGCGTTCAAACCGAACTCAAGTTTTTCAAGGTAGGTGAGTGCTTAATGCCTTCTGTTAAAGTACGCGATAACGAGCCGTTTGACGTCGCACTGCGTCGCTTCAAGCGTTCCTGTGAAAAAGCCGGTGTTCTGTCCGAGGTTCGCCGTCGCGAGCAGTACGAGAAGCCGACCGCAGAGCGCAAGCGCAAGGCGGCTGCCGCCGTCAAGCGTCACGCCAAGAAGCTTCAGCGTGAGCGCAAGCGTTTCGAACGGCTCTATTGATCCGTACTTGGGTCGGACCGCTGGCTAGCGGATCGACTCGGGAGGAGCGCCAAGCGGCCGCCGTTCGGTGGCCGCTTGTTTTTTCGCCCGTTCTCAGGGTCCTGGCTTTCAACCCATACTGGATTGCCTGATGGCCGGTCAGATCCCGCAGCGTTTCATCGATGACCTGCTGGCTCGCGTCGACGTGGTCGAGGTGGTCGGCGAGCGGGTCAAGCTCAAGAAGGCCGGACGCAATCATTCCGGTCTCTGTCCCTTTCACCAGGAAAAGTCGCCGTCCTTTACCGTCAGCGCCGACAAGCAGTTCTATCACTGCTTCGGCTGCGGTGCCCACGGTAACGCGCTGCGCTTCCTGATGGAGTACGACAACCTGCGCTTCCCCGACGCGGTGGAACATCTCGCCGCCCGGCTGGGGCTCGAGGTGCCGCGCGAGGGCGCCGACGATCCGCGGGCCCAGGCCCGCGAGCGCAAGCGCAAGGAAGGCGTCAACCTGCTCGAACTGTCGGCGAGCTTCTTTCGCGAGCGCCTGAAGATGCCCGAAGGGCAGGGCGCGCGGGAGTATATCGAGCGTCGCGGGCTGTCGCCGGAGGTCGTGCGCGACTTCGGTATCGGCTATGCCCCGGGCGGCTGGGAGTCGCTCAAGCGGCATCTCGGCGAGCAGGGCATCGCCGAGCCGGTGCAGATCGAATACGGCCTGCTGGTGCACCGCGAGGACAGCGGGCGCACCTACGACCGCTTCCGTGATCGGGTGATGTTTCCGATCCGCGATATCCGCGGACGCACCATTGCCTTCGGCGGGCGGGTGCTGGGCGATGCCAAGCCCAAGTACCTGAACTCCCCTGAGACGCCGGTCTTTCACAAGGGGCGCGAGCTGTACGGCCTCTATGAGGCGCGTCAGGCCAACCCGCGTCTCGAGCGGCTGGTGATCGTCGAGGGCTACATGGACGTGGTGGCGCTCGCCCAGTTCGGCATCCGCAATGCGGTGGCCACCCTGGGCACGGCCACCACCGAGGATCATCTCGGGCGGCTGTTCCGCATGGTCGACGAGGTGGTGTTCTGCTTCGACGGCGATCGCGCCGGCCGCCAGGCGGCGAGCCGGGCGCTGGAGACGGTGCTGCCGCAGATGATCGACGGCCGTCAGGCGCGGTTCCTGTTCCTGCCCGATGGCGAGGATCCGGATACCCTGGTGCGCCGCGAGGGTCCCGAGGCCTTCGAGGATCGGGTCACCTGTGCCAGTCCGCTGTCGGAGTTCCTCTTCGAGCAGGCCGCCGAGGGGCGCGACCTGGAGCGGCTGGAGGAGCGCGAGCGCTTCGCCAGCCGGGTGCTGGCGGCCATCGGTCGCCTGCCCGAGGGGGTGATGAAGTCGCTGCTGCTGACGGAACTCTCCCGTCGCACCGGCGTCGATCAGTCAAGCTTCGAGTCGCTGATGTCCCGCGGCGAGAGTGTCGACGAGGCGCCGACCGCGGATGTGCCGCCGGAGTGGGCGGATGAGGCGCCGCCCCGAGGCGAGGCGCCGGCGGGGGCGCGGACGACCGGCGGTCCGGCGTCCCTGGGGCAGATGGCTCGGGCGCTGCAGCTGCTGGTGCATGAGCCGTCGCTGGTCGAGCGTCTGCCCGAGGACGACGACTGGTGCGACCAGAACGATCCGGATGCCGGGCTGTGTCGCGAGGTGGTGCGCCTGCTACGGGCCGGCGGCTACCGCAGCCCTCAGGTGCTGCTGGCGCACTTTCACGGCACGCCGGAGGGCGAGCGCCTGGCGATGCTGGCCCGGCGGGCGCCGCTGGTGCCGCGCGGGCTGCTCGGCACCGAGCTCGACAACTGGGTGGCTTATTTTCAGCGCCATCGTCGGCAGCAGTCGCCGCAGGAGGCGTATGACGCCCTGCTGGCTCGAATGCAGGCCGGCGAGTCGCTGTCGAAAGAGGAGCGGCAGCGGCTCAATGCGCTGCTGATGGAGCTCAAGGGGTGAGGGTCTGAGAGAGGCGTCGATTGGCGCCGGACTTGAATTTCCGCCTACCATCACCATATAGACAGCGTCCCCTGAGCGGAACGCAACCAGACACGCTAACACACCTGAATGACCGCGCAAATACGTCGAACTGGCAAAACGGCGGTCAAACCCGCTATACTGTTCGGCTTATCGAGTTTTCTCCGCCTCAGTGCTTCAGGTGCTTCATTCTTCTTCGTCGAGATAGGGTTTCTATGGCTGGAAATGCGCAGCAGCAGTCACGTCTGAAGGAGTTGATCGCGCGCGGCAAGGAACAGGGCTTCCTGACCTATGCCGAGGTCAACGACCATCTTCCCGAGGATATCGCCGACCCCGATCAGGTGGAAGACATCATCGGCATGATCAACGACATGGGTATCAATGTCGTCGAGGAAGCGCCTGATGAAGATACCCTGATGATGGCCGATCACTCCACCGATGAATCGGCTGCCGAGGAGGCCGTGGCGGCCCTGGCGGCGGTGGAGAGCGACGTGGGCCGCACCACCGACCCGGTGCGCATGTACATGCGCGAGATGGGCACGGTCGAGCTGTTGACCCGCGAAGGCGAGATCGAGATCGCCAAGCGCATCGAGGAGGGTACCCGCGAGGTGATGTCCGCCCTGGCCTATCTGCCGGGCGCCGTGGACTCCATCCTCGAGGCCTACGATGCCACTCAGGACGAGGAGGCCCCGGGCCGCCTGTCCGACCTGTTCTCCGGCTTCATCGACCCCGACGAGGGCATCCCTGGCGTCGCCGAGGCCGATGTGCCCGAGGAGCCGGTGGTCGCCGAAGGGGCGTCCGACGAGGATGACGAGGACGCCGAGGACGAGGACGACAGCGGCGGCGGCCCGGACCCGGAAGAGGCCCGCGCCCGCTTCGAGCAGATCCGCGAGCAGAACGAGTCGGCCCGCCAGGCCATCGACGCCAACGGCCGCGGCTCCGCCCAGGCGCAGGCCGAGCTGGCCCGCCTGGCCGAGCTGTTCTCGCCGATCAAGCTGGTGCCCAAGCACTTCGAGCGCCTGGTCGGTCAGGTGCGCATCAGCGTCGAGCAGATCCGGGCCCAGGAAAAGGCCGTGATGCAGCTGTGCGTCAAGAAGGCCAAGGTGCCGCGCAAGACCTTCATCAAGGCCTTCCCCGGCAACGAGTCGCGCCAGGACTGGCTCGACGACTTCATGGCCGAGCAGACCAAGTACGCCGACAAGCTTGCCGTCTTCAAGGGCGACATCCAGCGCTCCCAGCGCAAGATCGCCTTCGAGGAAGAGATGATCCAGCTGCCGGTGACCGACATCAAGGAGGTCAACCGTCGGCTGTCCATCGGCGAGGCCAAGGCGCGTCGCGCCAAGAAGGAGATGGTCGAGGCCAACCTGCGCCTGGTCATCTCGATCGCCAAGAAGTACACCAACCGCGGCCTGCAGTTCCTGGATCTGATCCAGGAGGGCAACATCGGCCTGATGAAGGCCGTGGACAAGTTCGAGTACCGCCGCGGCTACAAGTTCTCGACCTACGCCACCTGGTGGATCCGTCAGGCGATCACGCGCTCCATCGCCGACCAGGCGCGCACCATCCGTATCCCGGTGCACATGATCGAGACGATCAACAAGCTCAACCGCGTCTCCCGCCAGATGCTGCAGGAGATGGGGCGCGAGCCGACGCCGGAAGAGCTGGGCGAGCGCCTCGAGATGCCGGAAGACAAGGTGCGCAAGGTCCTGAAGATCGCCAAGGAGCCGATCTCCATGGAGACGCCCATCGGTGACGACGACGATTCGCACCTCGGCGACTTCATCGAGGACGGCACCATGGTGCTGCCGATCGACTCGGCCACCGGCGAGGGCCTGATCGAGGCCACCCGCAACGTGCTCGGCGGCCTGACCGCCCGTGAGGCGAAGGTGCTGCGCATGCGCTTCGGCATCGACATGAACACCGACCATACCCTCGAGGAGGTCGGCAAGCAGTTCGACGTGACCCGCGAGCGGATCCGTCAGATCGAGGCCAAGGCGCTGCGCAAGCTGCGTCACCCGTCCCGTTCCGAGCCGCTGCGCTCCTTCCTCGACGAGTGATCGTCGACCGGGCCGGCCGTTCGCCGGCCCCGGCATTCCTTGCATGAAATGCCCCGCCTGAAACGACGACGCCCGCGGCCATGGCCGCGGGCGTCGTCGTTTGTGCTGCCGGTCGGGCTCGGTCCGGGTCTTACCCCCGGCCCTGAAGCCGCTGCTGCCGCCAGCGGCGGGCCAGCAGCAGCAGCTCGATCATGGCGATGCACATCAGGGTGTAGCCGAACAGTTCGGTGACCTCCTCGGCGGCGTCCTTGAACACGCGGACGTAGTGCTCGCCGAGGACGGCCTTCCACATGTCGCCGCGGCCGTAGAGGCGCGAGAACACGTAGGTGCCGAGGAAGCCGGCGGCGAACAGGCCGCCGGAGAAGGTCATGGCATAGCGCTCGAGCTCGGCGGCGAAGGCGCGGCCGTGGCGGATCACCACGAACAGGATCGGCAGCACCAGCAGGCTGACCAGGATCTGCCAGGCGCCGTCGAAGACGTACTCGTCCAGCCAGGCGTCCTGTTCGCGGATCAGCGATGCGCCGAGCAGGCCGATCAGCAGCAGGGTGAGGTGCGGCAGGCGGTCGTCCAGGCGGCGGGCGATGAGTGCCATGATCGTGCCGGTCAGCAGCAGCAGCGACTGCAGGGGCTCGGTGAGGCCTCGTTCGGTGAAGCGCAGGTCCGGCATGTGCGTGGCTTCGAAGAGCACGATCTCGAGCAGCGCGGCAATCAGCAGCATGTAGCCGAAGCCGCGCAGGCACAGGTAGCGGAAGGCGATTCGGTCGGCGGAATGTTCGGGCATGGTCAGGCTTCTGTCGGAAGAATATTGAGTCAGCTAATTATACGTCTTGAGAGAGGTCGCTGTCTGCCACCACCGGGTGACGCGACGGGTGCTGGCGTCGCGCCTCCTCCAGCAGCCAGTCGTGGACCGCACAGATCCGGCGATCGTCCAGCGAGCCCGCGGCATGCACGATACCGTAGTGCATGCCGGTCGCCACGCGCTGGTCGAACGGTGCCACCAGGGCGCCGGTGTCCAGCTCGCTGGTGATCAGCGTCTGGCGCGCGATGGCCACGCCCATGCCGGCCAGGGCCGCCTCCATGGTCAGGTGGTTGCGGTTGAAGGTGTAGCCGCGCCGCACGTTGACGTCCGGGGCGCTGATGGCCTGCAGGTAGTGCTCCCATTCGCCATAGTCGTGGCTGCCGCGCCAGGCGGTGACGTCATGCAGCAGCGGGTACCAGGCCAGATCCTCGGGGCGGCGCAGCGGCGGACGGCCGCGCATCAGCGAGGGGGCGCAGACCGGGAAGATGGTCTCCTCCATCAGCGGCGTGATCGACATGCCCGGATAGTGGCCGTCGTTGAGGTCCAGCGCCAGATCGAACTCGCCCTCGCGCAGCGAGATGCTGCTGTCCTCCGAGAGGATATGCAGTTCGATGTCGGGGAAGCGCGCCTGCAGGCGCGGCAGCCTGGGCATCAGCCACTTGTTGAGGAAGGAGGGCACCACGCGCATGCGGATGATGCCGCTCATCACGCCGCTGCGCAGCCGCTTCACCTCGAGCCCCACGGCCTGGTAGGCCTCGTCGACCACCGAGGCCAGTCGCCGGCCTTCCTCGGTGAGCGCCAGGCAACGCGGCAGGCGGCGGAACAGCTTGAAGCCAAGGCGATCCTCGAGCTGCTTGATCTGCTGGCTGACGGCGCCGGTGGTGACGTGCAGCTCCTCCGCCGCCCGGGTGAAGGAGAGGTGGCGGGCGCTGACCGCGAAGACCTTCAGCCAGGCGTGGGTCTGGGCATTGAGGAGTCGGCTCATGGTTTAGTCATTCTATAGCGTGGGCGAGATATTCTGGATTGCCGTGATGGGAGAGTCGCGACAACATTAAGGTCCAAGGCAAACGAAAGCCAGTTGGCTTTAGTGTAACTGACAACAAGACGGCGTCGGTACGTTCCGGCCCCGCCCGAGGTCCTCCCCATGTCCATCAGCGTCTTCGACCTGTTCAAGATCGGCATCGGCCCTTCCAGCTCGCATACCGTCGGCCCGATGCGCGCGGCTTACGACTTCGTGCAGGAACTGCGTCGGCAGGACCTGCTGGAGCGGGTGGCACGGGTCGAGGTGCATCTGCACGGCTCGCTGTCATCCACCGGCCAGGGGCACGGCACCGATCAGGCGACCATCATGGGCCTGATGGGCGAGCGCCCCGAGTCGATCAACCCGGACATCGTCACGCCCTGCATCGAGGAGCTGCTGGAGTCCCAGACCCTGCTGCTCGACGGTCATCTGGCGATCCCCTTCCTGTGGGCGCGTGACCTGCAGTGGCACGACGAGAGTCTGCCCTACCATCCCAACGCCATGACCCTGGTGGCCCATGGCCACTCCCAGGAACTGTACCGCAACATCTTCTATTCCGTGGGCGGTGGCTTCGTGGTCGACGAGGCTCAGGCGGCCAGCGGCGAGCTCGACAGCGACACCACCGCGCTGCCCTATGACTTCAACTCCGCCGGCGAGCTGCTGGCGCTGTGTCGCCTGCACGACATGCGCATCAGCGAGCTGATGATGGAGAACGAGAAGGCCTGGCGCAGCGAGGCCGAGATCCGCGCCGGGCTGTGGCGCATCTGGGAAGCCATGCAGGACTGCGTGCAGAAGGGCTTCGAGGGCGAGGGCGTGCTGCCCGGCGGGCTCAACGTCAAGCGCCGCGCCGGCGCCCTGCATCGCCGCCTCGAGGCCGTCGAGGATGACGGCAGCCTGATCGCCTCGACCTTCTCCGCCATGGACTGGGTCAACGTCTTCGCCCTGGCGGTGAACGAGGAGAACGCGGCCGGCGGGCGCATGGTCACCGCACCGACCAACGGCGCGGCCGGCATCATCCCGGCGGTGCTGCACTACTACATGAAGTTCCAGCAGGGCGCCGACGAGCGCTGCGTGGTGGACTTCCTGCTCACCGCCGGCGCCGTGGGGATCCTGTGCAAGAAGAACGCCTCCATCTCCGGCGCCGAGGTCGGCTGCCAGGGCGAGGTGGGCTCGGCCTGCGCCATGGCCGCCGCCGGTCTCACCGAGGTGCTGGGCGGGACCCCCGGCCAGGTGGAGAACGCCGCCGAGATCGGCCTGGAGCACAACCTTGGCCTGACCTGCGACCCCGTGGGCGGCCTGGTCCAGGTGCCCTGCATCGAGCGCAACGCCATCGCCTCGGTGAAGGCCATCAACGCCACCCAGATGGCCCTGCGCGGCGACGGCGAGCACTTCATCTCGCTGGACAAGGCGATCCGCACCATGCGCGATACCGGCGCCGACATGCAGGAGAAGTACAAGGAAACCTCCAAGGGCGGTCTGGCGGTCAACGCCATCGAATGCTGAATCAGTCTCTTTGTCGGGCGGCGGGTGTCGTCCTTGCCGGCGCGCCACTCGGGTGGCGCGCCTTTTTTTGTCTCGTCCCGGGTGATCCGGCTCGCTTTGCCCTGCGTCAGCCTCGTCGTGCCGGCAGGGTGTCGCCGATATGGGCGACCAGGTAGTCCAGGAAGCGGTGCACCTTGGCCGAGCGGTGGCGATGCTGGGGGTAGACGGCCCACACGGCGGTGTCGCCGTGGCGATAGGCGTCGAGCACGCTGATCAGCTCGCCGCGGGCCAGGTGTTCCTCGACGTAGTAGTCCGGTAGCTGGGCCAGCCCCAGGCCCTTGAGCGCCGCGTCGAGCAGTGCCGGCCCGGAGTTGCCGCTCAGCGGGCCGTCGACGCGGATGTCGCGGCGCACGCCGTCGACGTCGAAGCGCCAGTAGTCCCGCGAGCCGACCAGACAGCGGTGGCGCGACAGCTCCGAGAGGCTGTGGGGCTGGGCGACGCGGGTGAAGTAGGCGGGCGCGCCGACCACGTACTCGCGCCGTTCGCACAGGCGCCGGGCGATCAGCGAGGAGTCCTGCAACCGGCCCATGCGGATGGCGATGTCGAAACCCTCGTCGATGATGTCCACCTGACGGTTGGTGAAGTGCATGCGTACCTCGAGCCGGGGGTTGGCGCACATGAAGTCATGCACCAGCGGCGCGATGAAGCGTTCACCGAAGGTGGTGGCGCAGGTCAGGCTCAGCAGGCCGGTGGGGGTGTCCTGCAGTTCCTTGACCGCGGTCTCGGCCTCGCGGAAGCCCTCGAACAGGTGCTGGCAGTGCTGGTAGTAGAGCCGCCCGGCCTCGGTGAGGCGAATCCGTCGCGTGGTGCGATAGAGCAGGGTGGTGCCCAGCTGATTCTCCAGCTGACTGACCAGCCGGCTGACGTGGGAGCTCGAGACCTTTAGGCGTTCGGCGGCGGCCTTGAAGGCGCCCAGGCGTACGACCTCGATGAAGGCCTCGACGCGGTCCCAGCGTTGCATGCGGTGTGTCCTCCGGTGGTGGTGCGCTGGATTGTTGTCAGGTGGCAACAATGTCATGCGTTTAGTGCAGTTTATCCGAGTATGCGGTCTTGCCTAGACTGTGGGAAGGCCAACCCCATTGAGAGGAATGAACCATGAAGTCACGCGCCGCCGTCGCCCTGGAAGCGGGCAAGCCCCTCGAGCTGACCGAGATCGACGTCGAAGGCCCGAAGGCCGGCGAAGTGCTGGTGCGCATGGCCGCCACCAGCGTCTGCCACACCGACGCCTTCACCCTGTCCGGCGCCGATCCGGAAGGCCTGTTCCCGTCCGTGCTGGGCCACGAGGGCGCCGGCGTCGTCGAGGAAGTGGGCGAGGGCGTCACCGGCCTCAAGCCCGGTGACCACGTCATCCCGCTCTATACCGCCGAGTGCGGCAAGTGCAAGTTCTGCCTGTCCGGCAAGACCAACCTGTGCCAGGCGGTCCGCGCCACCCAGGGCAAGGGCGTGATGCCCGACGGCGCCAGCCGCTTCTCCCTCGACGGCCAGAAGCTGCATCACTACATGGGCTGCTCCACCTTCAGCGAATACACCGTGGTGCCCGAGGTGTCCCTGGCCGTGGTCTCCAAGGAAGCGCCGCTGGACAAGATCTGCCTGCTGGGCTGCGGCGTGACCACCGGCATTGGCGCGGTCATGAACACCGCCAAGGTCGAGCCGGGCTCCACCGTGGCCGTATTCGGTCTCGGCGCCATCGGTCTGGCCGTGATCCAGGGCGCGGTCATGGCCAAGGCCAGCCGCATCATCGCCATCGACGTGAACCCGGAGAAGTTCGAGCTGGCCAAGCAGTTCGGCGCCACCGAATTCGTCAATCCGAAGGACTACAGTGACTCCATCCAGCAGGTCATCGTCGACATGACCGATGGTGGCGTCGACTACTCCTTCGAGTGCATCGGCAACGTCAACGTCATGCGTTCGGCCCTGGAGTGCTGCCACAAGGGCTGGGGCGAGTCCGTGATCATCGGCGTCGCCGGCGCCGGCGAGGAGATCTCCACGCGTCCGTTCCAGCTGGTCACCGGTCGGGTCTGGAAAGGCTCCGCCTTCGGCGGCGTCAAGGGCCGCACCGAGCTGCCGGGCTACGTCGATCGCTACATGAAGGGCGAGCTGAACATCGACGACTTCATCACTCACGACATGCCGTTCGAGAAGATCAACGAGGCCTTCGAGCTGCTGCACAAGGGCGAGAGCATCCGCACCGTGCTGCACTACTGATCAACGCGCCCGCTGCCGGGCGCAGGGCTCGACACGCGCCGGCTGCCGCATCGAGGGCTCGACGCGTGCCCGCCCACAGGCGGATGACGTGAGTCCGATCACCGCGGCAGCGGCAGTGCACGCCCTGTCTTCGGTGCCGGGTGTCGCGAATGCGACGCCCGGCCTCTCTCGAACCCCATGAGGAGTCGCTCATGACCATGACCGAACAGCTCGAGCTGGTCTCGGCCAACCGCAGCTTCGGCGGCTGGCACAAGCGCTATCGCCATCGCTCCAGGGCGTTGGACTGCGAGATGACCTTCGCCATCTACCTGCCGCCCCAGGCGGAGACCGAGCGGGTCCCGCTGCTGTGGTGGCTGTCGGGACTGACCTGCACCGACGAGAACTTCATGCAGAAGGCCGGCGCCCAGCGCCTGGCCGCGGAGCTCGGCATCGCTATCGTCTGCCCGGATACCAGCCCCCGCGGGCTGAATCTGCCCGGCGAGGACGACAGCTACGACTTCGGCTCCGGCGCGGGCTTCTACGTCAACGCCACCCAGGCGCCGTGGAAGGACCACTACCGGATGTACGACTACGTGGCCGAGGAGCTGCCCTCGGTGGTGCGTCAGCACTTCCCGGTCAATGGTCGCGAGGCCATCAGCGGTCACTCCATGGGCGGCCACGGGGCACTGATCCTGGCCCTGCGTCGTCCAGGGCACTACCGCTCGGTGTCGGCCTTCGCGCCGGTGGTCAACCCGGCCCAGTGCCCCTGGGGCCGCAAGGCCTTCGGCAACTACCTGGGCGAGGACGTCAGCCAGTGGACCCAGTACGACGCCTGCGAGCTGGTGGCGCGCGGCGCCTCCCGCCAGCCGTTGTTCATCGACCAGGGTGAGGCCGACAATTTCCTCGAGGAACAGCTGTGCCCCGAGCGCCTGGAGGCGGTGTGCGCCGAGCACGACCATCCGCTGACCCTGCGTCGTCAGCCGGGCTATGACCACAGCTACTTCTTCATCGCCAGCTTCATCGACGACCACCTGCGCTACCACGCCGAGCATCTTCACGCTCAGCACTGAGTCGCGCCGGGACCTGTCGGCCGGGTCGCTCAGCGGCCCGCAGCGCGCCGCCTCCTCGAGGCGGCGCCTGTCGTTCCTGCCTTCCGTGTTCCTTGGCGACGTTTTCATGCCTGTGTGCGACTCATTGTCGTGATGTACCGGGAGAACGCCTCCCGATAGGCAAATTTGACATGCCAGAAAACGACACAGCCGGTAAATTTCGAAGCGTGCATGCCTGTCCGCGACAGGCGGGCCTCCAGGGCAAATGCCCCTGCCTGACTCGACAATAACGATGACAACACCACCGTGCTGGAGTATGGACGATGACAAGCGCTCCTCAGACCTCGCGTCATGCCGCCGGGCCCCAGACGCTCGGCTTCCTGTTGCTGGATAACTTCACTCTCATCTCGCTGGCCTCGGCCATCGAACCCCTGCGCATGGCCAATCAGCTGGCCGGGCGCGAGCTCTATCGCTGGTACACCCTGACCCTCGATGGCGGCCCGGTGCGTGCCAGCGACGGCCTGCAGATCACCCCCGACGCCTCCACCACCGTGCCGCTGGCGCTGGACATGGTGATCGTCTGCGGCGGCGTGGGCCCGCAGCGCAGCGTGCAGCGCGAGCACGTCGCCTGGCTGCAGTCCGAGGCACGCCATTCGCGCCGCCTGGGCGCCGTCTGCACCGGTTCCTGGGCCCTGGCCCGCGCCGGGCTGCTCGACGGCTTCGAGGCCAGCGTGCACTGGGAATGCCTGGCCGCCATGCAGGAGGCTTTCCCCAAGGTCTCGCTGACCACGCGGCTGTTCTCCATCGACCGCGACCGGGCCACCGCCTCGGGCGGCACGGCGCCGATGGACATGATGCTGACCCTGATCGGCCGCGACCACGGCCGCGAGCTGGCCGCCGGCATCTCCGAGATGTTCATCTACGACCGCGTGCGCAACGAGCAGGACCAGCAGCGGGTGCCGCTCAAGCACGTGCTGGGGACCACCCAGCCGCGGCTGCTGGAGATCGTCGCGCTGATGGAGGCCAACCTCGAGGAGCCGATCAGCCTCGACGAGCTGGCCGGCTACGTGAACGTGTCGCGGCGCCAGCTGGAGCGGCTGTTCCAGAAGAACCTGCACTGCTCGCCGTCGCGCTACTACCTCAAGCTGCGTCTGACCCGGGCCCGGCAGCTGCTCAAGCAGACGCCGATGTCGATCATCGAGGTGGCCTCGGCCTGCGGCTTCGTCTCCACGCCGCACTTCTCCAAGTGCTACCGCGAGTACTTCGGCATTCCGCCCCGCGACGAACGTCTGGGCTCCAGCGCTGTGGACCTGGTGCCGGTGCAGCTGGGCCAGGATGCCGCCGTCATGCTACAGTCCGCCTCTTTCGAGTCGGTGCCCGACACGCCGGTGTCCGCGGCCATGAGCGCCCTGGACCAGGCCCGGGGGGAGCCGACCTATGCCAGCGTCAGGCTGAGTTAGCGCCTGGCGCCGGGAGGGCGCATCCCCATCCTCGGGGAGTGCGCCCCTGACGAAGTGCCGGGCGGAGGTCGATGCGAAACGGATGGCGATGGCTGGCGCGGGCCCTGGGGCTCGCGCTGCTCGGCGGGATCGGGCTGAGCGTGCTGGCGGTGCTGATGTTCCGGGTGGTGCCGGTGGGCGGCTCCATGGTGATGCTCGAGCGCAAGGTACAGGCCTGGCGCGACGGCGATTCGCTGGAGATCCGCCAGGACTGGCGCCCGTGGAGCCAGCTGCCCGACAGCGCCAAGCTGGCGGTGATCGCCGCCGAAGACCAGCGCTTCCCCGAGCATCACGGCTTCGACCTGGTCGAGCTGCGCCGCGCCGTCGAGGCCAGCCTCAACGGCGGCGACCTGCGCGGCGCCAGCACCCTCAGCCAGCAGACCGCCAAGAACCTCTTCCTGTGGACCGGCCGCAGCTGGGTGCGCAAGGGCCTGGAGGCCTGGTTCACCCTGCTGATCGAGACGCTCTGGCCCAAGGAGCGCATTCTCGAGGTCTATCTCAATATCGCCGAGTGGGACGACGGAGTCTTCGGTCTCGAGGCCGCCTCCCGCCATTACTTCGGCGTACCGGCGTCGCGTCTGAGCAATGCCCAGGCCAGCCGGCTGGCCGCCATCCTGCCCAATCCCCGTGGCTGGAATGCCTCGCGCCCCAGCGGCTACGTGTTGCAGCGCAGCGCCTGGATCCGCGGGCAGATGCGCAATCTCGGCGGTGCCGCCTACCTCGAGCGTCTCTGACGCGACACCGATTTCCCGGCGTGTCGCGATCGCGACGGGCGTGACGCTTTTGGAATTTTCCCGGTCGTTTCTAGGCGCCGGGGCCCGCAGGGCGGGGGATATGCTGCCGGCGTGACCATGCGCTACCACGGAGCCCCCCGCCATGACCCCTTCCGAGCTGCACCAGGACGCCATCGTTATCGATGGTCTCGTTATCGCCAAGTGGAACCGCGAGCTGTTCGAGGACATGCGCAAGGGCGGCCTGACTGCCGCCAACTGCACCGTGTCCGTCTGGGAAGGCTTCCAGGCCACCGTCGACAACATCGTCAAGACCGACGCCCTGATGGCCGAGTCCAGCGACCTGGTGCGTCCGGTGCGCACCACCGCGGATATCACCCGGGCCAAGGAAGAGGGCAAGACCGGCATCATCTACGGCTTCCAGAACGCCCATGCGTTCGAGGACCAGATCGGCTACGTCGAGATCTTCAAGAAGCTCGGCGTGGGCATCGTGCAGATGTGCTACAACACCCAGAACCTGGTCGGCACCGGCTGCTACGAGCGTGACGGCGGCCTGTCCGGCTTCGGCCGCGAGATCGTCGCCGAGATGAACCGCGTCGGCATCATGTGCGACCTCTCCCACGTCGGCGAGAACACCTCCCGCGAGGTGATCGAGGCGTCCGAGAAGCCGGTCTGCTACTCCCACTGCCTGCCGTCCGGCCTCAAGGAACACCCGCGCAACAAGTCCGACGAAGAGCTCAAGTTCATCGCCGACAACGGCGGCTTCGTCGGCGTGACTATGTTCACGCCCTTCCTCCGTGCCGGCGTCGACGCCACCGTCGACGACTACGTCGAGGCCATCGAGTACGTGATGAACATCGTCGGCGAGGATGCCATCGGCATCGGCACCGACTTCACTCAGGGTCACGACAAGCAGTTCTTCGAGTGGCTGACCCACGACAAGGGCTACGCCCGTCGCCTGACCAACTTCGGCAAGATCATCAACCCCGAGGGCATTCGCACCATCGGCGAATTCCCCAACCTCACCGAGGCGCTGCTGAAGCGCGGCCTGAGCGAGCGCCAGGTGCGCAAGATCATGGGTGAGAACTGGGTCAATGTCCTGAAGGACGTCTGGGGCGAGTGAGCCCTCCGCGCCGGGCCGCGGCCCGGCGCCATCCGTGAATGTCACTGCCGCTCGACGCCGCTTGCCAACAGCCAACAACGCCCGAAGCCGCGCCTGCGAGCCCATTGAAGCCCGATAATAATCAGCAAGATTCGAGGAATAAGATCGTGACCAAGATGGCCCCTGAACTGCCGATCGAAGTGGATGCCGATACCGGCATCTGGACCACCGACGCCCTGCCGATGCTGTACGTGCCGCGTCACTTCTTCATCAACAACCACGTCGCCGTGGAAGAGGCCCTGGGCGCCGAGAAGTACGCCGAGATCCTCTACGATGCCGGCTACAAGAGCGCCTGGCACTGGTGCGAGAAGGAGGCCGAATGCCACGGCCTCGAGGGCGTCGACGTCTTCGAACACTACATGAAGCGCCTCTCCCAGCGCGGCTGGGGGCTGTTCATCACCGAGGACATCGACCTAGACGCCGGTACCTGCCGCGTGCGCCTCGAGCACAGCGCCTTCGTCTATCAGATGGGCAAGGTCGGCCGGAAGATCGAATACATGTTCACCGGCTGGTTCGCCGGCGCCATGGACCAGATCCTCGCCGCCCGCGGCAGCGATCTGCGCACCGTCGCCGAGCAGACCCAGAGCGGCGCCGAAGAAGGCTGCGACGTCGGCGTCTTCGTGACCCGTCCGATCGCCGACATCTCGAACAACGCACAGGGCTGAGGAGGCATCACCCATGGCATTCGACGCGATCTTCCAGCCGATCGAGATCGGCAACCTCACCATTCGCAACCGCGTGGTCAGCACCGCCCACGCCGAGGTCTACGCGACCGACGGCGGCATGACCACCGACCGCTACGTCAAGTACTACGAAGAGAAGGCCAAGGGCGGCTGCGGCCTGTGCATCTGCGGCGGCTCCTCGGTGGTCTCCATCGACAGCCCGCAGGCCTGGTGGAGCTCGGTGAACCTGGCCACCGACCGCATCATTCCGCACTTCCAGAATCTGGCCGACGCCGTGCACAAGCACGGCGGCAAGATCATGATCCAGATCACCCACATGGGTCGTCGCTCGCGCTGGGATGGCTTCAACTGGTCGACCCTGCTGTCGCCGTCCGGCATCCGCGAGCCGGTGCACCGCTCCACCTGCAAGACCATCGAGGAGGAGGAGATCTGGCGCATCATCGGTGACTTCGCCCAGGCCGCACGCCGGGCGAAGGAAGGCGGCCTGGACGGCGTCGAGCTGTCCGCCGTGCACCAGCACCTGATCGACCAGTTCTGGAGCCCGCGCGTCAACAAGCGGACCGACCAGTGGGGCGGCAGCTTCGAGAACCGCATGCGCTTCGGCATGGAAGTGCTCAAGGCCGTGCGCGCCGAGGTCGGCGACGACTTCACGGTCGGCCTGCGCATCTGCGGCGACGAGTTCCACCCGGACGGCCTGTCGCACGACGACATGAAGCAGATCGCCGCCTACTACGATGCCACCGGCCAGGTGGACTTCTTCGGCGTGGTCGGCTCGGGCTGCGACACCCACGACACCCTGGCCAACGTCATCCCCAACATGTCCTTCCCGCCGGAGCCGTTCCTGCACCTGGCGGCGGGCATCAAGGAAGTGGTCTCCAAGCCGGTGATCCACGCCCAGAACATCAAGGACCCGAACCAGGCCAGCCGCATCCTCGAGGGTGGCTACGTGGACCTGGTGGGCATGACCCGCGCGCACATCGCCGATCCGCACCTGATCACCAAGATCAAGATGGATCAGGTCGACCAGATCAAGCAGTGCGTCGGCGCCAACTACTGCATCGACCGCCAGTACCAAGGTCTGGACGTGCTGTGCATCCAGAACGCCGCGACCTCCCGCGAGTACATGGGCCTGCCGCACATCATCGAGCAGACCGAAGGCAAGAAGCGCAAGGTCGTGGTGGTCGGCGGTGGCCCAGGCGGCATGGAAGCGGCCCGCGTGGCCGCCGAGCGTGGCCATGACGTGACCCTGTTCGAGGCCTCCGAGGCCATCGGCGGGCAGATCACCACCGCCGCCAAGGCGCCGCAGCGCGACCAGATCGCCGGCATCACTCGCTGGTACCAGCTCGAGCTGGCCCGCCTCAACGTCGACCAGCGCCTCGGCACCTACGCCGACGAGGCCACCATCAAGGACCTCAAGGCCGACATCGTGGTGCTGGCCACCGGCGGTCAGCCGTACCTGGACCAGTATCCCGAGTGGGGCTACTCCGAGAATCCCGAGGAGAGCCTGATCGTCAGCACCTGGGACGTGCTCAACGGCAAGGTCGAGCCGGGCAAGAACGTGCTGATCTACGACGCCCTGTGCGAGTTCGCCGGCATGTCTGCGGCCGACTACCTGGCCGACAAGGGCGCCAAGGTCGAGATCGTCACCGACGACATCAAGCCCGGTGCGGCGGTCGGCGGCACCACCTTCCCGACCTACTACCGCAGCCTCTACGAGAAGGAGGTGATCATGACCTCCGACCTGATGCTGCATAAGGTCTATCGCGAGGGCGATTCCCTGGTGGCGGTGCTCGAGAACGAGTACACCGGCCAGCAGGAGGAGCGCGTGGTCGATCAGATCGTGGTCGAGAACGGCGTGCGTCCGGACGAGGACCTCTACTACGCGCTCAAGCAGGAGTCGCGCAACAAGGGCCAGGTGGATCTCGAGGCGCTGTACGACATCAAGCCGCAGCCCTGCCTGAGCGAGGACGGCGACGGCTTCCTGCTGTTCCGTCTGGGCGACTGCACCGCGCCGCGCAACACCCATGCCGCGATCTACGACGCCCTGCGCCTCTGCAAGGACTTCTGACGGCGCCCGGGGAACCACGGAAGGGGAGGGCTCGGTGCATGCCTCGCGGCCGCACCGGGCCTCGGTCGAACACCCTCGGTCACGGCGCGGAACGGCCCTCGGGCCCCCGCGCCGTTGTCGAGCCCTCCGCCGGTTGCCGGCCCGGGTTCCCCGCCCGTGTGGATCACTTCCGCTGACAGCTTAAAGCTACGGCTCTCGATATGAGGTGAGCGTCATGCTCGATATCCTATTGCCGATCCTGATCTTCGCCGCGCTGGGCCTGGCGGCGATCGGCGTCGTCCGGCGCGTGCGCCTTTGGCGCCAGGGGCGTCCCTCACCCGTGCCGCTGGTCAAGGGGCTGGCCTCCGTGCCGCGGCGCTACCTGGTCGACCTGCACCACGTGGTCGCCCGCGACAAGGTCATGTCCAACACCCACGTGGCCACCGCCGGCGGCTTCGTCGCCGCGGCGGTGCTGATGGTCCTGGTGCACGGCCTGGGCCTGGCCCAAGGCGTGCTCGGCTGGGTGCTGCTGGCCGCCAGTGCCACCATGTTCGTCGGCAGCTGCTTCGTGGCTCGCCGCCGCCGCAATCCACCGTCCCGGCTCTCCAAGGGCCCGTGGATGCGCCTGCCCAAGAGCCTGATGGCCTTCTCGCTGAGCGTCTTCGCCATCACCCTGCCCGCCGTGGGCCTGCTGCCCGAGGACTTCGGCAGCTGGGTGCTGGCGCTGGCGCTGTCCGCCGTGCTGGTCTGGGGCCTGGGCGAGATGGTCTTCGGCATGGCCTGGGGCGGGCCGATGAAGCACGCCTTCGCCGGCGCCCTGCATCTGGCCTTCCACCGTCGCGCCGAGCGCTTCGGCGAGGGCAACCGTTCCACCGGCCTCAAGGCCCTGAACCTGGACGACGAGAACGCCACCCTGGGCGTCGAGAAGCCCAGCGACTTCACCTGGAACCAGCTGCTCGGCTTCGACGCCTGCGTGCAGTGCGGCCGCTGCGAGGCCATGTGTCCGGCCTTCGCCGCCGGCCAGCCGCTCAATCCCAAGAAGCTGATCCAGGACATGGTCGTCGGCATGGCCGGCGGCAGCGATGCCCACTATGCCGGCAGCCCCTATCCGGGCCAGCCGGTGGGCGAGCATCAAGGCACGCCTCACGGCCCGATCGTGGCCCGCGAGGGCAAGGCCCTGGTGGATGCCGAGACCCTGTGGTCCTGCACCACCTGCCGCGCCTGCGTCGAGGAGTGCCCGATGATGATCGAGCACGTCGATGCCATCGTCGACATGCGGCGCTTCCTGACCCTCGAGCACGGCAATACCCCCAACAAGGGGCCCGAGGTGCTCGACAACCTGATCGCCACCGACAATCCGGGTGGCTTCGCCCCCGACGCCCGCATGCACTGGGCCGCCGACCTCGAGCTGCCGCTGATGGCGGATCGCGGCGAGGCCGAGGTGCTGCTGTGGCTGGGCGACGGCGCCTACGACATGCGCAACCAGCGCACCCTGCGCTCGCTGGTCAAGGTGCTGCGCGCCGCCGACGTCGACTTCGCGGTGCTCGGCAACGAGGAGCGCGACAGCGGCGACGTGGCCCGGCGCCTGGGCGATGAAGCGACCTTCCAGAGCCTGGCGAAGCGCAACATCGCCACCCTGTCGAAGTACCGCTTCCAGCGCATCGTCACCTGTGACCCGCACAGCTTCCACGTGCTCGGCAACGAGTACGGCGAGCTGGGTGGTCACTACGAGGTGCGGCACCACAGCACCTACATCGCCGAGCTGTACGAGGCCGGTCGCCTGCACTTCAAGCCCTGGAAGGGCGGCGGCGTGACCTATCACGATCCCTGCTACCTGGGCCGCTACAACGGCGAGTACGAGGCCCCGCGCAACGTGCTCAAGGCGCTCGGCATCGAAGTCGCCGAGATGGAGCGCTCCGGCTTCCGCTCCCGCTGCTGCGGTGGTGGCGGCGGTGCGCCGATCACCGACATCCCCGGTGAGCGCCGGATTCCCGACATGCGCATGAACGACGTGGGCGAGACCGGCGCCGAGCTGGTGGCCGTGGGCTGCCCGCAGTGCACCGCGATGCTTGAGGGCGTGGTCGATGCCACCGCCGAGGTGCGTGACATTGCCGAACTGGTCGCCAACGCGCTGACCGAGGCGCCCGAGGCGTCCTCCGGCGCGGCCCAGCAATCATCGAATCGGCCCCAGGCCGTGGAGGTGGCGTGATGAGCGATATCGTCCGTCGCGATCCGCGCAAGGATTGGATCGCCCGTAACCGGCTGCACCCGCAGCATCTGGAAGTCCTGGCCGAGCTCGGCCAGGGCGCGGCCAGCGAGTGGGTGGGACCCGCGGGCATCGTCCGCCGCAATCCGCACGCGGTGGGCTTCATGGGCCCCAATGGCCTCAAGCGCATCGACCGCAGCGGCGTCCAGCAGGGTGCCGGCGGCGGCGGAGCCGCCAAGACGACCGCCCAGAGCAAGCCGCTGGTCGAGATCGAATCGCCGGCCTTCCTGGTGGCGGTGGTGCCGGACATGGCCGGCGGCCGCCTCTCCGGCCATGACCGTGACCTGCTGGGCCTGGCACGGCAGCTGGCCGACGCCGACCCGGATGCCCGGGGTGCGGTGCTGGCGGTGGTCTACGGCGAGCACAAGGAAGACGGCTTCGGCGAAGCCGGCGTCGACCGCCTGCTGACCCTCGACGATCCCCGCTTCGACGGCTTCGCCCCGGAGGCCCGCCTCGGCGCGCTGCTGGCGGTGGAGGAGGCCTGGACGCCGCGCCACTGGCTGGTGCCGGACTCCAAGCTCGGCGGCGCCGATCTGGGCCGCCGCCTGGCGGCGCGTCTCGGCGAGCGCCCCGCCACCGGCGTGTGGCAGCTCGAGCCCGACGCCGATGCCGAACTGGGCTGGCAGTGCACCGCCCGCGGCGCGGCGGCCACCATCGACATCCAGCGGCCGCTGCCGCGCATCACCCTGGCGCTCGAGGAATGCGCCGAGCCGGTCGACGACAACCGTCACGCCGCCGAGGCGCTGAGCCTGCCCCAGGAGCTGCCGTCGCCGATCTCGCGCATCGAGGATCTGGGCCAGGTGCCGGTGGACCCGTCGGGCGTGGCGCTGGCCGAGGCCGAGTTCATCCTTTCCGCCGGCAACGGCATCCGCGACTGGGATGGCTTCCACACCGCCGCCGAGGTGCTCGGCGCCACGGAAGGGGCATCTCGTGTCGCCGTGGATGACGGCTTCATGGCGCGCGATCGCCAGGTCGGGGCCACCGGTACCTGGGTCACCGCCCGGGTCTACGTGGCGGTCGGCATCAGCGGCGCCATCCAGCACCTGCAGGGGATCCAGACCTGCGACAAGGTGGTGGCGATCAACATGGACCCCGGCTGCGACATGATCAAGCGCGCCGATCTGGCGGTCATCGGCGATTCGGCCGAGGTACTCGGCTCGCTGGTGGCCATGGTCAAGCAGCAACGAGAGGAGAAGCGCGATGCGGCCTGAAGCCCAAGCCGATGCCTCGCTGGAGATCACCGTGCTGGTCTCCGTGGGGCGTCACCCCGTCACCGGTCGCGCGCGCCGCGCCGACCAGGACGCCCGGGCGGTGGAGCTGGCCCGCGGCGTGGCCGACGCCAGTGTCCAGCTGCTGCATGCCGGCGGCAAGGAGGCGGACAGCGAGCCGGCCCTGCGCGGCTACCTGGGCATGGGCTTCGATGCCCTGACCCTGGTCGAGCAGCCCGAGGGCACCGACGTGCTGCCCGCGCTCGCCGAGGCGCTCGATGCGGCGCCGCCGCAGCTGGTCATCACCGGCGAGCGCGCCGAGCAGGGCGAAGGCTCCGGCCTGCTGCCCTACCTGCTCGCCGAGCGCCTGGGCTGGCCGGTGGTCAGCGGCCTGGCGGCGGTGGAGAGCGTCGAGAACGGCGTCGCGACCCTGCTGCAGGCGCTGCCGCGCGGCCAGCGTCGCCGGCTCAAGGTGCGCCTGCCGGCCATCGTCACGGTCGATGGCGCGGCCCCGGCGCCGCGTCAGAGCGCCTACGGCCCGGCCCGTCGTGGCCACCTGGCCGCGGTGCCCGGCAGCGTGACCGTGGACGAGGCCTGGGCGAGCTGGGAGACCCAGCCGGCCCGCAAGCGGCCCAAGCGCCTGAAGATCGTCAAGGCCGCCTCGGCCCGCGACCGCTTCAAGGCCGCGGCCGCCAAGGCCGAGGGCGGCGGTGGCCAGGTGCTCACCGACGTGACCGCGGAGGAAGGCGCGGAAGCGATCCTCAAGCTGTTGAAGGAAGAGGGCGTGCTGCGCTAGCCGCAGCGTCTCTCGCCAGGTACCAAAGCAAAAAGCCCCGGTCACCGACCGGGGCTTTTTACGTGGCGCGGAGCGCGCGACTCAGATCTGCTGGCTGGCGCTGGTGAAGCCCATCAGCGAGATGTTCAGATCGCGGCGACTGCCGCGCGGGTCGATCAGGCTCAGGGTGGCGTTGCTGCCGCCGCGCAGCTGCTGCATCAGCGACGGTTCCAGCGGCAGGTCGGCGCGGCAGCCCGGCTGGTCGCAGACCTGATAGGGGAAGGGCACGCCTTCGCCGCCGTCCACGCTCAGCTGCAGGCCCGGCGCCAGGCGCACGCCCAGCGGCAGCAGGAAGGTCATGATCGGCACTTCGGCCTGGGGCGGCTGGGCGATGATCACGCGCATCACCGGCTGGTCGTCGTCCGGGTTGGTGACCAGTTGGGTCATGCTGCACGGGCCGCTCTGGGCGTCGGTGGGGCAGCGCACTTCCCAGCTCTGGTACTGCTCGCTCTCGAAGTTGCCGCCCTGGCCGGACATGCTGGTCTGGGCGAGGGCCGAAGACGCCAGCGGCAGCAGGCACAGCAGGCCGATCAGGCCCGACACGAGTCGTTTGGACATTGGGGTTCTTTCTCCTGACGGTTGAGACGGTTTGACGCTCGTGGCCCCGGACGCCGAGCGGTGCCCGGGCATGGTGCTACCACCATGCCCGTAACCGGCGGCAAGGTCGAGCCCCCGCGGGGCCGCAACGGGGAAACGGTAAGCAGGAACGCCGACGCCCCCGGCGGGAAGTCCCGGCCGGGGGCGTCGGTGTCGTTCAGCGAGGGGTCAGGCGGTCCGGGCGAGGCCCAGGGCGTGTTCCTCGCGCAGGCTCTTGACCAGCCCCACGGCCATCACCAGCAGCACCAGGGTGAAGGGCAGGCCGGTGGCCACGGCGCCGGCCTGGAGGGCGCCCAGGGCCTTGTCACCGCCGCCGTAGAGCAGCACGCCGGCGATCACGCCTTCCAGGGTGGCCCAGAACACCCGCTGGGTGCGCGGGGCGTCGACCTTGCCGCCGGCGGTGATGTTGTCGATCACCAGCGAGCCCGAATCGGAGGAGGTGATGAAGAACACCAGCACCAGCACGATGGCCATGGTCGAGGTCAGCGTGGTCAGCGGCAGGTGCTCGAGCATCTGGAACATTGCCAGCGAGACCTCGCCGATGCCATCGGACAGCGCACCGACGCCGCCGGCGGCCTGGGCCAGGGCGTTGCCGCCGAAGGCGCTCATCCACACGATCGTCACCAGCGTCGGGACCAGCAGCACCGCCATCAGGAACTCGCGCACGGTGCGGCCGCGGGAGACGCGGGCGATGAACATGCCGACGAACGGCGACCAGGAGATCCACCAGGCCCAGTAGAACACCGTCCAGCCGTGGAACCAGGTGTCATCTTCGCGGCCGACCCAGTTGGACAGCGGTACCAGGTGAGTCAGGTAGGCCACGCTGGTGTCCCACAGGCCGTTGACGAACAGCATGGTGGAGCCGGTGATCACCACGAACAGCAGCAGCAGCAGGGCGATCACCATGTTGATGTTGGAAAACAGCTTGACCCCGCCGTCGATGCCGCGCCACACGGAGAACAGTGCCACGGCGGTGACCGCCACGATGATGGCGATCTGGGTGCCCAGGGTATTGGGCACGTCGAACAGGTAGTTGAGACCGCCGGCGGCCTGGGAGGCGCCGAAGCCCAGCGAGGTGGCCAGGCCGAAGATGGTGGCCAGTACCGCCAGGATGTCCACCAGATGGCCGATCCAGCCGCGGGTGTGTTCGCCCAGCAGCGGCGTGAAGGCCGAGCGCAGGGTCAGTGGCAGGCCGCGGTTGTAGGCGAAGAAAGCCAGCGACAGGCCGACCACGCCGTAGATCGCCCAGGGGTGCAGGCCCCAGTGGAACATGGTGGCGCCCATGGCGGCGGTCGCGCCCTCCGGGGTCCGGGCGGCGACGTCGAGGGGCGTGCCGTACCAGTCGGTGTAGTAGGCGACCGGCTCGGCCACGCTCCAGAACATCAGGCCGATGCCCATGCCGGCGGCGAACAGCATGCTGAACCAGGACACCAGCGAGTGATCGGGGCGGGCGTCGGCCCCGCCCAGGCGAATCCGCCCCAGCGGCAGCACGATCAGCGCCAGGCACAGCACCACGAACACGTTGCCGGCGATCATGAACAGCCAGTCGAAGTGCTCGATGGCGAAGCCGCGCGCCGCGCCCAGCTGGGTGTTGGCGGCGTCGGGGTAGACCAGGGCGTAGAGAATGAAGCCGAGAATGGCCAGGGCGGAGAGGGGGAAGACGGGATTGTGGAAATCCAGCCCCAGTAACTGCTTGTTGTCCTGCCCGGGTGACAGGACAGGATCGTCATCATGAGTCATGCGTATTCCTCGGTTGTTATTGTGTGCCGCCACGGGCGGCGCCGATCATTCTTGTCGCCGAGGCGGGTCGAGGAGTGTCGTGAAAGCGACCTGCAGCTATGCGTCGACAGCATGTGGTCGAAGGGGGTCGCGGATGGATATGGCGAGGCCGCTCGCGGAGCGTTCCGGCCATGCAGGAGGGGTAGGGTCGTGGTGACGGTCTTGTACCGTGAGTCCACAAAAACCATGAAGGAAGCCAGCCACATGAGTTCAAACAACCGCGGAGTCGTCTACAAGGGCCCGGGCCAGGTCGCCGTCGAGTCCATCGCCTACCCGGAACTTGCCCTCGGCAATCGCAAGTGCGAACACGGCGTGATCCTCAAGGTCGTCACCACCAACATCTGTGGCAGCGACCAGCACATGGTGCGCGGTCGTACCACCGCCCCGGAAGGTCTGGTGCTGGGTCACGAGATCACCGGCATCGTGGTCGAGTGCGGTCGCGACGTCGAATTCCTGAGCCCGGGCGACATGGTCTCGGTGCCGTTCAACATCGCCTGTGGCCGCTGCCGCAACTGCAAGTCCGGCCAGACCGGGATCTGCCTGAACGTCAACCCGTCACGCCCGGGCGCGGCCTACGGCTATGTCGACATGGGCGGCTGGGTCGGCGGCCAGACCGAATACGTCATGGTCCCCTACGCCGACTTCAACCTGCTGAAGTTCCCGGACGCCGATCAGGCCATGGAGAAGATCAAGGACCTGACGCTGCTGTCCGACATCTTCCCGACCGGCTTCCACGGCTGTGTCACCGCCGGCGTCGGCCCGGGCTCCACCGTCTACATCGCCGGTGCCGGTCCGGTCGGTCTGGCCGCCGCGGTCTCCGCCCAGCTGCTGGGTGCCGCCTGCGTCATCGTCGGCGACATGATCGAGGAGCGTCTGGCCCAGGCCCGCAGCTTCGGGTGCGAGACCATCGACCTGACCGAAGACGGCGACATGGCCGACAAGATCGAGGTCATCCTCGGCGAGCGCGAGGTCGATGCCTTCGTCGACTGCGTCGGCTTCGAGGCCCACGCCTGCGGCTGCAACCACGGCCAGGAAGCGCCGGCCGCGGTGCTGAACTCCGCCATGTCGGTGACCCGCGCCGGCGGCCAGATCGGCATCCCCGGTCTGTACGTGACCGAGGACCCGGGCTCTGCCGACGCCGCCGCCCAGCAGGGCAGCCTGAGCATGCGCTTCGGCCTCGGTTGGGCCAAGTCGCACAGCTTCCACACCGGCCAGTGCCCGGTGATGAAGTATCACCGTCCGCTGATGCAGGCGATCCTGTTCGGCAAGGTCAACATCGCCGACGCGGTCAACGTGCAGATGATCAGCCTGGACGAGGCGCCGCAGGGCTACGCCGACTTCGATGGCGGGGCGGCCAAGAAATTCGTCATGGACCCGCACGGCAGCGTGGCGGCCTGAGACGTTGCGGTATGAGAGGCCATCAGGCTCTCTTCATGACGGCGCCCTTCGGGGCGCCGTCATGCGTTGGAAGGGGGGGGGTGAACGGTGGCGAGCGGTTTCGCCTGGGGGAGCGCCGGCATTGCGGGCGACGTCGCGCGGTGCCAATCTTGAGGCTAGCCGAAGATCAAGAACAGGAGGAATCCACCATGATGATCGTCGACCTGATCGACGGGGATGATTTCCGCGACCGTCTGGTGGCGTTGGACATTCATGTCCCCGCGGATGCCAGTCCCGAGACCTGCGCCCATCTGGCGCGGCTCAAGCATAACGAGGTGGGCGTGCCGGGGCTCGAGGCCCTGGTCCGCGAGCTGATGGCCCAGAGCGACGTGATGCTGCCCGCGGTGCGCGAGGCCATCGAGCAGCATCTGATGGAGCTGCCGAACGGAGAGGGTGAGTCGGCCTGAGGGCCTTCGACGCCGGACTCTCGAGTCGCCGAACGCACGCGCCCCGCCCGGATGTCCGGGCGGGGCGCGTTGGTGTCTGGCCGACGCGACGGCATTCGATGCGACGATAAAAAAAGGACCCGCCGAGGCGGGTCCTTGCGATGGCGCGCTCGACCGGAGGCGAGATCAGCCGTTGGCGAGCTGCAGGTCGGGCTGGCTGTGGCCCAGGTTCTCCAGCATGCGCTCGCTGTACCAGTTGATGAAGTCGATGACGCCATACTCGTAGGTCTCGGAGTACGGACCCGGCTGGTAGCTCTTGGAGTTGATGCCGCGCTGGTTTTCCTCGGCCAGGCGGCGGTCCTGGTCGTTGGTGGCGTCCCAGACCTTGCGCATCTGCTCCGGATCGTAGTCGACGCCTTCCACGGCGTCCTTGTGCACCAGCCACTTGGTGGTCACCACGGTACGCTGCGGGCCGAGCGGCAGGACCCGGAAGACGAGGGCATGGTCGCCCATGAAGTGGTTCCAGGAGTTCGGCAGGTGCAGGATGCGCAGCGAGCCCAGGTCGGCGCTCTGCAGTTGGCCCATCAGCTTCTGGCAGGCGCGCTTGCCGTCCATGGTCATCGACTCGGCGCCGTCCAGCAGCGGGGTGCGGGTCAGGCGGTTGCGACGATCCAGACGGGTCAGCTTGTAGGGTACGCACTGAGCTTCCCAGTCGGCCTGCTTGCGCGCGACCAGCTCCTTGTAGGCCGGGGTGGCGCGGGGATCGTCGGTGTCGTCGAACTCCTGCAGGGAGTTGAGCAGCTCCGGGTGCGCGCCGTTGCAGTGGTAGCACTCGCGGTTATTCTCGAGCACCAGCTTCCAGTTGCACTGCTCGACGATGCTGGATTCCACGGCGACCTTGAGGTTTTCCATGTCGTAAGGCGCCAGGTAGTGGTCCAGCGTCTCGAGGAAACCGTCGATCTCCGGGGCCTCGTCGGCCAGGCTGACGAAGATGAAGCCGCCGCCGGTGCGCACTTGAACCGGCTTGAGGCCGTGATCGGCGAGGTTGAACTCCTGGCCCATCTCGGTGCCGGCGAACAGCAGGCGGCCGTCCAGCTCGTAGGTCCACTGGTGGTAGGGGCAGACCAGCTTGGCGACCTTGCCCTTGTCGGTCACGCACAGGCGCGATCCGCGGTGGCGGCAGACGTTGTGGAAGGCGTGCACTTCACCGTCGTTGCCGCGCACGATCACCACCGGGTTGTCACCGACCTCCAGGGTCATGAAATTGCCCTTGGCCGGAATCTCGGAGGTCATGCCCGCGAACAGCCACTCCTTCTCGAAGATTTCCTGCATGTCGAGGGCGAACAGCCGCTCGTCGTTGTAGAACGGCTGCGGCAGCGAGTAGTTGTGCTGACGCTCCTTCAGCATCTCGGCGGTGGCCTCGCGTGCCGGGGCCAGGGGGTCATCCAGACGGGCAGGTGACAGTGAATCCATGGTGGGACGCTTCCTCATTGCTGGGCTGCTGTGACAGCCTCGGGATTGTTGAAATGCGGGCCAAGGTCTAGCGAATTCACGCCCCGGTGGGGCCGCGGCGGGTGAGGTGAGTTTGAAACAGCGTCTGGAGGGGGAGTTGTCCACTGACGACGCGTGGCGATGCAACAGCGACCAGGGGGTGTGATAAATGTCCTGCCGATGGACGTGATGGGCATGACCATGTCGTTGACAGACAAGTGGGGGCGCGCGGGGGTGCGCAAAATTCTGCCAACGGCAGGCGGTGTCTCCGCCGTCGGACCGCGAGCTTCACGCTGCAGCCCCAGGCGACCCCCAGGCGATACAATCATGACAATGAATTTTCTTAATCCCGTCAATCCCGTCACCACCCAGACCTGGACCAACGGCCGCCACCAGGTGCGTTGCGTCAAGGTGATCCAGGAGACCTGGGATACTCGCACCTTCTGCTTCATGGCCGAGCAGCCGGTGATGTTCTTCTTCAAGCCGGGACAGTTCGTGACCCTGGAGCTGGAGATCGACGGCGAGCAGGTGATGCGCTCCTACACCATCTCCAGCTCACCGTCCGTGCCCTACAGCTTCTCGATCACCGTCAAGCGCATGCCGGGCGGCGTGGTCTCCAACTGGCTGCACGACAACCTAAAGGTCAACGACGAGCTGGCCGTGCACGGTCCGGTCGGCAAGTTCAACATCATCGACTACCCGGCGGAGAAGTATCTGATGCTCTCCGGCGGTGTGGGCATCACCCCGCTGATGTCGATGGTGCGCTGGCTGTTCGACACCAACGCCGCCGTGGACCTGCAGTTCGTGCACAGTTCGCGTACGCCCCGGGACATCATCTTCCACCGTGAGCTGGAGCATATCTTCTCGCGGATCCCCGAGTTCAAGCTGCACATCGTCTGCGAGCGCAGCGACGAGCTGGGCGAGGCCTGGGCCGGTTTCCGCGGCTACCTCAGCCAGGCGATGCTGGAGCTGATGGCGCCGGACTTCATGGATCGCGAGATATTCTGCTGTGGTCCGACCCCGTACATGAACGCGGTCAAGCGCCTGCTCCAGGAAAACGGCTTCGACATGAGCCGCTACCACGAGGAAGCCTTCGGCGCCACGCCGGTGGACGTCCAGGAGGAGGTCATCGAGAACGTGGAGCAGGCCGAGGCCGAGGCCGAGGAGCTCGACGTCTCCGACATGCTGAGCGTCGAGTTCAGCAGCACCGGCAAGAGCGTGCGCATCCAGCCCACCGAGACCGTGCACACCGCCGCTGCCAAGCTGGGCCTGCATATCCCGAAGGCCTGCGGCATGGGCATCTGCGGCACCTGCCGCGTGGCCGTGACCGAGGGCGAGGTCGAGATGGAGCACAACGGCGGCATCACCGACGAGGACGTCGCCGAGGGCTACATCCTGTCCTGCTGCAGCACGCCCAAGACCAACCTGGTCGTGGATTACTGAGGCAGACGCGCACGTCGTGGAGGCGTATGTCGCTTACGCGAATGTCTCTCGACGCGAAGCGCCCCGGGCCATGGCCTGGGGCGCTTGCGTTTGAGGTCTCTCGTGCTTGACCTCAGCGCTCGACGATGGCGCTGCCGTCGCTGACCCGCTCGCCGGGATAGCGGATCACCCGCTGGCCCGCCTCCAGGCCGTCGCGGATCTGCACCGCCAGATCGTTGCGTGCGCCGATCGTGACCGTCTGGCGCCGCGCCTCGCCGTCATCGGCGACGAACACCGCCCAGTCGTCGCCGTCGCGGAACAGCGCGCCGAGCGGCACCTGCAGCACCTCGCCCTCGAACAGCACGATGCCGACGTCGACTCGATAGTCGTGGCCGAGGCGCTCCCAGCGTGCCGGCGGGTCGCTCAGGTCGAGCACCACGTCGACTCGCTGTTCCTCGATGCCCAGCGCCGACACGCGAGTCACGCCCAGCGGCTCGATGCGGCGCACCCTGGCTGCCAGCTCGGGGCCGCCCCAGCCGCCGAGGATGGCCGCCTGACCCGGCGAGACGCGCACCGCGTCCTCGGAGAGCAGGTCGACCACCACTTCCAGGTCGGCCGGATCGCCGATCTCCATCAGCGGGGTGCCGGCGCCGACGATGCCGGCGCTGCGTCGCAGCACGCGCAGCACCACGCCGTGGGTCGGCGAGGTGACGGTCACACACTCGCAGCTGGCCTGACGGGCCTCGAGCTCCAGCGGCGATAGCAGCTGGACGGCGGCCCGCTCCAGCTCGTGTTCGCGGACCGCCAGCGCGGCCTCGCTGCGGGTCAGCTCGGCGCTGGCCACGCGGAAGGCCCGTTCGGCGTCCTCGAGGGCCCGGCGGGCCAGGCTCTGTTCCTCGGCCAGGCGTCGGGCCCGGTCGAGTTCGCGACGGGCGAAGGCCAGGTCCGCCGCCGCCCGCTCGCGCTCGGCGGCCGCCAGGTCCCGGGTCGAGCGCGCGGCCTCGAGAGCGGCGCGCTGCTCGGCCAGGCGTCGCGCGTCGAGCAGCGCGGGCGGGGCGGTGTCGATGGTGGCCAGCACCGTGCGGTCGGCCTCGACCGGGTCGCCGGCGTCGACGTCGATGCGCCGCAGCCGCCCGGCCACCGGCGCATCCAGGGTGAACACCTCGCGTACCCGGGTCATGCCTTCCTCGTCGACGGTGACGCGCAGCGGCGCGACCTCGGCGATGGCGAGATCCACCGGCACCGGCTGCGGGCGCAGGGCGACGCCGATGCCGACGGCCAGCAGCGCCAGCAGCGTTCCCCACAGCAGTCCTCGGCGTCCCTTCACGTCCATGGCGTCACTCCCGGGTCTTGAGCACCGCGATCAGGTCCAGGCGGTCGAGTCGACGGCGCACCACCGCGGCGCAGACGCCGGCGGAGGCCAGCGCGATCAGTACCGCCCAGGCGTAGGTGGCCGGGTGGATCACCAGCGGCACCCGAAACAGTTCGGTGGCGAAGGCGCTGGACAGGTACCAGGCCAGGGCGAAGCCCAGCAGGCAGCCCAGCGGCATGGCCAGCCAGGTGAGAAGCCCCGCCTCGCCGAGCAGGATGTAGGAGATCTCCCAGCGGCTGAAGCCGAGCACCCGCAGGGTGGCGAGTTCCCGGGCCCGCTCGGCCAGGGCGATGCGAATCGTATTGTAGGTCACCCCTACCGACAGCACGCTGGCGAAGGCGATGAAGAAGCCGGCGAAGATGAAGAGGGTCTGGCCGAGCGTGTCATGGAAGGTGTCGATGGCGGCCTGACGGAACTGCACGCCGCTGACGGCGGGCAGGGTCTTGAGCCTGGCGAGCAGCTCGGCGCGGCGGGCCGGATCGACGACGATCCGGGCGCCGCGCATCACCCGGCCGTCGCCCATGCGGCGGTTGAGCGCGTCGAGCGCCATATAGGCGGGCTTGCCGACGTCGGTGTCGAACAGCCGTACCACCGGCAGCGCGAGCCGCGGGCGCCGGCCCTCGAGCACCTCGACGATGAGCACGTCGCCGATCTCCACCTCCAGCATGCCGGCCAGCTGTTGCGATAGCAGCAGGCCGTCCGGCGGCACCGTCACCGGGCGGCCCTGGGCGTCGTGGACCGGGCTCAGCACGCCGTCGCGCGGCAGGCCGACGATGGCCTCGCGCTCTCTGAGCGAGCCGTGGTGAAGGCGTGCCGCCACGCCGCGCAGCGGCTCGGCGGCCAGTACCCCGGGCAGCCGCTCGACGCCGGCCAGCTCGCCGAGCGGGGTCAGGTCGTGGAAGCCCAGGGTGGCATCCTGGTGCTGGCTCTCGACGAGGACGCTGTCGACCAGCGCGTCGATGGCGTCCAGCCACTGCAGGGCCATCACCAGCACCGCCACCGACATGGCCAGGCCTGCGCTTGCCAGCAGCGCGCGCAGCGGCCAGCGCAGCAGGCGGCGGGCGATCATGCGCGTGGGCTCGTCCAGGTGGCGGGCCAGCGCCGAGCGCGACAGCCGGCTGCGCCGATAGACCGGCGGCGAAGGCGGCAGCATGGCCTCGGCCGGGGGCAGGGCGGCGGCGCGGCGCACCGCCCACAGGGCGCCGGCCAGCGCCGCGCCCAGGCTGACCAGCGTGGCCAGCAGGAAGCTCTCCGGCCCGGGGCGGTAGAGCAGGAAGGGGAAGTGATAGAACTCGGCGTACAGCCGGGTGTTCCAGTGTCCCAGCCAGGCGCCGAGCAGGGCGCCGATGACCACACCGAGCCCGCCGATCACCAGCACCAGCTTGACGTAGTGCCAGGCGATGGCCAGCCGCGAGTAGCCGAAGGCCTTGAGCAGGCCGATCTCGCGGCGCTCGGTATCGATCATGCGGCCCATCACCAGGTGGGTGAGGAAGGCCGAGACCGCCAGGAAGACGCTCGGCAGCAGCTGTGCCATGTTCTTCTGCTGGGCGATCTCGTTCTGCAGGAACCAGTTCGAGACCTGTTCGTCGCGAGGATAGGCGCCGGTGCCGCCGTAGCGGGCGAGCCGGGCATCGAGCCGCGCGACCACCTCGCGGGTGCTGGCGCCGGGCATGAGCGTCAGGCTGACGGCGTTGAAGGCGCCGTCGAAGTCGAAGGCGGCGGCCAGCGCCTCGCGGCCCATCCACAGCACGCCGAAGCGCGCGTCGTCGGGCATCAGCCCGCCGGGGGCGATGGCGTAGACGTACTCGGGGCTGAGCGCGATGCCGACCACCTCGAGGGTGCGACGCTGGCCGCGCAGCACGGCGTCGAAGTGGTCGCCCGGCACCAGACCGTGCGCCTCGGCGAAGGCCTCGCCGATCACCGCCTCGTCCGGCCGGTCGGGGGCGACCCGGCGGCCGCTGCGCAGGGTCAGGGCGTTCATCGGCTCGACGCCGCGCTCGGGCAGTGACACCAGCTGCGCTACCACCGGCTCGTCGAAGTCCGGCAGGTCAAGCAGCGCGCCCTCGATGATGCGCGTCGACACGCGCTGCACGCCGGGGATCTCGGCCAGCTCGCGGCTCAGCGATTTCGGCGCCCGGGTGACGTCGGCGAACACCTCGCCGAAGCGCGTGCGCTCGTAGTAGGCGACCGTGGTCTCCTCGAGGGCCTCGATGGTGGTCAGCGCCATGATCAGCAGGGCGTTGCCCGAGGCGATCACCAGGGCGATGGCCAGCACCTGGGCACGCAGGCGCCACAGTTCGCGCAGCAGCTTGCGGTCGAGGCTACTCACGGTGCATCTCCGGCTCACCACACCAGCTCGGCGGGCGAGCGCCGAGCGGTATTGGTGCGGCTGTCGACGATCTGTCCGTCGGCGAAGTGCAGTACCCGGTCGGCGACGTCGGCGATCACCGCATTGTGGGTGATCAGCGCGGTGGTGGTGCCGAGCTCGCGGTTGACGCGCAGGATCGCCTCGAGCACCACGATGCCGGTATCGCGGTCCAGGGCGCCGGTGGGCTCGTCGCACAGCAGCAGCTCGGGGCGCTTGGCGATGGCCCGGGCGATCGCTACCCGCTGCTGCTCGCCGCCGGAAAGCTGGGCGGGAAAATGGTCGAGGCGCGGGCCGAGGTGGACCATCTCCAGCGCCTCCTCGGGCGTCATCGGATCGCGGGCGATCTCGGTGACCAGCGCCACGTTCTCGCGGGCGGTGAGGCTCGGGATCAGGTTGTAGAACTGGAACACGAAGCCGACGTGCTCGCGGCGATAGCGGTCGAAGGCGCGCTCGCTGGCGCCGGTCAGCGGGTCGCCGTGGAAGCGGATCTCGCCCTCGGTGGGGGTATCCAGCCCGCCCAGCAGGTTGAGCAGCGTCGACTTGCCGCTGCCCGAGGGGCCGAGCAGCACCACCAGCTCGCCGGCCGCGAGGTCGAGGTCGACGCCGCGCAGCGCAGCCACTTCGACGGTGCCCATGCGGAAGATGCGGGTCAGATGGCGGGCCTCGAGCACCGTCGACGGGGAAGAGGCGGGTGAGGGCGTCGGCACTGCGGGGCTCCCTGCATGGCCGGTCGTCGTGACCTCTACCGGGAGTATAGCGAGCCGGCTCCGATGCGCCGGGCCCGCGTTGCGCCGCGCCGCGCCGTGCCGGACACTAGGGGCGATCCGGCGAGAGCGAAGAGTCCCCCGTCCCATGCGTCATTCCCACGACAACGAGCCCCTGTCCGTCGGCTTCGTGCTGCTGCGGCGTTTCACCATGATGCCCTTCGCGGCCTTTGTCGACTGCCTGCGTCTGGCCGCCGACGAGGGCGACCGCTCGCGCCAGCTGCGCTGCCACTGGGTGTTCATGACCAGCGGCGGGCACGACGCCATGTCCAGCTGCGGCGCCGCCGTCACGCCCTGCTCGCCGTTTCGCGATCCGCGCGACTTCGACTACATCGTGGTCATCGGCGGGGTTCAGGACGAGCACGACGCGGTGGACGAGGCGGCGCTCCACTACCTGCAGCGCGTGGCCGAGGCCGGCGTGCCGCTGGTCGGGGTGTGCACCGGCGTCTTCGCGCTGATTCAGGCCGAGCTGATGAACGGCCGGCGCTGCTGCGTGAGCTGGTACCACCACGGCGACCTGACGAGCCGCTTCCCCGATATCGAGCCGGTGGCGGATCGGCTGTTCATCGACGATGGCGATCGGCTGACCTGCGCCGGCGGCATCGCCTCGGCGGATCTGGCCGCCTACCTGGTCGAGCGCCACCTGGGCAAGGCCTGGGCGATGAAGAGCCTGCACATCATGCTGATCGACGAGGCGCGCCGCGGGGAGCATCCCCAGCCCCAGCCGGTGGTCTTCGACAAGGTCGCCGACCGGCTGGTGCGCCGCGCCATCACCATCATCGAGCAGCACCTGGGCGAGGCGATCACGGTGGACGAACTGGCGCGGCGGGTGGGGTCGTCGCGGCGCAACATCGAGCGCAAGTTCCGCGAGGAGCTGGGCATCGGGCCGCAGAAGTTCGCTCGTGACCTGCGCCTGCGCTATGGCCTGTGGATGCTGCACTACACCGCCAAGAGCGTCACCGAGATCGGCGAACGCTGCGGCTTCGCCGACACCGCCCATTTCTCGCGCCACTTCCGCGAGGCCTTCGGCGACACGCCTACCGCCATGCGCAAGGCCGCGCAGCGCGGCGAGACGCCGGTGGATCCGTTCTTCCTGCATATCGCCTCCCGCGAGGGGGCGGGCGGCTAGGGTGGCGTATGGCGTCTCGACCGGGCGCGCTCATCTTCGGGGGCGGTGTCGTCGGCGCGACGATCGCGTGGGAGTCGCTCGAAGGGGCTTCAACGCTGGCGCTGTGAGGGTATCGATACTCCGCGTCAGGCAGGGATAAATACAAAAACCGTCTTGAAATTAAAATCTTTAAAATCAGGTATTTGAATATTATGGCGGGAATCTGTCGGTAAATTTGTCGCATTCATTCAATCTTTGGGCGGCGGCCTTGGCTATCAATATGGCCAAGGTGAAACGCGTGAGAGGCCGGTGTCTCGTTCAACGACGGCGGTGTCGTTTTCAGGATGCCTCGATCGCCACCAATCCTTAACGTTGTGACGCTAACCCGAGGGTGATGACGAATGAATGACAACAACCTGACAATGACCGATCCCCAGATCGCTGCCGCCATCGGTGACGAGGTGGCACGGCAGGAAGCCCACATCGAGCTGATCGCCTCCGAGAACTATGCCAGCCCGCAGGTGATGGCGGCTCAGGGCAGTCAGCTGACCAACAAGTACGCCGAGGGCTATCCCGGCAAGCGCTACTACGGCGGCTGCGAGCACGTGGACGTGGTCGAGCAGCTGGCCATCGACCGGGCCTGCGCCCTGTTCGGCGCCGACTACGCCAACGTCCAACCTCACTCCGGTGCCCAGGCCAACGCCGCGGCCTTCATGGCCATGGTCGCCCCGGGCGACACCGTGCTGGGCATGAGCCTGGCCCACGGCGGCCACCTGACCCACGGCGCCGCGCCGAACTTCTCCGGCAAGCACTACAACGCCGTGCAGTACGGCCTGAATCCGGAGACCGGCGAGATCGACTACGAGGAAGTCGAGCGCCTGGCCCACGAGCACAAGCCGAAGCTGATCATCGCCGGCTTCTCGGCCTACTCGCGCGTGGTCAACTGGCGCCGGTTCCGCGACATCGCCGATGCCGTGGGCGCTTACCTGCTGGTCGACATGGCCCACGTCGCCGGCCTGGTCGCCGCCGGCCACTATCCGAGCCCGCTGCCCCACGCTCACGTGGTGACCACCACCACCCACAAGACCCTGCGCGGTCCGCGTGGCGGCCTGATCCTCTCCGCCAGCGGCGACGAGGCGCTGTACAAGAAGCTCAACGGCGCGGTCTTCCCGGGTCAGCAGGGCGGCCCGCTGATGCACGTCATCGCCGCCAAGGCCGTGGCCTTCCGCGAGGCCATGAGCCAGGACTTCGTGCGCTACCAGGCCCAGGTCATCGACAACGCCCAGGCCATGGCCAGCGTGTTCGTCGAGCGTGGCTTCGAGGTCGTCTCCGGCGGCACCGACGACCACCTGTTCCTGGTCTCGCTGATCAAGCAGGGCGTGACCGGCAAGGACGCGGACGCCGCCCTGGGCCGTTCGCACATCACCGTCAACAAGAACGCCGTGCCCAACGATCCGCAGAGCCCGTTCGTCACCTCCGGTTTGCGCCTCGGTACCCCGGCCGTCACCACCCGCGGCTTCAACCAGGCCGACTGCGAGACCCTGGCCGGCTGGATCTGCGACATCCTCGACGTGCTGGAGAAGGAGGAAGACACCTCCGCCATCGAGGCCGAGGTCCGGGGCAAGGTGGCCGAGCTGTGCGCCCGCCATCCCGTTTATGCCAAGGCCGCGGTCGAGTCGACCGACACCGCCACCGCGTGAGCCCGTTCCCCGCCGGGCAGCCGGCGGGGCCCTTGAGGAGTAGACCCATATGCAACGTTATTCAGGTTTCGGGCTGGTCAAGCACGCGCTGAGCCACCACGAGAACTGGCAGCGCCAGTGGCGTAATCCCACGCCCAAGGCGTCCTACGACGTCATCATCATCGGCGGCGGCGGCCACGGCCTGGCCACCGCCTACTACCTGGCCAAGGAGCACGGCATCACCAACGTCGCCGTGATCGAGAAAGGCTGGCTGGGTGGCGGCAACACCGCGCGTAACACCACCATCGTGCGTTCCAACTACCTGTGGGACGAGGCGGCGGCGCTCTACGAGCATTCCATGAAGCTGTGGGAAGGCCTGTCCCAGGACCTCAACTACAACGTCATGTTCTCCCAGCGCGGCGTGCTCAACCTGGGCCACACCCTGCAGGACATGCGCGACATCCAGCGCCGCGTCAACGCCAACCGCCTGAACGGCGTCGACGGCGAGGTGGTGACCCCGGAACAGATCAAGGAGATCGAGCCGCTGCTGGACACCTCCAAGCGCGCTCGTTACCCGATCCTCGGCGCCTCCTGGCAGCCGCGCGGCGGCGTGGCCCGTCACGATGCCGTGGCCTGGGGCTTCGCCCGCGGTGCCGACGCCCTGGGCGTGGACATCCTGCAGCAGACCGAGGTCACCGGCTTCAAGATCCGCGACGGCCAGATCTACGGCGTGCACACCAACCGCGGTGACATCGAGGCCAAGACCGTGGGCTGCGTGACCGCCGGCAATTCCGGCGTTATGGCCAAGATGGCCGGCATCAAGCTGCCGCTGGAATCGCATCCGCTGCAGGCGCTGGTCTCCGAGCCGCTCAAGCCGGTGCTCAACACCGTGACCATGTCCAACCACGTGCACGGCTACGTCAGCCAGTCGGACAAGGGTGACCTGGTCATCGGCGCCGGCATCGACGGCTACAACGGCTACGGCCAGCGCGGCAGCTACCCGACCGTCGAGCACACCCTGCAGGCGATCGTCGAGATGTTCCCGATGTTCTCGCGGGTGCGCATGAACCGTCAGTGGGGCGGCATCGTCGACACCTGCCCGGACGCCTGCCCGATCATCTCCAAGACCAAGGTCAAGGGCCTGTATTTCAACTGCGGTTGGGGCACCGGCGGCTTCAAGGCCACCCCGGGGTCGGCCAACGTGTTCGCGGCCAGCCTGGCCAAGGGCGAGATGCACCCGATCGCTGCCCCGTTCTCCATCGACCGCTTCAACACCGGAGCGCTGATCGACGAGCACGGCGCCGCCGGCGTGGCCCACTGATTTCCGCAGAGGAGAGCCGACATGTTCTATATCCATTGCCCCTACTGCGGCGAACACCGCGAGGAAGAGGAATTCCACCCCAAGGGTGAGGCGCACCTCATCCGGCCGGCGGATCCGGAGAACTGCAGCGACGAGGAGTGGGGCGACTACCTGTTCTTCCGCGACAACCCCCGTGGCATCCACCACGAGATGTGGGTACACGCCGTGGGCTGCCGCAAGTTCTTCAACATCACGCGCAATACCGTGACCTACGAGATTCTCGAGACCTACAAGATGGGCGAGCAGCCGACGTTCACCGCCGAGCACCCCGAGGGCCGGCCGTCTGCTGAAGCCGACCAGGCATCGCTTCGTGAAGGAGTCCGCGCATGAGCCAGCTCAATCGTCTCGCCCAGGGCGGCCGTATCGACCGCTCTCGTCAGCTGAGCTTCACCTTCAACGGGAAGACGTATCAGGGCCATGCCGGTGACACCCTGGCCTCCGCCCTGCTGGCCAACGGCGTCGACATCGTCAACCGCAGCTTCAAGTACTCGCGTCCCCGCGGCATCTTCGCCGCCGGCGCCGAGGAGCCGAACGCGCTGGTCCAGCTCGGTGCCACCGAGGCCGGCCAGGTGCCGAACGTGCGATCCACCCAGCAGGCGCTGTACGACGGCCTGACCGCGCGCAGCACCAACGGCTGGCCGAACGTCCAGCGCGACCTGATGGGCCTGGTCGGCAAGCTGGGCGGCGGCTTCATGCCGCCGGGCTTCTACTACAAGACCTTCATGGCCCCGGCCTCCATGTGGATGACCTACGAGAAGTACATCCGCAAGGGCGCCGGTCTCGGTCGCAGCCCGATGGAAAGCGACCCGGACATCTACGATCACATGCACCAGCACTGCGACGTGCTGGTCGTGGGCGCCGGCCCGGCCGGCCTGGCCGCGGCGCTGGCCGCCGCCAGGAGCGGCGCGCGGGTGATCGTCGCCGACGAGCAGGAAGAGATGGGCGGCTCGCTGCTCGACTCCCGCGAGCTGCTCGACGACAAGCCGGCCGACCAGTGGGTTGCCGAGACCGTCGAGGCGCTGTCCGGCATGGACAACGTGACCCTGCTGTCGCGCACCACCGCCAACGGCTATCACGATCATAACTTCGTGACCCTGCACGAGCGCCTTACCGAGCACCTGGCCGATACCGCGCCGCTCAAGGACGGTCGTCGTCAGGCCCGTTCGCGGCTGCACCGCGTGCGTGCCGGCCGCGTCGTGCTGGCCACCGGCGCCCACGAGCGCCCGCTGGTCTACGGCAACAACGATGTGCCGGGCAACATGCTGGCCGGCGCCGTCTCCACCTACATCCGCCGCTACGGCGTGGTGCCGGGCAGCAAGCTGGTGCTTTCCACCAGCAACGATCACGGCTACCGCGCGGCGCTGGACTGGGCCGAGGCCGGCCGTGACGTGGTCGCCATCGCCGACGCCCGGGCCAACCCGGACGGCGAGCTGGTCGAGCAGGCCCGCGCCAAGGGCATCCGCATCATCGCCGGCTCCGCGGTCGTCGAGGCCAAGGGCGACTCCCGCGTCAGCGCCGCCCGCATCGCCAAGGTCGACCTCCAGGGCTTCCGCGTGGTCGGTGGCTCCGAGACCCTGAGCTGCGACACCATCGCCAGCTCCGGCGGCTACAGCCCGGTCATCCACCTGGCGTCCCACACCGGCAGCCGTCCGACCTGGAACGATGAGCTGCTCGGTTTCGTCCCGAACACCGTGAAGGGCGTCGCCGCCGCCGGTGGCGCGCGTGGCGTCTATGCCACCGGCGCGGTGCTGGCCGAAGGCGTCGAGGCCGGGCTGGAAGCGGCCACCGAGTCCGGCTTCGAGGCCGCCTCCGTGAGCCTGCCCCAGGTCGCCGAGCGCCGTGACGGCGCCGCCGTGGCGCTCTACCAGGTGCCCCACGAGAAGGCGACCCTGCGCGCGCCGAAGCAGTTCGTCGACCTGCAGAACGACGTCACCGCGGCCGGCATCGAAGTGGCCACCCGCGAGGGCTTCGAGTCCATCGAGCACGTCAAGCGCTACACCGCCATGGGCTTCGGCACCGACCAGGGTAAGCTCGGCAACATCAATGGCATGGCCATCGCCGCCCGCGTCCTGGGTCGCTCGATCCCCGAGGTGGGCACCACGGTGTTCCGTCCCAACTACACCCCGGTGACCTTCGGCAGCATCGTCGGCCGTCACTGCGGCGAGCTGTTCGATCCCGAGCGCTACACCGCCATGCACCAGTGGCACGTGGAGCAGGGCGCCGCGTTCGAGGAAGTCGGCCAGTGGATGCGTCCCTGGTACTTCCCGCGCAAGGTCAACGGCAAGACCGAGACCATGCACGAGGCGGTGGTTCGCGAGTGCCGGGCGGTGCGCGAGAAGGTCGGCATCCTCGATGCCTCCACCCTGGGCAAGATCGACATCCAGGGCCCGGACGCGCGCGAGTTCCTGGGTCGCGTCTACACCAACAAGTGGGCCAAGCTGGCCCCCGGCCGCGTCCGCTACGGCCTGATGTGCAAGGACGACGGCATGGTGTTCGACGACGGCACCACCAGCTGCCTCGGCGACAACCACTTCCTGATGACCACCAGCACCGGCGGCGCCGCCACCGTGCTCGAGTGGCTGGAAGTCTGGCACCAGACCGAGTGGCCGGAACTGGACGTCTACTTCAACTCCGTGACCGATCACTGGGCGACCATGACCATCACCGGTCCGGAAGCGCGCAAGCTGATGGAAGAGGTCACCACCGAGGTCGATCTCGACAAGGACAGCTTCAAGTTCATGGACTGGAAGGAAGGCAAGGTCGCGGGCGTGCCGGCGCGCATCTTCCGTATCTCCTTCACCGGTGAACTGGCCTACGAGATCAACGTCCAGGCCAACTACGCCCTGCACGTCTGGGAGACGCTGTTCGCCCATGGCGACAAGTACGGTCTGACGCCGTACGGCACCGAGACCATGCACGTGTTGCGCGCCGAGAAGGGCTTCATCATCGCCGGTCAGGACACCGACGGCTCGGTGACCCCGGAAGACCTCGGCATGCACTGGGCGATCGGCTACGACAAGCCGTTCTCCTGGATCGGCAAGCGTGCCCTGACGCGTCCGGACACCTCGCGCGAGAACCGCAAGCAGATGGTCGGCCTCAAGCCGAAGGATCCGAAGGTGGTGCTGGAGGAGGGCGCGCAGATCGTGCTCGACCCGAACCATTCGATCCCGATGCCGATGGAAGGTCACGTGACCTCCAGCTACTACAGCCCGACCCTGGAATCAGGCTTCGCCCTGGGCGTGGTCAAGGGCGGTCACAAGAAGATGGGCGAGACCGTCTATCTGCCCATGGCCGACGGCCAGGTCCATGAGGCCGAGATCGTCAGCCCCATCTTCCTCGATCCCAAGGGAGAGCGTCAGAATGTCTAACGTTGCCACCTTCGATACCAATACCGAGGCCAAGATCCCGGTCGAATCGCCGCTCGCCTACAGCTATCGTCGTTCGGGGGCTCCGGCCCCCACCGCCAAGAGCCAGGTGGTGCTGCGCGAGAAGCCCTTCCTGGGGCACCTGGTGCTGCGCGGCGGCGCCGTGGTGCTCGACGGCGCGGTGCGTGGGGTGCTCGGCGTCTCCCTGCCTGGCGAGCCCCAGGGCCTGGTCCATGACGACGAGGGCAAGCGTTCGATCCAGTGGATCTCCCCGGACGAGTGGCTGGTCATCGTGCCCGGCGGCGAGGAGTTCGAGCTGGAAAACCGCCTGCGTGCGGCGCTGGGCGACGCCCACTTCGCGATCAGCAACGTCAGCGGCGGCCAGACCCTGGTCGAGCTCGAGGGTGAGGCCGCCCGAGAGGTGCTGATGAAGTCGGTGGTCTACGACGTCCATCCGAGCCACTTCCCGGTCGGCAAGGGCGTGACCACCATCTTCGCCAAGACCACCGTGGTCCTTCGCCGTCCGAGCGAGGAGCGCTGGGAGCTGGTGGTGCGCCGCAGCTTCGCCGACTATACCTATCGCTGGCTGCTGGATGCCGGTGACGAGTACGCTATCGGCGTCGAGCGCTGAGCGCGACCGTCATTCAGCCGTGGTACCAGATCAGGCCGGGGCTCGCCCCGGCCTGCTTACGTCAGGAGACCTTCCATGAGCCGTAGCGCCGATACCTGGATTCTCACCGCCCAGTGCCCCAGCCGCCTGGGCACCGTCGACGTGGTGACCCGCTTCCTGAAGGAGAGCCGCTGCTACATCACCGAGCAGCAGTCCTTCGACGACCATCACGGCGAGCGCTTCTTCATCCGCACCGAGTTCCGCCCGCTGGAGCCCGACTTCGATGCCGAGGCCTTCCAGGCCGCCTTCGCCGCCCGGGCCGCCGAGTTCGAGATGGCCTTCGAGCTGACCGCCCCGGATGCGCGGATGCCGGTGGTGATCATGGTCTCCAAGGCGGATCACTGCCTGAACGACCTGCTGTATCGCTATCGTACCGGCCAGCTGCCGATCGAGATTCGCGCGGTGGTCTCCAACCACCCGGATCTCCAGCCGCTGGCCGACTGGCACGGGCTGCCGTACTACCACTTCCCGATCACCGCCGAGACCAAGGCCGAGCAGGAGGCCCGGGTGTGGGAGGTGGTCGAGGAGACCGGCGCCGAGCTGGTGATCCTGGCCCGCTACATGCAGGTGCTCTCCAGCGACATGTGCGAGAAGCTCTCCGGCCGCGCGATCAACATCCATCACTCGCTGCTGCCGGGCTTCAAGGGTGCCAAGCCCTATCACCAGGCCTTCGAGAAGGGCGTCAAGCTGGTCGGTGCCACCGCGCACTACATCAACGACGATCTGGACGAGGGGCCGATCATCACTCAGGGCGTGGAGCCGGTTGGCCACGCCGACGATCCCGAGGATCTGGTGGCCAAGGGCCGTGACATCGAGTGCATGACCCTGGCGCGCGCCGTCGATGCCCACGTGGCACGTCGGGTGTTCCTGCACGGCCGCCGCACGGTGGTGTTCTCGCGCTAGGAAAGCCAAGGGCGGGGGCGCCAGATCGAGTGCCCCTGATGCCTGTCGCCCGCGCCGTCGATGCCCACGTGGCGCGTCGGGTGTTCCCGCACGGCCGCCGCACGGTGGTGTTCTCGCGCTAGCCTTCCGGTTCGCGCTTGAGGCCGCCCGAGCGGCCTTGCACGGCCATCGCCTCCCCGGCGATGGCCGTCGTCTTTATCGTTCCGACTTCCCCCGTCCTCTCTCCCCTCGTGGCCTCCCATCACTCGTTCAATAGTCGTAGGGACGTTTTTTCGCCTGCGCCGCCCCAGAGTCTGAATTTTTATATATAACAGCATGTTACTTCGTTATCGGTGCGTATCGTTGAGCGATGTACGTTGAAAGTCGCTGTTGGCCGGGGTCTACGGGGACACTACGTTTTGATGCGGAAGGTATTTCCAGAGACATGGATCGTGTTGCCCATGCCGTCGGCGTCCCTCGGGCGCCGGCGGCATGGGGTGAAGCCAGAAGAAACAACAACAAGCCCTCCGTTCTCGCGCCGTGCGAGACGGACGCAACACCAACGAGGAGTCTTCGCCATGCAAGACGACCAGCAGCCCAAGCGCACTTCGTCCGCTAGCGTCGCGACATCGGGCAGCGGTGCCGGCAATCGTCGTAACTTCCTGAAGGCCGCCGCGATCGGCTCCGCCGCGGCCGTGGCGGCCCCCTGGATCGGCAATGTCCAGGCTCAGCAGGGCATTCGCATCCGCATGCAGTCCTCCTGGCAGCCGGGGACCGTGGGCTACCGCACCTTCGAGGCCTGGGCCAACGGTGTGATCGAGGCCACCAGTGGCGAGGTCAGCATCGAGCCTTTCCCCGCCGGTGCCGTGGCCGGGGCCTTCGAGGTCGCCGATGCGGTGCGCAACGGCGTGCTCGACGGTCAGAACTGGTTCACCGTCTACTGGCCCGGCAAGATGCCGGCCGGCGTCTTCCTCACTGCCTTCCCCATGGGGCTGTCGCTGCCCCACCAGTGGGACATGATGTTCGGCGCCTACGGCGGCTTCGGCATCGCCAAGGAACTCTATCGCAAGCAGGGCCAGGAGCTGCTGGGCTACGTTCACCACGACCTCAACCTGATCCACTCCAAGGTGCCGCTGAGAAGCTTCGACGACTTCGACGGGGTCAAGATCCGCATGCCCGGCGGCATCGTCGCCGAGACCTTCGCCGAGATGGGCGCACGTACCACGCTGCTGCCCGGTTCCGAGGTCTATCCGGCGCTGGAGAAAGGCACCATCGATGCCGCCGACTTCACCGGGGCGGCGGTCAACTACGAGCTCGGTTTCTGGCAGGTGGCCGACTACATCATCATGGGCCCGCCCTCCACGCCCTGCCTGCACCAGGCGGTCGACCTGATGGACATCTCGGTCAATCGCCGTGTCTTTGAACGCATGTCGCCCCAGGTGCAGGACCTGATGCACGACCTGGTGGCGGGCTATTCCCGCGAGCACTACGCGGCGATCCAGAAGGCCAACGCCGAGGCCTGGCCCAAGTACCGCGAGAAGGGCGTCGAGATCATCCACCTCTCCGAGGAGGACGCCGTCCGCTTCCGCGAGGTCGCCATCCCGCTGTGGTTCAAGTGGGCCAACAAGGACCCTGACGCCGCGCGCATGTTCCGGGCCCACCTGAGGACCATGATGGATCCGGCGGTGGCGCTGATCACCGAGGACGACATCAAGGACTTCGAACTCAACGTCTGATCCCTCTGCTTGCTTCATCCGGGGGCTGTGGGCCGAGCGCCGCAGCCCCGGTTTGCATGGGCGCCATGCCCTCAACCCTGCATCCCGTCGGCTAGATGATCCGTCGCCATCGCCGGGAAGCGATGGTATCGCGGAGGAGTTTTCATGAATCTCGAGATCAATTTCGTTCTGCCGCACTGGCTCTACTGGTCGGCACTGTTCTTCCTGCCGCTGCTGGTGATGTGGCTCGTCGACCGCAGTTTCCGGCGCGGCGGCACCATCAGCGGCGGCGACACCGGCGAGGTCCCCGGCGAGGCGCCGGTGGCGCGCTACCATCCCCCGGGCAACCTCTTCACCGCCCTGGTCGACCGCATCTCCGGTTTCTTCGGCCGCTACGTGGCCTACTGGGCGCTGATCGCCCCCTTCGTGTTCGCCTACGAAGTGCTGATGCGCTATGCCTTCAATTCGCCGACCAACTGGGCCCACGAGTCGATGACCCTGATGTTCGGCATGCAGTACCTGATCGCCGGGGCCTTCGCCCTGCGCGAGGGCGGGCACGTGCGCGTCGATATCCTCTACCAGCGTGCCCGGCCGGTGAACAAGGCGGCGCTGGACCTGCTGACCTCGGTGTCCTTCTTCATCTTCACCATCGCGCTGCTGGTGACCGGCTGGAAGTTCTTCTCCCAGTCGGTGAGTGATCGCTTCTTCTTCGGCGCCAGCTATGCCAACGAGACGTCCTTCACCGAGTGGGCGATCCAGTTCTACCCGGTGAAGTTCATGTTGTTCTTCGGGGCGCTGCTGCTGCTGCTCCAGGGCATCGCCCAGCTGATCCGTGACGTCCAGGCCTTCCGCCACCATCGACGGGCGCATGGCGGCAGCCATACCTTCTCGACCCTGCTGATCGCGCTGGGCATCGTCCTCGGGGCGTGGGTGCTGTTCGAGATGGTCAACATCGCCACCACCGACTACCAGAGCCTGGCCGGCAGCCTCGAGAACAGCCTCAGCGGCCTGGGCATCGGCGGTCTGACCCTGGTGATGTTCGGCACCCTGATGGTGGTGCTGGTGGCGGGCCTGCCGCTGGCCTTCGTCACCGGCGGCCTGGGGGTGGCCTTCCTCTACCTGGTGGGCGATCAGCACATGCTCAACCTGATGCCGTCGCGCATCTTCCCGATGATGACCAACTACCAGCTGTCGGCCATTCCGCTGTTCATCTTCATGGCCTCGGTGCTGGAGAAGGCGGGGATCATCGAGGAGCTGTTCGACGTCGTCTACAAGTGGATGGGCGGCCTGAAGGCGGGCCTGGCCATCGCCACCGTCATCGCTTCCACGCTGCTCGCCGCCATGGTCGGCGTGATCGGCGCCGCGGTGGTGACCATGGGCCTGATCGCCCTGCCGGCGATGCTCAAGCGTCACTACGACCCGGAGATCGCCATCGGTTCGATCATGGCCGGCGGCACCCTGGGCATCCTGATTCCGCCGTCGATCCTGGCGATCATCTACGGCGTCATCGCCCAGCAGTCGGTGGGTGAACTCTACCTCGGTTCGCTGATTCCCGGCCTGCTGCTGGCCTTCATGTACGGCTTCTACTGCTGGATGCGCGGCACCCTGAACATCAAGATGGCGCCGCCGATGCCGGTGGAGGACCGGGTCGACATGAAGGAGAAGCTGCGCCTGCTGCGCAACATGCTGGCCCCCATCGTGCTGGTGGTGCTGGTGCTGGGCATCATCTTCACCGGCATCGCCACGCCGGTGGAGGCGGCCGGTATCGGGACCTTCGGCGCCCTGGTCGTGGCGGCGCTGCACAAGCGCCTGACCTGGCCCAACCTGCACGCCGCCTGCATGACCACCCTGGTCGCCTCGGCGATGGTGATGTGGATCATCTTCGGCGCCAGCATCTTCGTCGGCTTCTACATCCTCCAGGGCGGCCAGACCTTCGTGCAGGAGCTGATCTCCGGCGCGGGGCTCGGCCCCTACGCGGTGCTGGCGCTGATGATGGTGCTGCTGGTGGCGCTGGGCATGTTCCTCGACTGGGTGGGCATCCTGCTGCTGGCGGTGCCGATCTTCGTGCCGCTGATCCAGTCGATGAGCTTCGACGGGGTATTCGGGCTGCCCGGCGTGTCGCCCGCCGACGTGTCGCTGTGGTTCGGGGTCATCTACCTCGTGAACATGCAGATGTCCTTCCTCAGTCCGCCGTTCGGCTACGCACTGTTCTACATCAAGGGGGTGTGCCCGCCGCACATCACCATGGGGCAGATCTTCCGTTCGTCCTTCCCATTCCTGGGCATCCAGGCCCTGGGGCTGATCCTGGTGATCCTGTTCCCGGCGCTGGTCACCTGGCTGCCGAATCTCGCCTACGGCTAGGCGACGACGCGTGCCACCACCGACGACGCTCCCGACCGGGAGCGTCGTCTTTTCAAACTGTTACACGATGGTGGTGAACCCTTGTCGACGTGGCTCGTCACAGGAGGGCACCCCACGCATGCAAGACAATGTTTTCGGAGGTATCTATGCAACGTATCACCGCCCTGTTTTCCGCCGCCCTGCTCAGTGCCGGCATGATGAGCTCCATGGCGTATGCACAGGACAGTGCCGATGCCACCGCCAGCCAGGGCCAGGCCCCGGCCGAGGCGCAGGCCGCGACCCAGAACTTCTCCGACGCCCAGCTGCAGAAGTTCGCCGATGCCTCCGAGGAAATCGCGGTGATCTCTCAGGATTACACCCAGCAGCTGCAGAACGCCGAGGGTGAAGAGGCCCAGCAGCAGGTCCGTCAGGAAGCCAACGACCAGATGGTCGAGGCGGTCCAGAACAGCGGCCTCGAAGTGGAGACCTTCAACGCCATCGGCCAGGCGATCCAGCAGGATCCCGAGCTGATGCAGCGCGTCCAGGGCATGGCCCAGGGCAGCGGCGAGTCCGCTTCCTGATCCCGTCATCCCGCGAGATCCCTGTGCGATGAAAGGCCGCCCCTCGGGGCGGCCTTTCCGCGTTCCGGCCCCCGTGATACAAGCTCTTTACACCGTCCTCGGCGCCTTTCAGACTTGGCCTATCCTCAACGACCGGGTAGGCACTGGGCCATGGATGTGGAACTGCTGGAAATTCGCCAGCATCTCGGGCGTTTTCCGCCCTTCGAGACGCTGTCCGACGAACTGCTCGACGAGGTGGCGAGCAACGTCCAGGTGGCCTACTTCAAGGCCGACACCGATATCCTGACGCTCGACCAGGAGCTCCACGAGCTGTGCTACATCCGCAGCGGCGCGGTGGAGGTCTATCGTCGCGGCGGGGAGCTCTACAACCGCCGGGGCGAGGGCGAGATCTTCGGCCAGTTCAGCCTGCTGCGGAACAACCGGGTCCGCTATCCCGTGCGGGCCATGGAAGACTCGCTGATCTACTTCATTCCCGAGACGGTCTTCCAGCATCTCTGTCAGGCTGACGACGACTTCGCCGACTTCGTCGAGCTGCAGCGCCCGCGGCTCGAGAGCGTGGTCGAGGAGCAGAAGAAGAACAACGACATGATGATCACCCGGGTGCGCAAGCTGGTCACGCGCTACCCGCTGATGGTCGAGGCCTCGACCACCGTCCAGGAGGCCGCCCGTCAGATCACCGACTTCCAGGCCTCGGCGGTGCTGGTGCTCGACGACCCCGGCGAAGAGGACAATCCGCGCTACACCTTCCGCGACAGCGAGGAGCGCGCCTGGCAGCTGCGCGGCATCCTCACCGACAGCGACTTCCGCACCCGGGTGGTGGCGGAAGGCCTGTCGCCGGAGACGCCGGTCGGCGAGGTGGTGGCCGGCAACGTCATCGCCGTGCAGTCCGACGAGTCGGTGCAGGAGGCGATGCTGGTCATGCTGCGCTACAACATTCACCACCTGCCGGTGATGTATCGCCGCCGCCCGGTGGGCATCGTGCACCTCTCGGACATCATTCGCTACGAGACCCAGAGCAGCCTGTACCTGGTCAGCAACATCTTCCACCAGCCCAACGCCGAGGGCCTGGCACGGCTGGCGCCGGACGTCAGTGCGGCCTTCGTGCGCATGGTCGAGGAGGGCGCCGACTCGCGCATGGTGGGCAGCGCCCTGTCGACCATCGGGCGCAGCTTCACCCGCCGCCTGCTGGAGCTGGGCGAGGAGCGCCTGGGGCCGCCGCCGGTGCCCTACTGCTTCATGGCGATGGGCTCCATGGCGCGCAACGAGCAGTCGATCGCCACCGACCAGGACAATGCCCTGGTGCTGTCCGACGATTTCGATCCCGAGCAGCACGACGCCTACTTCCTCGAGCTGGCGCAGTTCGTCAGCGATGGCCTGGATGCCTGCGGCTACCCCTACTGCAAGGGCGACATCATGGCCACCAACCCGAGCTGGCGGCAGCCCCTGTCGGTGTGGAAGCGCTACTTCACCGAGTGGATCGAGCAGCCCAATCCCGAGCGGCTGCTGCATAGCTCGATCTTCTTCGATCTCGACGCCGTCTACGGGGAGAACGTGCTGGTGGAGCAGCTCCAGGACCTGGTGGCCTACCAGGCCGCGCGGCATCCGCGCTTCCTGGCGGCGATGGCCCGCAACGCCCTGAACCGCACCCCGCCGCTGGGTTTCTTCCGCACCTTCGTGATGGAGAAGGACGGCAAGCACAACAACTCGATCAACCTGAAGCGCCGCGGCACCGCGCCGATGGTCGACCTGATCCGGGTGCATGCCCTGGCCTGCGGCTCCAGCGCCCAGAACAGCTTCGACCGGCTCGACGACATCGATCGCACCCAGCTGCTGGCCCCGGGGGTCAGCGATCGCCTGCGCTACGCCCTGGAGTTTCTGTCGATGTCGCGAATCCGCCACCAGGTGATCGATATCCAGCACGACCAGACGCCGGACAACAACATCGAGCCGGAGAACGTCTCGAGCAGCGAGCGTCATCACCTCAAGGATGCCTTCCAGGCGTTGAGCCACGCCCAGAAGTTCCTCAAGTTCCGCTACCCGATGCCCTCGCGGGCCAAATGAGCGAGGTGCCCGGATGCTGATGCGACGCAGGACCCAGATACCCGACTGGACGAGCTACCTGGCGCATCGCGCCGCGGCCGCCCAGGACCCGCGACTGTCGCGCTTCTTCACCGCCGGGGCCCCGGCGCCGGAGACGCCGATCGGCGAAGCCCCGCTGGTGGCGCTGGACATGGAGACCACCGGGCTCGATGCCCGGCGCAACTCCATCGTCAGCATCGGCCTGGTGCCTTTCACCCTGGGGCGTATCGCCGTCACCGAGCGTCGTTACTGGATCGTGCGCCCGCGGCGTACGCTGAACGCCGAGTCGGTGACCTTTCACCACATCACCCATGCCGACATCGCCAACGCCCCGGAGCTGGGCGACATCCTGGAGGACCTGCTCGATGCCCTGGCCGGTCGGCTGGCGGTGGTGCACTACCGGCACATCGAGCGCCCCTTCCTTGACGTGGCCGTCAAGGCGCGGCTGGGGGAGGGCGTGGTCTACCCGATGATCGACACCATGTCGCTCGAGGCGCGCATCCACCGCCAGTCGCTGGTGGCACGCTTCAAGCGCTGGATCGGGCGGCCGCCGGCCTCCATCCGCCTGTTTGACAGCCGCGCTCGCTACGGGTTGCCACCCTACCAGGGCCACCATGCGCTGACGGATGCGCTGGCCACCGCGGAGCTGCTGCAGGCGCAGATCGCCCACCACTACAGTCCCGAGACGCCGGTGGGCACGATCTGGAGCTGAGGCAGGCCCTGGCCAGTGCACACGCGTCGATCGACGCCGGCACGGCGTCCGGTGCGGTCAGTAATCGATGCCGCGTCGTGCCTCCAGGCCCGCATTGAAGGCGTGGCGCACCTCCGTCATCTCGGTGATGGTGTCGGCCATGGCCTGAAGCTCGCGGTGGGCGTTGCGCCCGGTGACGATCACCGTCTGCTCGACGGGACGGTTCTCCAGTGCCTGCCTGACCGTGGCAATGTCCAGGTAGCCGAACTTGAGCATGTAGGTGATCTCGTCGAGCACCACCAGGTAGACCTCGGGATCGGCGAGCATTCGCGTCGCCTCGGCCCATACCTCGCGGCAGGCCTGGGTATCGCTCTCGCGGTTCTGGGTCTCCCAGGTGAACCCGGTGGCCATGATCGCCACCTCGAGGTGGTGATCGTCCTCGAGCCGGTTGCGTTCGCCGCATTCCCACTGGCCCTTGATGAACTGCACCACGCCGACGCGATAGCCGTAGCCCAGCGCGCGAGTGACGGTGCCCCAGGCGGCGGTGGTCTTGCCCTTGCCGTTGCCGGTGAACACCAGCAGCTGGCCGCGGCGTTCGTCGGCGGCGGCGACCTTCTCGTCGACGCGGGACTTGAGGGTCTGCATGGCCTTGCGGTGGCGCTCGTCACGTTCGCTCATCTCGGCTCCTGTTCGTGTCGTGGGTCGGGCAGGCAGCCTACCCCAGGCGGCGAGCGGCGTCAGCCGCCGGCCACAGAGGGATGAGTCGAGTGCGGCATGGTGCGGTCGCAGACTGAAAAGATTTCATCGCTGTCGCCAAAGACAGCGTCATCCGACGACGTCAGAATCCGCAGGGAGTGACCCTGGAAGCCCTGTCATGTCTGCGATCCTGCGTACCGCGACCGCTCGCGATCTCGACGCGCTCTACGCCCTCGAGCAACTGGCCTTCAGCGGCGACCGCTTCACGCGTCGTCAGCTCTGGCACCTGCTCAACCGGGCCCATGCCCTGACGCTTTTGGCCGTGGACGAGGACGGCGCGCTGCTCGGCTACGGCACCCTGCTGTTTCGCCTGGGCAGCGAGCAGACCCGGCTCTATTCGTTCTGCGTGCATCCCCAGGCCCGCGGCGGCGGCCTGGGGCGCCGCATGCTCGAGCGGCTCGAGGGCATGGCCTGGGAGCAGGGCTGCGACTGGCTGGTGCTCGAGGTGCGCGTCGACAATCAGGCGGCGCTGACGCTCTATCGGGGCTCGGGCTTCGTACCGAGCGACTGGATGGCCGACTATTACGAGGACGGCTGTGCGGCCTGGCGGATGAGCAAGGCGCTGTTCGCCGGCCCCGAGGCCCAGGCCGGCTAGGTGCGGCCGGCTAGGTGTGGCCGGCTAGGTGCAGCCGGCTAGGCGCCGTGGCCCGTCGCGCTTAGAATGGCGCCATCGTTCATCATCGGGAATCCGCCATGCCCTCCTTCGATATCGTCTCCGAGTTCGACAAGCACGAGGCGAGCAACGCCGTCGACCAGGCCAACCGCGAGCTGCAGAGCCGCTTCGACTTCAAGGGCGTGACGGCCTCCTTCGCGCTCGAGGGCGAGACCGTCACCCTCGAGGCCGAGGTCGATTTCCAGCTGCGCCAGATGCTCGACATGCTGCGCAACAAGCTGATCGGCCGTGGCATCGATCCGCGCTGCCTGGAGATCGATGACCCCGAACTCTCCGGCGTTCGCGCCCGCCAGGCGGTGCGCCTCAAGCAGGGCCTGGAGCAGAAGGAAGCCAAGGACATCGTCAAGCGCATCAAGGACACCAAGCTCAAGGTCCAGGCCCAGATTCAGGGCGAGAAGGTGCGCGTCACCGGCAAGAAGCGCGACGACCTGCAGCAGGTCATGGCCCTGCTAAAGGGCGAGGACGGTCCCGACCTGGCGCTGCAGTTCGACAACTTCCGCGACTGAGCCCGTCATCGACACGCGGCCATAGCCCCGGGCCGTCATCCTCATTGGCGATGGCGATTGGCAGCGGGGGGTGGCTTGGGCTTCAATAGAGACGTGCCTGTCGCCAAAGGAGTGAGCGCTCGATGTCCCAAGCGCGCCGCATCTTCTACCTGATCCTCGCCGGGACCAGCTTCGCCCTGGGCGTGATCGGCGCCTTCCTGCCGCTGATGCCCACCACCTGCTTCATGCTGGTGGCGGTGTGGGCAGCCTCCCGGGGCTCGCCGCGCTTCGCCGGCTGGATCCGTGCGCACCCGCGCTTCGGCCCCACCATCGTGGCCTGGGAATCCGAGCGGGCGATCCCCCGCCATGCCAAGTGGCTGGCCGGAGGCATGCTGCTGTTCTCGATGGTGGTACTGGCCCTGGTGATCGGCGCGCTGTGGCTGAAGCTGGTGCTGATCCTCGGTCTGGCCGGGCTCGCCGGCTGGATCCTGACCCGCCCGGAGCCGGTCGTCGACTCCTGAGCGTCCCTCGGGCGGTATCGCCGTACCCCGTAGCGGAGTTGACGACGGCACTTTGAGGTCGAGGCAGAGAGGGCCGTACAATGGCCGGCAACCTTCACAGGAGCCATCCTCGATGTCCGAACCTCAGCCGATCCATCTCAGCGATTATCGTCCCCCCGCCTACCGCGTCACCCACACCGAGCTGACCTTCGACCTCGATCCCTCGGCCACCCGGGTGAAGGCGCGCCTGCACGTGGAGCGCCACCCGGAGCGTGAGGCCGGCGAGCCGCTGGAGCTCGACGGCGAGCAGCTGGCGCTGAAGGCCATCGCCATCGACGGCCAGCCGCTGGGCGACGACGAGTATGCGCTGACCGAGCAGGGCCTGCGCATCGAGCGGGCGCCGGAGCGTTTCCTGCTGGACACCGAAGTCGAGATCGCCCCCGAGGCCAATACCGCCCTGGAGGGCCTCTACCAGTCCGGCGGCATGTTCTGCACCCAGTGCGAGGCCGAGGGCTTCCGGCGGATCACCTTCTACCCGGATCGCCCCGACGTCATGGCGACCTTCTCCACCACCGTGATCGGCCGCCTCGACCGTGAGCCGGTGCTGCTCTCCAACGGCAACCCGGTGGAGCGTGGCGAGCTGCCGAACGGCCGCCACTTCGTGACCTGGGAAGATCCGCATCCCAAGCCCTGCTACCTGTTCGCGCTGGTGGCGGGCGACCTCGAGAAGGTCGAGGATCGCTTCACCACCATGAGCGGCCGCGAGGTGACGCTGCAGATCTGGGTCGAAGAGGAGAACCTCGGCAAGACCGATCACGCCATGGCCTCGCTCAAGCGCGCCATGCGCTGGGACGAGGAGACCTATGGTCGCGAGTACGACCTCGACCTGTTCATGATCGTGGCGGTCAACGACTTCAACATGGGCGCCATGGAGAACAAGGGGCTCAACATCTTCAACTCGGCGGCGGTGCTGACCCATCCGCACACCGCTACCGATGCCGCCTTCCAGCGCGTCGAGGGTATCGTCGCCCACGAGTACTTCCATAACTGGTCCGGCAACCGCGTCACCTGCCGCGACTGGTTCCAGCTGTCGCTGAAGGAGGGCTTCACCGTCTTCCGCGACCAGACCTTCAGTGCCGACACCAACTCCGCGCCGGTGAAACGCATCGAGGACGTGTCCTTCTTCCGCACCGCCCAGTTCGCCGAGGATGCCGGCCCCACCGCCCATCCCGTGCGGCCGGACCACTACATCGAGATCGGCAACTTCTACACCCTGACCATCTACGAGAAGGGCGCCGAGATCGTGCGCATGTTGCGCAACCTGGTGGGCTGGGAGGCCTTTCGTCGCGGCAGCGACCTGTACTTCTCGCGCTTCGACGGGCAGGCGGTGACCATCGAGGACTTCGTGGCCTGCATGGCCGAGGCGTCCGGTCAGGACCTCGACCAGTTCATGCGCTGGTACTCCCAGGCCGGCACCCCGGAGATCGACGCCCACGGCGAATACGACTATGCCAACGGCGCCTACCGGCTGCTGCTGCGCCAGCGTACCCCGGCCACGCCGGGGCAGCCCGACAAGGCGCCGCAGCATATCCCGATCCGCCTGGGCCTGGTCGGCACCAAGAGCGGCCGCGACCTGCGCCTGACCCTGGACGGCGAGTCGCTCGGCACCGACGGGGTGATCCACCTGCGCGAGGAGGAGCAGGAGTTCGTCTTCACCGACGTGGAGGAGGCCCCGGTGCCGTCGCTGGCGCGCGGCTTCTCGGCGCCGGTCAAGCTCAATTTCCCTTACTCGCGCGAGGACCTGGCCTTCCTGCAGACCCATGACAGCGACGGCTTCAATCGCTGGGACGCCGGCCAGCGCCTGGCGCTGCTGGCGCTGGACGACCTGATCGCCGCGCATCGCAACGGCGTCGAGAAGGTCATGGACCCGCGGGTGGTGGAGGCCTTCCGTGAGCTGCTCAAGCGCGAGACCGACGACAAGGCGGTGCTGGCCGAGATGCTCACGCTGCCCTCCGAGGCCTATATCGCCGAGCAGCAGCCGCTGGTCGACGTGGACGCCATCCACGCCGCCCGCCAGTTCGTGAAGCAGTCGCTGGCGATGGCCCTGCGCGACGATTTCCTGCGCGTCTATCAGGAGAACGTCGGCGACGCCCCCTATGCACCGGAGCCCGAGCAGATCGCCGCGCGCAGCCTCAAGAACGTGGCACTGTCGTACCTGGTCAGCATCGAGGACGAGGAGGGCATCGAGCTGGCCCGCCGCCAGTTCGAGGCCGACCACAACATGACCGACGTGCGCGCCGCCCTGACGCTGCTGGTGCATTCCAGTCGCGACGAGCTGGCCGACCCGGCGCTGCGCACCTTCGGCGAGAAGTGGGCCCACGACCCGCTGGTCATGGACCAGTGGTTCAGCGTCCAGGTGTCCCGCCCGCAGTCCGATGCCCTGGAGCGGGTCAAGTTCCTGATGGACCACCCGGCCTTCTCGCTGACCAACCCCAACAAGGTCCGCGCGCTGATCGGCGCCTTCGCCCAGAACCGGGTCAACTTCCACCGCCTCGACGGCGAGGGCTACCGGCTGCTGGCCGACGTGGTCATCGAGCTCAACCGCCTGAACCCCGAGATCGCCTCGCGGCTGGTGACCCCGCTGACCCGCTGGCGCCGCTTCGACGAGACTCGCCAGGAACTCATGAAGGGTGAGCTCGAGCGCATCCGCGAAGAAAAACTCTCGCCGAACGTGTATGAGGTGATCGAGAAAGCCCTCGCGTAATCGCGACATTCGCTCGCGAGAACGACAAGACGCCGCCCGGAAGGGCGGCGTCTTTTTGTGCGCGGGGCGAATGCTTCGGAGTGATCAGTTGATCAGCCAGCTCAGTACGCTGACGCCCAGCAGCACCCAGATCAGGGTGGCGACCACGGCTCGCCGGCGCAGGGCCGAGAAGGCCTTCCACAGCAGCCACAGGCCGAGCGCCAGCACCAGCAGGCTGAGCAGGTTGGCGGGAATGCCGAGGCCTCCGGCGATGCCGCCGATCAGGCTGCTGGCGGCGTCGTCCAGGCCGTTCAGGCCGGCGCCGAGCGCATCGACGATGAAGCGGATGACGTGGCCGATGAACTGGCCGATCGCGGTAAAGAAATCGTTCATGCGCGGGAGATCTCGAGACGAAGGGCGTCGGGGACGGCGCCATAGGGTACCACGCCCGCCGGGGCGGGCGTGGTGGCCGTCAGCCCAGCTGACTGGTGCGCGAGCTGAGTCCGGCCTCCTCGGCGGCGCTGTCGGCCAGCGCGCGGCCGGCCTCGTCGTAGACGTGGAAGACCGCGCTGGCGCCGAGCTCGCGGATCGGCTCGATCTCCTCGGGATATTCCACCACCGCGGCGATGCGCCCGGGGAAGTGGCGCGAGCGCAGTTGTTTCAGGGCGGCCAGATTACCGGCATGGTGGGGCATGGCCAGCACCACCAGGCGCACCTCGGAGGACATCAGCAGCTTGTCCCAGAACTCCGAGTCCACGGCGTCGCCCTCCAGGGCGTTGAAGCCCATGGCGGTGAGCCGCTCGATGCTCTTGGGGTTGCTGTCGATGCCCAGCACCTGCAGGCCGTACTCCTTCTGCAGGCGACGGTAGACGCCCTTGCCGATGCGGCCCATGCCCAGCACCACGGCTTCGGCGTCGCCGACCTCGATGGGGCGGTCGCTGGGGGTGAGGTCCCGTTCGTCGATCTCGGGCAGGCGCGGCTCCAGCCAGCGATAGAAACGCTCGCCGAAGCCGTTGACCACCGCCGAGGCGGCGAAGCTCAGCGCCACCGCCAGCGACAGCACCACCAGGAAGCGTTCCGGCAGCCAGCCCTCGGCAGTGGCGAGCGCCCCGACGATCAGGCCGAACTCCGAATAGTTGGTCAGGCTCAGGGCGGACAGCACCGAGGTGCGGTGGCGCATGCGGAAACGCATGAACACCAGCTGGTAGAGCAGGCCCTTGAGCGGCAGGGCCAGCACCAGAAGCAGTGCGGTGCCGAGCAGCTCCCAGCTGGGCATGGCGGTCAGGCCCAGGCTCAGGAAGAAGCCCACCAGCAGCAGCTCCTTGAGGCTGAACATCGAGCGTGCCAGGGCCTGTGCGGCCGGGTGAGGCGCCAGCAGCAGGCCGATGACCAGCGCGCCCAGGTCGCCCTTGAGCCCCACCGACGAGAACAGCGCATAGCCCATCACCAGCGCCAGCAGCATGCCGAACAGCATCTGCATCTCGCCGTGGCCCAGGCGGTCCAGCAGGGCGCGCAGCGCCGGGGCCAGGGGAATCAGCAGCAGCAGGCCCAGCGCCCAGGGGCTCGGCAGGGCGCCGGTGGAGGCGGTGAGGAAGACCACGGCGAAGATGTCCTGCATGATCAGCACGCCGATGGCCAGGCGGCCGTAGGCGGTCTGACTCTCGCTGCGCTTCTCCAGCACCTTGACCACGAACACCGTGCTGGAGAACGACAGCGCGAAGCCCAGCAGGGCCAGGGTCGACCAGCCGGCCTCGGCCAGCAGCGGCAGGCTCAGCCATTTCAACAGCCCGAGCAGCGCCACCAGCGCCAGGCTGGAGAGCAGCATGTGCAGGGTGGCGCCACCCCAGACGTCGCGGCGCAGCAGGGTGCGGATGTCGAGCTTCAGGCCGATGCTGAACAGCAGCAGCGTGACCCCGACATCGGCCACCACCTCGAGCAGCGGGGTGGAGGTGAAGCCCAGGGCGTTGAGCACGAAGCCGCCGGCCAGGAAGCCTACCAGGGGCGGAAGGCGCAGGCACATGGCGGCGAGGCCGCCAAGGAAGGCCGCCAGGAGGAAGGCGGGTGCGATCATGACAACTCCCTATGTCGCGGTGGTCGATAAACGATGCGAGAAGACAGACAGTGTAAGGAAGTCATAGAGTGAATGGGATTCATCCATTGAGCATGCCGGCCGGCCGTGAAGCGGCCATGACGACGATCAAGGACAAGGAACGCGAGACCATGGCAATGCTGATCCTCAACGGCAAGTCGGCGCAACTGCCGGCGGTGCGCCAGGCGGTGAGCGCCTGCCGCGAGGCCGGCGCCGAGCTCGCGGTGCGGGTCACCTGGGAGGCCGGGGACGCCGCGCGCATGGCGGAGCAGGCCGGGCGTGACGGCCTTCGGCGGGTGATCGTCGGCGGTGGCGACGGCACGATCAACGAAGCGGTCAACGGCCTGATGCGTCTGCCGGCAGAGGACCGCCCGGGGCTCGGCCTGCTGCCGCTGGGCAGCGCCAACGACCTGGCCGGTGCCCTGGGGCTTGCCCAGGACCCCTTGGCCGCGCTGAAGGCGGCGCTGTCGTTGCCGTTGCGGCCGGTCGACGTGCCGGCGCTCGACGGCCGTTATTTCCTCAACATGGCCACCGGCGGCTTCGGCGCCGAGATCACCTCCTCGACGCCCAAGAGCCTCAAGCGACTGCTCGGCGGCGGGGCCTATTCCCTGATCGGAGCACTGAAGGCCTGGCAGTATCGTCCCTATCCGGTCCAGCTGCGCTGGGCGGAGGGCGAGCGCGAGGCGTCGCTGTTCGTGCTGGCGCTCGGCAACGGCACCCGCTCCGGTGGCGGTCAGCACCTGACGCCGGCGGCCCGCATCGATGACGGTCAGCTCGACGTGCTGATCCTGCGCGACTTCGCCTCGCTTGGCGACATGGTGCGGATGCGTCGCGAGCTTCAGCGTCGCCCCGGGGAGGGCACCTTCGTCGAGACCTTCCGTACCACCTGGCTCAGCATCGAGGCGGAGACCGACCTGCCGCTGACCCTGGACGGCGAACCCTGCCACCGCCGGGCCTTCCGGGTCGAGGTCGAGCCGCACGCGCTGTCGCTGGCGCTGCCGGACGACTGCCCGCTGCTGTCGAAGTAAGCGACTGGCCAGCCGGCCTCGGGCGCGGCATCATGAGGCCATCCTGGCTCAAGGAGACGTGCACATGTTGACCCCGTTCCATCTCGCCGTGCCGGTCCGCGACCTGTCCGAGGCGCGGCGCTTCTACGGCGAGCTTCTGGGCTGCCCCGAAGGGCGCAGCAGCGATACCTGGATCGACTTCGATCTCTACGGTCACCAGTTCGTCTGCCATCTCGACCCCGCCCTCGGCGAGTCGCCCCGGGAAACCCATCGCAACCCGGTCGACGGGCACGGCGTGCCGGTGCCGCACTTCGGCGTGGTGCTGGAAATGGCCGACTGGGAGGCGCTGGTCGACCGGCTGACCGATGCCGGCATCCGCTTCGAGATCGAGCCCTATGTGCGCTTCGCCGGTGAGCCGGGCGAGCAGGCCACCATGTTCTTCCGCGATCCCAGCGGCAACGCCATCGAATTCAAGGCCTTCCGCGACATCGCCGGGCAGCTGTTCGCGCGCTGAGGCCTGTCTTGCGGTGCCCGTCGCCCTTTGGTGCAATGACGTTCGACACCCATCGAAGAGAAGGAAGGCCATGACCCCCTGGAAACCGCTCGTTCTGGCGGTCGCGATCGCCCTGGCAGGCTGCGGCAACGACGAGGGCGAACCGAGCGACGAGACCGCGCCCGCCGGCGATGCCACGAACACTGCGCCTGCCGTCGAGGAGGGGAGTGCCTCCGAGGATGCTGTCACGGCGGCGCCGGACCGGGACGATGGCGCCGACGCGGCGTCCGACGCCGAAGCGTCCGTCGAGGGCGAGGCCGCGATGCCGGATGCCACGGCCGAGGAAGCCGCGCCGGCCAGCGTGCCCGAGACCGCCGACGTCGTGCCCTCGGGCGAGATGGCGCCGCCTTCCGAGCAGGAAACCGAGGCCGAGGTCGAGCAGATCCTGAAGGACACCGAGCGTCGCTTCGAGGAAGCCAAGCAGAATATCGACAGCCAGTACGAGGAAGTCTCGCGGCAGACGCCCGACGAGGCGTCGCTGCCGGAAATGGACGCCGCGGACGCGAGTCAGCTGGACGATGCCCTCGACCCCGAGCCCATGGCGACGGACGGCATTGCGCCGACCTCCGATCCCGAGGTCGAGGCGATCCTCGAAGAGACCGAGCGCCGCTTCGAGGAGGCTCGCCGCAAGATCGACGAACAGTTCGAGCAGGCCGAGCAGGGCGTGCCGAGCGAGATTCGCGAGGCCACGGAGACCCCGCCGGATAGTGGCGACTCGCTCGATGACGAGGCGAGCGGTGGCGATTCGGCCTCGCCCTGAGACTCGAGCGCCCACGAAAAAGGCCCGCCGGACGGCGGGCCTTTTTCTACTCGAACCGCCGGCATGGCCGGCGGTCGATCGTCCTGTCGGTCGAGTTTACTCGGCGACGCGAACGTTGGAGGCCTGGAGGCCTTTCTTGCCCTGAGTCACTTCGAAGGAGACCTTCTGGCCGTCCTGCAGGGACTTGAAGCCTTCAGCCTGAATTTCGGAGAAGTGGACGAACAGGTCATCACCGCCGTCTTCCGGAGAGATGAAGCCGTAGCCCTTGGTGTCGTTGAACCACTTGACAGTGCCAGTTGCCATTGTCGATTTCCTTAACAAACTAAATATTGATGCTGGGTCGTATTGGCCGTTTCACACGGCACGAGCCCGTCTTGCGTGGGCAGACAAAGAAGAAGTGCGCACCGGGTGCATCGAAGGAATCGAAGTACAACTGACGACTTTCTACTTGCTAACCTACGCAGCGGATAGTGCATCAGCGCCAGGGTTGCGTCAACAACGTGCCGCAGTGAAACTGGTGCCTCCGCCCGCTAGGTCAATGTAGCCACTCAGCCCCCGGGCGTCCAGCGACCTCCAGGGCATCGACGAGACTTTTCCATGGAACACACTCGCATCGCCTCTCAGGATACCCACAGCAAGGCCATCGGCTATCTGCTGTGGCTCTTCGGCTTCCTCGGCGCACACCGCTTCTACTACGGCAAGCCGGTCACCGGCACGATCTGGTTCTTCACCCTTGGCCTGCTCGGCATCGGCTGGCTGATCGACCTGTTCCTGATCCCGGCCATGGATCGGCAGGCCGACCTGCGCTTTCAGGCCGGTCCCACCAACTACACCCTGGCCTGGCTGCTGCTGACCTTCCTCGGCGCCTTCGGCGTGCACCGCTTCTATCTGGGCAAGTGGGTCACCGGAGTGATCTACCTGTGCACCCTGGGGCTGTTCGGCCTGGGCGTGCTCTACGATTTCTGGACGCTCAACGACCAGATATCCATGCGCCACGCCAAGCGCGGCGTGTTCGGCGGGTGAGGGCGGCCTGATGTGGTTCGACGCCCAGTTCTGGCCCTTCCTGGTGGCCATCACCCTGCTCAGCATCACCCCCGGCGTGGACACCCTGCTGGTGATCCGCAACACCGCCCGCGGCGGCGTGCGTGACGGCGTGCTGACCAGCCTGGCGATCTGCGCCGGGCTGTTCGTGCATGCCACCGTCTCGGCGCTGGGCATCTCGCTGATCCTGCTGCAGTCGGCCTGGGCCTTCTCCGCGCTCAAGCTGGCCGGCGCCGCCTATCTGATCTGGCTGGGGATCGCCAGCCTCCGCGAGGCGCGCCGCGGCCAGGGGCTGCCGGTGGGGGCGGTGGACGGCGAGCGCCAGCGGGTGCCGGCCTGGCGGCCGCTGCGCGAGGGGCTGCTGTCCAACGTGCTCAATCCCAAGACGGTGGTCTTCTACATGGCCTTCCTGCCCCAGTTCATTTCCCCGGGCGATCCGGCCCTGGCCAAGTCGCTGTGGCTGGCCAGCGTGCACTTCTTGATCGCCAACGTCTGGCAGATCGCCGTGGTGCTGCTGGTCGGCCGTGCCGGCCGCTGGCTGGCGAGCCCCGTGCTCGCGCGCTGGCTCAACGGTCTCACCGGCGGCGTGCTGGTGGCCTTCGGTGCCAAGCTGGCGCTGACCCGGGCGCCAACATAGCGCTGACCTTGGCCCGGCCTAGCGCGAGGCGCTGATTCGCCGGTCCGGTATCCGGCCCTGAATCGAGAAGGCCCGCCATTCGGCGGGCCTTCTTCTTTTCTACTCTACGGCTGGGGCAGGGCACGAAGGTCAGCGGCGTGCCAGCAGCGAGCGGTCGTAGTCGCCCTGGCGCTCCGCCGGCGTCAGCATCGCCACGCCGCGAGTGTTGCCGCCATTGGCCAGGCTCTCGAAGATCACCCGGTAGGCCATCACCGCTTGCACGTAGCGGCGCGTCTCGCGGAAGGGGATCGACTCGACGAACAGGTCGAACTGCTGCGGGGCGTCGCGCAGCCAGCTATCGACCCGGCCGGGGCCGGCGTTGTAGGCGGCGGTGGCGGCCAGGCGGTTGCCGCGATAGCGGTCCATCATCTCGCCGATGTAGGCGCTGCCGAGGCGGATGTTGACCGAGGGCTCGAGGACGCCGTAGCGGCCCGGATCGGCCATGCCGAGCTGGCGGCTGACCTGGCTGGCGGTGCCCGGCATCAGCTGCATCAGGCCGCGGGCGCCGACCGGCGACAGGGCCTCCGGATTGTAGGCGCTCTCGCGCCGGGCGATGCCCATCAGCAGATAGGGGTCGACGTCGTGGCGCCGGCCCCAGTGCAGGAAGTCATCGCGATAGGCCTCGGGGAAGCGCCATTCCAGGGCGTCCCACAGCCCGGCGGCTATGGTGGTCTGGACCAGCCGGGCGGGCCAGTCGCGGCGCGCCGCGTAGTCGGCCATCGCCATGGCCCGGTCGGAGGAGACACGGGCCGCGGCGGCATACCACTCGCTGCTGGCCAGGCCCGGCTCGCCGATGCGCAGCAGCGCCTCGGTGCGCTGGACCGCCGGCATGGCGGCGATGTCCCGGCGGCGGGCCTCGTCGACCGAGGTGTCGGCCCGGTTCAGGGCGTAGGGCTGGCCGAGATGATCGGCGGCGGCGAAGCCGTAGAAGCTGCGCTGCTCGGCGGCACGGGCGTAGGCCGCATTCGCGCCGGCGTCGTCGCCGAGCTGTTCCAGGGCGCGGGCCTGCCAGTACTGCCAGCGGGCATCGCTGGCCTCTTCGGCGGGCAGACGATCGGCCCAGGCCAGCACGTCGGCCCAGTCGCGGTCGGCCAGGGCGACGCGGATGCGCAGCACGGTGAGGTCGGTGTCGTCGAGGCGCGGCAGCACGCCGTCGACCCAGTCGCGGTTGGGCGAGACGTCGCGCACCAGCGAATAGAAGGCCAGATCATGCTCGATCTCGTGACGATGGGCCTCGTCGATGGCCAGCTGTGGCGACAGCCGGCGCCAGGCCGCCAGCGCCGCCTGGGTGTCGGCGCGGGTGTAGTCGTGCATGGCCGCGGCGAACAGCGCCCCGCTACCGCGACAGTCCGGTCCGATGCAGCTCGGCACCCGGGTGATCGCCGATAGATCGTCGTCGAGGCGTTCCAGGGCGGCCCGGGCGCCGGCCCAGTCGTCGCCGAGCTGGCGGCCGAGGTAGCCGACCATGCCGGTCTCGCCGGCCTGCCAGGCCAGGGTGAGACGCTCCCAGACCTGCTCCGGGCCGATCTCGCCGCGGGCGCGCAGGGTGTTGAACAGCGGGTCGCAGGCATCCGGCTGCGAGTGGCCGGCCCGCCACAGCTCGCGGCCGCCCTCGGCGGCGGTGGCCGGATCGCTGCCGAGCAAGGCGGCATAGTAGTGGCACTGGCGCGCGGTGCCGCGGGGCTCGCCATCGGCCACCGCCAGCAGGTCCCGGTAGCGGCCGGCCTCGCCGTAGGCCGAAATGGCCTGACCGCGCATCCAGCCGGCCAGCGGGGAATCGGCGTTGGCGTCGATGAAGGCGTTGACCTCGTTCGGCGAGGTGCCGGGCAGCCGCGCCTTGAGGCGGTGATAGTCGACGTAGCCGGCCAGCGCGTGATCGGCGATGGCGGCCCGGTCGATGGCGGACCAGTCCTTGGCCCGCGCGGCCTGGAGGGCATCGCGCATGGCGCCGTCGCCGTCGCCGGGCTGGGCCTGGCCGGTGGCCGGCAGGCACAGCAGGGCGGCGGTCAGCAGGGGCTTCCAGGGGATGCGGAACGGGGTGTTGGGCATCGTGTCGCCTCTCGAGGGTGCGTGGAGCGGGCTCCCATGGTCGCCCATGGCGCGGCGCTTGAGTAGTGTCGCTCGGGGCCGACGGCTGGCATTCCGCCGACACTCTCCTCATTCTGTAGCGGTGAATCCGACACTCGGCAAGGAGAGCGCTCATGGCACGCCCCGATGGTTCCCCGCCGCTCACGCGCATCAAGCGCCGCGCCGGCGTCTTCCTGCGCATGCGCCGCGCCCTGCGCTGGTTCCCGCCGATGCTGGCCGACGTGGTGCGCGGACGCTATCGACCGGTGCCCTGGTCGGCGCTGCTGTGGATGCTGGTCGCCCTGGTCTATCTGATCTCGCCGCTGGACCTGATTCCGGACGTGCTGCTGGTGGTGGGGCTGGTCGATGATGCGATGATCGTCGGCTGGCTGCTGACCCGGGTCGACCGTGCACTGGAGGGCTATCGCGCCTGGCGCGAGAACGACGGTTGAAAAACCTTCGCCGGTCCCCATATCGACGGTATCCAAGCAAAGGGTGGCCTCGCCACCGCCGAACCGTCGACAAAGGGTCCGCAAGAGATGACCACTGCTACTCGTGAAGAGACCCTCGGCTTCCAGACCGAGGTCAAGCAACTGCTGCACCTGATGATTCACTCCCTGTATTCCAACAGGGAAATCTTCCTGCGCGAGCTGATCTCCAACGCCGCCGACGCCTGCGACAAGCTGCGCTACGCCGCGCTGGACAACGACGCTCTCTACGAGGGCGACAGCGAGCTGCGCATCGAGATCGAGCATGACGCCGAGGCCGGCACCGTGACCGTGCGCGACAACGGCATCGGCATGAATCGTGACGAAGTGATCGAGAACCTCGGCACCATCGCCCGCAGCGGCACCGCCGAGTTCCTCAAGCAGCTCTCCGGCGAGCAGCAGAAGGACGCCCGCCTGATCGGCCAGTTCGGCGTCGGCTTCTATTCCGGCTTCATCGTCGCCGACGAGGTCACGGTGCGTACCCGCAAGGCGGGCACCGACCAGGGCGAGGGCGTCGAGTGGCACTCCCGCGGCGAGGGTGAGTTCAGCGTCGCCGACATCGAGCGCCAGGCCCATGGCACCGAGATCGTGCTGCACCTCAAGGAAGACGCCGGCGAGTTCGCCGACGACTTCCGTTTGCAGAACCTGGTGCGCAAGTACTCCGACCACATCGAAGTGCCGGTGCGCATGCCCAAGACCGAGACCGCCCGCGACGAGGACGGCAACGAGATCGAGGGCAGCGAGACCGTCAGCTGGGAGACCGTGAACGAGGCCACCGCGCTGTGGGTGCGCCCCAAGAGCGAACTTACCGACGACGAGTACAAGGCCTTCTACAAGCACGTGGCCCACGACTTCAGCGATCCGTTGACCTGGAGCCACAACAAGGTCGAGGGCAAGCTCGAGTACACCAGCCTGCTCTACGTGCCGGGCCGCGCCCCGTTCGATCTCTACGAGCGTGACGGCGCCCGCGGCGTGAAGCTCTACGTTCAGCGCGTCTTCATCATGGACGACGCCGAGCAGTTCCTGCCGCTCTACCTGCGCTTCATCAAGGGCGTGCTGGACACCCGCGACCTGTCGTTGAACGTGTCCCGCGAGCTGCTGCAGCAGGACCCGCAGGTCGAGAAGATCAAGAGCGCGCTGACCAAGCGCTCCCTCGACATGCTCAAGAAGCTGGCCAAGGATCCCGAGGCCTACCAGACCTTCTGGAACACCTTCGGCAGCGTGCTCAAGGAAGGCCCGGCGGAGGATCACGCCAACCGCGAGAAGATCGCCGGCCTGCTGCGCTTCTCCAGCACCCACACCGACAGCGCCACCCAGGACCAGTCGCTGGCCGACTACATCGGGCGCATGAAGGAAGGTCAGGAGAAGATCTACTACATCGTCGCCGACGGCTTCAACGCGACCAAGAACAGCCCGCACCTGGAGATCTTCCGCAAGAAGGGCATCGAGGTCCTGCTGCTCCACGACCGCATCGATGAGTGGCTGATGAGCCACCTCACCGAGTTCGAGGGCAAGCCGTTCGTCGACGTGGCCAAGGGCGACCTGGACCTCGGCGAGGTCGAGGACGAGGACGAGAAGAAGGCCCAGGAAGAGACCGCCAAGGCCAAGGAAGAGCTGGTCAAGCGCGTCAAGGAAGCGCTCGGTGATGAGGTCCAGGAGGTCAAGGTGACCCATCGCCTGACCGATTCTCCGGCCTGCGTGGTGCTGCCGGAGCACGAGATGGGCTACCAGATGCGCCGCATCATGGAAGCCGCCGGCCAGCCGCTGCCGGAGGTCAAGCCGATCCTCGAGCTCAACCCCGAGCACGCCCTGGTGGCGCGCCTCGAGAGCGCCGAGGGGGATGGCTTCGCCGATCTGTCGCGGATCCTGCTCGACCAGGCGATCATCGCCGAGGGCGGCCATCTCGACGACCCGGCGGCCTACGTCAAGCGCCTGAACGCGCTGCTCGGCGCCTGATCACGGTGCCATTGTCGTCGCCCTGAAGGGCGGCATGCCGGACGCGCCGATCTCCGCAAGGTGATCGGCGCGTTTCGTTTCGTGCTTTTTTTCCTTTTCCTCTCTTTTTTCCTTCCAGTCTTCCCCGATGCCGTCCACCACGGACATGACCGGAGCGCTCGATGACAGGCGCCGTGGCCTCGCGCCTCGTCGCTTGACCTTGACGTCCACGTCAATTGGATCGACGGATTTTCAAGGACATATCGTTTCCGACAGCGACGCTGTCATGGCCGTCATGCGGGTTGAGATTCCCGCATGCCTAGGCAAGACTGCGGTGTTTCGAAAGTTTCAATAACGCCAAAACGGGAGATCCAACGTGAAGATTGGTGCACCCAAGGAGCATGCCTCCGGGGAGGCGCGTGTTGCGCTGACCCCGGAAAGCGCGCAACAGATCCAGAAGCTGGGACACGAATGCCTGATCGAAGCCGGCGCCGGTTCGGCCGCCGGTTTCGATGACGACGCCTACCGTTCGGTCGGCGTCACCGTCGTCGACGGGGCCGAGGCGCTGTGGAACGCCGCCGAGGTGGTGGTCAAGGTCCGCGAGCCCGTCGAGGATGAGGTCGGCTACCTGGGCAAGGGCAAGACCCTGATCTCGTTCTTCTGGCCCGCCCAGAACGAGCCGCTGCTCGAGCGCTGCCGCGACACCGGCGCCAACGTCATCGCCATGGACATGGTGCCGCGCATCTCGCGGGCTCAGAAGATGGACGCCCTGTCCTCCACGGCCAACATCGCCGGCTATCGCGCGGTGATCGAGGCGGGCAACCAGTTCGGGCGCTTCTTCACCGGTCAGGTGACCGCCGCGGGCAAGGTGCCGCCGGCCAAGGTGCTGATCGTCGGCGCCGGCGTCGCGGGTCTCGCCGCCATCGGCACCGCGACCAGCCTGGGCGCCGTGGTGCGCGCCTTCGACGTGCGCCCCGAGGTGGCCGAGCAGATCGAGTCCATGGGTGCCGAGTTCCTGTTCCTCGACTTCGAGGACAGCCAGGACGGCTCGGGCAGCGGCGGCTATGCGGCGCCCTCCAGCCCCGAGTTCCGCGAGAAGCAGCTGGCGCTGTTCCGCGAGCAGGCCCCGGACGTCGACATCGTCATCACCACCGCGCTGATCCCCGGCCGCCCGGCGCCCAAGCTTTGGCTCGAGGACATGGTCAAGGCCATGAAGCCGGGCTCGGTGATCGTCGACCTGGCCGCCGAGAAGGGCGGCAACTGCGACCTGACCGTGCCCGACGAGCGCATCGTCACCGACAACGGCGTGATCGTGGTCGGGTACACCGACTTCCCGTCGCGCATGGCGACCCAGGCCTCGCTGCTCTACGCCACCAATATCCGCCACATGCTGACCGACCTGACGCCGGAGAAGGATGGCGTCATCCACCATGACATGGATGACGACGTCATCCGTGGGTCCACGGTGGCCTTCGAGGGCGACATCACCTTCCCGCCGCCGCCGCCCAAGGTGCAGGCGATCGCCGCGGCCAAGCCGAAGCCGAAGGAGCCCGAGCCGACGCCGGAGGAGAAGAAGGCCGCCGAACACGCCGCCTTCGTCTCCCAGACCAAGCGTCAGGCGACGCTGCTGGGCGTGGGCGGCGCGCTGATGCTGCTGCTCGGCCAGGTGGCCCCGGCGTCGTTCATGTCGCACTTCATTGTCTTCGCCCTGGCCTGCTTCGTGGGCTTCCAGGTGATCTGGGGCGTCAGCCACTCGCTGCACACCCCGCTGATGGCCGTGACCAACGCCATCTCCGGCATCATCGTGCTCGGCGCGGTGCTGCAGATCGGCTCCGGCAGTGCCCTGGTGAGCCTGCTCGCCGGCATCTCGGTGCTGATCGCCACCATCAACATCGTGGGGGGCTTCCAGGTCACGCGCCGGATGCTCGCCATGTTCCAGAAGTCCTGAGGCCGGAGATCAAGAGATGTTGAGTCAAGGATTCGTATCCGCCGCCTCGATCGCGGCAAGCGTACTGTTCATCCTCTCGCTGGGGGGCTTGAGCAACCAGGAGAAGGCCAAGCGCGCCGTCTGGTACGGCATCATCGGCATGGGCGTGGCCGTCTTCTTCACCGGCCTCGGGCCGGGCATCGGCGGCTACTGGTGGATGCTGCCGATGATGGCCATCGGCGCCGTCATCGGTGCCTACCTGGCGAAGAAGGTCGAGATGACCGAGATGCCGCAGCTGGTCGCGGCCCTGCACAGCTTCGTCGGCCTGGCCGCGGTGTTCGTCGGCCTCAACGCCGACCTGGAGCGCCGCCGCGTACTGGCCAGCCAGCTGGCCGGGGAAGGCACCGAGGGCTTCTCGGCCTTCGCCGCCCTGGTGGCGAAGAAGACCCCGGCGGAGCTCACCTTCCTGCAGATCGAGGTGGTGCTCGGCGTGTTCATCGGCGCGGTGACCTTCACCGGCTCGGTGATCGCCTTCGGCAAGCTGGCCGGCAAGGTCGACGGCAAGCCGAAGCAGCTGCCCGGCGGCCACCTGCTGAACGCCGCCGCCGCGGCCGCCTCCGTGGGGCTGGCGGTGCTCTACCTCAACGGGGCGGGCGTCTGGACGCTGCTGCTGCTGGCGCTGCTGGCTTTCTTCATCGGCTGGCACCTGATCATGGGCATCGGCGGCGCCGACATGCCGGTGGTGGTGTCGATGCTGAACAGCTACTCCGGCTGGGCCGCGGCGGCCATCGGCTTCACGCTGTCCAATGACCTGCTGATCGTCACCGGTGCCCTGGTGGGCTCCTCCGGTGCGATCCTCTCCTACATCATGTGCAAGGCGATGAATCGCAACTTCGTCAACGTGATCCTGGGCGGCTTCGGCGGCAGCCAGGGGCCGGCGGCGGAGATCGAGGGCGAGCAGGTCGCGATCGACACCGCCGGCGTGGCCAGCGCGCTGAACGACGCCGACAGCGTCGTCATCGTGCCGGGCTACGGCATGGCGGTGGCCCAGGCGCAGAACGCGGTCAGCGAGCTGACCCGCAAGCTGCGCAGTGCCGGCAAGGAAGTGCGTTTCGGCATCCACCCGGTCGCCGGCCGCCTGCCGGGGCACATGAACGTGCTGCTGGCCGAGGCCAAGGTGCCCTACGACATCGTGCTCGAGATGGACGAGATCAACGACGATTTTGCCAGCACCGACGTGGTGATCGTCATCGGCTCCAACGACATCGTCAATCCGGCCGCCCAGGAAGACCCCAACAGCCCGATCGCCGGCATGCCGGTGCTGAAGGTCTGGGAAGCCAAGAACGTGTTCGTCTGCAAGCGTGGCCAGGGCACCGGCTACTCCGGCATCGAGAACCCGCTGTTCTTCAAGGAGAACACCCGGATGCTCTACGGCGATGCCCGTTCGAGCATCGACACCCTGGTGCCGCTGATCGATTGATCCGCCCTGCGGGCCGCTCCGGCGGCCCGACACCAGCCGTCAGGACGCCCCCACTGGGGGCGTTTTTCGTTACAATCGCCGGACCATTTCCACTCCCGGGGCGACCATGTCCGACGATCGCAGCAATCCTGATCGCAGCAGCGATGATCGCAGTCAGCGGGTGGCGGTGCTCGGGGGCGGCAGCTTCGGCACCGCGCTCGCCAGCATCGCCGCCGACAACGGCTTCGAGGTGCGCCAGTGGCTGCGCGACCCCGCGCTGGTCGAGCAGATCAACCGCGAGCATCGCAACGGCCGCTACCTGCCCGACTATGCCATCAATCCCGCCGTGAAGGCCTCGAGCGCCTTCGAGGACGTGCTGCCCGGCGCCGGCCTGGTGCTGGTGGCGATTCCGTCCCAGGCCTTCCGTCAGGTGGTGCGTCAGGCGCTGCCCTGGCTGACGCCGTCCCAGATACTGGTCAGCACCACCAAGGGCATCCAGGAAGACGGCTTCAAGCTGATGAGCCAGCTGCTCGAGGAGGAGACCGGCTTCGCGCACATCGGCGTGCTCTCCGGCCCCAACCTGGCCACCGAGGTCGCCGAGCGCCAGCTCACCGCCACGGTGATTGCCAGCGACGACCCGCTGACCCGCACCCGGGTGCAGACGGCGCTGGGCTGTGACTATTTCCGCGTCTATGCCAGCAACGACCGCTACGGCGTCGAGCTGGGCGGGGCGCTCAAGAACGTCTATGCCATCGCCGCCGGAATGGCCGCGGCGCTGGGCATGGGCGAGAACACCCGCAGCATGCTGATGACCCGGGCGCTGGCCGAGATGAGCCGCTTCGCCGTGTCCCAGGGCGCCAATCCCATGACCTTCCTCGGCCTGGCCGGGGTCGGAGACCTGATCGTCACCTGCTCGTCGAGCCGTTCGCGCAACTACCGGGTCGGCTTCGCGCTGGGCGAGGGGCGCACCCTCGACGAGGCCGTCGAGGCACTGGGCCAGGTCGCCGAAGGCGTCAATACCGTGCGCCTGGTGCGCGACAAGTCCCGCGAGGAGGGCGTCTACATGCCGATCGCCGAGGGGCTCTATCAGGTGCTGTTCGAGGGCGTGCCCGCGCGTGAGATGGCGCGTCTGCTGATGCGTGGCGAACAGAGCAGCGACGTGGAGTTCGTGCTCTCGCGCGAGAACGTCCAGCAGGACCATCGCGACACCGGAGGCCCGCATGGCTGAACCGTTGTTGATCATGCGCCATGGCGAAGCGGGGCCGGGCAGCCCCGATGCGGCCCGCGAGCTGACCGTCCGCGGCCAGGAAGAGGCCGCGGGCATGGGCGCCTGGCTGGCGGGGCGAACGGATCTCGACCTCGCGCGCCTGCGGCTGGTGGCGAGCCCCTATCGCCGCGCCCAGCAGACCGCGGAGCGCGTTGGCGAGGCTCTCGGCGTGCCGGCGGAGACGCTGCCCTGCATCACCCCGGACGATCCGCCCCAGGCCGTGGTCGACTGGCTGCTCGAGCAGGACGACGACCGCCCGCTGCTGCTGGTCAGCCATATGCCGCTGGTCGGCGCGCTCACGGGGCTGCTGGTCGAGGGGCGCGGCGATCGCGGTCTCGGCTTTCCCACCGCCGCCGTCGCAGAGCTCGACGCCGAGGTGCGGGCCGCCGGCTGCGCGCGGCTGGCCCGTTTCACGTCACCCGCCGACATCGCTTGAGTGAAGGAAGGGCTGAAACCATGAGCTATATCGTCAACAACCGCATCCATGTGAATCCGGGCTTCGAGGACGCGTTCGAGGCGCGCTTCCGGGCCCGCGCCGGGGAGATCGACAAGCAGCCGGGATTCGTCGCCATGCGCGTGCTGCGCCCTCAGGGCAACCAGGCCCCCTACGTGGTGGAGACCGAGTGGGAAAGCCAGGAGGCCTTCCGTGCCTGGGTCGGCAGCGACGACTTCAAGCGCGCCCATGCCAATCCGCTGCCGGCGGAGGCCACCGCCGAGGGCGGCGGCATCGAGCAGTTCGCGGTGGTCGAAGGCACCGTGGCCGGCGGCTATCGCTGATCCGCGATGCCTGCCATGCCAGCATCACGACGGCGCCCCAGGGGCGCCGTCGTCGTCTCGGGCGGCCGCCTCGGCTAGATCAGTCCGGCCAGCCTTAGCACGAAGACGCCTAGGGTCACGGTCACGCTGGCCATCAGCGTGGTCATGGCGATGATGTTGGCGGTCAGGGTCTCGTCGTTGCCCATGGCCTTGGCCATCACGAAGGCCGCCGCCGCCGTGGGACTGGCGAAGAACAGGAACATCACGCCCAGTGCCGGCCCGGTGAAGCCCGCCGCCACCGCCAGCAGCGTCGCCACGGCGGGCACGGCCACCATCTTGGCCAGGCTGGCGCTGACGGTGGTGCGATAGCCCTTCCTGAGGGCGCGGGTGGAGAGGGTGGCGCCGATGCAGATGAGGGCCAGGGGCAGGGTCAACGAGGCGAAGTAGTCGCCGGTGGTGGTCAGCCAGTCGGGCAGCGGCACCTCGAAGATGGCGAAGGGCGTGGCGGCAAGCACGGCCAGGATCAGCGGGTTGGTCACGATGTGGCGCACGATATGGGCCCAGTCGACGCCTCGTCCTCCCGTTTCGCGGGGCTGGTAGGTGGCCAGCACGATGACCGAGAGCACGTTGTAGCTGAGAATCACCACGCCGAGCAGCAGCCCCGCCAGCGAGATGCCGGCATCGCCGTACATGCCGGCGGCCAGGGCCAGCCCCACGATGCCGCAGTTGCCGCGGAACGCGCCCTGAACATAGACTCCGCGCAGCGGGCGCCGCACCCGCAGCAGGGCCCAGCCCCAGGCCGCGGCGAAGCTCAGCAGGGTGGCCAGGGTGAAGAACGCCAGCATCCAGGGGTCGAGCGTCGCCTCCAGATCGGTCCCGGCCAGGCCGAAAAACAGCAGGGTCGGCAGGGTGCCCCGAAAGACCAGCTTCGATGCCGTGTCGACGAAGGCCTGATCGATCCAGCGAAGACGCTTCAGCCCGATGCCGATGAAGACCATGGCGAAGACTGGCAGGGTGATGTTCAGCGTCGAGAGGAAGATATCGATCAGGGGCATGAGGCGTCCGGGGGTGGCGGCGGTTGTTAAACTAAAGTCGTATATGGTGTCGCCAAATCGATGTGTTGGCTAATAATTTCCCGCTATTGAATGCATGTCTCATGACGCACGTTCAAGTCTCATTGCCCGAAACGGCGGCGGCAGGGCGCTTGCACTTTAGTCTCGACTCATGCCGACTGACTTGCCCTACCATTAGGAGGCTCGATAGTTTTCTATTTTGTGTGATGTATGACATGAGCCCTGTGCCTCGTGTCGCCATGAGCCGGACGCAAGGAGGCATCGGCGACCGTCAGCCTGCCACCCCGGCGGCCTTCCTGGCCGTGCCTGGATGAGGTGCCCGGATGCGCCAAGCGTTCCGTCGATCGACAATGTGGTGGAGCCCGCAGTGATGAAAACGCAAAACCTGGTGGTCGTGCACGAGCTGTATCCGGCGCTCGTCGAGGCCCTCTCCGACGCGTTCAATCTGACGCATTTCACGAGGCTGGTCGACGATCAGGACCGCGCCGCCTTCGAGGAGGCCATGGCCCAGGCCGATGCCTATCTGGGGTCGAACGTGGCGTTCACCGAGGCACTGCTGGACAAGGCGCCCCGCCTCAGGGTGGTGGCCAGCGTTTCGGTCGGTGTCGACAGCTACCCGATCGAGGCCATGCGCGAGCGTGGCATCGTGCTGACCAACACGCCGGACGTGCTGACCGAATCCACGGCCGATACCGGTTTCCTGCTGCTGATGATGGCGGCGCGTCGCGCCGGCGAGATGCTGCGCAAGGTTCGCGGTCATGAATGGACGGCCTCGCTCTCGCGCGAGGACTTCGGCGTCGACGTCCACGGCAAGACCCTGGGCATCGTGGGCCTGGGACGCATCGGGCAGGCGGTGGCACGGCGCGGCCACGACGGCTTCGGCATGTCGGTGAACTATACCAACCGCTCGGCCAAGCCGGAGGTGGAAGACGCGCTCGAGGCCCGTCGTGTCGATCTCGAGACCCTGTTCCGCGAGTCCGACTTCATCTGCGTGACCGTCCCCCTGTCGGCAGAGACCGAAGGGCTGATCGGACGCGAGCACTTCGCGCTGACCCGGCCGCATGCCGTCTTCGTCAACATCTCCCGCGGCAAGGTGGTGCGCGAGGATGAGCTCGTCGCCTGCCTGCAGGACGGTACCCTCCACTGTGCGGGACTGGACGTGTACGAGCGGGAGCCGCTGTCCACGGCGTCGCCCCTGATGACGCTCGACAATGCCGTGTGCCTGCCTCACATCGGTTCCTCGACCTTCCAGACGCGTAATGCCATGTGCGATCTGGCGGTGGACAACGTCAAGCGGGTGCTGGCCGGCGAGGGAGCGATCACCGCCGTTTGAGCAAGACGATGCGTGGCGCTGCTTTTTCTACTGCCGGGCAGACCGATCTTCGGTCTGCCCGTTTTTCTTGGGGGAGCCTTTCCCGGCGTGAGGGTCGGCATCAGGCGGCTCGAGGGGCGCTGGTGCGATGCTGCAGGTGATGCGACTTTAGTCTATACACGACTTTGGGCTTATTGCCAGGCCGGCGCAGGGTGACTAATTTCTCACTTTGTATGATGTATGACATGAGGAACCCGCCTCCTCGTGTTATCCCGAGGCTGACAAGAGGACGATCTGGTGACCTTTACCCGCGAAGATGTCAAACAAGCGATCAGCGATGGACTGCTGTCCTTCCCGATCACCGATTTCGACGCCGAAGGGCGTTTCGATGCCGAGAGCTATCGGCAGCGTCTGGAGTGGTTCATCAGCCACGAGATCTCGGCGGTGTTCGTCGCCGGCGGCACCGGGGAGTTCTTCAACCTGTCCCAGGACGAGTTCCGCGAGATCGTGCGTCTGGCGGTGAAGGTCGTCGACGGCAAGCTCCCGGTCATCGCCAGCGCCGGTCTGAGCGTGGCCACCGGCAGCGCCTTCGCGAAGATCGCCGAGGAAGAGGGCGCCGACGGCATCCTGCTGATGCCGCCGTACCTGACCGAGTGCCCCCAGGACGGTCTGGTGGAGTACGCGCGCCAGATCTGTGACTCGACCTCCATCAGCGTCATCTACTACAACCGTGCCAACGGCATCATGAAGCCGCACGCGGTGAAGCGCCTGGCCGATGCCTGCCCCAACCTGATCGGCTTGAAGGATGGCAAGGGCGACATGCAGGCCCTCAACCGGATCATCCGCACCGTGGGCGACCGGCTGGCCTACGTGGGTGGCGTGCCCACCGCCGAGATCATGGCCGAGGCCTATCTGGCCGTGGGCGTGAACACTTACTCCAGCGCGGTGTTCAACTTCGTGCCCGACATGGCGGTGACCTTCTACAAGGCGCTGCGGGCCGGCGACAGCGACACCGTGCGGCGCATTTCCCGCGACTTCTTCCTGCCCTTCGTCGATCTGCGCGACCAGAAGTCCGGCTATGCGGTCAGCCTGATCAAGGCCGGTGCCGAGATCATTGGGCGTCCCGCCGGCAGCGTTCGCGCGCCGCTCGAGATGCCGAATGCCGAGGAACGGGAACGACTGGCTACGCTGGTCGAGACCGCCAAGGGCTACTAAGAGCAAGAGCCCGAACTTCACCCACTCTCAACAATGACAGCGAAGAGGTGAAACATGAGCATGCCCAGCATCTGCAAGACACTCGGAACCTCCGTCCTGATGGCCGGCATGGCGTTCGGCAGTGCCGCCGCCATGGCCGCCGACGGTCCGCTGCGCGGCAACGTGCGCGTGGTGATCGGCTCGACCTCCACGGGCGGTGATACTTACCAGAACTCCAGCATCGTCGCCGATGCCCTGGCCGAGCACCTCGACATCAACATGAAGGTGGATGCCGTCGGTGCGAGCTCGGCTTTCCGCTTTCTGGATCGCGATGCGCGCGGCAACACCCTGATGATCTTCCACGATCAGTCCTACCTCGGAAACCTGTACGGCGTTCAGGGGTACGACGACATCTTCGAGAAGTACACCATCGGGCCGACCGTCGCCATCAACCCGGGCAATGCCTACCTGGTGCCCAAGGACTCGCCCTACGAGACCCTGGACGACGTGATCGCGGCGGTCGGTAACGGTGAGGAAGTGCGTGTCGCCATCCAGCCCGGCGGCGTCTCGGAAATCGGCTTCAGCGCCCTGAAGAATGCCATCGCCATCGAGCATCCGGGCATGGAAGACAACCTGGTGGCCGTCAACACCGGCTCTCAGGCCGACAAGAACCAGCAGCTCTTCGATGACCAGGCCGACATGATCAATGGCACCGTGCAGGCCAACGAGCAGTACACGCGCCTGCCGGAAGACGACCAGAAGGCCATGCGCTTCCTGTGGCTGACCGCGCGTCAGGGCACCATCGAACAGGCGCCGGAAGACGGTCTCGGCCAGACCACTCGCGAGCAGCTGCTGCAGTACGTCGAGCCCAATGTGTCCGTGCCGATGGGCAACGGCAACAACTTCACCTTCGATAAGGAATTCTTCTTCCTTTACAACAAGGACATGGATCAGGCCATCGTCGACCAGATCGACCAGGCGCTCGCCGAGATCTATGCCGAAGGTGAGATCCAGGAGACCCAGAAGAACTCCTTCTTCATTCCCAACTTCAAGCCGTCCGACGAAGCCGCCCAGTATCTGGAGACCAAGATGTCCGTCTACGAGGACATCATCACCAACATCCAGTAAGGCAGGGTCGCCGGCGGGGAAGCCCGCCGGCGCTCGCGGCTGCTGCTTCATTCCCATAACGATCGAAAGGCCGCCTGACGAGAGCCTTCACCGGAGCCGCCATGGAATCAGGACTGTCATCCCTGCTGAGTGTCTCGATCGACTTCGAGACCTCCCATCTGTTCTTCCCCCATATCATTCACTGGGTGATGGGCATCCTCTTCGCCCTGGTCCTGGTGCTCAACGTCGTGCCTTTCCTCGCCGCCGTCAGGCGAGGTGACAGGACGCTGCCGATCCTCGGCGAGTCCATGGACAAGTTCCGCTTCTTCGGCACCCTGGCGCTGATCTCCGCCTATTTCTATCTGATGGCGGTGGTCGGCAACGTCTTCCCCTATACGGGCTACGGCTTTTTGTTCGTGTCGATGCCTTTTCTCTTCCTGATGTCGCTGATGTACATGCACACCAGGACCCGGCGCAAGGTCCTCACGGCCGGCATCAACGCGCTCGTGGCACCGACGCTGGCGTGGTTCATCCTCGCCAAGCTGTTCCAGATCACCCTGCCGTAGCGGAGTCCTTCCCATGCTCGATATCCTGTCGCTACTCGATATCACCTTCTTCCTGCTGGCGGCCCTGGGGGCCCTGGTCGGCATCGTCTTCGGTGCCATCCCCGGGATGACCGCGACCATGGCCGTGGCGGTGTGTCTGCCGCTTACCTACGCGCTCGGGCTCAACCACGGCCTAGCGCTGCTGCTGGGCCTCTATGTGGGCGGCATCTCCGGCGGCATGGTGCCGGCCGTGCTGCTCAACATTCCCGGCACGCCGTCGTCCATCACCACCACCTTCGACGGCTTCCCCATGGCCCAGAAGGGTGAGGGCGAACGCGCCCTGCGGGTCTGCGTGGTGGCCTCGCTGGTCGGCGGACTCATCAGCGCCGCCGTGCTGTTCCTGTTCGCGCCGCTGCTGGCCGAGTTCTCGATCAAGTTCTCCTACGTCGAGAAGTTCCTGATCATCCTGCTGGCGCTGACCGTCATCGCCTCCATGTCGCGCAACATGCTGGTGGGCATCTTCAGCGGCGTGCTGGGCATCTGGCTGAGCCTGATCGGTACCTACAGCATTTCCGACGGCGGCAACGGCCATACCCGTCTGATGTTCGACTTCCTCGAGCCCTACCTCTTCGAGGGCTTCTCCCTGCTGCCGGTGCTGATCGGCATCTTCGGCATCGCCACCATCCTTCTCGAGGCGGAGGAGGGCATCAAGGGCGGCCTGGGCGGCAAGCACGTCAAGTTCGGCAAGGGCGGCGGTTTCTCCTTCGGCATCTTCAGGGGCCGGCTGACCAACCTGGTGCGTTCCTCCTTCATCGGGACCTTCGTCGGCATGCTGCCGGGCGTCGGCGGCAGCGCCGCCTCGGTGCTGGCCTACACCCAGGAGAAGAACCTCTCGCGCGACTCCGACGAGATGGGCAAGGGCGCTCCCCAGGGGCTGATCGCTTCCGAGTCGGCCAACAACGCCCTGACCGGCGGTGCGTTGATCCCCCTGCTGTCGCTGGGCATTCCGGGAGATTCCACCACGGCGGTGTTGATCGGCGCCTTCACGCTCCAGGGCATCCAGGTCGGGCCGCTGTTCATCCCGGAGAACGCCGACACCTGGTACGTGATGATGACCGCCCTGGTGTTCGCCAACATCGTGATGTTCTTCCTGATGTTCTATGCCATCAAGCACATCGCCAAGGTGGTGCTGGTGCCCAAGTACATCCTCTACCCGATCATCGTGATGATGTGCGTGGTCGGTGCCTATGCGATCAACTACGGCATCATGTTCGACGTCTGGACCCTGCTGATCTTCGGCGTGCTGGGCTACCTGATCCAGAAGGTCGGCCTCGAGGTCGCCCCGCTGATCATCGGCTTCATCCTCGGTGGCCAGGCGGAGATCTACTTCGTTAAGAGCCTGGAATCGGCCGGTAGCTACGGCATCTTCTTCACCAAGAGCCCGATCGCCGTGGTGCTGTGGGGATTGATCGCCGCCTCCGTGGCCTTCTCGGTGATCATGAGCCTGAAGAGTCGCGCCCACCGCCGCATGGAGAGCCCCCAATGAGTGCCACGCAGACGTCGGACGGCCGCATGACATCATCGACGAACGCTCCCCGCGTGATTCGTGTCCATCCCGGTGACAACGTGGCGGTCGTCGTCCGCCAGGGCGGGCTGGCGGACGGGGATCGCATCGAGGGCGGTATCGTGCTCTGCCAGCCGGTGCCACAGGGCCACAAGGTCGCGCTGGTGGCGCTGTCGGAGGGCGACGCCGTGATCCGCTACGGCGAGGTCATCGGTACCGCCGCCGTAGGGATTCCCCAGGGCGGTCACGTCAACGAGACCAACCTGCACATGCCCACGCCGCCGGCCCTGGAAGACCTGCCGCTCGCGACGCGCCCTGCGCCCGAGACGCCGCCGCTCGAGGGCTATACCTTCGAGGGCTTCCGCAATGCCGACGGCAGCGTCGGCACCAAGAACGTGCTCGGCATCACCACCAGCGTGCAGTGCGTGGCCGGCACCGTCGATCACGTGGTCCAGCGCATCAAGCGCGAGCTGCTGCCGCGCTTCCCCAACGTCGACGACGTGGTGGGGCTCAACCACAGCTACGGCTGCGGCGTGGCGATCAACGCGCCGGCCGCGGTGGTGCCGATCCGCACCCTCAAGAACCTGGCCCGGAACCCGAACTTCGGCAACGAGGTGATGGTCATCGGGCTCGGCTGCGAGAAGCTGCAGCCCTCGACCCTGGTCGATGATCGCCCGGTGAAGCTCTATGAGAACACCGCGGCGGCCGACCCGGAGGCCAACGTCCTCAGCCTGCAGGACGAGTCCTTCGAGGGTTTCGGCGAGATGATCGAGGGCATCATGGCGATGGCCGAACGTCATCTCGAGCGCCTCGATCGTCGCCGCCGCGAGACCTGCCCGGCCTCCGAGCTGGTGGTCGGCATGCAGTGCGGCGGCAGCGATGCCTTCTCCGGGCTGACCGCCAACCCCGCAGTGGGCTTCGCCACCGACCTGATCGTGCGCGCCGGGGGCAGCGTGATGTTCTCCGAGGTCACCGAGGTCCGCGACGCCATCCATCTGCTCACGCCGAGGGCCGTGGATCCCGAGGTCGGTCAGGCGCTGATCGACCAGATGGCCTGGTACGACGACTACCTGTCCCAGGGCCAGGCGGATCGCAGTGCCAACACCTCGCCGGGCAACAAGAAGGGCGGGCTCTCCAACATCGTCGAGAAGGCCCTGGGGTCGGTGATCAAGTCCGGCGACTCGTCGATCGTCGACGTCATCGGTCCTGGCGAACGGGTGCGCAGGCGCGGCCTGACCTTCGCCGCGACCCCGGCCAGCGACTTCATCTGCGGCACCCTGCAGGCCGCCGCGGGCATGAACCTGCAGGTCTTCACCACCGGCCGCGGCACGCCCTACAACCTGCCGATGACGCCCGTCATCAAGGTCGCCAGCAATTCCACCCTGGGGCAGCGCTGGCACGACCTGATCGATCTCGACGCCGGGCGCATCGCCACCGGCGACGCCACTATCGAGGAGATGGGCTGGGAGCTGTTCCACCTGATCCTCGACGTGGCCAGCGGCCGCCGCCGGGTCGCCGCCGACCGGCTGGGCCTTTACAACGACCTGGTGCTGTTCAATCCCGCGCCGGTGACCTGACCGTCTGATGGTTATTTCGACCGTTACAAGAAGAGGCAATGCCATGTTTCCCAAGATCACCAAGATGAACATCGTGCCGGTCGCCGGCGAAGACGGTTTCCTGCTCAACCTGAGCGGCGGCCATGCGCCTTGGTTCATCCGCTGCGTGCTGGTGCTGGAGGACGAGTCCGGCAACCGCGGCGTGGGCGAGATTCCCACCAGCGAGGGCATCCAGAAGGGCCTGGACAAGTGCCGCGGCCTGGTCGAAGGCGCGCGCGTCAACGAGGTCAAGCAGGTGCTCAGCCGCTGCCGTGACCTGCTGGCTCAAGGCGGCCCCGAGGAGCGCGGTCGCCAGACCTTCGACCTGCGCGTGGCCGTACACGTCATCACCGCCATCGAGTCGGCGCTGTTCGATCTCTTCGGCCAGGCGCTGGGCATGCCGGTCGCCGACCTGCTGGGCCAGTACGGTCGCCAGCGCGACGAGGTCGAGGCCCTGGGCTACCTGTTCCTGCTCGGCGACCCGGACAAGACCGACCTGCCGTACCCGCGCGTGACCGACCCGGTCGATGCCTGGGACGAGGCCCGCTATCGCGAGGCCATGACGCCGGATGCCATCGCCAACCTGGCCAAGGCCGCCTACGACCGCTACGGCTTCAGGGACTTCAAGCTCAAGGGCGGCGTGCTGCGCGGCGAGGAAGAAGCCGACTGCATCCGTGCGCTGCACGAGGCCTTCCCCGAGGCGCGCCTGACCCTGGACCCCAACGGGGCCTGGAGGCTGGACGAGGCGGTGCGCGTGCTGGAGCCGATCAAGCACCTGCTCAGCTACGCCGAGGATCCCTGCGGCCAGGAAGGCGGCTTCTCCGGCCGCGAGACCATGGCGGAGTTCAAGAAGCGCACCGGGCTGCCCACCGCCACCAACATGATCGCCACCGACTACAAGCAGCTGCAGCTGGCCGTGCAGCTCAACTCGGTCGACATCCCGCTGGCCGACTGCCACTTCTGGACCATGCAGGGCGCCGTGGCCGTGGGTGAGCTGTGCAACGAGTGGGGCATGACCTGGGGCTCGCACAGCAACAACCACTTCGACATCTCCCTGGCGATGATGACCCACGTGGCCGCTGCCTGCCCGGGCGAGATCACCGCCATCGACACCCACTGGATCTGGCAGGACGGCCAGCGTATCACCAAGGATCCGCTCCAGATCCGCGACGGCAAGCTGAGCGTGCCGAAGGCACCGGGCCTCGGCATCGAGCTGGACGACGACAAGCTCATGGAAGCCCACGAGAAGTACAAGCGCCTCGACGTCACCCAGCGCAACGACGCCATGGCGATGCAGTACCTGATCAAGGGCTGGGAATTCGATCCCAAGCGTCCGGCCCTGGTGCGCTGAGGCGCGAGCGTCGACGAGAGCCGGCGGCAAGCGGCTCGATGGTATGGCATGTAGATTTAGCATGCTAACGTTTTACACTGCTAGACGGCGTGGCGACGGATGTCGCCCCGTCTGACCCGAACGGCGCCGATCCGGCGCCCTACGACAGGAGAAGCCGCATGACCCTGGAAGGCAAGCAACTGATCGGCCAGCAGGCCGTGCTCAGCGACGGCAAGGCGATCCAGGCCGTCGATCCCGCCACCGGCGAGACCCTGTCCCCGGTCTATCCCGGGGGTGGCCAGGCCGAGGTCGAGCGCGCCTGCGAGCTGGCCTGGGCCGCCTTCGATGCCTACCGCGAGACCGGCCTCGAGGCCCGCGCCGCGTTCCTCGAGACCGTGGCCGACGAGATCGAGGCCATCGGCGATGAGCTGATCACTCGCGCCATGGCCGAGTCCGGCCTGCCGCGGGCCCGCCTGGAAGGCGAGCGCGGCCGCACCTGCGGCCAGCTGCGCCTGTTCGCCAAGGTCGTGCGCGCCGGCGAGTGGCTCGACGTGCGCCTCGATCCGGCGCTGCCGGAGCGTCAGCCGATGCCCCGCGTCGACCTGCGCCAGCGCCACATCGCCCTGGGTCCGGTGGCCGTGTTCGGCGCCTCCAACTTCCCGCTGGCGTTCTCCGTGGCCGGCGGCGACACCGCCTCGGCGCTGGCCGCCGGCTGCCCGGTGGTGGTCAAGGCCCACTCCGCCCACCCCGGCACCTCCGAGCTGGTAGGCCGCGCCGTGCAGCGCGCCGTGGCCAAATGCGAGCTGCCCGAGGGCGTGTTCTCGCTGCTCTACGGCTCCGGCCGCGAGGTCGGCCAGGCACTGGTGCGCGACGCGCGCATCAAGGCCGTGGGCTTCACCGGCTCCCGCGGCGGCGGCACCGCGCTGATGCAGGCCGCCCAGGAGCGCCCCGAGCCGATCCCGGTCTACGCCGAGATGAGCTCCATCAACCCGGTGTTCCTGCTGCCGGAAGCGCTCCAGGCGCGTGGCCAGGCGCTGGGCGAGGCCTTCGTCGGCTCGCTGAACATGGGCGCCGGCCAGTTCTGCACCAATCCCGGCCTGGTGATCGCCGTCAAGGGCGAGGCGCTGGATGCCTTCGTGGCGTCCGCCGCCGAGGCGGTGAAGGGCTCCGCGGCCCAGACCATGCTGACCCCGGGCATCCATGACGCCTACGTGCAGGGCGTCGACGGCCTGGTCGCCAGCAGCAAGGCCCGCGAGATCGCCCGCGGCAACGCCGGCGAGGGCCCCAACGCCTGCCAGACCGGGCTGTTCGTGGCCTCCGCCGAGGACTTCATGAGCGACGAAGCGCTGCAGGCCGAGGTCTTCGGCGCCACCTCGCTGGTGGTCGAGTGCGCCGACCTGGACGAGGTCAAGCGCGTGGCCGAATCGCTGGAAGGCCAGCTCACCGCCACCCTGCAGATGGACGACGCCGACCTGGACGCGGCCCGCGCGCTGCTGCCGACCCTCGAGCGTCGCGCCGGCCGGGTGATGGCCAACGGCTGGCCCACCGGCGTCGAGGTGTGCCACGCCATGGTCCACGGCGGCCCGTACCCGGCCACCTCCGACGCGCGCACCACCTCGGTGGGCAGCGCGGCGATCCATCGCTTCCTGCGCCCGGTGTGCTACCAGAACCTGCCCCAGGGCCTGCTGCCCGAGGCGATCCAGGACGGCAACCCGGCCGGCGTCAGCCGCCTGGTCGACGGCCAGCGCGAGGCCTGAGTCGCATCACTCTGATTGGCAAGCAGTAGTTTCTTGGCGGCCCTCGGGCCGCCTTTTTTGTAGGCCGGTGCCGTACCGCTGACTGACATGAGGCCCAGATACAGAGGGTCAGACGAGCCCGAGAGCCTTTAGCGCGAAGACGCCCGTGCTGATGGTGAAGAGGCTGATCAGGGTGCTGACCACGATGATGCTGGCGGCCAGCTCCGCATTGGCGCCGGCGCCACGGGCCATGACGTAGGCCACGGCGGCACTGGGGCTGCCCAGGAACAGGAAGAGGATGCCGAGTTCGGGGCCACGAAAGCCCATCGGCAGGGCCAGCAGGACGCCGAGAGCCGGCATCAGCAGGACCTTCCACAGGCTGGCTTCGAGGGACAGTGCGCTGCTCTGCTTGATGGCGGACACGCTGAGGCCGCCGCCGATGCAGATCAGCGCCAACGGCAGCGACAGTGAGGCCAGGTAGTCGCCCGAGGTCATCAGCCAGGCCGGCAGTTCCACACGCATATAGGTGAGGGGGAGTGCTGCCAGGATGCCGAGGATGAGGGGGTTGGTGGCGACATCCTTGAGAATGGCGAGCGGATGCGAGCTGATGGTGGGGCTGTAGACCGCCAGCACGATCGCGGACAGCACCAGATTGAGCACGATGATGGCGCCGGCCATGAGGCCGCCGAGGGACAGGCCGAGATCGCCGTACATGCTCGCCGCCAGCGCCAGGCCGACGATGCCGCAGTTGCCGCGGAAGGCGCCCTGGACGAAGACGCCACGGTCCTCGTGCCGGCAGCGGGGGAGTGCCCATAGCCATATCAGCCCAAAGGCCAGGGTCGAGATGCCCAGGTAAAAGCCGACCAGTTCGAGGTTGAGCGTGCGGCCCGGCTCCGCGCGCAGGATGCTCAGGAACAATAGCGTCGGCATGGTGGCCTTGAACACCAGGCTCGAGGCGGTATTCACGAAGGCCTGATCGATCCAGCCCAGGCGTTTCAGGAGTGCGCCGATGAACACCATGGCGAAAACGGGGAGGCTGACTTCCAGTGTCCCGTGTAGAACGTCGCCCATCTTGCTGTTTCCTCCCTGTTTGCTTTTGATACGCCGGCCAGAGCTTTGCGGGCGTTATTTATGTGTCTTATTTGTATGATGTATTACATAAGAAGGGGCGGCAAGTGTCTGATCGATTGAGGATCATGTTCGAATCGTCAGAGAAGGATGCTGTTTTGCGTCGTTTCGGAGTCGAAGCTGTCTTTTAGCACTTTGGTATAAATGACCTTGGAAACGCTTGTCAGTCATATGCGCCCCGACTAGCTTGTCATTCATATTATGTATTACTTGGAGTGTTTCCCTCTCGGTTTCGTGAAGAATCGTAATAAAAAGGGCCTCTTTAAACTTGATGAATCAAGCCGGTATCTCGGCGTTGTCATCGGTGAATGTCGTCGGGAGAGGCCGCTTCGCCACACCCTGAGTGGAATCCTCAATGGCCAGATGGCTTCCTGCCCAGTGCCCTCGGCATTGGGTTCGATCACCGGCGCATGGCGCATGTTTCTGACGGCGCATCTTGCTGGAGGGGATCTGTCAGGAAGCAACAGAACAGCCGATGAAGCTGTTGCATGTCGTCCGGCGACGGCAAGACAAAAAACCACAATACGCTATCTCATCCTGCACTCGAGGAGTTTGCCATGCTGACCAACAAGATCATCAAGACCAGCAGAACCCTGAAAGTGTTCGCCCTGGCCGGCATCGCGTCGGCCGTCTCGATGTCGGTACAGGCCGAGCAGTGGCGCGGTTGGAACATCCATCCGCCGTCCTATCCGAACAGCATGGCGCTGGAGAGCTTCGCCGAGGAGGTGGCGGAGAACACCGATGGCAGGATCGAGCCCAAGGTGTACCACAATGGCGTACTGGGCGCTCAGCCCGATGCCATAGAGCAGACCCGCAACGGGGCCCTGAATTTCGCCAACTTCAACATGGGCCCGATGGGGCCGATCGTGCCGGCGACGAACATCCTCTCGCTGCCGTTCATCTTCCAGAGCCCGGATGACATGTATCGGGTGATGGACGGGGACATCGGCGAACGCTTCGCCGAGGCGCTGGAAGAGAAGAACCTGGTGGCTCTCTCCTGGTTCGGCTCGGGGGCGCGCAGCCTCTACAACACCGATCATCCGGTGACAACGCCCGGGGACGTCGAGGGGCTCAAGGTCCGAGTCATGAACAATGACCTCTACGTGCAGATGATCGATGAACTGGGTGGCAACGCCACGCCGATGGCCTACAGCGAGGTCTATCAGTCGCTCAAGACCGGTGTCATCGACGGCGCCGAGAACAACTACCCCTCCTTCGAGTCCAGCGGCCACTACGAGGTGGCGAAGTATTATTCCCTCACCGAGCACCTGATCCTGCCGGAATGCCTGTGCGTGGCGAAGTCGAGCTGGGACGAGCTGTCCGAGCAGGATCAGGGCATCGTGCGTGAAGCGGCGCAGAACGCGGCCGTGGAGCAGCGTCGGCTGTGGGAAGAGCGGGCCGAGACCAGCCGCCAGCGGGTGCTCGATGACGGCGTGGAGATCAACGAGGTGACGGACAAGTCGGCGTTCCAGGCCGAGATGCAGCCGATCTACGACGACTTCGTCGCCTCGCATCCCGACCTCGAGGCGCTGGTCGAGGATGTTCAGGCCGCCCAGGAATGATCCTGTCCTCTCCCACGAGGGCCCCGGCGTCAGGCCGGGGCTCCCCGAAAGGATCCGACAACGTGAGCGCTTACTCTGATCACACGCAGGAAGCCGGGGAGGACGGCGGTGCTCGTTCGGTGATCGATGTGGGGCTGGACGGTATCGCCCACGCCTGCATCGTCGTGTCGGGCGTGCTGCTGGTCTTTCTGATCGCGTCCTTCGGCTGGCTGGTCTTCGGCCGCTACGTGCTCAACGACACGCCGACCTGGGTGGAGCAGTCGTCGCTGCTGATCGTGGTCTACGTGACCTGCCTGGGGGCCGCCGCCGGGGTGCGCAACAAGAGCCACCTCAGCATCGAGTTCATTCGCGACGGGCTGCCGGCCCTGCCTCGTGCGCTGATGTGCCATGTGGCCGATCTCTTCGTGGCTCTGTTCGGGGTCTTCATGGCCTGGCAGGGCGGGATCATGGTGCTGGACAACCTCCAGCGGCCGATCCCGATGATCGGGCTCTCCGAGAGCTGGCGTGCGCTGCCGCTGGTCATCAGCGGTGGGCTGATGATGCTGTTCGCCGCCGTCAACATCGTCCAGCGCCTCGTCGCGCCTACCGGGAGGTGATCCATGGGACTCGCGATTCTCTTCGGCGTCTTCTTTCTGGGGCTGATCGCCGGCGCGCCGGTGGCCTTCGCCGTGGGCCTGGCGTCGGTCGTCACCTTTCTCTATGAAGGCTTCCCTCTGTTCGTCGGCTTCCAGCGCATTCTCTCCGGCATCTCGGTGTTCTCGCTGCTGGCGATTCCCTTCTTCATCTTCGCCGGCGAGCTGATGCTTCATGGCGGCATCTCCAACCGGCTGGTACGGCTGGCCTCGGCGGCGGTGGGGCGCATGCGTGGCGGGCTCGGCATGGTCAACGTCTCGTCGTCGATGCTGTTCGGCGGCATCTCCGGCTCGGCGGTCGCCGATACCTCGGCCTTGGGCTCGATCCTGGTGCCGGTGATGAAGGAGAAGGGCTACGATGCCGACTATGCGGTCAACGTCACCGTGACCTCCTCGGTGGCCGGGGTGGTGATTCCACCCAGCCACAACATGATCCTCTACGCCGTGGCCGCCGGTGGCGGCATCTCGGTGACCCAGCTGTTCATCGCGGGCATCGTCCCCGGCATCCTGATGTGCCTGGCCCTGGCCGTCGCGGCCTACGTGGTGGCCGTCAAGCGGGGCTACGCCGGCGAGGCCTTTCCGGGCTGGCAGGCGCTGGCCGTGAGCTTCGCCGCGGCGCTGCCCGGCCTGCTGACGGCGGTGATCATCGTCGGTGGCGTGCTGTCCGGCATCCTGACGGTGACCGAGTCCGGCGCCTTCGGGGCCATCTACGCCATCGTGATCACGGGGCTGGTCTATCGTGAACTGCGCTGGGCATCGTTCAAGCAGGCTGTCTACCAGTCGGTGCGCACGACCTCGCTGGTGATGATTCTGGTGGGCTGTGCCTCGGCGTTTTCCTACCTGCTGGCGCTGTACAGCGTGCCGGAGATGCTGAGCCACGCGCTGCTGGCGATCTCCGACAATCCCTACGTGATCCTGCTGATGCTCAACCTGCTGCTGCTCGGCCTGGGCATGATCATGGACATGGCGGCGCTGATCCTGATCTGTACGCCGATCTTCCTGCCGGTCGCCACCCAGTTCGGCATGGATCCGATTCAGTTCGGCATCATTCTGATGATCAACCTGGGGCTTGGGCTGTGCACTCCGCCGGTGGGGTCCTGCCTGTTCGTCGGCAGCGTGATCGGCAAGATCCGGATCGAGCAGGCGGTCCGCACCATCTGGCCCTTCTACCTGGCGCTGTTCGCGGTGCTCATGCTGGTCACCTACGTGCCGGCGGTGTCGTTGCTGCTGCCGTCCTTCTTCCAGTAAGGCTTCTCGTACACGAAAGGATTCCTCGATGAAGATCGAACGCGTGCAGACGCATGTTCTCGATTATCGGCTCGATCAGGCCTTCGAGAGCGCCTCGATGCGCTTCGAGCGGCGCCAGCACTGTCTGGTCGAGATCGTCTGCGACGACGGCACCGTGGGCTGGGGAGAATGCCTGGGACCGGCCAGGGCCAACGCCACCATCGTCGGGCTCTATGCCGACGCCCTGGTCGGGGCCGATCCCCTCGAGACCGAGAAGCTCTGGCTCGACCTCTACCACCGTCTGCGCGACCAGGGGCAGCGCGGCCTGACCATGACGGCCCTGAGCGGCATCGACATCGCGCTGTGGGACATCAAGGGCAAACGCTACGGTGCGCCGGTCAGCGAGCTGCTCGGCGGGCGCTTCCGCGAGGAGATTCGCGCCTACGCCACCGGCTCGTTCCGCCGTGACGGCGTGGACCGGGTGCAGGATGTCGCCGAGGAGGTGGCCGGCCATGCCCGGGAGGGTTTCCACGGCGTCAAGATCAAGATCGGCTTCGACGTCGAGGAGGACCTGCGCGTCATCGCCGCCGTGCGCGAGGCCATCGGCCCCGAGCGGCGGCTGATGATCGATGCCAACCACGGCTATGACGTGCTGGAGGCGATCGAGGTCGGCAAGCGCGCCGAGCGCTTCGGCATCGACTGGTTCGAGGAGCCGGTGTTGCCCGAGCAGCTTGAGGCCTATCGTGCCGTGCGCCAGGGCCAGCCGATCCCCGTCGCCAGCGGCGAGAACTGGCACGGCCGCTACGCCATGCTCGAGCCGCTGGCGACCCGGGCGGTGGACATCGTCCAGCCCGACGTCTGCGGCGTCGGTGGCGTCAGCGAGATGCGCCGCGTGGCCGACATGGCGGCGATGTTCGGCGTGCGCCTGGTGCCGCACGTCTGGGGCACGGCGGTCTGCATCGCCGCCAGCCTGCAGAGCATGGCCGCGCTGCCGCCCAATCCGCCGCGGCGTCGCCCCATCGAGCCGATCATGGAGTTCGATCGCACCACCAACCCCTTCCGTCAGGCCGTGGTCGAGGCGCCGCTCGAGCATCGGGACGGCGTCATGCGCATTCCCGACGGGCCGGGGCTGGGCATCGCCATCGACCGTGATGCCTTGCAGCGGTTCGCGCTAGTGGAGGAGGGCGCATGACCGGGTTGCCCGCCGGCACGCGGCGCGCTGCAAGGCTTCGACTCCGCCTGACAGCGGAGCGACGCTGATCCTGTTTTTCCATTCGCTTCCGTGTCCAAGAGGGCCGGTAGCGACTCGAACGCGAAGGAGGTAACAGATGTTGAATCGGATTCTGGTCACCGGCGCCGCCGGCGGCGTAGGCAAGGCCATTCGCCCCCATCTCTCGCGCTTGGCTCATCGGGTGCGCCTGTCGGACGTCGCCGACCTGGGCGAAGCGGCCGAGCACGAGGAACTCGTGCCCTGCGACCTGGCCGACGCTCAGGCGGTCAAGGCGCTGATGGCGGACTGCGATGGCGTGATTCACCTGGGCGGCGTGTCGGTGGAGAAGCCCTGGGAGGGGATCCTGCAGTCGAACATCATCGGGGTCTACAACCTCTATGAGGCGGCGCGCGACCTGGGCAAGCCGCGCATCGTGTTCGCCAGTTCCAACCATACGATCGGCTTCTATCCGCGCACCACGCGCATCGACAGTCGGGTGCCGCACCGTCCCGACTCCCTGTATGGCGTCTCCAAGTGCTTCGGCGAGGACCTGGCCAGCCTCTATCACGACAAGTTCGGCGTCGAGACGCTGAGCGTGCGCATCGGCTCCTGCTTTCCCAAGCCGGCGGACACCCGAATGCTGGCGACCTGGCTGAGCGTGGAGGACTTCGTCGCCCTGCTCGAGCGCGCCTTCGCCGCCCCGAAGCTGGCCTACACGGTGGTCTATGGTGCCTCCGCCAACGCCGAGCGCTGGTGGGACAACAGCCAGGCCGCGTTCCTCGGCTGGACGCCCCGCGACAGCTCCGAACCCTGGCGCGTGGAGGTCGAGGCCGAGGCCGGCGAGATCGAGCCCGACGACCCGGCGGTGGTCTACCAGGGCGGCAAGTTCGTGACCCTCGGCCATCCCGACGACTGAGCGATGCCTCGCTGGCGCCTCGCCCGATCGACGCGGCAGACCGCCGGCACTTGTCCTGGGGCGGGCGCCGCGCATGAGGCGCCAACCAACCAAAGAGGGGGAGCTGTCATGGACAAGACCGTCACCCTGTCGCTGGGCGCCCTGGAAACGCTGAGTCGGGAGCTGTTGACCCGGCACGGATTCGACGAGGCGCATGCCGATGCCATCACGCGCAGCGTCGTCGCGGCGCAGCGTGACGAGTGTCACTCCCATGGGGTCTATCGGCTGATCGACTGCGTCGAGACGCTGCGTCGAGGAGGCGTCAGTCCCGATGCGACGCCCTACGTCCTGGATGTCTCGCCCGGCATCGTGCGCGTCGATGCCGGCCAGGGCTGTTCGCTGCTGGCCTTCGAACGCGCCCGCCCGGCGCTCATCGACAAGGCCCGCGAGCACGGCGTGGCGCTTCTGGCGCTCAACAACGCCTTCCATTTCTCGGCGCTATGGCCCGAGGTGGAGTCGCTGGCGGACGCCGGGTTGGTGGCGCTGGCGATGACGCCCAGCCATGCCTTCGTCGCGCCGGCGGGCGGGCAGAGGCCGTTGCTCGGCACCAACCCCATCGCTTTTTCATGGCCGCGTCCCGATGGGATGCCCTTTACCTTCGATTTCGCCACCAGCGTGGTGGCCCGCGGCGAAATCGAGCTGCACCGTCGGGCCGGCGATACGATTCCCGAGGGCTGGGCGCTGGATGCGCAAGGGCGCGCCACCCTCGATCCTGACGCAGCGCTGAATGGCGCCATGCTGACGTTCGGAGGATACAAGGGATCGGCGTTGTCGATCATGATAGAGCTGCTCGCAGGCCCGTTGATTGGCGATCTGTTGGGTCATGAGACGTCGCCGGCCAACGAGGAGAGGGCCGGACGGCCCTGGCATGGGGAGTTGATCGTGGTGATCGATCCGCACAGGCTGCTTGGCGATGAGGCGGCGCGTCATCTCCAGCATGCCGAGGCGCTCTTCGCAGGCGTGCTGGAGCAGGGCGCTCGGCTTCCGTCACGGCGTCGTCATGAGGCCCGTCGACGCAGCCGGGAGCAAGGCGTGACGATCCCCCGAGGCCTTTATCAGGAGCTGGTCCGGCTGCGGGATGGCGCTCGAGGCTGAGGCGGCGAGGCGGAAGGTCTATTGGTATGATGTATGATGAATGCCGGTGGCGCCTGCGTCTGTCGTCGGTATCATGTCGGTCATGCGGTGAAACAGTCGGTAAAGGATTCGGAAATGGCGAGATCGTGGGAGGTTCAGCGAGTCAAACGTACGGGCAGCCTGTCCCAGGCTGTCGTGGAGCAGCTCGAGCGTCGCATCACCTCCGGTGAGGTCGCGGTGGGTAGCAAGCTGCCCACCGAGAGCGAGCTGTGCGACGCCTTCGGCGTCAGTCGCACCGTGATTCGGGAGGCGATCACCCATCTCAAGTCGCTGGGGCTGGTCGAGACCCGTCGTGGGGTCGGCACTACGGTGCTGCGCAACGAGGCGGCCGAGGCGCGTCCGGCGGTGCATGTCAGCCCGCGGACCGTGGAGGACATCCTGCAGGTGCTGGAGCTGAGGCTGACCCTGGAGCCGCGGGCCGCCGAGCTGGCTGCCGAGCGGCACGACGAGGAGGATCGTCGGCGGCTGGAGGCGCGTCACGCCGAGTTCATCGCCGCCCAGGCGGCGAACTCCCAGGCTCGGCGCGAGGACTTCGCCTTCCACCACGCGATCATCAAGGCGACCCACAACGACTGCTTCGACCGTCTCTACGAGCCGCTGAGCGACAGTGTCATTCCGCGGGCCAAGCTGCTCAGCGGCGATATCGACCCGCGCGGCACGGCGCGCTATCTGGAGCGGGTGAACGAGGAGCACGTGCGGATTCTGGAGGCCATCCTCGACCGGGACGGCCCGGCGGCGCGCGAGGCGATGCAGCAGCATCTCGAGCGTTCCCGGGCGATGTACGCCCGCTATCGCGAGAGTTGAGGAGCGCCCGAGGCGGCGTTCGGTGGGACGGGGAAGGCGTGCCGCGTCAGCGGGTCAGCCACAGGCCGACCACCACGGCGGCGATCACGGTGGCGAAGAACAGGCGGTTGCGCAGGCGGGTATCGCGGGACGGCTTGTGGGGATTCACGCGGGGCTCCGTTGGGCAGGGTGGCCAAAAGACGACTTGGCGGCCCATGGTATTCTCGTTAGCCTGCCATGGCCACTCGCGCCTCGACACGGATGATGCCATGCGCCGACACGCCCCCGATGCCCCCCAGCCGCTGGTCTTCGCCCATGCCAACGGCTTCCCGGGCCAGAGCTACCGCAGCCTGCTGGCGCCGCTGGCCGAGCGCTTCGACATCCATCCCCTGGACCGGCTCGGCCACCACCCCGACTTCCCCGTTGGCCACAACTGGCTGGCCCTGCGCGACGAACTGCTCGAGCACCTGGCCGAATTCGATGCCCCGGTGATCGGCGTCGGCCATTCCATGGGCGGCGTGCTGATGGCCATGGCTGCGGAGCAGGCGCCGGAGCGCTTCCGCTGCGTGGTGATGCTCGACCCGCCGCTGATGCTGGGGTTCGATGCCCTGGCGATGAAGGCGGTCAAGCGTCTGGGGCTGACCGACCGTTTCACGCCCGCGGGCCGCACCGTCGGCCGACGCGACAGCTGGTCGAGCCCCCAGGCGATGCGCGACTACCTGCGGCGCCGTCGGCTGTTCCGGCGCTTCACCGACCAGGCCCTCGACGACTACGTGGAGGGCGGTACCCGCACCCTGGATGACGGCCGTGTGGTGCTGCTGTTCGACCCCGACATCGAGGTGGCGGTGTTCCGCCATCTGCCCGACCACCTGGACGAGCTGCCGGACACGCTGCAGGTCCCGGTGGGCGTGCTGGCCGGCGGCGAGTCAGACCTGCTGACGCCGCACCGCTGCCGACGGCTGAAGCGGCGCGGCGTGCGTCTGGCCGAGGTGCCGGGTGGCCACATGTTCCCCATGGAGCATCCCGACGCCACCCGGCGTGCCTTGACGACGATGGTCGACGAGATGCTGGAGGCCTCGCCATGACGGCGCCGGAAGCGCTGCGGCTGGCCGACGGCCGCCTCGCCGCCCTGGCCTGGGGAGACGCGTCGGCGCCGACCTGGCTGGCGCTGCACGGCTGGCTCGACAACGCCGCCAGCTTCTCGCGGCTTGGCCCGCTGCTGGTCGAGCGCCTGGGCATTCGCCTGGTGGCGCTGGACTTCGCCGGCCACGGCTATTCGTCGCCGCAGCCGGGCGCGGCCGACGTGGCGCTTTGGGACTACTGCCACGATGTGCTCGATGTCATGGAGGCCCTGAACCTCGAGCGGACCACGCTGCTCGGCCACTCCATGGGCGCTGGCGTGGCCTGCCTGCTGGCCGCCGCCATGCCGGAGCGCGTGGCGGCGCTGCGCCTGATTGACGGGCTTGGGGTGCTGACCACCGAAGCCTCGGATGCACCGGGGCAACTGCGCAAGGGGCTGCGGGCCCATCGGCGGCCGATGTCGCGGGCGCCACGCTATCCTGATGAAGAGAGTGCCGTGGCGGCCCGGGTGGCCGGCGGCGTCACCCCGATCGACGCCGAGACCGCCCGCCCGCTGGTGAGGCGCAACCTGGCCGAGGAGGGCGATGGCCATCTGCGCCTGCGCACCGACCCGCGCCTGCTGCGGGCGTCGCCGGTGCGCTTCACGCCCGAGCAGGCCATGGCCATGCTGGCGGCGATCCGCTGCCCGGTGCTTTGCGTGGAGGGGGAGACGGGGATCCTCGGCGAGCGGGAACGGGCGCAGCGGGCCCGCGCCGCGGTGGTCGACCTGCAGCGGCGCGTGCTGCCGGGCGGGCATCACCTGCACCTGGAGCCGGGCCGGGTGGCGGCGGTGGCCGAGGCGATCGTGGCCGGCCAGGCGTGACGGGAGGCGAGCGATGAAGGCGAGGCAGGAGACCGGACAGGGGCGGCGCGTCTCGCTGACGCTGGGCAGTGGCGGCGCCCGGGGCTATGCCCATATCGGCGTGATCGAGGAGCTGGAGGCGCGCGGCTACGAGGTGGTGGCGCTGTCGGGGTGCTCCATGGGCGCGCTGGTGGCCGGCGTCTACGCGGCCGGGCAGCTCGACCGCTACAAGGAGTGGGTGTGCCGGCTCGACTACTTCGACGTGCTGCGGCTGGTGGACGTCACCTGGAGCCCGATGGGGGCCATGAAGGCCAGCAAGGTGATGAACAAGCTCGACGAGCTGATCGGCGATATCCGCCTGGAGGACCTGTCGATCCCGGTGACCACGGTGGCCACCGACCTGATCCGTCAGCGCGAGGTATGGTTCCAGCACGGCCCGCTGCTCGAGGCGATCCGCGCCTCCATCGCCGTGCCCGGGGTGATCACCCCGGTCCATCGCGGTGACCAGGTGCTGGTCGACGGCGGGCTGCTCAATCCGCTGCCGATCATGCCGACCGTGTCCACCCGCGCCGACCTGGTGATGGCGGTCAACGTCACCGCCCAGAGCTCCCAGCCGGTCACCCTGGAGGCGCTGCTGCCGCCCGACGAGGCGGCCGAGGAGCAGGCCCGCGAGGTGGCGCGGGACAAGGGCGCGGTCGACTTCGGCGGCTGGATGGAAGGCGTGCGCGGGGCCACCCGGCGGCTGTTCGGCAACGGCAGCGAGGGCGAGCCCGCCGAGGCCGTGGAGTCAGAGCCGGGGCGCCGCGCCTGGGGGCGGCTGGACATGATCCTGGCCTCCTTCGACATCGCCCAGGCGGCGCTGGCCAAGTACAAGGTGGCGGGCTATCCGCCGGACGTGCTGATCGAGGTGCCGAAGACGGTCTGCGGCGCCTACGAATTCCATCGCGCCGAGGCGCTGATCGCGCTTGGGCGGCATCTGGCCCGTGAGGCGCTCGACCGCCGCGAGCAGGGGCTCGGGCGGGTGTCCGGACCGGAGGTGGTGGAAGCGCGGCCGGTCTCCGCCGAGGGTTCCGGCGAGGAGGCGTAGCGCCTCAGCGTCCGTCGCGCTGACGGCGCAGCATCACGTAGACGGCGCCGGTGCCGCCGTCGGCCTCGGTGGCCGAGCAGAAGGCCAGCACGCTGGGCCATTCGCGCAGCCAGGCGTTGACGTGGCTCTTGATCACCGGGTAATCGGCCTGGCCGGTCCAGGCCTTGCCATGTACCACCAGCACGCAGCGGGCGCGGTTGGCGGCGGCATCGGCGAGGAAGGTTTCCAGCTCGGCGCGGGCCTCTTCCAGGGTGTAGCCGTGAAGGTCGAGTCCCGCCTCCCAGGCGATCTGGCCGCGCTTGAGCTGCTGGCGGTCGCGATAGGGCATGTCCGGCAGGAAGAAATCCAGATACTCCGAGGGGCGCACCGCCTCCACCCGGCCGTCGGAGGTGCGACCGCTGGCGGCGTCCTCGCCGGCCGAGGTAGCGGCCTCGCGCCGCGCCCGGGCGGCCTCGTCGGCGCGTCGCGGGCGACCCGGGTCGGCACGGTTGCTGCTCAGCGGACGCACGCCGGCGTCGCTCAGGGCCTGGCGGAAGGCGCTGATCTCGTCGTCGTCGGGGCGGTGGCGGCGTCGGCTCATGGGGCTCTCTCGGAGGTCGGCTGGCGATGGCGGTGGAAGAGGTGACGGAGACACGGTCCGAGGCGATGCCCTGCCGGGCAGGCGCCTCTCGAGCCATCCGAGTATACCGGCCCTGACGTGGCTGTGAACCGCCGCCGCGGGTACAATCAGGGCCTTGCCGATTTCCCCACCGTCAACCACAGGATGTCTCGTGGCCGAACCTTCCGCTTCCTCGTCCGCTTCGACCCTGACGCTCACCGATGAGGCCCTCGTCGAGGGGCTGATCACACTCAGGGACTGCCTGCGCTGGACCGCCAGCGAGTTTCACCTGGCCGGCCTGCACTACGGGCACGGCACCGACTCCGCCTGGGACGAGGCCGTGGCGCTGACGCTCGGCGCCCTGCACCTGCCGTGGAACGTCGACCCCGGCGTGCAGGAGGCGCGGCTGCTGCCCATGGAGCGTGCGCGCATCGTGGCCCTGGTGCGCGAGCGCATCACCAGCCGTCGCCCGCTGCCTTACCTGCTCGGCGAGGCCTTCTTCGCCGGCCTGCCGTTCAGCGTCGACGAGCGGGTGCTGATCCCGCGCTCGCCCATCGCCGAGCTGATCGAGCACGGCTTCGGCGCCTGGTTCCCGATGGAGCCACCGGCCCGGGTGCTCGACCTGTGCACCGGCTCGGGCTGCATCGGCCTGGCCACCGCCCTGTACCTGCCGACCTGCGAGGTCGACCTGGCCGACATCAGCTCCGAGGCGCTGACCGTGGCGCGGCAGAACATCGCCCGCCATGACGTCGCCGACCGGGTGCGCGCCGTCGAGTCGGATCTGTTCGCCGGTCTCGAGGGCGAGCGCTACGACCTGATCGTCTCCAACCCGCCCTACGTGGACGAGCGCGACCTGGCCACCATGCCCGCCGAGTTCGGTCACGAGCCGGGCCTGGCGCTGGGCGCCGGCGACGACGGCCTGGATATCGTGCGGCGCATCCTGCGCGAGGCCCGCGACCACCTGACCGACGACGGCGTGCTGATCGTCGAGGTCGGCAACTCCGATCGCCACCTGGAGGCCGCCTTCCCCGAGGTGCCCTTCCTGTGGCTGGAATTCGAGCGCGGCGGCCAGGGCGTGTTCGCCCTCACCGCCGCGGAACTCGACGCCCATGCGGCGTCCTTCAGCTGAGCAGTCAAGAGGCACGCCCATGTCCGGCAATACCTTCGGCAAGTTGTTCACCGTCACCACCTTCGGCGAGAGCCACGGCCCGGCGCTCGGCGCCATCGTCGACGGCTGCCCGCCGGGCCTGCCGCTGACCGAGGAGGATCTGCAGCGCGATCTCGACCGTCGCCGCCCCGGCTCGTCGCGTCACACCACCCAGCGCCAGGAAGCGGACCGGGTGCGCATCCTGTCCGGCGTCTTCGAGGGCGTGACCACCGGCACCTCGATCGGCCTGCTGATCGAGAACACCGACCAGCGCTCCAAGGACTACTCGAAGATCAAGGACCAGTTCCGCCCGGCCCACGCCGACTACACCTACCAGCACAAGTACGGCATCCGCGACTATCGCGGCGGTGGACGCTCCAGCGCCCGCGAGACCGCCATGCGCGTGGCGGCCGGGGCCATCGCCAAGAAATACCTGGCGAGCCAGGGCATCACCATCCGCGGCTACATGAGCCAGCTCGGCCCCATCGCCATCGACTTCAAGCAGTGGGACGCCGTCGAGCAGAATCCCTTCTTCTGCCCCGATCCGGACCGGGTGCCGGAACTCGAGGCCTACATGGACCAGCTGCGCCGCGATCAGGACTCGGTGGGCGCCAAGGTCTCGGTGGTCGCCGAAGGCGTGCCGCCGGGGCTCGGCGAGCCGGTGTTCGACCGACTGGACGCCGAGCTGGCCCACGGGCTGATGAGCATCAACGCGGTCAAGGGCGTGGAGATCGGCGACGGCTTCGCCTCGGTGGCTAGCCGCGGCAGCGAGCATCGCGACGAGATGACCCCGGAGGGCTTTCTCTCCAACCACGCCGGCGGCGTGCTGGGCGGCATCTCCAGCGGCCAGGCGATCGTTGTGCATCTGGCGCTCAAGCCGACCTCCAGCATCACCACGCCAGGGCAGTCCATCGACCTGGAGGGCAATCCGGTGGAAGTGGTCACCAAGGGGCGCCACGATCCCTGCGTGGGCATTCGCGCCACGCCGATCGCCGAGGCGATGATGGCCCTGACCCTGCTGGATCATCTGCTGCGCCATCGCGGCCAGAACGCCGACGTCAGCGTGAGCACGCCGCGGCTGTCCTGAGGCCGCGACTGCTACACTGATCGGCACAGCCACCCATCTTCGACAAGGCGGTCATATGAAGATCAACGTCGAGTTCGACCTGACCCCGGACGAGTTTCGCCGCGCCCTGGGCCTGCCCGACGTGGAGGCCTTCCAGCAGGACCTGCTGGCGCGCATCCAGAAGCAGATGGAATCCGGCGTCGAGGGCTACGACCCGATGAGCCTGATGCAGCCCTTCCTGCAGCAGTCGATGTTCCAGCAGCCCGGCTTCCAGCAGGGGTTGTCACAGGGGCTGGCCAGTTTCGGCAGCTACCAGCAGATGATGCTCGACATGCTCAGCAAGGCCGCCGCGGGAAACCGTGGCGGCGAGGAGGGCGGCAGCGCCGGAGGTGACACGAGCGGTGGTGCCGAGGGCGGCTCGGGCGGTGGCGCCTCGGCGGCCAGCGCCCGCTCCCGGAGCAAGCGCGAGGGCTGATCACGCGCGTGGCTCGCGCGTTTTTCCTGCGGGGCTTGACGCCTGTCATGCGCTTGCAACGACAGGCGTGCGAGACTAGTCTTTGTGCAGTGCAGCACGGCTTTCGTCAGTATTCCTTCGGGAGGAGTGACCATGCAGGACAAGACGTTCGATGCCTTCAACGAACAGACTCGCCAGTTCTTCGAGCCCATGCGCAAGCTGAATTCCCTGATGCTCCAGAACATGGAGCGCGTCAGCGAGTATCAGATGGAGTCTCTCAAGCGCTACAGCCAGATGGGGACCGAGCGCCTTCGCGACGCCACCGAGGTCACCGATGCCGAAAGCCTGCGCGACTTCGGCACCCGCCAGGCCGAGATGATGAACGCGCTCTCTCAGCAGATGCTGGAGGACGCCCGCACGCTCGGCGAGATGAGCCTGCAGTTCAAGGCCGAGCTCGAGCAGCTCTACACCGAATCCGGCCAGGCCTTTGCCGAGCAGGCCGGCCAGGCGGCCGAGGCAGCCAAGCCGGCCGCTGCCGCCAAGCCGACGGCGGATAAGTCCGAAGCCGCCGAGAAGCCGGCGCCGGCCAAGTCCACCAGCCAGGCGACGCGCAAGCGCAGCGGCGGCAGCGCCAGCTGACCGTTCGACCCGGCATGTGATGGCCACCGCCTCGTGGTACCAGGGGCGGTGGTCCTGCGTTCATGGCAGCGCGACAGGAGGTGTCAATGCAGCCAGGGAGTGAAGCATTCTCGCAGGCCGACATGCAGGCCTGGCAAGCCCAGTTCCAGGCGATCGGCGAGGAGTACCAGGCCCTCCTGGAGGACCTGATTCCGCGGATGGTGCCGGACGATGCGGCCCAGTCCGTCTATGGGCACATGCGCGAGGCCTTCCAGGCCGGGGCGGAGTCGCTGATGCAGGACCCGACCCTGCTGTGGGAGACCCAGTCACGCCTGGTGCAGGATCAGTTCCAGCTGTGGCAGAACGGCATGCGCGCCCTGGCCGGCGAGGCGGTGGAGCCGCTGGTGATGCCTGCCAGGGGCGACCGCCGCTTCCAGGACGAGGCCTGGACCAGCGATCCTCACTATCTCGCCATCATGCAGCAGTACCTGCTGTTCTCGCGCTGGGTCGAGGAGCTGATCGAGCGGCTCGACGGGCTCTCCGCCGAGCAGAAGCGCAACCTGGCCTTCTATGCGCGCCAGCTGGTCAACGCCATGGCGCCGACCAACTTCGTCACCACCAATCCCGAGGTGATGCGTCGCACCCTCGAGACCCGCGGCGAGAACCTGGTCGAGGGCCTGGCCCGGCTGCGCCAGGACCTGCTGAACTCCGCCGAGGGGCTCAACGTCACCATGACCGACCGCAGCGCCTTCGCGGTGGGGGAAAACATCGCCGTGACGCCCGGTTCGGTGGTGTACGAGAACGAGCTGATCCAGCTGATCCAGTATGCGCCGAGCACCGAGCAGGTCTACAAGACGCCGCTGTTGATCGTGCCGCCCTGGATCAACAAGTACTACATCCTCGACCTGCGCCAGGACAACTCGCTGGTCAAGTGGCTGGTGGACCAGGGGCACACCGTGTTCCTGATCTCCTGGCGCAACCCCGGCCCCGAGCAGGGCGACCTGACCTGGGCCGACTACATGCAGCTGGGCCCGATCAGCGCCATGGAGGCGATCGAGCAGGCCACCGGCGAGAAGTCGGTCAACCTGCTGAGCTACTGCGTCGGCGGCACCCTGGCGGGCTCCACGGTGGCCTACCTGACCAGCACCCGACGCGGGCGCAAGGTCAAGTCGGCGACCTACATGACCAGCCTGTGGGACTTTCGCGATCCCGGCGAGATCGGCGTCTTCCTCGCCGAGCCGGTGCTCAGCGGCATCGAGGCCAAGCTCGAGCGGGACGGTTACCTGGACGGCCGGATCATGGCCTACTCCTTCAACCTGCTGCGCGAGAACGACCTCTTCTGGTCCTTCTACATCAACAACTACCTCAAGGGCGACGTTCCGGCCCCCTTCGACCTGCTGTACTGGAACACCGACGGCACCAACCTGCCGGCGGCGACCCACGGCTGGTATCTGCGCCACCTCTACGTCGAGAACCGCCTGGTCGAGCCCGGCGGCATCGAGCTCGATGGCGTGAAGATCGACCTGCGCAAGATCTCGGTGCCGAGCTACTTCGTTTCCACCCGCGACGACCACATCGCCAAGTGGAATAGCACCTACCACGGGGCGCTGCTGCCCAAGGGGCCGGTCACGTTCGTGCTGGGCGGGTCCGGCCATATCGCCGGCATCGTCAACCCGCCGCACAAGAACAAGTACGGCTTCTGGACCAACGACGAGCTCCCTCCGACCCCGGAGGAGTGGCTGGAAGGGGCCAAGGCCCACGAGGGCTCCTGGTGGCCGCACTGGCAGGCCTGGATGACCGACAACGGCTACGCCGACGCCGAGAAGATGGTGCCGGCCCGCCAGCCCGGCGACGGCGAGCTGGATATCCTCGAGCCGGCGCCCGGGCGCTACGTGAAGATGACCATTCCCGAGGTGCTGGGCGAGCACCAGGCCTGAGCGGGAAGAGCGCCGCTTCGCGGCGGGAAGCACCGGGCTTCGCCTGACGCCAGAAGAGTTAAGAGCGGCGCTTCGCGCCTGGAAGCTGGAAGAAAACCGCCCCAGGTACCTTGCCTGGGGGCGGTTCTTTTTACGCTGCGTTCCAGCTTCCAGCTTCCAGCTTCCAGCTTCCAGCTTCCAGCTTCCAGCTTCCAGCTTACGACTTCCGGCGTCGCAGCCCCGGCAGCACCAGCAGCGCGCCGAGCAGCCAGATCGGCCAGCTGCCGATATGCGAGAAAGGTGTCAGGCCGGCCATCGGCGTGACCTCGCCGGTGAGCGTGGCGACCTCGAACTGCGGTGCCCGCTCGGTCACGCGGCCCTGGGCATCGATCAGCGCGGTGACGCCGTTGCTGGTCGCGCGGATCACCGGCCGGCCGTTCTCCAGCGCCCGCAGGCGAGCCATCTGCAGGTGCTGCAGCGGACCGATGGAGGCGCCGAACCAGGTGTCGTTGGAGACCGTGAGGATCACGTTCGAGCGCCTGGCCTGTTCGGCGACCAGATCGGCGTAGATGATCTCGTAGCAGATGGCATTGCCGATGCGGGTGCCGGCCGCCACCAGCGGTGCCTGCCGGGCCGGCCCGGGGGTCATGGCCGGCATCGGCAGGTCGAAGAAGGCGATGGCGCCGCGCAGCAGGCTTTCCAGCGGCAGGTACTCGCCGAACGGCACCAGATGGCGCTTGAGATAGCGCTCGCCGTCGGCGACGTCGAGCACGCCGTTGTAGTAGCGGCCGTCCTCGCGGGTCAAAATGCCGGTGAGCAGCGTGCTCTCCGGCGGCAGCAGGGTCTGGGCGCGCTCGAGGATCGGCCGGGCCTGGTCGGCGAACATCGGCAGCGCCGCCTCGGGCCAGATCACCAGGTCCGGGGCCTCGTCCAGCTCGGCGGTCAGCGACAGATAGGTGTTAGCGGCCTGGCGCCGGCCCTCCGGCGTCCACTTGATCAGCTGGGGCAGGTTGCCCTGCAGGAGGGCGACGCGCAGCGGATCGCCGGCGGGCGTCGTCCACTGGGCAGGCAGCGCCAGCGGCGTGAGCCACAGCACGGCCAGCGGCAGAGTGGCCCACCAGCGCCGGCGCAGCAGCGACACGCCGAGCGCGCCGGTGAGGGCCACGATCAGCGACAGCAGATAGACGCCGCCGACCGGCGCCCAGGGGGCCAGCGGGGAATCCACCTGGCCGCTGCCCAGCAGCAGCCACGGGAAGCCGGTGAACAGCCAGGTGCGCAGCGCCTCGCCGAGCACCCAGGCGCCGGCGAAGGTCAGCACCGACAGCCGCGGCCCGCACAGGCGCCGGTAGAGGCCCAGGGTGACGGCGAAGAACAGCGACAGGGCGGCGACGAACAGCACGGTCAGCGCCAGCGCCAGCGGCACCCCCGTGTAGCCGTAGTCGTGGATCGAGACATAGACCCAGGAGGCACCGGCGCCGAACAGGCCGAGCCCGTAGCACCAGCCGCGCCAGGCGGCCTGACGGGCATTGAGCGATGGCAGCCCGGCGTAGAGCAGGCCGGCCGCCACCGGGGCCAGCCACCAGAGCTGAAACGGGGCGGCGGACAGGGTGGTGAGCACGCCGGCGGCGATCGCCGCCAGGGGCCCGAGGAACCGATGAAGGCGAGAGGGCGTCATGGCACCGTCCTTGGTGAAGATGGCCAGAGGAAAGAGGGTGAGAGGCGGGATCAGTCCTCGCCGGACGCCGAGGCCGGCTCGGCCTCGAGCAGGCGGATGCGTCGGTTGTCGGCGTTGAGCACCGTGAAGCGCCAGCCACCGATCTCGGTGTGCTCGCCGCGGCCGGGGAGGTGGCCGAAACGCTGCATGACCAGGCCGCCGAGGGTGTCGAACTCCTCGTCGGAGAAGCGCGTGCCGAAGCGCTCGTTGAAGTCCTCGATGGGAGTCAGGGCGCGGATCGCGAAGCGTGACTCGCCGAGCGCGCGGATGTCCTCTTCCTCGTCGGTGTCGTGCTCGTCCTCGATGTCGCCGACGATCTCCTCGAGGATGTCCTCGATGGTGATGATGCCGGCGGTGCCGCCATACTCGTCCACCACCACGGCCATGTGGTTGTGGGTATCGCGGAATTCCTTGAGCAGGCTGTTCAGGCGCTTGGACTCCGGCACGAACATGGCCGGGCGCAGCACCTCCTCGAGCTGGAAGGGATGGCCGTTATCCTGGCCCTGGCGCAGCAGCGGCAGCAGGTCCTTGACCAGCAGGATGCCCTTCACCTCGTCGAGGTTCTCGCCGACCACCGGATAGCGGGAGTGGCCGGTCTCGAGGATCACCGGCAGGTATTCCTCGAGGGGCTGGTCGAGGCCGATGGCGGTGATCTGCGAGCGCGGGATCAGCACTTCGCGGACCTGTTGATCGCTGATGTTCAGGGCGCCCTCGATGATCATCATGGCGTCCTGCTCGAGCTTGAGCCGGGTCGCCGCCTGGCGCAGAAAGGCCAGCAGCTCGTCCCGCGAGCTCGGTTCGTCGCTGTCGCTGGACAGGGCGCTGAACAACTTGTCGAACCAGGACTTGTTGCCCTGGCCGGTCGATCGGTCTTCGCTCATGCGTCGGCTCTCTCGTCATCGGGGTCGGAATCGCGATGCGGCGGGCCCGAGGCCCGGTAGGGGTCGCCGATGCCGAGGCCGGCGAGGATGTCCCGCTCCAGCGCTTCCATGACCTCGGCCTCGTCGTCCTCGATATGGTCGTAGCCCATCAGGTGCAGGGTGCCGTGAACCACCATATGAGCGTAGTGATCGCCGAGCGCCTTGTCCTGATCGCGGGCCTCGTCGGTCACCACCGGGTGGCAGATCACCAGATCGCCGAGCAGCGGCAGCGGCACGCCCGGCGGGCACTCGAAGGGGAAGGACAGCACGTTGGTGGGCTTGTCCTTGCCGCGGTAGTCGCGGTTGAGCGCCTGGCTCTCGTCGGCGTCGACGAAGCGCACCGTCAGTTCTTGACGGGTCTCGTCGGGCAGGCGGGCCAGCACGGCGCCCACCCAGGCCTCGAGCTCGGCCTGACTGGGCAGGCCCTCGGCGTCGATGGCCTGCTGGCGGTCGACCTCGGCCAGGCTCATTCCTCGTCCTCGCGGCCGTTCTGTCGCTCGAGGCGCTCCAGGCGGATGGCTTCGCGTTCCTGCTCGCGGGCCTCGCGCTTGGCGCGGGCCTGGGCCTCTTCCTCGGCTTCGAACTGGTCGTAGGCCTCGATGATGCGCTGTACCAGCGGGTGGCGGACCACGTCCTTGGCGGCGAAGTGGGTCACGCCGATGCCCGGGGTGCCGTCGAGCACGTCGAGCACCTGGATCAGCCCGGAGGCCTGGCCGCGGGGCAGGTCGACCTGGGTGATGTCGCCGGTGATCACCGCGGTGGAGCCGAAGCCGATGCGGGTCAGGAACATCTTCATCTGCTCGCGGGTGGTGTTCTGGCTCTCGTCGAGGATGATGAAGGCGTTGTTCAGGGTGCGCCCGCGCATGTAGGCCAGCGGGGCGATCTCGATCACCTGGCGCTCGATCAGCTTGGCGACCTGCTCGAAGCCGATCATCTCGTACAGGGCGTCGTAGAGCGGGCGCAGGTAGGGGTCGATCTTCTGCGCCAGGTCGCCGGGCAGGAAGCCGAGCTTCTCGCCGGCCTCGACCGCCGGACGCACCAGCAGGATGCGACGCACCTGCTGCTGGTTCAACGCTTCCACCGCGGCGGCGACGGCCAGGTAGGTCTTGCCGGTGCCGGCCGGGCCGATGCCGAAGTTGATGTCGTGGTCGCGGATGCTCGAGACATAGCTCTGTTGGTTGAGCCCGCGGGGCTTGATCAGCGCCTTGGGCGTGCGCAGCAGCACCTCGCCGTCGCCGCTGCCGCCTTCTTCCTCCTCCAGGGCCTCGAGGCCGGATTCCTGCAGGAAGAGGTGCACGGTGTCCGGGGTCAGCTCACCGGCTTCGGTCTCGCGATAGAGGTGCTCGACGACGTTGGAGGCGGCCTTGACCCGGGGGCCGGGGCCGGCCAGCTGGAAGACGTTGCCCCGGTTGCGCAGGGTGACGCCGAGGCGTTCCTCGATCAGCTTGAGGTGCTCGTCCTGCTGACCGCAGAGGTTGGCCAGGCGCTGGGGATCGTTGGGCTCGAGATTCAGGGTGATGACGCGGTTGGACGCGGAGGCTGCTGGCTGGCTCAAGACGGGCAAGTCCGTGAGTTGATGGATGTCGGGGTCAGCTTACTGCCCCGGCGCTTACTGGGGCAATGTTGGGTTGGCTGGAAGCCGAAGTGGGTTGTCCCCGGCGAGGGGCGCCGGGGACAGGTCGCAGAGGAGGTCCTACGCCAGGGATGGCGTCGGTAGCGCCCAGGGATGGGTTCATAGCGCCTCCTCGTAGACCTGTCGCCGGATCAGCCCCGAGTGCGGGATGAACAGGTTGTCTCTAACCGCTTCAGAAACGCTCCGGCGAGGCCAGATCGCCGCGCAGCGAGTTGGGCAGCGCCTCGGTGATTTCCACGTCGACGAAGTAGCCGATCAGCTCGGTGGGGTTCGGCGCGCGGAAGTTGACCACCCGGTTGTTCTCGGTGCGGCCGGACAGCTGGCCCGGGTCCTTCGGCGAGAAGCCGGTGACCAGCACCCGCTGGGTGGTGCCCACCATGCGGCGGCTGATCTGCATGGCCTGCTGGTTGATGCGCTCCTGCAGGATCGCCAGGCGCTGCTTCTTGACCGCTTCCGGGGTGTCGTCCTCGAGGCCGGCCGCCGGGGTGCCGGGACGGGCCGAGTAGACGAAGCTGAAGGACACGTCGAAGCCGATGCGACCGATCAGGTCCATGGTGTTCGCGAAGTCCTCCTCGGTCTCGCCGGGGAAGCCGATGATGAAGTCCGAGGAGAAGCTGATGTCCGGACGCAGCGCACGGATGCGCTCCATCTTGTCCACATACTCCTCGACGGTGTGACCGCGCTTCATGGCCGCCAGGATGCGGTCGGAGCCGGCCTGCACCGGCAGGTGCAGGTGGCTGACCAGCTCCGGGATCTCGCCGTAGGCCTCGATCAGGCTGTCGGAGAACTCCACCGGATGCGAGGTGGTGAAGCGAATGCGGTCGATGCCTTCCACCGCCGCCACGCAGGCGATCAGTTCGGCCAGGTCGATCTCCTCGCCGAGCTGGTTCTCGCCGCGGTAGGCGTTGACGTTCTGGCCCAGCAGGTTGATCTCGCGCACGCCCTGGTCGGCCAGGTGGATGACCTCGTCCATCACCGCCTCGAAGGGCCGCGAGACCTCTTCGCCGCGGGTGTAGGGCACCACGCAGAAGGTGCAGTACTTGGAGCAGCCTTCCATCACCGAGACGAAGGCGGTGGCGCCATCGGAGTTCGGCTTGGGCAGGTGGTCGAACTTCTCCACCTCGGGGAAGGTCACGTCGACCACCGAGATCTGGTTGTCCTGGCGGGCGTCGAGCATCGACGGCACCCGGTGCAGGGTCTGGGGGCCGAAGACCATGTCGACCTGGGGCGCGCGCTTGCGCAGCGCTTCGCCTTCCTGGCTGGCGACGCAGCCGCCCACGCCGATGACCAGATCCGGGTTGGCGTCCTTGAGCTTCTTCCAGCGGCCGAGCTGGTGGAAGACCTTCTCCTGGGCCTTCTCGCGGATCGAGCAGGTGTTGAGCAGGATGACGTCGGCATCGCGCTCGTCGTCGGTGAGCTCCAGCTGGTGGGATTCGCCGAGCAGATCCGCCATGCGTGCGGAATCGTACTCGTTCATCTGGCAGCCATGCGTCTTGATGAAGAGTTTCTTCGCCATAAGAATAGGTCGTGGCGCCTGGGCCCGACGTTGCACCGGTGGATATTCGTTCGCAGGAGAGGCGGCCGGCAGGGCCGTCCGATTGAGAGCGGAGATTATACGCGCCCAGTCGGGACGGGGCCAGAGTGCCGGAACGCCCGGCGCGCGGGCCTGTGGTACCCTTGGCGGCTTCGGAGGCGCCGGCGAGGTGGTCAGGAAATGACCGAAACGTTGCCGTATCGGCAGCCATGCCGCCTGGCCGCGGGTTTCCAGCGGTTTTCCCGGCACTTGTCCACAGATGCTGTGGATGATCCGGAGACGCACTCTCATCTCGGCGGACCGGGCAGGGATGGTCCGGTCACGACCGCCATCGCCGCGAGCGGCGGACACAGAGCCTTGGACAGCCAGGACGACGCATGACGATGCAACGATACAAGACACTGATGACGCTGGGCGCACTGCTCGGGGCCCTGGCCCTGCCGGTGCAGGCCCAGCAGGACGACGCTCAGAACGCCGATGCACGCTGGGTGTCCGGCGACCTCACCACCTTCGTGCGCAGCGGCCCCACCGACGGCTATCGCATCGTCGGTACCCTGACCGCCGGCGACCCGGTCGAGCTGCTCGAGACCCAGGGCGACTACAGCCGCGTGCGCAGCCAGAGCGGCGACGTGGTCTGGGTGCCCTCGAGCGACCTGCAGGGCGAGCCCAGCGCCAAGGTCCGGCTGCCCGAACTGGAGGCGCGGGTGGAAGAACTGTCCGAGGAGCTCTCCGGCATCAACGAGACCTGGGAGAGCCGCATGGCCTCGGTCACCGAGACCCTCGACGTGCGTGAGCAGCGCATCGCCGAACTCGAGCGGCGCAATCAGGCGCTCGCCTCGGAGAGCGAGGAGGCCGGCGCACGGGTGCGCGAGCTTCAGGCACGCCTGGATACCCAAGAGGAAGACCTGCTGATGCGCTACTTCATGTACGGCGGCGGGGTGGCCGGTGCCGGGCTGCTGGTGGGCCTGATCGTGCCGCACCTGCCGCGTCGTCGCCGCAAGCGCGACCGCTGGTTCTGAGGCCCGGCCATGGACAACGAATGGCTCGCGCGCTGGCGCGAGGGACGCATCGGCTTCCATCGCCACGAGGCGCATCCGGCCCTGGTGCGTTACTGGCCGACGCTGAGCGTGGCACCCGGCACCAAGGTGTTGGTGCCGCTGTGCGGCAAGAGCCTGGACATGCGCTGGCTGGCCGGCGAAGGCTATCCGGTGCTGGGCATCGAGCTGGCCGACGAGGCCATCGAGCAGTTTCTGGCGGAGGGCGAGGGGGAGGTCTCCCGTTATCGGGGCGACGGCTTCGACATCAGCCGCCAGGGCAACGTGGAGCTGTGGCGCGGCGACTTCTTCCACTTCCACATCGAGGCCGCCGCCGAGCTGGGCGCCTTCTATGACCGGGCGGCGCTGATCGCGCTGCCCGAGGCGACCCGCCAGCGCTACGCCTTCCACCTGGCCCAGCTGCTGCCCCCCGGCAGCCAGGGGCTGCTGATCGGCCTGACCCGCGCCCCCGGCGACGAGGGCGGTCCGCCCTTCAGCGTCGACGCCGACGAGATTCGCGAGCTGTTTGCGGCCAACTTCGAGGTGGTGCACCTGGAAGAGGGCGAGCCCGAGCCGGGCAGCGGCTTCCGCGAGAGCGTCTGGTCGCTGACGCGTCGCGGTCCCCAGGGCGGCTGATCGCGCCGTTCACCCACACGGGCCCGTCGGCGTCGCGCCGGCGGGCCTGTGTTTTGGCGAGTGCGGCGTGATCAGCGCGCCAGCAGGCCGGCCAGCTCCGGGTCGCGGAAGGCGCGGTCCAGGGCGTCGGAGAGCAGCTCCTCGATCATCGCCTGGTTGGCCTCGCGATCTGGCTTCACCGCGTATTGCTGGGTGCGACGCGCGGTGTAGCTGCCGGTGTAGGTGGTGCCGTCGTTCTCGGCCCTGGCCTCCAGCACCGCCGTCAGGCGCACGCTGCCGACCATCGGCGGGGCGTCGCCGCGGCCGTAGTCGAGCCGCTTCAGGGTCAGCGTCAGGCTCGGCCGGCCCGGTGCGGTGTCGCCGACCGGCCGGAAGCCCATGTCGCGCACCGCGCGCTCGGCCTCGGCCTGCAGGCGCGGCGTCAGCTCGCCCGGATCGACGATCACCACCGCCGTGGAGCCGGCGCTGCCGGAGCGGGTGCCGATCACCGCGTCCTGGCGGGTGTCCCGGGCGGTCACGCTGACCTCCTGGCCCTGCCCGGCGGCCGGCACCTGGACGCTGCGCTTGGGGTCCGGCGTCAGATAGTGGGGACCGGCGCAGCCGGCGAGCCAGCTGGTGGCCAGCAGTACCAGGCCGAGGCCGAGAAGGCGTCGAGTCGTCATGGGCGGTCTCCTTGTCGATCGCAAAGGCCCGAGTATAGCGACTTCTCTTGCCGGCGCCGACGCATGAGGCTTTCCGCAGCGGGATTGGAAACACCGGGGAAAGTTGGAGCGAGGGGTTTTTGCCATGGGTGAGGCGATTCTCGCCGAACGGGCTGGCCCAGGGATGGCCAGCACCTGTCCTGCAAGCGAAGCAGGATGTGAGAGCGCCGCAGGGCAAAAGTAGCGCCTATGTGTAGGGTCCCGGATGATCAAATGAGCTATAGGAGTTATCCTCTGCTGGCAGCCAGAGAGCTTCTAAAGCAATTCATTCGGGAGCAGGTTCATGGACATCAAGCTGCATAAGCAGGCCACCACGACACCGAAGATCCGTGCTGAAATCCAGGCGGCACCGTCCAGCATCACGGATAGCGAGCTGGCCCGCCAGTATGGTGTCTCCCACGCGACCATCCGCCGCTGGCGGTACCGCAACGATGTCCATGACCGACCGCACACGCGTCACAACCTACTCGCCACCCTCTCGTCTGAGCAGGAGGAGGTGCTGATCGCCGCTCGTGAATTCCTGCGCCTCGGTCTGGATGATCTGCTCGTCGTGGCACGTGAGTTCCTGAACCCTCGACTGTCCCGCTCAGGCCTACACCGCATGCTCCAGCGGCGCGAGGTGCCGACACTGGCAGAACTGGCTCGGCAGGACGCTGGCGATGATGGGAAGCCCCGGCACAAGCCCTTCAAGGACTACGAGCCCGGGTACGTGCATATCGACATCAAGCACCTGCCTCAGATGCCTGATGAGGAGCAGAAGCGCTACCTGTACGTCGCCATCGACCGTGCCACACGCTGGGTCTATCTGGAGATCAGGCGAAGCCAGTCTGCCAAGGATGCCAAGGCGTTCATGAGGTGCGTCGAGGAGAAAGCTCCCTTCACGATCCAGACGGTACTCACTGACAACGGCAAGTCGTTCACCGATCGCTTCACACGGGCAGGTGAGCGCAAGCCCAGCGGCCGCCACCCCTTCGACCAGGAGTGCCAGGCCCATGATATCGAACATCGCCTGATCAAGCCGGGAAGGCCACAGACGAACGGTATGGTGGAGCGGTTCAACGGCCGCATCAGTGACGTGCTGGCGACCCGGCGCTATACCTCAGGCGAGGATCTGGAGCAGACGCTCAAACGCTACGCTTGGCTGTACAATCACCACATCCCTCAGAAGGCGCTGCATCATCAATCACCGATTGCAGCGATGAAGGAATGGCAGGCCAAGCGGCCGGAGTTATTCACCAAGCGGGTAGTCAATCACACGGGACCCGACACCTATGGAAGGGTTTACAGCGCCCTCGCGTAACTTTTCCCCGGTGTGGCCTGCCACTTTACGGCCGTCATCGCCTTTCTCAGAGCCCCATCGCCGAGGAGGTGGAACGGCGCGGGTCGGCGCCGCCGTAGAAGCGGCCGTCGTCGATCACGATCGACTGGGCGGCGCCCATGGCCGACTGCTGGCTGATGGTGTGGCCGCGGGCCTCGAGCAGCGACAGGGTGTCGGGGCTGAAACCGGCCTCGACGCGCAGCTCGTCGGGCAGCCACTGGTGGTGCAGGCGCGGGGCGCTCACCGCCGACTGAACGTTCATGCCGTGGTCGATGACGTTCATCAGCACCTGCAGGGTGGTGGTGATGATCCGCGAGCCGCCGGGGCTGCCGGTGATCAGGAAGTTCTCGCCGTCGCGCCTGACGATGGTCGGGGTCATCGACGACAGCATGCGCTTGCCGGGCTCGATCCTGTTGGCCTCGCCGCCGATCAGGCCGTAGGCGTTGGGCACGCCGGGCTTGGCGGAGAAGTCGTCCATCTCGTTGTTGAGCAGGAAGCCCGCGCCGTCCACGGCGATGCCCGAGCCGTAGCTGAAGTTGATGGTGTAGGTGTTCGAAACGGCCAGGCCGTCGTCGTCGGCGATCGAGAAGTGGGTGGTCTCGTTGGACTCATAGGGCGCCGGGTCGCCGGCGGCGATCTCGTCGCTGGGCGTGGCGCGGTCGATGGCGATCTGGGCACGCAGCTCGTCGGCGTAGCTTTCGGAAGTCAGGCCCTCGAGCGGCACCTCGACGAAGTCGGTGTCGCCCAGGTACTCGGCCCGGTCGGCGTAGGCGCGCTTCATGGCTTCCGCCATCACATGCATGGTGTCGGCGGCGCCGAAGCCCATGGTGCCGATGTCGTAGGCCTCGAGGATATTGAGCATCTGCACGATATGGACGCCGCCGGAGGAGGGCGGGCTCATGGCGTAGACGTCGTAGCCGCGGTAGCTGCCGTGGCTGGGCTCGCGGATCTCTGGCTGGTAGCCGGCCAGGTCCTCGCGGGTGATCAGGCCGTCGTGGCGCTGCATCTCGGCGACGATCAGCTCGGCGGTCTCGCCCTCGTAGAATTCCCGCGCGCCCTGCTCGGCGATGCGCTTGAGCGTCGCCGCCAGGTCCGGCTGGCGGAAGGTCTCGCCCACTACATAGGCGCTGCCGTCTGCCTTGTAGAACATCGCTTCGGTGGCCTCCCACTTCGTCAGCCGCTCGCCGGCCTCGGCCACGCCGTCGACAAAGCGCTGGGGCACCGTGAAACCGTCCTCGGCCAGGCGGATCGCCGGGGCCAGCGCCTCGGCCAGGCTCAGGGTGCCGTATTCCTTGAGCGCCAGCGCCAGGCCGGCCACGGTGCCCGGCACGCCGGCGGCGCGATGAGTGAAGCGCGACCATTCGGCGACGGCATTGCCGTCCTCGTCCTGGAACATGGTCTCGGTGGCGGCGGCCGGGGCGGTCTCGCGGTAGTCGATGGCGATCACCTCGTCGCTGTCCTCGTCGGAGATCAGCATGAAGCCGCCGCCGCCGATGTTGCCCGAGCGCGGCTGGGTGACCGCCAGGGCGAAGCCGGCGGTAACGGCGGCGTCCACGGCGTTGCCGCCCTCGGCCAAGACGTCATGGGCGACCTCGGAGGCCAGGAAGTGGCTGGTCGCCACCATGCCGCGCTCGCCGACCTCGGGGTGGAAGCGCTCGCCCTCGAGGATGGCGGACTGGGCGACGGCGAGCTGTGGGGCCAGCAACGCAGCGGCCAGCACGCCGGTGCCGAGGACCCGGGGCAGAAATCGATGGGGCAAAGCGGTGCAGGGCAGGGATCGACGGGGCAGGGCGGGGATTCGCATGGACGTCTCCGTGTCTCGAGGGCAAGGGGAACCTTCACTATCGAAGGCCCGCGGCCGGGGTGCAAGAACAGGGTGCAAGAAGAGGATGTACAAGCTGAGGCGGCAAGGGGAGAAGCGGCAGGCGCGGGCGCGGGATGCTGTTAGAATGCCGTCCACATGACCGTGACCCGACAGGACCCTCTTTCCATGAGCGATTCGACGACCGACTTCCAGATAGCCCCCTCGATTCTCTCCGCCGACTTCGCCCGCCTCGGTGCGGAGGTCGACGACGTCCTCGCCTCCGGCGCCGACATCGTGCACTTCGACGTCATGGACAATCACTACGTGCCCAACCTGACCATCGGCCCGATGGTCTGCGAGGCGCTGCGCAAGCACGGCGTGACCGCCCCCATCGATGCCCACCTGATGGTCAAGCCGGTGGATCGGCTGATCGGCGACTTCATCGATGCCGGCGCCAGCTACATCACCTTCCATCCCGAGGCCTCCGAGCACATCGACCGCTCGCTGCAGCTGATCCGTGACGGCGGCTGCAAGGCCGGCCTGGTATTCAACCCGGCCACGCCGCTGTCGTATCTCGACTACGTGATGGACAAGGTCGACATGGTGCTGCTGATGAGCGTCAACCCGGGCTTCGGCGGGCAGTCGTTCATTCCCGGCACCCTCGACAAGCTGCGCGAGGCGCGCCGGCGTATCGATGCCTCGGGGCGCCCGATCCGCCTGGAGATCGACGGCGGGGTCAAGGTCGACAACATCGCCGAGATCGCCCGCGCCGGGGCCGATACCTTCGTCGCCGGCTCGGCGGTGTTCAAGGCCCGCAACGAGGCCGACCCGAACCGCTACGACGGCGTCATCGCCGACTTCCGCCGCGCCCTGGCCGAGGCCTGAGCGTGACGGACGAGGCCGCTCCTCGCTGGCATCTCTATGTGATCGAGACGGCCGCTGGGGCCCTCTACACCGGCATCACCACCGACGTGACACGGCGCCTCGGCGAGCATCGCGGCGGGCGGGGCGCCAAGGCGCTGCGTGGCAAGGGCCCGTTGCATCTGGTATATCACGAATGTATCGGTGAACACGGCGAGGCGCTGCGTCGCGAGGCGGCGATGAAGCGCCTCACCGCCGCGGCCAAGCGCCGCTGGCTGGCCGAGCGGCGAGCCATTCAGGCAAGCGGGGAATCCTTCCCCTAGGCTGTGTCGATAGTGCCGGCCGGGCGCCGGCGCGACATCCGACATGGCACGAACACGACAGGGAGAGCCTATGGACCTTCAAGGAATCATCGACTTCGTGCAGTTTCAGGGCACGAATCTGGCCGTCAATCTGGTGGCGGCGCTGGCGATCTTCGTGGTCGGCCGCTGGGTGGTGAAGCTGCTGCATTCGCTCAGCATCAAGGCCATGCAGCGCGGCAAGCTCGACCCGCTGCTGGTCAAGTTCCTGGGCAACATTCTCTACGCGCTGCTGATGGTGTTCGTGGTGCTGGCGGCGATCAGCCAGGTCGGCATCCAGACCACCTCGCTGATCGCGGTGATTGGTGCCGCCGGCCTGGCGGTGGGGCTGGCGCTGCAGGGCTCGCTGGCCAACTTCGCCGCCGGCGTACTGGTGATCATCTTCCGCCCCTACAAGATCGGCGACTACGTGGAGGCCGGCGGCGTGGCCGGTACCATCGACGACGTGCAGATCTTCACCACCGAGCTGAAGACCGCGGACAACCGCAAGATCATCGTGCCCAACGGCCAGATGATGAGCGGCGCCATCACCAACTATTCCAGCCACGACACCCGCCGGGTGGACCTGGTGGTCGGCGTCGGTTACGACGACGACATCGATGTCGTGCGTCGGGTGCTGGAAGGCGTGGTGGCCGACGATCCTCGCGTGCTGGCCGACCCGGCGCCCAACATCCGCATGAGCGCCATGGGCGACTCCTCCGTCAGCTGGATCGTGCGTCCCTGGGTCAAGGCCGCGGACTACTGGAGCGTCTACTGGGAGATGACCGAAGAGATCAAGCGCCGCTTCGACGCCGAGGGCATCAGCATTCCCTTCCCGCAGCGCGACGTGCACGTCTATCACCATCCCGACAAGGACGGCGAGGCGAGCCTCGAGCGCTGAGCCTAACGCTCGGAAACGACACGGGCCCCGGCAATTTGCCGGGGCCCGTGTCGTTTGGCTGGAAAGAAGTCCCTCCGTTTCAGGGAAGCGCTGATTGATGTCGCGAGCGATGAGAGGTCGGCCGCCGCCGAAGCGCAGCCACCGGAGTGTAGCCTGCTACATGAGGATGGCGACGGTTCGACGCATCGACAGCGCCGGCGGCCGAGATATCGAGCGCAGCAATCAATCGGTGTTTCCCCTCAGTGAAGCTTGAGGCGCGGCTTGAGAAACTTGTTGAGGCCGTCGACGACGACCATCAGGCCGGTCTTCAGCGTGCCGTGGATCGCCCGCTGGTGCATGCGGTAGAGCGAGGCGTAGAAGAACTTGGCCAGGTGGCCCTCGATGAACAGGCTGCGCGCCGAGGCGCCACGCATCAGGCTGCCGATGGCGTCGAAGTGGGCCAGCGAGATCAGCGAGCCACGGTCGCGGAACACGAAGGGCTTGAGCGGCTTGCCGTCCAGCCGCGCCAGCAGGTTCCTGTACAGGCGGTCGGCCTGCTGGTGGGCCGCCTGGGCGCGCGGCGGCACCGTGGAGCCGTCCGCCTGGGGGCAGCTGGCGCAGTCGCCGAAGGCGAAGACGTGTTCGTCGTCGAGGCTCTGCAGGGTGGCGTCGACCTTGAGGCGATGGTTGCGCTCGGTGGAGAGCCCCAGTTCGGAGAGCAGCGCCGGGGCCTTGATGCCGGCCGCCCAGACGCCCAGGTCGATGTCGATGCGCTCGCCGTCGGCGGTGATGATGGCCTCGTCGTTCACCTCGGTGACCCGGGTGCCGACATGCACGTTCACGCCCAGACGCTCCAGCTCGTCGTGCACGGCGCCGCTGATGCGCTCGGGCAGGGCGGGCAGCACCTTGGGGGCGGCCTCGATCAGGTGGACCTCGAGATGATCGCTGTCCAGGGTGGTGAAGCCGTAGCTGTTGAGCATCTCGGAGGCGCCGTAGAGCTCGGCGGCCAGCTCCACGCCGGTGGCGCCGGCGCCGACGATGCCGACGACCATCTTCGCCGAGGGCTCCTGCGGCGCGTTGTAGCGCAGGAAGGCGTTGAGCATGGCCTGGCGGAACTGCTCGGCCTGGTGGGGGCTGTCGAGGAAGTGGCAGTGCTCGGCCACGCCGGGGGTGCCGAAATCGTTGCTGACGCTGCCCAGGGAGAGCACCAGCTCGTCATACGGCAGGGTGCGGGCGGGGAGCACCTCCTCGCCGTCGTCGTCCAGCACCGGGGCCAGGGTCAGGGTCCGGCCGTCGCGGTCGAGGTCGGTGAGGGTGCCCAGCTGGAAGCGATAGCCGTTGGCGCGGGCATGGCCCTGATAGGAGATTTCATCGAGGCCGGAATCCAGCGCGCCGGTGGCGACCTCGTGGAGCAGCGGTTTCCAGATATGGGTGGGGTTGCGATCGACGAGCACGATCTCGGCACGCTTGCGCTTGCCGAGCTTGCGGCCGAGCCGGGTCACCAGCTCGAGTCCGCCCGCACCTCCGCCGACCACCACGATGCGTGGTAGTGTCATGGAGTCTCCTGACTGAATGCATAAAAGGGACGTGGCAAAGAGTTGCCCGGGTCAGGGCTCGCCTCGATACGGCGGTCGGGCGTCACGGCAGGCGTCGTCGGCGTCCGGCCGAGGTAGGGGGCATGCCCTGTAGTCGGCAACGGCTGGTTTCAGCATAACGCTGCGACCTTCGCCTGCCTATGGGCGACAGGAAAAAGGCGCTATGTTTTCCGTAATATTACTTTCAGTGCCCCGGGCCGGTGCTCGACGGCCGCGGGGCCACGCTAACCCTGACATGGAGAGGCTCGCCCATGCACCCCTGCCTGGAAGGCATCACCCTGGTCGCCTTCGACCTGGACGGCACCCTGGTGGACTCGGTGCCCGATCTCGCCGCGGCGGTGGACGCCGCCCTGAGTGACCTGGCGCTGCCCGCTCCCGGTGAGGACAAGGTGCGCGACTGGGTCGGCAACGGCTCGCGCGTGCTGGTGGAGCGGGCGCTCACCGACGCCCTTGGTGAGGCGCCGGCCACGGCGTTTCTGGATACCGCCCATGAGGGCTTCCTGGCGCGCTACGGCGAGGCGCCCTGTGCGCGAACCCGTTTGTATCCCGGTGTGCGTGAGGCGCTGGAGGGACTCACCGCCAGCGGTCAACGGCTGGTGCTGGTGACCAACAAGCCCGAGGACTTCATCGCGCCGATCCTCGAGGCCACCGGCATCGCCGGGCATTTCTCGCTGTGCCTGGGCGGCGACAGCCTGCCGCGCCGCAAGCCCGACCCGCTGCCGCTGACCCACGTCGCCGAGCGTTTCGGCGTCGCCCCCGGTCGCTGCCTGATGGTCGGCGATTCGCGCCATGACATCGCTGCGGGCAGGGCGGCGGGCTTTCGCACCCTGGCCGTGCCGTACGGCTATAACCACGGTGAACCGGTGGCGGCCAGCGGGCCGGATGCCACGGTTGAATCGCTGGCACAACTCGTTTACTGTAAATCGAATTGCGCTATAACGATGTAATAATTGATTATTTTTCGTTATATACGATTCCGCCATTGCCGATGGAACCCCGCATCATGCTGGCCTTTTTCGTATCCTCGACCCTTCCCCGCCTTCACCGTGCTACCGGCCTGCTCGGCGGCTGGCGATGGTGACGCTCGCTTCCTGAAACGGCGCCTTCCGGGGCGACCGTCGTCGCTTCACCGTCGCACACCCTTCATCGAGGATACGGGCCCATGATGACCCCCGAACGCTTCCAGTCCCTGGCCGAGGACGGCTACAACCGCATTCCGGTCACCCGCGAGGTGCTGGCCGATCTCGACACGCCGCTGTCCACCTACCTCAAGCTCGCCGACGCGCCCTGGACCTTCCTGCTGGAGTCCGTGCAGGGCGGCGAGAAGTGGGGGCGCTACTCGATCATCGGCCTGCCGTGCCAGGAACGCATCGAGGTGCGCGGCTTCCAGGTCACGCACATCGTCGACGGCGAGACCCAGGGCGTGACCGAGGTCGAGGACCCGCTGGCCTGGATCGAGACCTTCCAGGCACGCTTCAAGGTACCGCGCCTCGACGACCAGCCGCGCTTTGACGGCGGGCTGGTGGGCTACTTCGGCTACGACACCATCCGCTACATCGAGCCGCGCCTGCGCGGGGTGGAGAAGCCCGATCCTCTCGGCGTGCCGGACATCCTGCTGATGGTCTGCAACGACCTGGTGGTGTTCGACAACCTGTCGGGCCGCCTGACGCTATGGACCCACGCCGATCCGGCCGAGCCCGAGGCCTACGAGGGTGCCGTGGCGCGCCTGGCGCGCCTCGAGGAACGGCTGCGCGGCGCGGTCCTGGACGCCCGCAGCCCCGGCACCGGCGGCCGGGCGGTGGAGGAGGGGCACTTCACCTCCGGCTTCACCGAGGAAGGCTTCAAGTCGGCGGTGGAGACGATCAAGGAATACGTGCTGGCCGGTGACATCATGCAGTGCGTGCCCTCCCAGCGGATGTCGATCCCCTATCAGGCGCCGCCGCTGGACTTGTACCGCGCGCTGCGCAGCCTCAACCCCTCGCCCTACATGTTCTACTTCGACCTGGGCGATCATCAGGTGGTGGGCTCCTCGCCGGAGATCCTGACCCGCCTCGAGGAGGGCGAGGTCACCGTACGCCCGATCGCCGGCACTCGCGTGCGCGGCCGCACCGAGGCCGAGGATCAGGCGCTCGAGGCCGATCTGCTGAATGACCCCAAGGAATGCGCCGAGCACCTGATGCTGATCGACCTGGGGCGCAACGACGTGGGCCGCATCTGCGAGACCGGCTCGGTGACCGTCACCGACAACATGGCCGTCGAGCGCTATTCCCACGTCATGCACATCGTGTCCCAGGTCACCGGCAAGCTGCGGCCCGGGCTGACCGCCATGGACGCGCTGCGCGCGACCTTCCCGGCGGGCACGCTCTCCGGGGCGCCGAAGATCCGCGCCATGGAGATCATCGACGAGCTGGAGCCGGTCAAGCGCGGCGTCTACTCCGGGGCCGTGGGCTATCTGTCCTGGCACGGCAACATGGACACCGCCATCGCCATCCGCACCGCGGTGATCAAGGATGGCGAGCTGCACGTCCAGGCCGGTGCCGGCGTGGTGGCCGATTCCGTGCCCGAGATGGAGTGGCAGGAGACCCTGAACAAGGGGCGCGCGCTGTTCCGCGCCGTGGCCATGGCCGAGCGGGGCCTGGACAATCTCGAGTAAGTCCCGCCGGAGTGCGCGCGAGGCCCCGTCACCGCGGGCCCCGGGCGTCTTGACACGGCCGGCCGCCGGCGAGCACTATGACGACCATGAACGTACCAGATCAGACATTCGGCCCGATGGCGTGGTGGCGCTCCTGAGCGAAGGGGCGGCACGCTTGCGACCGAAAAAAATGCCGCCGTCAGGGCGGCATTTTTGTGTCTATCGATCCCTGCACGGCTGGCCAGCCCGACGCGCCGACCCGGGCAAGATGCTGGGTAACAATCACCGGATCACGAATCCAAGCCAAGGAAATCAGGACCTATCGCCATGTCCGTGCTGATGATCGACAACTACGACAGCTTCACCTTCAACGTCGTGCAGTACCTCGGCGAACTCGGCGCCGAGGTGGTGACCCATCGCAACGATGCCATCACCCTGGAGCAGATCGAGGCGCTGGCGCCGAGCCACCTGGTGGTGTCGCCGGGGCCCTGCACGCCCAACGAGGCGGGCATCTCCATGGAGGCGATCCGCCACTTCGCCGGTCGCTTGCCGATCCTCGGCATCTGCCTGGGCCACCAGGCCATCGGCCAGGTGTTCGGCGGCCGGGTAGGCCGCGCCCCGCAGGTGATGCACGGCAAGACCTCGCGCATCCGCCACACGGGCCAGGGCGTGTTCGAGGGCCTCGAGGATCCGCTGGAGGTGACCCGCTATCATTCGCTGGTGGTGGATCGCGACAGCCTGCCGGAGTGCCTGGAGGTCACTTCCTGGACCGACGCGGACGACGTGACGCCGGGACTGATCATGGGCATGCGCCACCGCGAGCTCGACATCGAGGGCGTCCAGTTCCATCCGGAATCGATCCTGACCCGCCAGGGCCACGAGCTTCTGGCCAACTTTCTCAAGCGTCGCTGAATCGCTGACACTGCCACAAGGAGACGACGGCCATGCAGATGCGGGAAGCCCTTGGTGCCCTGATGCGCCACGAGAACCTCAGCTTCGACCAGACCCATGCGCTGATGACCGCCATCATGACCGGGGAGGCCAGCGACGCCCAGATCGCCGCCTTCCTGATGGGCATGGCGATGAAGGGCGAGACCCCCGAGGAGATCAGTGCTGCCGCCCAGGTGATGCGCGAGCTGATGTCGCCGGTCACGCTGCACGTCGAGAACGTGGTCGACATCGTTGGCACCGGCGGTGACGGCGCCAACCTGTTCAACGTGTCCACCGCCTCGAGCTTCGTGGCCGCCGCCGCCGGCGCCCACGTGGCCAAGCACGGCAACCGCGGGGTGTCGTCGTCGTCGGGCAGCGCCGACCTGTTCGCCGTGGCCGGCATCGGCCTCGATCTGGACGCCGACCAGGTGGCGCGCTGCATCGAGGACGTGGGCGTCGGCTTCATGTTCGCCCCCAACCACCATCCCGCCATGCGCCATGCCATCACCGCGCGGCGCGAGATGGGCGTGCGTACCCTGTTCAATATCCTCGGCCCGCTGACCAACCCGGCCGGCGCCAGCCGCCAGCTGCTCGGCGTTTATTCCGCCGAGCTGGTGCCGCTGATGGCCGAGGTGCTCAAGCGCCTGGGCAGCGAGCACGTGCTGGTGGTCTGCGCCGAGGACGGCCTCGACGAGATCTCGCTGGCCGCGCCGACCCGGGTCGCCGAGCTCAAGGACGGCGAGATCCACGAGTACACCATCGCCCCCGAGGACTTCGGCATCGCCCGCCACGACCTCGACGCCCTCAAGGTGAAGACCGCCGAGGACAGCCTGCGGCTGGTGGAGCAGGCGCTGATCGGCGAGGGTCCGGCGGCGGACATCGTGGCGCTCAACGCCGGCGCGGCGCTGTATGCCGCCGACGTCGCCGATACCCTCAAGGAAGGCGTGGCCCTGGCGCAGGACGCCCAGGACTGCCAGCTGGCCCGCGAGAAGCTCAGGGAACTGGCCAACTTCACTCGCGTCTTCGCCCAGTAGTCGCCCATTCAGGGACTCATCCGCTCAGGACTCTTCGATGACCGCATCCAACGCTACTCCGACCATCCTGACCCGCATCCTGGCGCGCAAGGACGCCGAGGTCGCCGAGCGCCGCCAGGCCGTGTCCGAGGACGAGCTGCTGCGCCTGGCTGGCCTGCAGTCCGCGCCGCGCGGCTTCGTGACGGCCCTGGACGCGCGCATTCGCGACGGCGATCCGGCGGTGATCGCCGAGGTCAAGAAGGCGTCGCCCTCCAAGGGCGTGATCCGCGAGGATTTCCGTCCGGCCGAAATCGCCCCCCGCTATGCCGCGGGCGGTGCCGCCTGCCTGTCGGTGCTCACCGATGCCGACTTCTTCCAGGGGCATGAGGACTTCCTGGTCGAGGCCCGGGAGGCCTGCTCGCTGCCGGTGATCCGCAAGGACTTCATCACCCACGGCTACCAGGTCAGCGAGGCGCGGGCCATCGGTGCCGACTGCATCCTGCTGATCGTCGCCGCCCTGGACGACGCCCGGCTGGCGGACCTGCACCGCCAGGCCACCGAGCTCGGCATGGACGTGCTGGTCGAGGTCCACGATGCCGCCGAGCTGGAGCGCGCCCTGGCGCTGGACCTGTCGCTGGTCGGCATCAACAACCGCGACCTGCACTCCTTCGCGACCCGCCTCGAGACCACCCTGGACCTGCTGCCGCGGATTCCCGCCGGCGTCACCGTGGTCACCGAGTCCGGCATCCACAGCCGCGACGACGTGCTGCGCATGCGCGAGCACGACGTCCACGGCTTCCTGGTGGGCGAGGCCTTCATGCGCGAGGACGATCCCGGCGAGGCGCTGCGCCGCCTGTTCTACTAGCGCGTCTTCGACGCAGCACGACGCCCCCGGCGATTCATCGCCGGGGGCGTCGTGGTTTCAGGGCGCGCCGCTGCGTCAGTGGCGGTGCCGGACCAGGGTGGCGGAGGGGGATTCGCTGAACAGCCGGCGGTAGTCCCGGGCGAACTGCCCCAGGTGGTAGAACCCCCAGTCGGCCGCCGCCTGGCTCACCGTGGTCTTGGTGTCTGGCTCGCACAGGCGGCGGCGCACCCGGTTGAGCCGCGTCAGACGCAGGAACTGGATGGGGCTGATGCCGAGGATGCTGCTGAAGCTGTAGCGCAGGGTGCGCTGGCTGACGTGGGCGATCTCGCACAGCTCGTCGAGGCTGACCGGCAGCGCCGCACCGCTCTCCAGATGGTCGCGGATGCCGTCCACGACCTGGCGGCGGTGACGGTAGCTGGGCGGGCGCTCGGTATTGGGCGTCTCCTCGTGGAGGATCTCCTGCAGCGCCAGGCCGAGGATGTCCTGATGCACCTGGGGGGCGAGCCCTTCGCCCTGCAGGCCCAGTAGGCGCTCGATCAGGAAGGTCGTGGCCCGGCGCGTCCGGTGTGGCAGCTTCAGGCGCATCACCCGCTCCGGATCGGCGTCCAGCAGCGGGCGTGCCGCCTCGCCGCCCGCCCGGACCAGCCATTCGCGGCTGACCACCAGCCCGTAGATGCCGAAACCGTCCGGGGTCACCAGCTCGAAGTCGCGGTCGCCGGGCTGGCACATGATCTCCCGCTCGCCGACCTCGTGACCGTTGATGCGGCAGCTGCGTTCGTCGACCGGAATGCCGAGCCACAGCGAGTCGGGCCAGACGTTGCACTGCTGGCCCAGCGCATGGCTGGTGTATTCCTTGAACACCTGCATCGCCGGCAGGTGGACCTCGTCGATGCGGCCGTAGAAGCCGCCCTGGCCGAACTGGTCGTATTCCTGGGACCAGTCCGTCAGGTTGTGGGCGTGCTCGTTGGCGTCCCAGGCCTCCCACATGCACTTCCTTGGTGCGCTCTCGGCGGTTCGAATCGTCTGTGACACGCGGCGTCACTCCTTCTGCCCCGGCCCTTTACGGTGCTCTATGGGGTAAGTTGTTGTTGGTATTGAACTATTGGCTTTTGCCGGAAATCGATAACGCCGGCCTTGGCGCCCTCGTTACCCTTTCATGAAGCAACATTCGTTCCGTTCCGGCGCCTCGCGGCGGCCCGAACGCTCGACCAGGAGACGCTCATGGCCAAGGCCTATCACCATACGCTGGGAAATCGGCGCTATCACTTCGCGAGTCTCGCCGAGCTGATGGCCAAGGCCACGCCGGCGCGTTCCGGCGACCGGCTGGCCGGCGTCATCGCCGAGTCCGCCGAGGAGCGGGTGGTGGCCCAGATGGCGCTGGCGGAGCTGCCGCTCTCTACCTTCCTCGAGGACCATCTGGTGCCCTACGGCGAGGACGAGATCACCCGCCTGATCGTCGATACTCACGCCGCCGCCGCCTTCGCGCCGATTCGACACCTGACGGTGGGCGACTTCCGCAACTGGCTGCTGAGCGATCTCGCCACGCCCGAGGCGATCGCCCGGGCGCGCGCCGGCATCACTCCTGAGATGGCCGCCGCGGTGAGCAAGATCATGCGCAACCAGGACCTCATTCTCGTCGCCCGCAAGTGCCGGGTGACCACCGCCTTTCGCAACACCATCGGCCTGCCGGGGCGGCTCTCCACCCGGCTGCAGCCCAATCACCCCACCGACGATGCCACCGGCATCGCCGCCAGCATCCTCGACGGCCTGCTCTACGGCAACGGCGACGCGGTGATCGGCATCAACCCGGCCACCGACAACGTCGCCCAGAGCATCAAGCTGATGACGCTGATGGACGAGGTGATCCAGAAGTATTCGATTCCCACCCAGTCCTGCGTGCTGACCCACGTCACCAACACCCTGGAGGCGATCGAGCAGGGCGCCCCCGTGGATCTGGTGTTCCAGTCCATCGGCGGCACCCAGGCCACCAACGAGAGCTTCGGCTTCGATCTCGCCACCCTCGGCGAGGCGCGGGACGCCGCCCGCAGCCTCCAGCGTGGCACCGTGGGCGACAACGTCATGTACTTCGAGACCGGGCAGGGCAGCTCGCTGTCCGCCAACGCCCATCACGGCCTCGACCAGCAGACCTGTGAGGCCCGCGCCTACGCCGTGGCCCGTCACTTCGAGCCGCTGCTGGTCAACACCGTGGTCGGCTTCATCGGCCCCGAGTACCTGTTCGACGGCAAGCAGATCATCCGCGCGGGCCTCGAGGATCACTTCTGCGCCAAGCTGCTCGGCGTGCCCATGGGCTGCGACATCTGCTACACCAACCACGCCGATGCCGACCAGAACGACATGGACAACCTGCTGACCCTGCTGGGCGCGGCGGGTTGCACCTTCATCATGGGCATCCCCGGTTCCGACGACATCATGCTCAACTATCAGACCACCTCCTTCCACGACGCCCTCTATGCGCGTCGGGTGCTCGACCTGTCGCCGGCCCCGGAGTTCGAACGCTGGCTGGACGAGATGGCGATCTTCGAGGACGTGGCCCGCCATCGTCCCAGCGGCCGGCTGCCCGACGCCTTCGCCCGTCCGCTGAGCCGCCTGCCCGAGGGAGGTGCGCGATGAGCGATGCGACTCCCACCCATGGCGTCATCGACAACCCCTGGCATCGGCTGCGCGAGTTCACCGACGCGCGCATCGGCCTCGGCCGCGCCGGCACCAGCCTGCCCACCCGGCGTTCGCTGGAGTTCCAGCTGGCCCATGCCCGCGCCCAGGATGCCGTGCATCTGCCGCTGGACGTCGAGGCGCTGTGCCGCGACCTCGACGGCCTGAAGACCGGTCAGTCGATCCATCGCCTGCACAGCCGGGCGGCCGACCGCGAGACCTACCTGCAGCGTCCGGACCTGGGTCGGCGCCTCGATGAGGCCTCCCGGGAGCGGCTGGCCGAGACCGACGACGCGCCGCGTCCCGCCGTCGATCTGGCCATCGCCGTGGTCGACGGGCTGTCGTCGCTGGCGGTGCAGCAGAACGTGCCGCCCTTCCTCGAGGCGCTGACCCAGGCACTGGCCGAGGACGACCAGGACTGGTCGCTGGCGCCGCTGACGGTGGTCGAGCAGGGCCGGGTGGCGATCGGCGACGAGATCGGCGAGGGCCTCAACGCCCGCGCCGTGCTGGTGCTGATCGGCGAGCGTCCGGGGCTCAGCTCGCCGGACAGCCTCGGCCTCTACCTGACCTGGGGGCCGCGGGTCGGGCTCAACGATGCCGCCCGCAACTGCATCTCCAACGTGCGTCCGGCGGGCTTCGTCTTCGACGAGGCCAGCCGCCGGCTGATGTACCTGCTGCGCGAGGCCCGGGCCAGGGGCCTGTCCGGCGTGCAGCTCAAGGATCGTACCCAGGACGACGTCATCGCGTCCTCGGGCAGCGTCCAGAACTTCCTGACCTCCTGACACCGGCGGGTGTCGCACCCGCCATGCTCCACCGCAACCTCACGACCGACATCACATCGCGATTTCATAACAACAGCGCAAAGGTGACCCGATGAACGACGCGACCCTGGACCAGGACTACCTGGCCAAACGACAGCTGAAGAAGGGCAGCGCCGGCTGGCTGCTGCTGGCCGGCCTCGGCGTGTCCTATGTGATCTCCGGCGACTTCGCCGGATGGAACTTCGGCATCGCCGAGGCGGGCTGGGGCGGCTTCGTCATCGCCGCCGGCCTGATGGGCCTGATGTACTTCGCCCTGGTGCTGTCGCTGGCCGAGATGTCGGCGGCGATTCCCGCCGCCGGCGGCGGCTACAGCTTCGCCCGCCAGGCGATGGGCCCGGCCGGCGGCTACCTGACCGGCCTGGCGGTGCTGATCGAATATGCCCTGGCGCCGGCGGCCATCGTCATCTTCATCGGCGCCGCGGTGGAGGAGCTGCTGGGGCTCAACGGCCCCGCGATCTACGCGCTGTTCTACGCGGTGTTCATCGGCATCCATCTGACCGGCGCCGGCGAGGCGCTCAAGGTGATGATGGTGATCAGTGGCCTGGCGGTGTTCGCCATCCTGGCCACCGCGCTGGCACTGTTCGGCGTCTTCGATGCCAGCAACCTGTTCGACATCGCGCCCAGCGATGCCGCCGGCGCCAGCGCCTTCCTGCCCTTCGGCTGGGCCGGGGTGTGGGCCGCGCTGCCGTTCGGCATGTGGCTGTTCCTGGCGGTGGAGGGCGTACCGCTGGCCGCCGAGGAAGCCAAGAACCCGGCCCGTGATGTGCCCCGCGGCATCATCGGCGCGATGCTGTTCCTGCTGGTCACGGCGGTGCTGGTGGTGGTGCTGCTGGCAGGGGCCGCCGGGGCCGGCGCCATCGGCGCGAGCGGCGTGCCGCTGGTCGACGCACTCAAGGCCGCCGATCATCCGACGCTGGCCACTCTGGTCAACGTGCTGGGCCTGGCCGGGCTGGTTGCCTCCTTCTTCTCGATCATCTACGGCTACAGTCGCCTGGTCTTCGCCCTGTCCCGGGCCGGGTACCTGCCGAAGATGCTGTCGCTGACCAGTCGCCGCAAGGCACCGACCTGGGCGCTGGTGGTGCCGGGCGTGTTCGGTTTCCTGGTCTCGCTGAGCGGCGAGGGTGACCTGATCCTGGGCATGGCCGTGGTCGGCGCCACCGTGTCCTACGCGCTGATGGCGCTGAGCCATATCCTGCTGCGCGTGAAGCGCCCGGAGCTCGCGCGCCCCTACAGGACGCCCGGCGGCATCCTGACCTCCGGCGTGGCCCTGGTGCTGTCGCTGGTGGCGTTGTCCGGCGTGTATGCCTTCGATCCGCGGGCCTTCCTCTACACCCTGGGGCTGTTCGCACTCGGTGCGGCCTACTTCTTCCTGTACAGCAGGAACACCCTGGTGGCGAAGACCGCCGAGGAGGAGTTCGCGCTGGTGGCGGACGCCGAGGAGAGCCTCGAGGCCAGCGGCGGCACTGATGCCGAGACCGACACCAGGCCCAGCCCCGCAGGGTAAGTCTGAAGCCGGCCGATAACGCAGCGGGGCCGCCCATCTGGGCGGCCCCGCTGCATCCGTGCAGGCGACGAGCGCGACTAGATCGGGCTGGCGACCGTCTGCAGCGAGTGCTTGGGCGAGTCGGCGTAGACCAGGCTGATCAGGGTGTCGCCGCGTTTGGGCGACAGGCCGGTCTCGGCCGTCGCCAGGCGCAGCCGTCCGGCGGGGCCGATGCAGATCATCGGCAGCCAGCGGCCGGCGTGTCCCTGCCGCAGCGGTTCCATGCGGAATTTCTCGCCGCAGCGCTCCAGGCGCACTTCGCCACCTTCCGCCACCAGGCGCGACAGCTTGGCGAAGGTGACGTCGCGGCCGAACAGCAGCGGCAGATGATCCAGCGCCTGGCCCTGGGGGCGGTTGCCACGACGGCCCTCGTCCACCGCCAGGCGGAAGACCCGATCGCGGCCCAGCAGGTGCTCGAAGTGCAGCGCCGCCAGGTCGTTGAGCTCCCGGTACGGCGAGAGCGGCAGCAGGTAGCCGATGCCGCTGAGCTCCAGGTGCTGAGCGGCGTGCTCGGAGAGCGGGTCGCCGTAGTAGGTGGTCAGGCCTTCGTTGCGGGCCAGCTGGATGGCGTCCCAGCTGCTGTCGGCCAGTACCACGCTGACGCCGGCGTCGCGTAGCTTGCAGGCCAGCTGGCGTGCCACGGCGTTGGCGCCGATGATCAGCACGCCGTTGGGTGAGGGGCGCTGCACGCCCAGCCAGCGGGCCAGGGGGCGCGACAGCAGGCTCTGGCTGACCACGGTGCTGATGATCACCAGGAAGGTCACCGGCACCAGCATCTCGGCCCCGGGCATGCCTTCCTCCTCGAGGCGCAGGGCGAACAGCGAGGCCACCGCGGCGGCCACGATGCCGCGCGGCGAGATGAACGCCAGCAGCGCCTTCTCGCGCCATGCCAGGTTGCTGCCCAGGGTGCACAGCCAGACCGACAGCGGCCGGGCGACGCCCACCAGCACCAGCAGGAAGATCCAGGTCGGCCAGCTCAGCAGCGCCAGCTGCTCCACGGTGAGCCGCGCGGCGAGCAGCAGGAAGAGCCCCGAGATCAGCAGCACCGAGAGGGTTTCCTTGAACTCGATGATGGGGCGGGTCGGTACGCCGCGCATGTTGGCCATCCATACACCCATCACCGTCACCGTGAGCAGCCCCGACTCGTGGAACAGCTGGTTGGAGACGGTGAACAGCGTCAGCATCAGCATCAGGGTGCCGAAGCTGTGCAGCTGGTGGGGCAGCCAGTGCTGCCGAAGCACCAGGCCCCAGCACCAGCCGCCGGCGATGCCGAGGCCGAAGCCGATCAGCGCCGTCTGGGCGAACACCATCAACGTCTGGGTGGCCGCCTCGCCGCCGGCGCCCAGGGCCACGAACTCGTAGACCAGCACCGCGCCGATGGCGCCCATGGGATCGATCAGGATGCCTTCCCAGCGCAGGATCTGGGTCAGGTGCTCGCGGGCGCGCAGCGTCTGCAGCATCGGCAGGATCACGGTGGGGCCGGTGACCACCAGCAGCGCCCCCAGCACGCTGGCCATCTCCCAGGAGAGGTCCAGCAGCAGCCGGGCGGCCACGGTGGCGATGACGCCGGTGATCAGCGCGCCCCAGGTCACCAGCCGGCGCACCGTGCGTCCGTGGCCGCCGAGCTCGCGGAAGTTCAGCGTCAGGCTGCCCTCGAACAGGATCACCGCCACCGCCAGCGAGACCAGCGGGAACAGCAGGTCGCCGAACAGCGCATCGGGGTTCAGCAGACCCGTGACCGGGCCGGCGGCGATGCCGGCAACCAGCAGCGTCAGGATGGCGGGCAGCTTCAGCTGCCAGGCGAGCCATTGGCAGATCAGCGCCAGCAGGCCGATCATCGCCAGGTCGAAACCGGCATGCTCCATGGTCGTTCGCTCTCTCGTCAGGGTTGGGTTAAAGGGCGCGCAGCCTAGCGTCGCCGGCCCCGACATGCAATCGATGGAAGCGATGAATAACGTCGATAACGCGTCAACGTCGGAAAAGCCACAGCAGCAGCGTCAGTATGGCGCTGATCAGCAGCATGCTGGTGAGGGGAACGTAGAAGGTGGTGTGGCCGCGGCGGATCAGGATATCGCCCGGCAGCTGCCCCAGGGGCAGCCGACCGAGCCAGGGCCACAGCAGCCCGGCGGCGAACAGCAGCAGGCCGATGACGATCAGCGTGCGTGACATGGTCTCGCCTCCGGGCCGGGTGGAGTGAAGGCCGCCTTCAGGTGGCCCGCCTGATGGCGCTCAGAAGCCCCTGCAGCGGATGGGGCAGGGCGGCATCCGAGAGGCGCTTGGCCTGGCTGCGGCAGGAGTAGCCGCTGGCCAGCAGCCGGCCGGCGTTGGCCGGGTCCTCGACCTTCGGCTGCCAGGACTGGGCGTAGATGGTCTTCGAGGTCTCGAGGTTGCGTGCCTCGTGACCGTAGGTGCCGGACATGCCGCAGCAGCCGGTGGCGACCACCTCGAGCTCGAGGCCGAAGGCGGCGAACAGCCGCTGCCAGGCCTTGGGCGTGCCCGGGGCGTTGGTCTTCTCGGTGCAATGGGCGAGCAGCCGGTAGCCGGGATCGTCGAGGCTGGCGCCCTGCGGTGCCAGCTCGGGCGCTCGCTCGGCCAGCCGCTCACTCAGCCATTCGGGCAGCAGCTGTACCTCGGGCACGGCGTCGGCGCCCAGCGCCTTCACGTACTCCTGGCGGTAGGTCAGGGTCATCGCCGGGTCGATGCCGACCAGCGGCACCCCGAACTCGGCCAGCGTCCGCAGGCGCTCGGCCTGCTTCTCGGCGGTGCGCTCGAAGGCGCCAAGGAAGCCCTGCACGTGCAGCGGCTTGCCGTTGGGTGAGAAGGGCGCGACGAACACCCGCACGTCGAGGCGCTCGAGCAGCTCGACCACGTCCATCACAAGCCGGGACTCGAAGTGACTGGTGAAGGCGTCCTGCACCAGCACCACGCTGTTGGCCTTCTGCGTCTCGGTGAGCCGGCCGAGGGTGGTCGGCGTGGCCGGCGCCACGCCCCAGGCCGTGAGCTGCTTGTCCAGGCGCGCCCGGGACAGCTTGGGGCTGTCGACCATGCCCACGGGACCGGCCAGCAGGCGGCTGACCCAGCGGCTGTCCAGGGCGGCGTTGTAGAGCGGCGCGATGCGGGACAGCGCCGGCATCATGAACTCCAGACCGCCGATCAGGTAGTCGCGGGGCGGACGCAGATAGCGGCCGTGATAGACCTCGAGGAACTGCGAGCGGAAGGTCGGCACGCTGACCTTCACCGGGCACTGGCCGGCGCAGGACTTGCAGGCCAGGCAGCCCGCCATGGCGTCGTAGACCTCGTGGGAGAAGTCGTCCTCGCCGCGGCGTTTGGCCAGGGTGTTCTTCAGCTTGCCGGGGAAGGCCTTGAGCGCGCCCAAGGCGCCGCCGCGTCGGGCGTCGCGCGAGGCCTCGAGCACGTCGACGCCGGCCTCGCCCTGCAGGCGCAGCCATTCGCGCATCAGGCTGGCGCGGCCCTTGGGCGAGTGGATGCGCTGGCGGGTGGCCTTCCACGACGGGCACATGGCGTCGTCGGGATCGTAGTTGTAGCAGGCGCCGTTGCCGTTGCAGTAGACGGCGTCGCCGTGGGCCTGCCAGACCCGTTCGTCGATGCGGCGGTCATGCTGGCCGCGGGTCGGCACGCCGTCGATGGCCAGCAGGTCCGGGTCGACCCACTTCACGGCCTGCTCGTCGTCGCTCGGCGTTGTCGGCTCGGAAGCGGAAGCCTGGGCCCTACCCGCGTCTTCGGGCGGGATAGATGGCGCCGCGTCTTCGGGCGGGATAGATGGCGCCGCGTCTTCGGGCGGCTTGGAAAGAGCGAGCGGCGTCGCGATCTTGCCCGGGTTGAGCTGGTTATGCGGGTCGAAGGCGCCCTTGAGCCGCTGCAGGCTCGGGTAGAGCGGGCCAAAGAAGGCCGGCGCGTATTCCGAGCGCACACCCTTGCCGTGCTCGCCCCACAGCAGGCCGCCGTACTTCTGGGTCAGCGCGGCGACCTCGTCGGAGATCTCGCGGATCATCGCTTCCTGGGCCGGGTCCTTCATGTCCAGCGCCGGGCGCACGTGCAGCACGCCGGCGTCGACGTGGCCGAACATGCCGTAGGCCAGGCCGCGGGCGTCGAGCAGGGCGCGGAACTCGGCGATGTAGTCGGCCAGATGCTCAGGCGGCACCGCGGTGTCCTCGACGAAGGGCAGCGGGCGCTTCTCGCCCTGGACGTTGCCGAGCAGGCCCACGGCGCGCTTGCGCATGCCGTAGACCCGGGTGATCGCTTCGCGGCCCACGGCCTGGGTGTAGCCCAGCCGGATGACGCTGTCGTCCTCGGCGAGGTGCGCGCAGAAAGACGCGACCCGCGCGGCCAGACGCTCGGGATCGTCGTCGTTGAACTCGACCAGGTTGATGCCGTGGGTCGGCGTGTCGCCGGTGTCAGGAAAGAACTCGCCGACGCTGTCCCACACGAAGTCCTGCTGGGCCAGGCCCAGCACCTTGTCGTCCACCGTCTCGATGGAGGTGGGGCGCGCCTGCGGCTGCTCTGGTGAAGAGCGACTGCTGGACATCAGGGCCCGAGCGTCGCGCAGGGCGTCCATGAAGCCGGCGTAGCGCACGTTGACCAGGGTCGAATGCTTCGGGATCGGCAGCACGTTGAGCACCGCCTCGCTGGTGAAGGCCAGCGAGCCCTCGGCGCCGCACAGCACGCTGTTGAGATCGAACTTGCCGTCCTCGGTGCGCAGGTGCGCCAGGTCGTAGCCGGTCAGGCAGCGGTTGAGCGGCGGGAAGGTCTCGCGGATGCGTTCGCGCTCGGTGTCGATGATCTCGCGGGCCATGCGGTGCACCCGGCCCACGGCGTCGTCGCGCTGGCACAGCGCCTCGAGTTCGTCGTCGTCCACCGGGCGGGTGACCAGGCGCTCGCCGCCGAGCAGCACGCTGTCGAGTTCGAGCACGTGGTTGCGGGTCTTGCCGTACTCGCAGCTGCCCTGGCCGCTGGCATCGGTGGCGATCATGCCACCGAGGGTGGCGCGGTTGGAGGTGGAGAGCTCCGGGGCAAAGAACAGCCCGTGGGGCTTGAGCGCGGCGTTGAGCTGGTCCTTGACCACGCCGGCCTGGACGCGCACCCGGCGGGCCTCGACGTCGATGTCGAGGATGGCGGTCATGTGCTTCGAGACGTCGACCACCAGGCCGTCGGTCAGCGACTGGCCGTTGGTGCCGGTGCCGCCGCCGCGCGGGGCGAGTGCCACCCGGCGAAACTCGTCGCGGGCGGCCAGCCGGGCCAGGCGCTCCAGGTCGGTGGCATTCTTCGGATAGATGACCGCCTGGGGCAGGCGCTGGTAGATCGAATTGTCGGTGGCCAGCACCGTGCGGTTGGCGTAGTCGGGGGCGATCTCGCCCTCGAAGCCGGCGTCCGCGAGGGCCTCGAGAAAGTGCAGGTAGGGGGCGTCGGAACGGTCGGAGGCGCTGAGGCGCCCGGTGTCCAGTCTGGCGATCATGGCGTTTTTCGGTCGCTGTCGCTGCCGCGCGGGGCAGGGGGAGAAGGAAACCCTACTGTACCGCGACGGGCCGCAACACGCATCCTGGCGCGTGGCGCCGGGGCGGGCTTTTGCCTACAATGGTCGCCTTGCGTTTGTTGATTTCACCGACTGCGACGGACCGGATTCCATGCTCGATCCCAAACTGCTGCGCGGCGACCTCGAGATGGTCGCCCAACGACTGGCCACCCGGGGCTTTGCCCTCGACACCGCTCGTCTCGCCGACCTCGAATCCCGGCGCCGGGAGCTCCAGGCCGAGACCGAGCGCCTGCAGAACGAGCGCAACACCCGGTCCAAGGCGATCGGCAAGGCCAAGGCCGCCGGCGAGGACATTCAGCCGCTGCTCGACGAGGTCAGCGACCTGGGCGAGCGCCTGGACGCCGCCAAGGCGCGCCTGGCCGAGCTGCAGGCCGAGTGGGACGAGCAGATCAGCGGCCTGCCGAATCTGCCCCACGAGAGCGTGCCCCAGGGCGCGAGCGAGGACGACAACGTCGAGCTGCACCGCTGGGGCACGCCGCGCAGCTTCGATTTCGAGGTCCGCGACCACGTGGACCTGGGCGCCCGGACCGGCCAGCTCGACTTCGATCTGGCCTCCAAGCTGACCGGCGCCCGCTTCGCGGTGATGCGCGGCACCATCGCCCGCCTGCACCGTGCGCTCACGCAGTTCATGCTCGACAAGCAGACCCTCGAGCACGGCTACGAGGAGTGCTACGTCCCCTACATGGTCAACGACGACTCGCTATACGGGACCGGCCAGCTGCCCAAGTTCGGCGAGGACCTGTTCCGCCTGGAGGACGAGCGCGGCTATCGCCTGATCCCCACCGCCGAGGTGCCGCTGACCAACTTCGCCCGCGACGAGATCCTCGAGCACAAGCGGCTGCCGATGCGCCTGACCGCGCACACGCCGTGTTTCCGCAGCGAGGCCGGCTCTCACGGCCGCGATACCCGTGGCATGATCCGCCAGCACCAGTTCGACAAGGTCGAGATGGTGCAGCTGGTCGAGCCCGAGACCAGCTACGACACCCTGGAGGAGATGCGCGGCCACGCCGAGGCGCTGCTGCAGGCGCTGGAGCTGCCGTACCGCGTGGTGACCCTGTGCACCGGCGACATGGGCTTCGGCGCCGCCAAGACCTACGACCTGGAAGTCTGGCTGCCGAGCCAGGACACCTACCGCGAGATTTCCTCGGTCTCCAACTGCGAGGACTTCCAGGCCCGTCGCATGCAGGCCCGCTTCCGTCATCCCGACGAGAAGAAGCCGCGGCTGCTGCACACCCTCAACGGCTCCGGCCTGGCCGTGGGCCGCTGCCTGATCGCGGTAATGGAGAACCATCAGAACGCCGACGGCTCGATCACGGTGCCCGAGGCGCTGCGGCCCTACATGGGCGGCGTCGAGACGATCAACGTCTAAGCCCCCAGCGGCAGGCGCCGAGCCACGAGAAAGCCCCGAAGGTTTCGCCTTCGGGGCTTTCTTTTTCGTCGGGGCAGGCGTGCCGCTTATTCCTGGCCGCCCTCGATCTCCCAGCTGACGCTGACCGCGGCGTCGATGGAGAGAGTGCCGGGGCGATACTCGGTGGCGCCGCCGCTTTCCCGCGCATCGGCGCTCATCGCCATCATCCGCGGCTGGAACACCGGCGCCTGGTTCTCGCTGACCGACAGCACGTCGCCCAGCTCGACGTCGAGGGTGCCGGCCATCAGCTCGGCCTTGTGCTTCGCACGCTGAAGGGCCTGGTTCAGGGCCTCGTCGGTGGCCGCGTCGCGATCGGCGAGGTCGTAGGTGACGCCGTCGAGGGCGTCGACGCCGGCCTCGGTGAGGGCGTCGAGAATCGTCGGCAGCCGGTCGAGTTCGTGGATCTCGACTTCCATGGGTCGTTCGAGGCGGGTGCGCGAGAGCGTCTCGGTCTCGCCGTCGGGGCCGCTGGATTCGCGAATCATCTCGGGCTGCACGCGTAGCGAGCCGGCGCTGATGGCATCGCGATCGACGCCGGCCGCCTCGAGCGCCTGGATCAGCGTGGCGGCGCGCTCCTCGAGCCGGCTGCGAGCCTGGCTCAGCGCCAGGGCATCGCCGCCGCTGGCGTCGCGCTGGGCGATGGCCGGGGTGCGCTCCCACAGCCGGGAGCTGAGCGTGGCCTGGTCCGGCACCACCTCGACTTCGGCGCGGGCCTGGACGTCGAGGCGATGCGGCGCGGGCTGGCCATTGGCGGCGGCGGTCATCGGCAGGGTGGCGAGGGCCAGGGCGAGCAGGCCGCCCGAGAGGCGGGCAGGGGGGAGACCGCGGACGGTGCGACGAACGTGGCGCATGAGACTTTCCTTATCGGCGATGGGTTCGTTCGCTTTGAGCCGTCAGCATTGCCCGGGTTCCTTGGTGTCGGCGGTTTCCTTAGAGCTTGCACGTTGACGGCTTTCCGCCGCGTTGTGCGCCGAGGCGCCAGGCGTCATGATGGCGGTCTTTTCTATGGCGGAGTGGGCGGCATGGCGGCACCCGAGAACGATACCCCGAGCAGCATACCCCTTAACCTGACGCTGGCGCTGGCCGCCCTGGTGGTGATCGTCGCCGGGATGCGGGTCGGCTCCAGCCTGCTGGTGCCCTTGCTGCTGTCGGTGTTCATCGCGGTGGTGTGCACCGGACCGGTTCACTGGCTGAATCGCCTGGGGCTCGGGCTGCGGCTCTCGGTGTGGCTGACGCTGGTGGTGATCGGTGGACTGCTGTCGCTGCTGGGCCTGCTGCTGGTCAACAGCGTCGGCACCTTCGTCGATGCCCTGCCGGGCATAGAGGAGAAGCTCAATCAGTACTACCTGAGCCTGCTCGACGGCCTCGCCAGCCTGGGGTTGGCCATCGACACCGACCGGCTGGCCGAGCTGGTGGATGCCCAGCAGCTCGGCGACTGGATCCCGGCGCTGCTCGGTCAGGTCGGCAATCTGATGATGCAGAGCGTGGTGGTGGCGCTGCTGGTGATGTTCCTGCTGTTCGAGACGCTGAACTTCCGCGACAAGGTGTCTCGGGCGCTGGTCAACCCGGCGCCGAGTCTGCGCCGGTTCCAGGAATTCAGCATGACGCTGAAGCGCTACCTGGCGGTGAAGACGGTCATCAGCCTGGCCACCGGGGCGCTGATCTGGCTGGCCTGCAAGCTGATCGGGGTCGAGTTCCCACTGCTGTGGGCGGTGCTGGCCTTCGCCCTCAACTATATCCCCAACATCGGCTCGGCCATCGCCGCGGTGCCGCCGGTGCTGCTGCTGTTGGTGTCGCCGGACGGTGGTATGTTCAAGGCGGTGATGCTGAGCGGTGCTTACCTGGGCGTGAACTTCGTGCTCGGCAACCTGGTCGAGCCGCGGGTCATGGGGCGGGCGCTGGGGCTCTCGACCTTCGTCGCCTTCCTGTCGCTGGTGGTGTGGGGCTGGATCTTCGGGGCGGTGGGCATGTTGCTGTCGGTGGTGTTGACCATGACCCTGAAGATCGCGCTGGACAGCCATCCCCAGACACGCTGGATCGCCCATCTGCTGGGCTCGGGCAGCGCGCCCCTCGAGACGGCCAATCGCCCGCCCTCCGAGCGCGACAAGGTGAAGGGGAAGACGAACGCCGACTGACTCTCCGAAACGACGACGCCCCGGCCGGAGCCGGGACGTCGTGGAGACCGCAGCCTTGCGTCGATCGATCAGGCGTTCTGATCGATGAACTGGGTCAGCTGTGACTTGGACTGGGCGCCGACCAGGGAGGCGACCTTGGCGCCGGACTTGAACAGCATCACGGTGGGCACGCCGCGCACGCCCTGTTCGGCGGCGATCTCCGGGGCGTCATCCACGTTGATGCTGACGATCTTGAGGCTGCCGTCGCGTTCTTCGGCGACCTCGTCGACCACCGGTGCCATGACCTTGCAGGGGCCGCACCAGGGCGCCCAGAACTTCAGCAGCACCGGGGTCTCGGCGTTGAGGACTTCCTGCTCGAAGTTGGCATTGGTGACATCGACGTTGTTGGCCATGGGGATTCTCCAATTACTACGTAGCGCATCGTGCGCGGATGGTCTGGGCATGCTCTCAGGCATGCTAGGTGGCTCGATGTTAGCGGTCGGTTAGGATGCTGGCAAATCTCGCGTATCGGAACCTCGCCACGTCGACGGGCGTGTGTCGCCCGGCTTGCTATGCTATAAAGTAATTATGGATGATATTCTTATTTCGCATTGGTCTTTTAAAGGCCGGATGAGCCAGGGGGAGACGCGCGCATGAAGCTCCAGCAGCTGAAATACATCTGGGAAGTCTCGCGTCACAACCTCAACGTCTCAGCCACCGCCCAGAGCCTCTATACCTCGCAGCCGGGCATCTCCAAGCAGATTCGCCTGCTGGAGGACGAGCTGGGCGTGGAGATCTTCGCCCGTAGCGGCAAGCACCTGACCCGGGTCACGCCGGCGGGGCAGGCGATCATCGACCTGGCCGGCCAGGTGCTGCGCCTCACCGAGAATATCAAGCACGTCGCCCAGGAGCATAGCGACGAGCGGCGTGGCAGCCTGTCCATCGCCACCACTCATACCCAGGCGCGCTACGCGCTGCCGCCGGTGATTCGCGAGTTCACCCGCCGGTATCCCGACGTCGCCCTGCACATGCAGCAGGGCACGCCCAAGCAGATCGCCCAGATGGTCAGCGAGGGACAGGCCGACTTCGCCATCTGCACCGAATCCCTGGAGCTGTTCAACGACCTGGTGCTGCTGCCTTGCTATCGCTGGAACCGTTGCCTGCTGGTGCCCAAGGGGCATCCGCTGGCCTCGCTGGAGTCGTTGACCTTGGAGGCGCTGGCCGAGCACCCGTTGGTGACCTACGTGTTCGGCTTCACCGGGCGCTCGCAGCTCGATGATGCCTTCCGCGCCGAAGGGCTCACGCCCAACGTGGTGCTGACGGCCGCCGATGCCGACGTCATCAAGACCTACGTGCGCCTCGGCATGGGCGTGGGCATCGTCGCCCACATGGCGGTGGATCCGGAACTCGACGACGACCTGGTGGCGCTGGATGCCAGCCATCTGTTCGAGAGCTCCACCACCAAGATCGCCATCCGCCGCGGCACCTTCATGCGCAGCTTCATGTACGACTTCCTGCAGGGCTTCGCCGATCACCTGGACCGGGCACTGGTCGATGCGGCCCTGGCCGCCGGGCCGCGCCACGAGCAGGCGCTGTTCGACGACATCGTGCTGCCGGTGCGCTGACCCGGGGCGGCCCGGCCCGTACACGGAAAGAGAACGCCGGCGCCCGTCCAGAGGACGGGCGCCGGCGTCTTGCGTTTCAGCGTCGGCTCAATGCTGCAGGTGCAGGCCGCACTCGCGCTTCTCTTCCACCTTGGTGGGGTCGAAGTAGTCGAACTCGTTGGGCAGGCCGTGGGCTTCCAGGTACTGGTACATGTCGCGGGCGCTCCAGTGCAGCAGCGGGGCGACCTTCAGCAGGCCGTCGGCGTTGCGGCTGACCGGATCCATCTTGGCGCGTTCCGGGGTGTCCTCGGCGCGCAGCGCGGTGAACCAGACGTCCGGGGCCATCTCGCTCAGGGCGCGATTGAAGGGCTCGAGCTTGACCTCCTCGGTGAAGGCCGCGTGGCGCGGGTCGTCGATGCCCGGCATGGGGCCCTCGACGGCCTCGCGGTGCGCCCGGGTGCGACGCGGGATGTAGCTGACCAGGTTGAGGCCGAGCTGTTTCACCACGGCGTCGGCGAAGCGGTAGGTGGCCTCGGTGTTGTAGCCGTGGTCCATCCACACCACCGGAATGTCCGGCCGCACCTGGCTGACCATGTGCAGGATCACCGCCTCGAAGGGACGGAAGTTGGTGGTGACGATCGGTCGGGCGCCCTGTTCCAGGGCCCAGCGGACCAGGGCTTCGGGGTCCTGGCCCAGGTCGCGGTTGATGGCGTCGAGTTGCGGCTCCATGAGCGCCTCCAAGAATGATGGTGTTCTCGATGACGCTACCCTAGCAGAGCCGCCATGAGCGGCCCCAATACCGATTGCTTGGATATTTATTCCGCTAAGAATTAAAAGCGTGTTTTTCTTATTCCATGGCGGACTGTTTGACCGGCGTGGCCGCGGAGTGTCCGGGCGCGGTCAGGCCGGATCGCTCAGCGCCGCCATCAGGTGGCGGATCTTGTCCAGGGTCTCGGTGTATTCCGCCTCGCCCTCGGAGTCCGCCACCAGGCCGCCGCCGCCCCACAGGTGCAGCCGGCCGCGGTCGGCCACGGCGGTGCGGATGGCGATGGAGGTGTCCATGTGGCCGCGCACGTCGACGTAGCCGAGGCTGCCGCAGTAGGCGCTGCGCGCCGAGGGCTCCAGCTCGTCGATGATCTGCATGGCGCGTACCTTGGGGGCGCCGGTGATCGAGCCGCCGGGGAAGGCGGCGGCCAGCAGCGCCAGGGGCGAGTGCTGCTCGGCCAGCTCGCCGATCACCACGCTGACCAGGTGATGGACGTTGGCATAGCTTTCCAGCCCGCACAGCTGGGGCACTCGCACCGTGCCGGGGCGGCATACCCGTCCCAGGTCGTTGCGCAGCAGGTCGACGATCATCACGTTCTCGGCGCGATCCTTGACGCTCGTCGTGAGTTCCTCCGCCAGACGGCGGTCCTCTTCCGGCGTGGCGCCGCGCGGCCGGGTGCCCTTGATCGGGCGCGTTTCCACTCGGCCCTCGGCGCAGTGCAGGAAGCGCTCAGGCGACATCGACAGGATCGCCTGCTCTCCCCATTCGAGGAAGCCGGAGAAGGGCGTGGGCGTGGCCCGACGCAGGCGGCGATAGGCCGTCCACAGGTCGCCTTCGTAGGGCGCGCTGAGTCGTTGGGCGAGGTTGATCTGGTAGCAGTCGCCGGCGCGGATGTAGCGCTGCACGGCATCGAAGCGTGCCAGATAGTCGTCCCGGCTCATCGCCGCCGTGAAGTCGCCGGTCAGGCGGAACGCGTCGTCATCCTGGCGCTCGGCCGTCGCGTCGAGCCAGCCCAGCGCCTGGGCGCGGCGTTCCGGCGTGGCGACCAGCCAGGCCTCGCAGCGCTCGTGATCCTGGATCAGCGCCCAGTCGTAGAGGCCGACCCGAGCCGCCGGCAGCTCGGCCGCGGGCTGGGCGCGGCCGGGAATCGGCTCCAGGCAGCGGCCGAGGTCGTAGCTCCAATAACCGATCAGTCCGCCGAGGAAGGGCAGCTCGCTGTCGGGCACGTCCCGGGGCAGCCGCTCGAGCAGCGCGCGCTGGGCCTCGAAGGGCGACAGGTCCGCGGGCGCATCATCGACGTGGCTGCGGCCCTCGGCGTCGACCTCCAGTACGCTAAGCGGGTCGCAGGAGAGGATGTCGTAGCGGCCGCCCGGTGCGGCCGGACGGCCACTGTCGAGCAGCACGGCGTGGGGCCGGTGGCGCAGGGCGGCGAAGGCGTCCAGGGGCGAGTCCCGATAGGGGTAGGGGGTGATCTCGAGTGGTGATGTCATCGATGCGGTTTCCCTCGTCAGGCGGCACATTCTAGGCGCCAAGAAGGGCTTTGTCCCGTCACCGCGCGGCCGAGCGTCGACGGGGCGCCGTGGAGGCCGCCGCTCGACGGGGCGTTCCGTCAGGTTGTTTACAACCAAAGGGGGATAAGTGCGATCATGAGGCGTATTGACCCCTGAGACGGCACTGGCTAGAGTGCTTACACCCCTTGATTGTCGACAATTACCATGACCAACGCCCAGACATCACCGGCCAACGTTCCCGAGGTCCGCACCCTGGCGGAGCGGGTCTTCCAGCAGTTGCAGGATGCCATCGTGCGTGGCGAGCTGCCGCCCGGCAGCAAGATTACCGAGCCGGGACTGTCGCGGGCCTATGGCATCTCCCGCGGGCCGCTGCGCGAGGCGATGCGTCGCCTCGAGGCGCACCGCCTGATCGAGCGGGTCCCGCATGTAGGGGCTCGGGTGGTGAAGCTCTCCATCCAGGAACTGCTCGAGTTGTTCGACGTGCGCGAGGCGCTGGAGAGCATGGCGGCGCGGATCGCCGCCGAACACATGACGCCCGAGGAGATCGCCGGGCTGCGCGAGGTGCTGGCGCTTCACGAGCGCCAGAGCGACCTGAGCCGCGGCGAGGCCTACTACCAGCGCGAGGGCGATCTGGACTTCCACTACCGCATCGTTCAGGGCAGCCACAACAGGATGCTGATGGGCATGCTGTGCGATGACCTCTACTACCTGGTGCGGCTGTATCGCACCCAGTTCAGCGCCAGCGGCTCGCGTCCACAGCGGGCCTTCGTCGAGCACCACCGCATCGTCGATGCCATCGAGGCCGGCGACGCCGAGCTCGCCGAGCTGTTGATGCGGCGCCACGTCAGCGCCTCGCGGGAGAACGTCGTCGAGCGCTACGCCGCCGTCCTCGAACAGGAACAGTCGGCCGCTTCCCAGGCCGCCGCCACCGACCGGAGAAACCCATGACACAAGCGACGCCCGGCGCCCGTTTCCGCGCCGCCCTCGAGGCCAGTCGGCCGCTGCCGATCGTCGGCACCGTCAATGCCTACACCGCGATGATGGCCGAACGCGTCGGCCATCCGGCGATCTACCTGTCCGGCGGCGGCGTGGCCAACGCCTCCTTCGGCCTGCCGGATCTCGGCATGACCACCATGAACGACGTGGTCGAGGACGCCCACCGCATCTGCGGCGCCACCGATCGGCCGCTGCTGGTGGACATCGATACCGGCTGGGGCGGGGCCTTCAACATCGCCCGTACGGTCAAGGAGATGCAGCGTGCCGGCGTCGCCGCCGTGCATCTGGAGGATCAGGTGGCCCAGAAGCGTTGCGGGCACCGGCCCAACAAGGCCATCGTCTCCCAGCAGGAGATGGTCGACCGTATCAAGGCCGCCGCCGACGCGCGCCTCGATCCGGACTTCTACCTGATCGCCCGCACTGACGCCTTCCAGAAGGAAGGGCTGGAGGCCGCCATCGAGCGTGCCAACGCCTGTCTGGAGGCCGGCGCCGACGCCATCTTCGCCGAGGCCGTGCACACGCTGGACGATTACCGCGCCTTCTGCGAGCGCCTCGACGCGCCGATACTGGCCAACATCACCGAATTCGGCGCCACCCCGCTGTTCAGCCAGCAGGAGCTCGCCGAGGTCGGCTGTCGCATGGTGCTCTATCCGCTGTCGGCCTTCCGCGCCATGAACGCCGCGGCGCTCAGGGTCTATCAGAGCATTCACGAACAGGGCCATCAGCGCGACGTGGTGGACCAGATGCAGACCCGCGAGGAGCTCTACGATTTCCTCAATTACCACGACTTCGAGCGCAAGCTCGATGCCCTGTTTGCAGAGAACGCGTCTGCAGAGAACGACTCGGCATAGCAGGGGCGAGGGCGCGTCCGCGTCTCTTGAGCCGACTTCGAACAACAAGACCACGCCAAGCTTACGCAGCAAGAGGAGAGACACCATGGCAGACAAACCGATCGGCGGCGCCGGCCTGCGCGGCCAGAGCGCCGGCTCCACCGCCCTGTGCACCGTCGGCAAGAGCGGTGCCGGCCTGACCTATCGTGGCTTCGACATCAGCGAGCTCGCCGACAAGGCACGCTTCGAGGAAGTGGCCTACCTGCTGCTCAAGGGCAAGTTGCCGAACCGGGCCGAGCTTGACGGCTACATCGCCAAGCTCAAGGGCCTGCGCGGCCTGCCGCCGGCGCTGAAGACCGTGCTCGAGCAGATTCCGGCCGACGCCCACCCCATGGACGTGATGCGCACCGGCGCCTCCATGCTCGGCAACCTCGAGACCGAGGAGAGCTTCGACCAGCAGCAGGACGTCGCCGACCGCCTGCTGGCGGCCCTGCCCTCGATCATCTGCTACTGGTATCGCTTCAGCCACGACGGCGTGCGTATCGAGACCGAGACCGACGACGCGTCCGTGGGCGGGCACTTCCTGCACCTGCTGCGCGGCGAGCCGGCCTCCGAGCTGCACGCCCGGGTGATGAACGTCTCGCTGATCCTCTATGCCGAGCACGAGTTCAATGCCTCGACCTTCACCGCGCGGGTCTGCGCCTCGACGCTCTCTGACATGCATTCCTGCGTGACCGGGGCCATCGGTTCGCTGCGCGGCCCGCTGCACGGCGGCGCCAACGAGGCCGCCATGGCAATGATCGAGCACTGGCAGTCGCCGGAGGAGGCCGAGCGCGAGATCCTCGGCATGCTGGAGCGGAAGGACAAGATCATGGGTTTCGGGCATGCCATCTACCGCGAGTCCGACCCGCGCAACGCCATCATCAAGAAATGGTCGAAGCAGCTGGCCGAGGACGTGGGCGACAGCGTGCTCTATCCGGTCTCCGAGCGCGTCGAGGCGGTGATGTGGCGCGAGAAGAAGCTGTTCTGCAACGCCGACTTCTTCCACGCCAGCGCCTATCACTTCATGGACATCCCCACCAAGCTGTTCACCCCGATCTTCGTCTGCTCGCGGGTGACCGGCTGGTGTGCCCACGTCTTCGAGCAGCGCGAGAACAACCGCATCATCCGCCCGAGCGCCGACTACACCGGGCCGGAAGACAGCGAGTGGGTGCCGATCGAGGAGCGAGACTGACGCTCCAGTTCGATGCCCGGCATGAGCTTCGCCGGGGACAAGTCTGCGCGAGGGCGCTGTGAACCCATCCCTGGGCGCTACCGACGCCATCCATGGCGTAGGACCCTCGCTTCGCCTTGTCCCCGGCTTCACTGCTGCTTCCGGCGCGCCTTTTCCTGTCCACGACCCGATCCGAGGGTGGCCACGCCATGAATACCGATTACCGCAAGCCCCTGCCCGGCACCGGGCTGGACTACTTCGATACCCGCGAGGCGGTCGAGACGATTCGCCCCGGCGCCTATGACACCCTGACCTACACCGCCCGGGTGCTGACCGAGCAGCTGGTGCGCCGCTGCGAGCCGGGCCTGCGCGACGCCGCCCTCGAGCAGATCATCGACGGCAAGCGCGACCTGGACTTTCCCTGGTACCCGGCCCGGGTGGTCTGTCACGACATCCTCGGCCAGACGGCGCTGGTCGACCTGGCCGGGCTGCGTGACGCCATCGCCGAGCGCGGCGGCGACCCGGCCAAGGTCAATCCGGTGGTGCCGACCCAGCTGATCGTCGACCATTCCCTGGCCGTGGAGCATGCCGGCTTCGAGAAGGATGCCTTCGAGCAGAACCGGGCGGTGGAGGATCGCCGCAACGAGGATCGCTTCGACTTCATCGACTGGACGCGCACCGCCTTCGAGAACGTCGACGTTATCCCCGCCGGCAACGGCATCATGCACCAGATCAACCTGGAGAAGATGTCGCCGGTGGTACAGGCACGCGACGGCGTGGCCTTCCCGGATACCTGCGTCGGCACCGACAGTCACACCCCGCACATCGACTGCCTGGGGGTGATCGCCATCGGCGTCGGCGGCCTCGAGGCCGAGACCGTCATGTTGGGTCGCCCCTCGATGATGCGCCTGCCCGATATCGTCGGCGTGCGGCTGACCGGCCAGCGCAAGCCCGGCATCACCGCCACCGACATCGTGCTGGCGATCACCGAGTTCCTGCGCAACGAGCGGGTGGTGGGGGCCTATCTGGAGTTCTTCGGTGAGGGCGCGGCGAGCCTGACCATCGGCGACCGTGCCACCATCTCCAACATGACGCCGGAATACGGGGCCTCGGCGGCGATGTTCTACATCGACGACCAGACCCTCGACTATCTCAGGCTGACCGGCCGCGAGCCGGAGCAGGTGGCGCTGGTCGAGCAGTACGCCAGGACCGCCGGCCTGTGGGCCGATGACCTGGCCGGCGCCGAGTACGAGCGGGTGCTGGAGTTCGACCTCTCCGGCGTGGAGCGCAACCTGGCAGGTCCCTCCAATCCGCACCGTCGCCTGCCGACCAGCGCGCTGCACGACCGCGGCATCGCCGTCGACTACGACAAGGCACAGGAAGAGGAGAAGGAGGGCAAGATGCCCGATGGCGCGGTGATCATCGCCGCCATCACCAGCTGCACCAACACGTCGAATCCGCGCAACGTGGTGGCCGCCGGCCTGCTGGCGAAGAAGGCCAACGCGCTGGGCCTCGTGCGCAAGCCCTGGGTGAAGTCGTCCTTTGCGCCGGGGTCCAAGGTCGCGCGCCTCTACCTGGAAGAGGCCGGTCTGCTGCCCGAGCTGGAGAGGCTCGGCTTCGGCATCGTCGCCTACGCCTGCACCACCTGTAACGGCATGTCCGGGGCCCTGGACCCGAAGATCCAGCAGGAGATCATCGACCGCGATCTCTATTCCACCGCCGTGCTGTCCGGCAACCGCAACTTCGACGGGCGCATTCATCCCTATGCCAAGCAGGCCTTCCTGGCCTCGCCGCCGCTGGTGGTGGCCTACGCCATCGCCGGGACGGTGCGCTTCGATATCGAGCAGGACGCGCTGGGCTTCGATCCCGACGGCCAGCCGATCACCCTCAAGGACCTGTGGCCCTCGGACGAGGAGATCGACGCCATCGTCGGCGAGTACGTCAAGCCGGAGCAGTTCCGCGAGGTCTATATCCCGATGTTCGATCTCGACGCGGTGGAAGCCGCCGAGAGCCCGCTCTATGACTGGCGCCCGCAGAGTACCTATATCCGCCGGCCGCCCTACTGGGAAGGCACCATGGCGGCCGAGCGTGGGCTCAAGGGCATGCGGCCGCTGGCGATACTGCCGGACAACATCACCACCGATCATCTGTCGCCGTCCAACGCCATCATGGCCGACAGCGCCGCCGGCGAGTACCTGACGAAGATGGGCCTGCCGGAAGAGGACTTCAATTCCTACGCCACCCACCGCGGTGACCATCTCACCGCCCAACGTGCGACGCTGGCGAATCCCAAGCTGTTCAACGAGATGGTGCGCGACGAAGCGGGCGAGGTGATCCAGGGCTCGCTGGCGCGGATCGAGCCGGAAGGGAAGGTCACCCGCATGTGGGAGGCCATCGAGGCCTACATGGCACGTCGCCAGCCGCTGATCATCATCGCCGGCGCCGACTATGGCCAGGGCTCGTCGCGGGACTGGGCGGCCAAGGGCGTGGCGCTCGCCGGCGTGGAGGCGATCGTCGCCGAGGGCTTCGAGCGCATTCACCGCACCAATCTCATCGGCATGGGCGTGATGCCGCTGCAGTTCGAGCCCGGCACCACCCGTCATACGCTGTCGCTCGACGGCACCGAGACCTATGACGTGGAGGGCGAACCCGCGCCGGGCGCGACGCTGACGCTGGTGATTCATCGTGCCGCTGGCGAGCGTACGGAAGAGAGCGAGCGCGTGCCGGTGATCTGCCGCCTGGATACCGCCGAGGAAGTCTCCATTTACAAGGCTGGCGGCGTGCTGCAGCGCTTCGCCGAGGACTTCCTGGAAGGGGAAGAGAGCGAGGAGGCGACCCACGCATGACCCAGATTCGCATTCCCGCCACCTATATGCGTGGCGGCACCAGCAAGGGCGTGTTCTTCCGCCTGGACGACCTGCCCGAGGCCGCTCGAGTGCCCGGAGTGGCACGCGATGCGCTGCTGCTGCGCGTGATCGGCAGCCCCGATCCCTATGGCAAGCAGATCGACGGCATGGGCGGGGCGACCTCGAGCACCAGCAAGACGGTGATCCTGTCGAAGAGCGAGCGTCCCGATCACGACGTCGACTACCTGTTCGGCCAGGTGTCCATCGACGCGCCCTTCGTCGACTGGAGTGGCAACTGCGGCAATCTCTCGTCGGCCGTGGGGTCCTTCGCCATCGCCAGTGGCCTGGTCGATCCCGAGCGCCTGCCGCGAGACGGCATCGCCGAGGTGCGCATCTGGCAGGCCAACATCGGCAAGACCCTCGTTGGCCACGTGCCGATGCGGGGCGGCGAGGTCCAGGAGACCGGCGACTTCGAACTCGATGGCGTCACCTTCCCGGCCGCCGAGGTGGCGGTGGACTTCATGGATCCCGCGGACGGGGAGGGCGCCATGTTTCCCACCGGCAACGTGGTCGACGAGCTCGAGGTGCCGGGTATCGGCACGTTGCAAGCGACCCTGATCGACGCCGGCATTCCTACCGTCTTCGTCGAGGCGGCGGCCATCGGCTATACCGGCACCGAGCTGCAGGAGGCGATCAACAATGACGCCGAGGCGCTGGCGCGCCTCGAGGCGATCCGCACCCAGGGCGCGTTGCGCATGGGGCTGATCGCCCGGCCCGAGGAAGCGGCGCAGCGTCAGCATACGCCCAAGGTGGCCTTCGTGGCGCCGCCGGCCGACTATGTCGCCTCCAGCGGCAAGGCCGTATCCGCGGAGGATATCGACCTGCTGGTGCGGGCGATGTCCATGGGCAAGCTGCATCACGCCATGATGGGGACCGCCGCGGTGGCCATCGCCAGTGCGGCGGCGGTGCCGGGCACCCTGGTGAATCTCGCCGCCGGCGGCGGCGAGCGTACCTCGGTATGCTTCGGCCATCCCTCCGGCACGCTGCGGGTGGGCGCCGAGGCACGTCAGGCGGGCAGTGGCTGGACGGCGCTCAAGGCCACCATGAGCCGCAGCGCGCGCGTGCTGATGGAAGGATTCGTTCGAGTGCCAGAGGATAGCTTCTAGAGCGGTGAGCCAAGGCGATGCCGAAACGGCATGGGCATCGTCTTGGTCTGCAGGGTGGGCTGGACTATATTTTAAGATAAGTCTTGCGTCGACCCGGGAGAATCCGTAGAGTACGCATCCGCTGCCGGCGACGGGCAACGTTGCAGGCGGTGATGAGTGGCAGAAGCGCTTGTTTTTCTTGAGGTTTTTCGACGGATGTCGAAATCGCTCGATTGACAGGGTCAGCGGAATCGGTAAAATGCCCGCCACTCGCTACGGTAGCCCGCTGAGGGCTCGATCGGACCTCGCTTCACTCGCTGAAGACGACCGCTCGGTCATCCGCTTCGCTCTTTCGAGAGCTTGAAGATCCCCGGTTGACACGACGCGCCGATTACGTAGAATACGCCTTCCTTGCGAGGCACTGGTCAAGCGGCCGGGAACGCAAGATGCTCTTCTCCTTATTGAGTCGAGCTGCTCTTTAACAATCGATCAGATAATTCATGTGGGCGCTTGTCGGGATGTCGGTGACCAGTCACTAGATATCAAGACAAGCGACTCGTCAAAGAGACGTTTGAATCTTGAACCAGGTTTGGTTCCACCTTAGGAACTATCAAGCTTTTAACTGAAGAGTTTGATCATGGCTCAGATTGAACGCTGGCGGCAGGCCTAACACATGCAAGTCGAGCGGAAACGATCCTAGCTTGCTAGGAGGCGTCGAGCGGCGGACGGGTGAGTAATGCATAGGAATCTGCCCGGTAGTGGGGGATAACTTGAGGAAACTCAAGCTAATACCGCATACGCCCCAAGGGGGAAAGCAGGGGATCTTCGGACCTTGCGCTATCGGATGAGCCTATGTCGGATTAGCTAGTTGGTGAGGTAATGGCTCACCAAGGCCGCGATCCGTAGCTGGTCTGAGAGGATGATCAGCCACATCGGGACTGAGACACGGCCCGAACTCCTACGGGAGGCAGCAGTGGGGAATATTGGACAATGGGCGAAAGCCTGATCCAGCCATGCCGCGTGTGTGAAGAAGGCCTTCGGGTTGTAAAGCACTTTCAGCGAGGAAGAACGCTTGTGGGTTAATACCCTGCAAGAAGGACATCACTCGCAGAAGAAGCACCGGCTAACTCCGTGCCAGCAGCCGCGGTAATACGGAGGGTGCAAGCGTTAATCGGAATTACTGGGCGTAAAGCGCGCGTAGGCGGCTTGATAAGCCGGTTGTGAAAGCCCCGGGCTCAACCTGGGAACGGCATCCGGAACTGTCAGGCTAGAGTGCAGGAGAGGAAGGTAGAATTCCCGGTGTAGCGGTGAAATGCGTAGAGATCGGGAGGAATACCAGTGGCGAAGGCGGCCTTCTGGACTGACACTGACGCTGAGGTGCGAAAGCGTGGGTAGCAAACAGGATTAGATACCCTGGTAGTCCACGCCGTAAACGATGTCGACTAGCCGTTGGGGTCCTCGAGACCTTTGTGGCGCAGTTAACGCGATAAGTCGACCGCCTGGGGAGTACGGCCGCAAGGTTAAAACTCAAATGAATTGACGGGGGCCCGCACAAGCGGTGGAGCATGTGGTTTAATTCGATGCAACGCGAAGAACCTTACCTACTCTTGACATCGAGCGAACCATCCAGAGATGGATGGGTGCCTTCGGGAACGCTCAGACAGGTGCTGCATGGCCGTCGTCAGCTCGTGTTGTGAAATGTTGGGTTAAGTCCCGTAACGAGCGCAACCCTTGTCCCTATTTGCCAGCGATTCGGTCGGGAACTCTAGGGAGACTGCCGGTGACAAACCGGAGGAAGGTGGGGACGACGTCAGGTCATCATGGCCCTTACGAGTAGGGCTACACACGTGCTACAATGGCCGGTACAATGGGCTGCCATCCCGCGAGGGGGAGCTAATCTCATAAAGCCGGTCTCAGTCCGGATCGGAGTCTGCAACTCGACTCCGTGAAGTCGGAATCGCTAGTAATCGTGCATCAGAATGGCACGGTGAATACGTTCCCGGGCCTTGTACACACCGCCCGTCACACCATGGGAGTGGACTGCACCAGAAGTGGTTAGCCTAACTTCGGAGGGCGATCACCACGGTGTGGTTCATGACTGGGGTGAAGTCGTAACAAGGTAGCCGTAGGGGAACCTGCGGCTGGATCACCTCCTTAATCGACGACGTCACCGCCACCCGGCAAGTGTCCACAATGAATTATCTGATCGGCCAGAGCAAAAGACTGTTTGGGTATAGACCCAGCGTGACCAATGGGTCTGTAGCTCAGTTGGTTAGAGCGCACCCCTGATAAGGGTGAGGTCGGCAGTTCAAATCTGCCCAGACCCACCAAATTTTATCCAGTACCGCGTTGTTTTGTGACTCGCATAGCAGGCTATGCGTCGCCACAAAACGCCTTGTCCTGAATAAAATTCCCATGTCACGTATGGGTATTCAGAGGGGCCTTAGCTCAGCTGGGAGAGCGCCTGCCTTGCACGCAGGAGGTCAGCGGTTCGATCCCGCTAGGCTCCACCACGCTCCACAGGGTCCTGCAGTCGGTTTTATGTGAATCCGCAGTCACAAACGATCATTGCAAAAGGCAATGACACGTTTGTGACTGTCGATTGACAGTCGCTCTTTAACAATGTGAATCATGCTGACAAAGTCCCTCTCCTACCCGGGAGAGGGCATGAGATACGTCTCAAGCGTATCCGGCAATTGTCGTGGTTGTCATCGCGGATCAGACCCCTTGGGGTTATATGGTCAAGCGATGAAGCGCACACGGTGGATGCCTTGGCAGTCAGAGGCGATGAAAGACGTGGAAGCCTGCGATAAGGTTCGGCGAGGTGGCAAACAACCTGCGACCCGGACATCTCTGAATGGGGAAACCCACCTATCGTCAGATAGGTATCGTGCACTGAATACATAGGTGCACGAGGCGAACCGGGGGAACTGAAACATCTAAGTACCCCGAGGAAAAGAAATCAACCGAGATTCCCCCAGTAGCGGCGAGCGAACGGGGACCAGCCCTTAAGCGGGTGAAAGGTTAGGCGAATGAGTTGGGAAACTCAGCGATACAGGGTGATAGCCCCGTAGTCGAAAGCCTGATCCCGTGAAATCGAGTAGGTCGGGGCACGTGAAACCCTGATTGAAGACGGGGGGACCATCCTCCAAGGCTAAATACTCCTGACTGACCGATAGTGAACCAGTACCGTGAGGGAAAGGCGAAAAGAACCCCGGAGAGGGGAGTGAAATAGACCCTGAAACCGTGTGCGTACAAGCAGTGGGAGCGGGCTCGTCCCGTGACCGCGTACCTTTTGTATAATGGGTCAGCGACTTATATTCAGTGGCGAGCTTAACCGTATAGGGGAGGCGTAGGGAAACCGAGTCTTAACTGGGCGACCAGTCGCTGGATATAGACCCGAAACCGGGCGATCTATCCATGAGCAGGTTGAAGGTTGAGTAACATCAACTGGAGGACCGAACCAGGATCTGTTGAAAAAGATTTGGATGACTTGTGGATCGGAGTGAAAGGCTAATCAAGCCCGGAGATAGCTGGTTCTCCTCGAAAGCTATTTAGGTAGCGCCTCACGTATCACCGCCGGGGGTAGAGCACTGTTTCGGCTAGGGGGTCATCCCGACTTACCAACCCGAGGCAAACTCCGAATACCGGTGAGTGCAGCGTGGGAGACACACAGCGGGTGCTAACGTCCGTTGTGAAAAGGGAAACAACCCAGACCGTCAGCTAAGGTCCCCAAATCCTGGTTAAGTGGGAAACGATGTGGGAAGGCTCAGACAGCTAGGAGGTTGGCTTAGAAGCAGCCATCCTTTAAAGAAAGCGTAATAGCTCACTAGTCGAGTCGGCCTGCGCGGAAGATGTAACGGGGCTCAAACCAGGTACCGAAGCTACGGGTGCATCGAATGATGCGCGGTAGAGGAGCGTCGTGTACGCCGACGAAGGTGAGTCGAGAGGCTTGCTGGAGGTATCACGAGTGCGAATGCTGACATGAGTAACGATAAGGGGGGTGAAAAACCTCCCCGCCGGAAGACCAAGGGTTTCTGTTCGACGCTAATCGGAGCAGAGTGAGTCGGCCCCTAAGGCGAGGCCGAAAGGCGTAGTCGATGGGAAACGGGTCAATATTCCCGTACTTCACTGTATTGCGATGGGGGGACGGAGAAGGCTAGGTGAGCCAGGCGTTGGTTGTCCTGGTGAAAGTCAGTAGGCTGGGGGATTAGGCAAATCCGGTTCCCCAAGGCCGAGAGACGAGACGAACAGACTACGGTCTGGAAGTCATCGATGCCACGCTCCCAGGAAAAGCCTCTAAGCTTCAGATACAGTGGAACCGTACCCCAAACCGACACAGGTGGTCAGGTAGAGAATACCAAGGCGCTTGAGAGAACTCGGGTGAAGGAACTAGGCAAAATGGTGCCGTAACTTCGGGAGAAGGCACGCCGGTATTAGGTGAAGCCCCTTGCGGGTGGAGCTGACGCCGGTCGAAGATACCAGGTGGCTGCAACTGTTTATTAAAAACACAGTACTCTGCAAACGCGTAAGCGGACGTATAGGGTATGACGCCTGCCCGGTGCCGGAAGGTTAATTGATGGTGTTAGCGTAAGCGAAGCTCCTGATCGAAGCCCCGGTAAACGGCGGCCGTAACTATAACGGTCCTAAGGTAGCGAAATTCCTTGTCGGGTAAGTTCCGACCTGCACGAATGGCGTAATGATGGCCACGCTGTCTCCACCCGAGACTCAGTGAAATTGAAATCGCAGTGAAGATGCTGTGTACCCGCGGCTAGACGGAAAGACCCCGTGAACCTTTACTACAGCTTCACACTGGACGCTGATGTTGCTTGTGTAGGATAGCTGGGAGGCTTGGAAACCCGGTCGCCAGATCGAGTGGAGCCAACCTTGAAATACCAGCCTGGCATCATTGGCGTTCTAACTCCGGTCCGTTATCCGGATCGAGGACCGTGTGTGGTGGGTAGTTTGACTGGGGCGGTCTCCTCCCAAAGCGTAACGGAGGAGCACGAAGGTACCCTCAGCACGGTTGGAAATCGTGCAATGAGTGCAAGAGCATAAGGGTGCTTAACTGCGAGACAGACACGTCGAGCAGGTACGAAAGTAGGTTCTAGTGATCCGGTGGTTCTGTATGGAAGGGCCATCGCTCAACGGATAAAAGGTACTCCGGGGATAACAGGCTGATACCGCCCAAGAGTTCACATCGACGGCGGTGTTTGGCACCTCGATGTCGGCTCATCACATCCTGGGGCTGAAGTCGGTCCCAAGGGTATGGCTGTTCGCCATTTAAAGTGGTACGCGAGCTGGGTTTAGAACGTCGTGAGACAGTTCGGTCCCTATCTGCCGTGGGCGTTGGAGATTTGAGAAGTGCTGCTCCTAGTACGAGAGGACCGGAGTGGACGACCCTCTGGTGTTCCGGTTGTCACGCCAGTGGCATCGCCGGGTAGCTATGGTCGGACGGGATAACCGCTGAAAGCATCTAAGCGGGAAGCCTCCTTCAAGATGAGATCTCCCCGAGGCCTCGAGCCTCCTGAAGGGCCCAGCGAGACGAGCTGGTTGATAGGTCGGGTGTGGAAGCGCTGCAAGGCGTTGAGCTAACCGATACTAATGGCCCGTGAGGCTTGACCATATAACACCCAAGTGGTCTGTGACTGACAACAGACGACGGCGGATACGCGAGAGACATATCTCGTCAGCATGATTCGCATTGCCTTTTTCGCCTGACGACCATAGCGTGCGGGAACCACCTGATCCCATGCCGAACTCAGCAGTGAAACCGCTCAGCGCCGATGGTAGTGTGGGAGTTCCCATGCGAGAGTAGGTCATCGTCAGGCACTTATACCGAGAAAACCCCGAGCCCAAAAGGCTCGGGGTTTTTCTTGTTGTCCCGTTTGCTCCGATGAGCGCTCCCCGCCTTTCCGCCAAACGCATGTCGGCGCCGAGATATTGCCTCTTCACCGGAAAGGCCGTCGACATCCCGGTTCATCGCCATATGGCATCAACGTCTTCACGGGCGGCGATACGCTATCCACAGCCCCACCGCTCCAAGACGGGGCCAAACGTTCCACAAGCTCTTTTTCGATACATGTCCTTCGCTGAGAAGGCGTCTATCGCGCTTTCGGCATGACTGCCGACATACCCTGTTTCGATACACCACAAAGGAGAGAGCGGCCCACTTCGGCCGACAGCATTGCATGAGTGAATCTCAAGCCCACGCGACGAGTTCCACGCCTTCCGCCGTCAGGCGGCTGGGAGATCCAGTCGTGCTCGGCGTCAGCATCGGCTTCATCCTGGGCTTCATCGCCCTGTCGCTGTATGACGTCAACATGGTGGCCGACGGCATCGCCGCCGGTTTCGCCTGGACCGCCAGGACGCTGGGCAGCTATTTCCAATGGCTGCTGCTGCTGACCTTCCTGGTGGCGATGGGGCTGGTCTTTTCACCGGCGGCCAGCGCCAAGGTCGGTAACCTGGACGCGCCCGAGATGAGCACCTTCAAGTGGCTGTCGATCATCATGTGCACGCTGCTGGCCGGGGGAGGAGTGTTCTTCGCCGCGGGCGAGCCGGTCTATCACTTCGTGGTCACGCCACCGGCCTTCGACACCGAGGCCGGCACCGCCGAGGCGATCGCCGGCGCCCTGGCGCAGTCCTTCATGCACTGGGGCTTTCTGGCCTGGGCGGTGCTGGGCTCGCTGACCGCCGTGGTCCTGGCCCATGCTCACTACGTGCGCGGCCTTCCCCTGCAGCCACGCACCCTGCTGACCCCGGTGCTCGGCGAGCGCGTGATGCACGGCTGGTTCGGCGGCGTGGTGGATGGCCTGTGCGTGATCGCCGTGGTGGCGGGCACCGTGGGGCCGATCGGCTTCCTGGCGACCCAGGTGAGTTTCGGCCTGCACGAGCTGTTCGGGCTGCCGGAAGGCTATGGCACCCAGCTGGTGATCCTGATCGGCCTGGGCGCGGTCTACGTGAGTTCGGCCATGACCGGTGTCCATCGCGGCATCCAGTGGCTGAGCCGGTTCAACGTGATCCTGGCGCTGGTCATCGCGGCGGTCATCTTCCTGTTCGGCCCGACCCGGTTTCTGGTCAACGCCTTCACCCAGGGCTTCGGCGAGTATCTGAATGCGTTCTTCCCCATGGCCACCATGACCACCCAGACCGCGCCGGCCTGGTGGATGCAGTGGTGGACGGTGTTCTTCTTCGCCTGGTTCATCGGCTACGGCCCGCTGATGGCGATTTTCGTGGCGCGCATCTCCCGGGGCCGCACCATCCGGCAGATGATCCTGGCCGTGGCCGTCATGGCGCCCATCGCCACCACGATCTGGTTCACCCTGCTGGGGGGCTCGGGGATCCACTATCAGCTGACCGGAGCCATCGACCTCACCTCGGCGCTCAACGACTTTCAGTTCGACGTCGCCACCCTGACCGTGGCCCAGGCCTTGCCGGGCGGATCGCTGATGGCGCTGGCGATCCTGGTGCTGACGACCATCTTCGTCGCCACTACCGGCGATTCCATGAGCTACGCGATCTCGGTGGTCGGCGCCGGGCATGATGCGCCGAACGTCTTCGTGCGGGCCTTCTGGGGCATCGCCATGGCGCTGATGGCGGCGATTCTGCTGTACATGGGAGCCGGTCAGATCAGCGCGCTGCAGCAATTCATCGTCATCACCGCGATTCCGGTCTCGCTGGTGCTGCTGCCCTCGCTGTGGACGGGCCCCCAGGCGGCCATGGCCATGGCGAGGGAGCAGGGCATCGTCGCCGACCCGCGGCGTACCTGACGCTCGACGACACGCCTGCCGCCAGACGCATCGGCCCCCGCGCATCATCGCTCGGGGGCCGATTCGCTTTCAGGGGTCGGCCATGCGCCCTGGATGCCGTATAATGCGACTAAAGTCTAATAATGATGGAGTTCGTTTCTTGACGCTGACCACACCGGCCCTGCTGTTTCCGGCCATTTCCCTGCTGCTGCTGGCCTATACCAATCGCTTCCTGACCCTGGCACAGCTGATTCGCAAGCTCGCCGAGGAGGATCGGGATACCCACCATGAGGTGGCCGCCCGTCAGATCCTGATGCTGCGCAAGCGCATCACCCTGACCAAACGCATGCAGATGGCAGGGGTGTCGAGTTTCCTGCTGTGCACACTGTCGATGTTCGCGCTGTTCCTGTCGCTCACCCTGCTGGGCATGGTGCTGTTCGGCATCAGCCTGATCACGCTCTCGGTCTCGTTGTGCTTCTCCCTGTGGGAGGTGAAGATCTCGACCAACGCCTTGAACGTTCAGCTCCAGGACCTGGAAGTCCTCAATCGTCATCGCGCCTCCGGCGCGGCCGGCGAGCGTGACGACAGCGACGATACGCCGCGCGACTTGTGAGTCCAGCAGGGGCCCGGCTAGACTGTCGGGCCTTCACAGGAGGCCCCATGATCCCCCAGCAGCTGCTGTTCTATTGCCGCCCCGGCTTCGAGTCCGACCTGGCCGCCGAGATCGCCATCAAGGCGGCCGCCCTCGGCTGGCAGGGCTACCCCCTGGCCCAGCCCCAGTCCGGCCATGTCCGCTTCGTGCTGACCGACGAACGTCCCGCCAACGCCCTGCATCGCGATCTGCCACTGGCGTCGCTGGTCTTCGCCCGGCAGAGCCTGGTCGCCCTGGCGCCGCTGGAGGGGCTGTCCCGGGAAGATCGCCTCTCGCCGATCGTCGAGCAGGTGGTGGCCAGCGGCTGGAACTTCGAGTCGCTGTGGCAGGAAACGCCGGACACCAACGACGCCAAGGCGCTGGCCGGGCTGATCAAGGCGCTTCAGCGTCCGCTGGAATCGATCCTCAAGAAGCGTGGCGCCTTGCGCCGCAAGGCGGGCGGTCGACGCTTGCATCTGCTGTGGACCGACGGCGACCGGGTCCAGCTGGGCATGAGCTTCCCCGGTAACCGCAGCGAGCAGCCGGGTGGCATCCGCCGCCTGCGCTTTCCCCACGATGCGCCCAGCCGCTCGACCCTCAAGCTCGAGGAGGCCTGGCACGAATTCGTGCCGCGGGACCAGTGGGAGACGCGCCTGGCCGAGGGCATGCAGGCGGCGGATCTCGGCGCGGCACCGGGCGGCTGGACCTGGCAGCTGGTGCAGCGCGGCATGCAGGTCTATGCCATCGACAACGGCCCCATGGACCGCGGTCTGATGGCGACCGGACTGGTCGAGCACCTGCGCGAGGACGGTTTCGTCTGGGCCCCGCCGATGCGTCTGGACTGGCTGGTCTGTGACATCGTCGACAAACCGGCGAGGGTGATCGACATGGTCGAGCGCTGGCTGGTGAAGCGCTGGTGTCGCGAGGCGGTGTTCAACCTGAAGCTGCCGATGAAGCGGCGCTGGGAGGCGGTGTCGGAGGGACTGGCCCGTCTCGATCGCTCACTGGCGGAGGCAGGGGTGCACGCCGAGATCGCGTGCCGACACCTCTATCACGATCGCGAAGAGGTGACGGTCCACGTCCGGCTGCTCAACTGAGGCGTCAGTAGCTGAGGGTATAGAGGCGAATGCGTTCCTCCTCGGTGAGCAGCGGGTAGAGGTCCTGCATGACCCGGGCGCGCTGTTCGCTGTCGCGCCACTCCTGCCAGGCGCGCAGGTCGCGCCACTTGGTGATCACCATACGCCTGTCCTCATGCCCCATCTCGACCAGGCTTTCGCCGCCGCCGAAGCCCGGGGCCCCGAGCACCTGACGCATGGCTTCGCGGGCGACCTGCTCGTATTCTTCCTCCAGCCCGGGCATGATACGGCGCTCGATAATGATCTTGATCATCCCGCTATTCTCCCTTTCATTCCGTATTACGAGGCGAGGTCATCGATGGTTGATTCCCCGGACTCCCTGCCAACCTGCCAGGCCGAACTGGACACCACCGGGCTCTACTGCCCCGAGCCCATCATGCTGATGCACAACAAGGTGCGGGACATGGCGTCGGGCGAGGTGCTCAAGGTGGTGGCCAGCGATCCGGCAACCACCCGGGACGTACCCAAGTTCTGCAGCTTCCTGGGCCACGAGCTGCTGGCCCAGGAAGAGCGCGACGGCCACTACCTCTACTACATCCGCCTGGGCTGATCGTTCGGATCGGGCCCCGACGCTGCCCTCACGTCTCGTCGCCGCGCTCCGGCGTGTCGGGCATCACCATCAGCGCCAGGGCTTCCAGCGTCTCCGGATCCTCGCGCCGGATGCGATTGGCGATCTGACGTTGGAAGAAGTAGACCACCTGATGGCGGCTGTGGCCGGGATACAGACAGGCATCGCCCGGCAGGATCGGGGTCGTCTCGACGTAGCGTTCGTCGGCCAGCAGGGCCTCCACGGCGCCGTCGCTGTAGAGTCGCCAGCCGAACACCTGCTTGAGCTGCCAAGGCGTGTCGCCCTCGTCCATGCACAGGGCATGGGTGCCCTGGGTCTCGGGCAGCTGCTGGATCAGCGTCGGTGATTCGGTTTCTTCATAGTCGAAGTAGGCGGCGGCCTGCTCGAGCTCCAGCACCTTGTGCTCCGGCGGCAGCTCGAACAGCTCTTCGGTTTCCGGATCCCGGTAGCCGATGAAGTGGCCATGTTCCGGGTCGTCGAGCGCCTGGCAGGGCGTCAGGCGCTCCATCCAGGGCACGAGGCCGACGACGTCTCCGTCGTCACGCAGTCCCCAGGCGAGCAGGGGCATGCCGTAGTAGGCCTCGGGTTCGTCGGGCAGTTGATACACCATCTCCAGGCCATCGAGCTCGGGCGCGAGACGAATCAGGCGTTTGCGAGCCTGCTGGCGTTGGCGCATGGTCTCCAGGTCGATGACCCGGGCGGGGCGAGATGACAGCGGGATACCCATGAAGTCCCTCCAGCGGCGGCTTGATCACGGCATTGGCCCTCGGGCCGGTCGGCAGCGCACGACGTCACTGTCATCCCATCAATAGCACAGACCGATGACCGAGGTTAAGCCCCGGTGGTCAGCGGCAGCGTCGTGCCAGCTCGGCGCGCAGCGCCTGGTGATGCCGGCGAGCCGCCTGGAGGGCGGGCCAGGGCGCTCCGGGCGTTTCCCGCGATAGCCAGCGCTCCCGGTAGCGTTCGATGGCCGGGCGTGGCGCCACCTTCTGGGCCTCCAGCAGGCGTTGAATGGCCGTGAGCCAGTGTCGGGAGGCCTGCGTCAGGCTATCGAGCCAGCTCGTCAGGGAAGGAGGCATCGATGCCTCGAAGGCACCGGCCGCCGGGGCAGGGCAGTGGTCGTCGGCCAGTGCCGTCTCCAGCAGGTCGGAGCCTTCCGTCAGGCGTCGTTCCGCGAGCATCAGGGCGCGCAGCAGCTCGGCGGTCAACGGCCGGTCACGCAGCGTTTTGAGATGCCCTTCCAGGGTGGCGGAATCCGGCACCCAGTCGCGATCGAACTGGTGCAGGGTGGTCTCGCGCAGGTAGGCAAGTGCCGGCAGCTGGGCATCGACCTCGTCCAGAGACTCCGGCGGCAGCGGCGAGCTGGCCCGGGAGAAACTGTCGATCCACTCCTCCGAGGCGAACAGGGCGTTCCAGCTGGCCCGGGGCAGCTGCCCGGTCTTGAGCCGGGTGAGCCGCTCCAGCCGGGCCCGGTGGTCGTCGCCGAGCGTTTGTGGCACCTCGGTGTTCCAGCAGCCGCTCAGGCGGCGCCACAGAGCCAGCTCGTAGAGCCAGCGCTGGCTGGGCGCGGCCACCTTGCCCAGCTGGTTGTTGCGTTCGGCGACCAGGTTGGCGATATGGCAGCCGCGCAGGGCGAAGACGTCGAGCATCCCCTCGCGGGTCTCGGGGATCTCGAACAATCGCGCCTCGGGGCCGGGGAAGTCGCCGATATTGTCGGGCGCGGTGCGCTCCGGCGCGGGCAGATCGAGCGACTCGGCCAGCCCCCGCTGGTAGTCGGCGAGCCGCGTCTCGGCGGGCCCTTCGCCGCAGCCGGCGAGGGCCACAAGGCCGATCAGCAGCGCGCCGAGGCTAGGCCGGTCGGGGCGTGGAATCCTCATCGATGACTGCCTTGCTCCGTCGTCTCAGGCGTTCGCCCAGCAGCAGGGCGGCGACCGTCAGCCCGGCCACCAGCCCGATCCAGTAACCATAGACCTCGAGCGGCTCCACCAGGCCGAACAGGCCATGGTCGCCGAGCCAGTGGCCGCCGCCGAGGCCGACCAGCCAGAAGGCGACCAGGGTGATCACCATGATGATCCTGGTGTCCTTGTAGCCACGCAGCGCGCCGGCCAGGTTGGCCTGCAGCGAGTCCGAGATCTGGTAGATCATGGCCAGGCCCACCAGCGACAGGGTCAGCCGCGCGACGGCCGGGTCGTGGGTGTAGAAGCCGATCACCGGCTCGGCGGTGAACCACAGCAGCAGACAGTTGAACAGCGCCACCGCGAGGGCGATCAGCATGCCATTCCATGCCACCAGGCGCGCGGCCTCGGGACGTCCCTGACCCAGGACGTTGCCGACCCGCACCGTCAATGCCATGCCCAGCGACAGCGGCAGCATGAACAGCAGGCCGGTGTAGTTCAGGGCCACCTGGTGCGCCGCCACCACGACCTCGCCGAGGCTGGCGATGAACAGCGCGATCAGCGTGAACAGCGTCACCTCCATGAAGATCGCCAGGCCGATCGGCACGCCCACGTAGAGCAGCTCCAGGATCGGCCGCCACCGCGGTGGCGTCGGCGAGTGCCACAGCTCGACGTCGCCATAGGCTCGGCTGCGCCGGGTGTAGGCGACCATGGCCAGGCACATCACCCACATCGACAGCGCGGTGGCGATGCCGCAGCCCACCGCCCCCAGTGCCGGCAGGGCCGTGATCGGTGTCGGCAGCCAGCCGCCCAGCAGGGCTTCGAGCCCCGGGCCACCGTAGATCAGCAGGTAGTTGCTGGGGACGTTGACGGCGAGCCCCAGCAGGCTGATCCACAGCGCCGGGCGGGTATGATTCATGCCGTCGGAGAAGGCGCGTAACGCCATGAACAGTCCCACCGCCGGCAGCCCCAGGGCCACGGCGCCCAGATAGCCCGCGGCGCGCTCGGCCACCGCCTCGGGCACCTCCATCAGGTGAAATACCGGCATCACCGCCGTCCACAGGAGTACCGCCGCGATCACGCCCATCACCAGGCCGATCCACAGCGCCTGGTGCACCTGCAGGCGAATGCCGTCCCGGCGTTCGGCGCCGAGCAGCTGCGCTACCACCGGGGTCAGGCCCATGAGGGTGCCGGTCATCAGCAGCATCAGCGGCATCCACAGGCTGGAACCCACCGAGACGGCGGCCAGGTCGGTGGCGCTGAGCCGCCCGGTCATCATCACGTCCACCGTGCTCATGGCGGCCTGGGCGAGCTGGGCGCCGCAGATCGGCAGCGCCAGGCGAATCAGCGGGCGGGTTTCCGTGCGTGTGGTGGCGAGCAGCCGAGGAATGAACTGGGCCAAGAATCATGCTCCATGGAAAGGTCGGCCCCCGTGCTCCATGCAATCGGGGAGAGCGCGCTAGTCTAGCAGCCCCCTCGGCGCCTCGCCGCCGTGGCGTGCCGGGCGCGTCATGCCGCGGCGGTGAATCGGCGCTATACCTAGAGAAGGAGGCCGCGACGGCGGCCGTCGTGATCCAGCGCAGGCGCGAGTCGCCGGGAGGTGCGAGATGAACGATCACGATATCGATGCCACGGGGCGGGGCGAACCGGAGCGGGCCGAGGCGGCCGTCCGGGCGCTGGTTTCACGCCTCCACGGGCGCCTGACACGCCCGGATCATCCCGAGTATGACGCGGCGCGTAGGGTCTATAATGCGCAGCACGACCGTCACCCGGCGCTGATCGTCCAGGCGGCGGACACCGCCGACGTGACGGCCACCCTCGAGGCCGCCCGGAGCACGGGGCTGGCGCTGGCGGTGCGCGGCGGCGGGCACAGCGTGGCGGGCTACGGCACCTGCGACGACGGCCTGGTGCTCGACCTCGGCGACCTGAACGATTGCCGGGTCGATCCCGAGGCGCGCACCCTGCGCGCCGGCGGTGGTGCGACCTGGGCCGATCTCAACCGGGCCGCGGCGGCCTTCGGCTTGGCGACGCCGGGCGGCATCGTGTCCACCACCGGCATCGCCGGGCTGACGCTGGGTGGCGGGCTCGGCTATCTGAACCGGCGCTTCGGTCTCGCCTGCGACAACCTGATCGCCGCCGATGTCGTCACCGCGGACGGCGAATGCCTGACCTGCCGCGAGGACGCCCATGCCGAGCTGTTCTGGGCGCTGCGCGGCGGCGGCGGCAACTTCGGCGTGGTGACGGCCTTCGAGTATCGCCTGCACGAGGTCCCGGACATCCTCGGTGGCCCGACCTTCTATCCGCTCGACGGTGAGGTGATCCGCCGCTACCGGGAGCGGATCTGTGAGGCACCCGAGGCCCTGGGCGCGCTGCTGGTCATCACGCCGGGGCCGCCGCTGCCGTTTCTGCCCGAGGCCTGGCACGGTCGGCCGATGGCGGCGGTGCTGAGCTGCTGGAGCGGGCCGGAACAGGACGATGCCCGGATCGGCGAGTGGCTGGCCGACCTCGGCGAGATTCAGGGGCAGGCGCTGCGGCGCATGCCGTACCCGACCATCAACACCCTGTTCGACGAGCTGCTGCCGCCGGGGCTGCATCATTACTGGAAGGGATGCTTCTCCGGGCCGCCCACGGACGAGGCGATCGCGGTGCACCTGGACTTCGGGGCCCGGCTGCCCAGCGCGGAAACGGCGACCCTGCTGTTCCCCCTCGACGGGGCCAGCGGCCGGGTCGAGGCCGGGGCCACCGCCTTCGCCTATCGCGATGCCGGCTTCGCCACGGCACTGGGCCCGAGCTGGTCCGACCCCGCAGACAGCGAGCGCAACATCGCCTGGGGGCGGGACTACTATCGTGCCCTGCGGCCCTACACCGACGGCGGCGGCTACGTGAACTTCATGGCCGACGACGACGGCCATCGGGTCGCCGACAACTATCGCCAGCACTACGACCGTCTGGCCCGCCTCAAGGCCCGCGTCGACCCCGGCAACCTGTTTCGGTTGAACCACAACATCCCGCCGGTCGACCGGGTCGCATGAGGGGAAATGGCGGCCGCGAGAGATGGGTGAAGGCGAAGCGCACGGAGCATGGCAGGCACCTGACCTGGCGGTTTTCGCCGCCGGGCCGGCCTCGCTATACTGTGCCGCCCATTCACGACCCGCCGGAGCCCGCGTGAGCCACCGCCTCGAGGATGTCATCGCCCTGTTCGACGGCCTCTTCCTGCCCGCCTGCAACACCCGCCTGGTGCGCGGCGGCGACGAGCCGCTGTACCTGCCCGCCGATGCCGAGACGCCCTGGCATCGGGTGATCTTCGCCCGCGGCTTCTACGCCAGCGCGCTGCACGAGATCAGCCACTGGTGCATCGCCGGCGCGCGGCGCCGCGAGCTCGAGGACTACGGCTACTGGTACCTGCCCGACGGCCGCGACGCCGACCAGCAGCGCGACTTCGAGGCGGTGGAGGTGGCGCCCCAGGCGCTGGAGAGTCTGTTCGCCGCCGCCTGCGGCCATCGCTTCCAGGTCAGCGTGGACAACCTGGGCGAGGTGGAGGTCGACCGGGAAGGCTTCGCCGAGCGGGTCGCGGCGCGGGCGGCGCGCTACGAGCGGGAAGGCCTGCCGGCCCGGGCCGAGGCCTTCCGCACCGCGCTGGCGGTCTTCTACGGCCAGGGCCGGGAGAGAGGCGAGGGCGCGCCGCTCGAGGCGGCGCTGGTGGCGGGCCGGGCGTGTCTCGAACGCCGTGAGGCGCCCGCCGCCGAGCCCGCCTGACGGTCTCGTCGCTGTCTCAGAGCTCGGCGTTGCCGAGCCGCTGATGCAGCGTCAGCATCACCTGGATCTCCTCCTCGGGGCGCAGCGGTTCGAGCCCCAGCTCGCCGAACAGCTCGCCGCGGGCGCGGGACCAGTCGCCGGGCGCCAGCTCGGCATAGAGGCTCTCGGCCGGGGCCAGCTCGACGAACGGGTCCAGCCCGTAGGTCTCGAACAGCCGCGACAGCGCCGCCTCGTCGTCGCCGACGCCGGCGGTGTAGAGGGTGGCGTTGAAGTGGTCGGTCTCCAGCTCGCGGATCACGTCCAGCGGGCTCACGCCCATGCTGGAGAGCTCCTCCAGGCTGTAGGCGCCCAGCGAGACCAGCTCGTCGTCCAGCCACTCGTCGTCGGGCTGGATCAGGGTGTGCTTGACGCGGCCATCGGGCAGGGTCCAGGCGATGGACAGCGGCAGGTCGCCGTCGTCGCCGGTCTCGATGGCGATGAACGCAGGCAGATCATCCATTCTGTTGCCCCTCCTCGCGGGCAGGCTCGTCGAGGCCGAAGAAGGCCCGGGCGGTGGCGGTGGTGATGCGGGCCAGGTCGGCTTCCGTGTCGCCGCGCCAGTGGGCGATCTCGCGCACGATCCAGGGCAGCAGCGCCGGCTCGTGGCGTCTGCCCTTGAGTTTGGCAGGTAAATTGCGCGGCAGCAGGTAGGGGCAGTCGGTTTCCACCATCAGCCGCTCGGCGGGAATCGCCCCCACCAGCTCGCGCAGGTGATGGCCGCGGCGCTCGTCGCACAGCCAGCCGGTCAGGCCGATGTGCAGGTCGAGGTCCAGGTAGCCGTAAAGGGTGTCGCGGTCGGCGGTGAAGCAGTGCACCACCGCCTTCGAGATGTCGTCGCGCCAGGCGTGCAGCATCTCGCGCATGCGCGGCCCGGCGTCGCGCTCGTGGAGGAACAGCGGCAGGCCGCTCTCGGCGGCCAGCGTAAGCTGCGCCTCGAAGGCGTGCTGCTGCTCGGCCGGCGTCGAGAAGTTGCGGTTGAAGTCCAGGCCGCATTCGCCCACCGACACGACCTCCGGCTGGCGGTGGAGCTCGCGCATCGCGGCCTCGAGCTCGGCGTTCCAGCGGCTGGCGTCATGGGGATGCACGCCGGCGGTGGCATACAGCCCCGGGTAGCGGCGCGCCAGGGTCACGGCCTGCTCGGCGTGCTCGCGGTCGGTGCCGGTGAGGATCAGCGTGTCGACGCCGGCGGCGCGAGCGCGCTGGATCGTCGCCTCGAGGTCGCGGGCGAAGCTCTCGTGGGTCAGGTTGGCGCCGATGTCCACCAGCGGGGCCGGCGAACGGAATCTCAGCGCCTCGGGCAGCACGTCGTCGAAGGGGGGCGTGGCGTCGGCCAAGGCGAAGCTCTCCTCTGGGCGGTTCGTCTAGCGCGCGGGAAACGGGCGCGCATTGTACCCGCGGAGGGTGGGGTGGGGCCACGTCGGGGCAGGCATGCGTTACACTGGCGGCTTGATCGAACGATGAGGTGAATGCGTGACCCTGCTACGTCTGGAACAGCTGCAACTGGCCTACGGCACCCATGTGCTTCTCGACGGCGCCGATCTGGTGCTGGAGAAGGGCGAGCGTCTGGCGCTGGTGGGCCGCAACGGAACCGGCAAGTCGACCCTGCTCAAGCTGGTGTCGGGCGAGAGCCTGCCCGACGGCGGCACCATCTGGCGCGCGCCCGGCCTCAAGATCGGCGTGCTCGCCCAGGACCTGCCCGCCGCCTCCGGCGAGACCATCTTCGACGTGGTCGCCCAGGGCCTGCCCGAGGCCGGCGAGCTGCTGTCCGAGTATCACCATCTGGTGCAGCAGGCCGAGCCCGACATGACGCGGATGGCCCAGCTACAGACCCGCCTCGAGGCCATCGACGGCTGGTCCTTCCACCAGCGCATCGACGTGGTGCTGACGCGCCTGGGGCTGCCGGCGGATGCCGCCATGGCGGACCTCTCCGGCGGCTGGCGGCGGCGCGTGGCGCTGGCGCGGGCGCTGGTGGTCGAGCCCGACCTGCTGCTGCTCGACGAGCCCACCAACCACCTGGACCTGGACACCATCGCCTGGCTGGAGGAACAGCTGTCCGCCTTCAACGGCGCGGTGCTGTTCATCACCCACGACCGCGCCTTCCTGTCGCGGCTGGCCACCAACATCCTCGAGCTCGACCGCGGCCGCCTGGGGCGCTATCCCGGCGACTACGCCAAATACCAGGAGCAGAAGACCCACGAACTCGAGGTCGAGGCCCGCGAGAACGCCGAGTTCGACAAGAAGCTGGCCCAGGAAGAGGCGTGGATCCGCCAGGGCATCAAGGCTCGTCGGACCCGCAACGAGGGCCGCGTGCGCGCCCTGCAGCAGATGCGTCGCGACCGCGGCGAGCGTCGCGAGCGCCAGGGCCGCGCCAGCCTCTCGGTGGACACCGGCGAGCGCAGTGGCAAGCGGGTGGTGGAGCTGTCTCACGTCACCCAGTACTACGACGGCGAGGCGGTCATTCGCGACCTCAACCTCGAGATTCAGCGCGGCGACCGCATCGGCCTGATCGGCCGCAACGGCGCCGGCAAGACGACCCTGCTCAAGATCCTGCTCGGCGAGCTCGAGCCCAGCGAGGGGCAGGTGCGGATGGGCACCAAGCTGCAGGTGGCCTACTTCGACCAGCTGCGCGCCGGCCTCGAGCCGGAGAAGACGGTCTACGACAACGTCGCCCAGGGCAGCGACCGGCTCACCGTGGGCGGCCGCGATCGCCATGTGATGAGCTACCTGCAGGACTTCCTGTTCACCCCGGAGCGCGTGCGCCAGCCGGTCAAGGCGCTGTCCGGCGGCGAGTCCAACCGCCTGCTGCTGGCCAAGCTGTTCACCCAGCCGGCCAACGTGCTGGTGCTCGACGAGCCGACCAACGACCTGGACGTGGAGACTCTGGAGCTGCTCGAGGAGCTGCTGCTCGACTTCGACGGCACTCTGCTGCTGGTGTCCCACGACCGCGCCTTCATGGACAACGTGGTGACCAGCGTGCTGGCCTTCGAGGGCCAGGGCTGCGTGCGCGAGTACGTGGGCGGCTACCACGACTGGGTGCGCCAGGGTGGCAAGCTGCCACCGGCGCCCTGGGAGGGGGCGGCCCGTCAGGCGGCGGAGCCGGTCGCCGAGCAGGCCCCGGCGGCGAGCGAACCGGCCGCATCGGCCAGCGAGAGCGAGGCGACGGCCAAGGCCGCGCCGAAGCGCGTCAAGCTGTCCTACAAGCTGCAGCGCGAGCTGGACGGCCTGCCGGCGGAGATCGAGCGCCTGGAGGCGGCGGTGGCCGACTTCGAGGAGCAGGTCGGCGATCCGGCCTTCTACCAGCAGGACAGCGAGACGGTCACCGCGACGCTGCAGGCGCTGAACGACCGGCAGGAAGCGCTCGAAACCGCGATGGAGCGGTGGATGGAGTTGGAGGCGATGGCGGCCGGCGAAGCCTGAGGGATTCGCTATTGCGCTCGATGATCCACAGGGATGTGGGAAGTGCATAGGTTTGTCGGGAACAAACCTGGCGATCTTGACCGCCGGCGGTACCGGGGCGCCGGTCCGATCGGAATCCTCATGTGGCAGGCTGCCTTCCGGTTGGCTCGGAACCTTCGCTCGATTCTGCGCTCCGGCAGCGGTCAACCTATCTTCGCTCATGACGCGAATCTTGGACACTGCCCAGCGAACACAGTGGAGTGTCTGCTAAAGCAGAAAGGCGCCCCTGGGGCGCCTTTCGTATGCATCGTGCGATGTACCGGAGAGGCTTACTCCTCGGATTCGCCGTCCTTGCCGACCCGCACCGCCAGCACGTCGCACTGGGCGCCATGCAGGACGCCGGTGGAGGTGGAGCCCAGCAGCAGCGCGAAGCCGTGGCGACCGTGGGAGCCGACCACGATCAGGTCGACGTTCTGCTCCTCGGCGAAGCGGTGGATCTCGGTGTCGGGCATGCCCACCACCACGTGCTGGTTCTCCTTGGCCACGTGGGCATCGGCGATCTCGGACAGGCGCTGCTTGGCGTGCTCATCGAGCTGATCCTGAATGCTGGTGAGATCCATGGGAATGTCGCCGCCGTAGGCGAAGCCGAGAGGCTCGAGGGTATGCATGATGGAGAGCCTGGCCTCGTTGCGGTCGGCGATCTGCATCGCCCGCTCCAGCACCTTGTGGGAATCCTTGGTCAGGTCGACGGCGACCAGGACGTGACGATACTCGTTGCTCATGGCATTGCCTCCGGCGGATGGTCCAGGGTAGGTGGCTGCCTCCCACTCTAGGACGCACGGTGAGACAAGACAACGACTTGCATCAAGAGAGGAGCGGAAAACGCTTATGGTCTGGTTGATCATTGCCGCCGTCGTCGGGCTGGTGTTCGCGCCGGCGATGTGGCTTCGCCCGAGCCCCCGGGAGCAGCGCGCCACGACGCTGCGCGAGGCGGCCAGACAGGCCGGGATCCAGGTGCGTCTCGACCCGTCGCCGCTTCACCAGGACGACCGGCGGCGTCCCGCCTATCGCTGGGTCTATCCGCCCCGTCGGCGAGGCCCCGACTTCCTGCTGCTGCGCGACGCCGAGGCCAGCGATGCCCTGAAGCCCTTCATCGAGGGCTGGCGCTGGCGCAAGGAACCGCTGCATGCGTTGCCGGCCGCCGTGCGGGGCCGTTTCGAGGCGCTGCTGGCACGCCTTCCCGCGGACGCGGTAGCGGTGGAGTCGAGCGCCGAGGCGCTGATCCTGTGGTGGGATGAATCGCTGGGGACGGAGGCCTTCGCGGCCATGGCCGCCGACATGGACGAGCTGCGCGATGGCCTCGCGGGGCGGCCGGACCGCCCCGAACGGCAGCCCGATCTTGGGCCACCGCGCGGCTAGCGCGGTGCCTGGGCATCGTCCGTCCAGGGCGGAGGCGGGGCCTGGACGAGGAGCGGCGTCAGCCTTCTTCCCGGGCCTGGATGGCCAGCCCGTTGGCCTCGATGCGGCCCAGCAGGTCGCCCAGCTGTTCGACCTCCTCGTCGGACAGGCCCGCCAGCATCTCTTCCCGGATCTCGCTGACCACGTTGTCGATGCGCTCGAGCAGCGGCATCGCCTCGTCGGTGAGCATGATGCGCTTGGTGCGCCGGTCCTTGTCGCAGGGGCAGCGTTTGACCAGCCCCTGCTCGGCGAGCTGGTCGAGGGTGCGGACCAGCGACGGCGCCTCGACCCCGATGGTCCGCGCCAGGTCGCATTGGGGCTGGTCATCGCCCATCTGCCACAGATGGTAGAGCGTGACCCAGCGTGTCTGGGTCAGCCCCTCGGGGGCCAGACGACGATCGATGACCGCGCGCCACAGGCGCGGCAGTCGAGCAAGGGTGAAACCGATGTTCTGTTGCATGAGTGTCTGCACAAACGATGAATCTGATGGGATTGTCCGGAGCTCCGGAGTGTAATGCAAGCCGTTAGCACTCTACGGTGCTTCCGCCGGCCGGGCGATGAGGCGCCGCAGGTCGAGCCCCGGCAGCCCGACCGGCAGGCGGATACGACCATCGGCTAAGGTCGCCTGTTCCGGCGTGTCGCTGACCCGGAAACGCAGCACGCCGATCCGCTGGCCGCTGGCGGTCATCACGTCCACTCGCCAGCGGCCCGATGCTTCCTTCGGGAAGTGACGCTTGTGCGTCCAGGCCCGGTAGCCTGCCTCGCGGCCGCCCTGAATCTGCAGCGGGATGCGATCGATCAGCCGGCCGTCATGGCGCCATTCGTGCACGACCTTCTCCTCCAGGCCCCGCGGGGCGTGAATCGCCGTGTAGGCGTAGAGCCCGTGAGCGGCCAGCGCCTGCGGGGTGAGCCGCAGGCCGCCCTCTGGCGTGCGGGTCTGTTCGTCGAAGCCGGGCGACAGCGCATGGCCCGAGAGCCACAGGCTGGCCGGCGGCACCCAGGCGCGTCCCAGCCAGCCGAGGCCGGCCAGCAGCGGCAGCAGCACCAGCATGGCCAGCCAGCGGGCGGTGTTCATCGGCCGCAGCAGCTGCATCAGGCTCGGCAGGCTGAAGACCATCATGGCGATCAGCGCGATGATCAGGCTCTCGCCGGTGGTCAGGTGCAGCACCGTCGGCAGCGTCACCAGCACCACCAGGAACACGCACTGGGCGTGGAAGGCGAAGTAGAGCCAGCGGTGGCGGGCGGCCAGGCGGTAGTAGAGCGGGTCGAGGATCGACAGCAGCGCGAGCCCCACCATCAGCGCCGTGAACAGCGCCTGGCCGCTGGTCCAGGCGGTCGTCGCCAGCAGGAACGGCAGGGTGAAGAACAGCGTCTCCTGGTGGACCATCTGGGCGATGAAGGTGGTGATGCCGCGCGGCAGGGCGGGATAGCCCCGGTGGGTCAGCCAGCGGGCGATCAGACTCTCCGTGAGCAGCAGCACCCAGGCCACCAGCATGCCGAGCGCCAGGGCGGCCCCCAGCCACTGCTGGCGCTCCACCAGGAAGAAGCTCGCCGCGCCGGCGAGGAAAGCCACCGGCGGCCATAGCCAGTGCCAGCGACGGGCGCGTTCCGCCACGCGGGTGAGGCGGTGTTGCCAGCCCTCGAGGCGGGAGGCACGGGAATCGGGGGGCGGTGGCAGGCGGTCGGCAGTCATGGGCGCATCCTAGCAGGGTGCCGCCGGTGGCGGGAGTCGCCGGGAAGCGACGCCGATCGCCTCGAACAGGGCTTGACGCTCCTCGTGGACTGGCCCAAGCTGATGGAATCAAACGGCCGTATGAATTTCTGCACGGAGATTCGTGGATGATCTACCAAGGCAATGCCATCACCGTGGCGCGCGACGATGACGCCGTCGCCACCCTGACCCTCGACCACCGCGACGAGTCGGTCAACACCCTGTCGTCGACGGTGGTCGGCGAGCTCGCCGAGGCGGTGGAGGCGCTCCGCGCCGAATCCGGCCTCGAAGGGCTGATCGTGACCAGCGCCAAGGAGGCCTTCGTCGTTGGCGCCGACATCACCGAGTTCCATGGCATGTTCGAGCGCGGGGAAGACGAGATCCGTACCATGCTCGAGCGGGTGCACAGCATCTTCAATGCCATCGAGGATCTGCCGTTTCCCACCGTCACCGCCCTCAACGGCCTGGCGCTGGGTGGCGGCTGCGAGCTGGCCTTGACCACCGACTTTCGGGTGATGAGCGATTCGGCCCAGCTCGGCCTGCCGGAAACCAAGCTGGGCATCCTGCCGGGCTGGGGCGGCTGCGTGCGACTGCCGCGACTGATCGGTGCCGACAACGCCATCGAGTGGATCGCCGGCGGGACCCAGAACAAGGCCGACGAGGCGCTTCGTATGGGTGCCGTGGATGCCGTGGTGCCCGGCGAGTCGCTGCAGGAGGCGGCCCGCGATCTGCTCGATCGCGCCCGCCGCGGCGAGCTCGACCACGAGGCCCGGCGCACCGAGAAGCGTTCGCCCCTCGGGCTCGACGCCATCGAGCAGATGATGGTCTTCGAGACCGCCAAGGGCTACGTGGCCGGCAAGGCCGGGCCGCACTACCCGGCGCCGATCGAGGCGATCAAGGTGATCCAGAAGGGCGCCGGCGAGACCCGCGAGCGCGCCCAGGCGATCGAGGCCGCGTCCTTCGCCAAACTGGCGAAGACCGACGTCTGCTACAACCTGGTGGGGCTGTTCCTCAACGACCAGGCGGTCAAGAAGGCCGGCGGTCGCTATGCCAAGCAGGCGCGCCCCGTCGAGCGGGCCGCGGTGCTGGGCGCCGGCATCATGGGCGGCGGCATCGCCTACCAGAGCGCCTCCAAGGGCACGCCGATCCTGATGAAGGACATCAAGGCCGAGGCCATCGACCTCGGCCTCAAGGAGGCCCGCAAGCTGTTCGCCAAGCAGGTCGAGCGAAAGAAACTTACCACCGAGCAGATGGCCGAGCGGCTGACTCACATTCGCCCGACGCTGTCCTACGGCGACTTCGGCGAGGTCGACCTGGTGGTCGAGGCCGTGGTGGAGAACCCCAAGGTCAAGGGCGCGGTGCTGGCCGAGGCCGAGGCGGCGCTGGGTGACGATGCCATCCTCGCCTCCAATACCTCGACCATCTCCATCACCCGGCTGGCCGAGCACCTGAAGCGCCCCGAGCAGTTCTGCGGCATGCACTTCTTCAACCCGGTGCACCGCATGCCGCTGGTGGAGGTGATCCGCGGCGAGAAGACCGGTGACGCCGCCGTGGCGGCCACCGTCGCCTACGCCCGCCAGATGGGCAAGACGCCGATCGTGGTCAACGATTGCCCGGGGTTTCTGGTCAACCGCATCCTGTTCCCCTACTTCGGCGGCTTCAGCGCCCTGGTGGCCCAGGGCGCCGACTTCCGCCGGGTCGACAAGGTGATGGAGCGCTTCGGCTGGCCGATGGGGCCGGCCTACCTGCTCGACGTGGTGGGCATGGATACCGCGTTGCACGCCGGCGAGGTGATGGCCGAAGGCTTCCCCGAGCGCATGGGCGAGATGAGTGGCGGCGTGATCCCGCTGATGGTCGAGCACGAGCGCCTCGGCCAGAAGAATGGCAAGGGCTTCTACGCCTACGAGGAAGACAGGAAGGGCAAGCCCCAGAAGGTCGAGGACGACGAGGCGCTGGCGCTGGTGCGGCAGGTGGCCGAGGGCGAGCGGGAGTTCTCCGACGAGGCGATCATCGCGCGGATGATGGTGCCGCTGTGCCTGGAGGCGGTGCGCTGCCTCGAGGACGGCATCGTCGGCAGTGCCGCCGAGGCCGACATGGCGCTGATCTACGGCATCGGCTTCCCGCCGTTCCGCGGCGGGGCGCTGCGCTACATCGATGCCATGGGGGCGGAGGCCTTCGTCGCCCAGGCGGACGAGCTCGCCGCCGAGCTGGGGCCGCTCTACGCGCCCACCGACGGGCTGCGCGAGATGGCGCGCAGCGGCCAGCGCTTTCACCGCGACGCCGACCCGGCCTGATTCACAGGGAGACAGTATCGATGAGTTTGCATCCGAGAGACATCGTGGTGGTCGACGGCGTGCGCACCGCCATGGCCCGGGCCAGGAACGGCGCCTTCCGCCACGTGCGCGCCGAGAACCTGTCCGCCGCCGTCATGCAGGCGCTGTTCGACCGCAACCCGGGGCTCGACCCGAAGGAGGTCGACGACGTCATCTGGGGCTGCGTGAACCAGACCCTGGAGCAGGCCATGAACATCGCCCGTAACGCGGCGATCATGACCGGCATCCCGCGCAGCGTGCCCGCCCAGACCGTCAACCGGCTGTGCGGCTCCTCGATGAGCGCGCTGCACATCGCCGCGGCCAACATCCGCGCCGGCATGGGCGACGTCTACGTGATCGGCGGCGTCGAGCACATGGAGCACGTGCCCATGACCCACGGCATCGACGTCAATCCGGCGGCCAGCAAGCACGCCGCCAAGGCGGCGATGATGATGGGCCTGACCGCCGAGCTGCTGGGCAAGATGCATGGCATCTCGCGCGAGGAGCAGGACGCCTTCGGCGTGCGCTCCCACCGGCTGGCCAGGGAGGCCCGGGACGGCGGCGGCTTCGACCGCGAGATCGTCGGCGTCGAGGGCCATGATTCGCGCGGCTACCGGGTGCGGGTCGACCGTGACGAGGTGATCCGCGACGACGCCAGCCTCGAGGCGATGGCCGAGCTCAAGCCGGCCTTCGACCCGAAGAACGGCACCGTCACCGCCGGTACCTCCTCGGCGCTGTCGGTGGGCGCCAGCGGCATGGCGGTGATGAGCGCCGAGCGGGCCGAGGCGCTGGGCCTCGAGCCCATTGCCCGGGTGCTCTCCACCGGGGTGGCGGGCTGCGATGCCTCGATCATGGGCTACGGTCCGGTGCCGGCCTCGAAGAAGGCGCTGAAGGCGGCGGGGCTGACCATGGACGACATCCAGACCGTGGAGCTCAACGAGGCCTTCGCCGCCCAGTCGCTGCCGGTGCTCAAGGACCTGGGCCTGCGCGACCGCATGGACGAGGCGGTCAACCTGCACGGCGGCGCCATCGCCCTGGGCCATCCGCTGGGCTGCTCCGGGGCGCGCATCTGCACCACGCTGCTCAACGTGATGCGCGAGCAGGACACCAGCCTGGGCCTGGCGACCATGTGCATCGGCATGGGGCAGGGCGTGGCCACGGTGTTCGAGCGCCTCCGCTGACGACGGCAGCGCGTCCGCGAAGTGGCTCTCCATGACGACGGCACCCCGAGGGGTGCCGTCGTCGTTGGTGTTCAGTCATCGGGGCTCAGTCGTTGCCGGTCTGCTGGAGCTGCTGCACCGAGGCGACCAGGTCATTGAAGCGCTCGCCCTGGATCTGGACGTGAGAGACGAGCTCGGTCTGGGCGCGCTGCTCGTCGCCGGCGGCGATGGCGTCCAGCACCGCCTCGTGCTCGGCCAGCGAGCGCTCCGGGCGGTGGCGCAGGTGCAGCTGCATACGTCGGTAGGGCTGCAGCACCGCGTGCAGCCGGGTGGCCTCCTGGGCCAGGAAGGCGTTGTGGCTGGCCTCGTAGATGCGCTGATGGAAGATGCTGTTCTCGTAGTAGTAGCCGTTGGCGTCGCCGGCCTCGGCCATGCGTCGGCAGGCCTCGTGGGCCTCGCGCAGCGCCTCCAGTTCCTCGGCGCCGATGCGCCGCGCCGCCAGCCGCGCGCACATGCCCTCCAGTTCGGCCATCACCTCGAAGCGTTCCACCAGCTCGGCCACGCTGAGCTGGGTCACGAAGGTGCCGCGCTTCGGCACCACCTTCACCATGCCCGACATCGCCAGCTGCTGGATCGCCTCGCGGACCGGCGTGCGCGAGCAGTCGTACTCCCGCTCCAGGGCCTCCGGATCGAGGCGTGCCCCGGGCGGGTAGCGCCCCTTGATGATGGCGTCTTCCAGCAGGTCGCGCAGTCGCTGCGCCTGGGAAACCTTGCTCATTTGCTGTCCTCCCGCTTGACACAACTATATCTTGAACCTACCTGTTATATATAACAACTTGGCATCATGTATTCCATGTGCCGAATCAACGCCACCGCAAGACGGCCCTGGTCTCTGGAGGACGCGGCATGAAGATGAACATGGATTTCCTGGAAGGCCTGCTGTCGAGCGTCGCCCGTCGGGCCCGCCAGCGCCCGGGGCGGGAGCGCGGCGTCAGCGGAGGGCAGGGGGCGGCGACGCCCGGTCTCGACGAGCTCACCTCGGCCTGCGACGCCCTGCTGGCCGGAGGCGGCGGCGAGGCCTCGCAGATCCTGGTCGCCCGGCGGGTGCTCGACGGCTATGCCGCCCTGGAGGCCGAGGCGCGTCGTGACTTCCTGAGCCGGCTCGCCGAGCGACACGGCGCGCGACCCGAGGCGATCCATGCCGCCTATGCGGCCTATCGCGAGGGCGAGGACGAGGCCGGTCTGCGGGCGCTGATCGAGGCCTGCGAGCCGCCGCGCCAGGAGCTGCTGCGCCGGCTCAACCTGTGCCCCGGCGGCACCTTCGAGCTGGTCAAGATGCGCGCCGACCTGCTGGGGCATCTCGGCGAGGCGCCGGCGCTGGCCGGCCTCGACGAGGACTTCGCGCACCTGTTCGCGTCCTGGTTCAACCGCGGCTTCCTGGTGCTCCGGAGCATCGACTGGAACACCCCGGCGGCGGTGCTCGAGAAGCTGATCCGCTACGAGGCGGTGCACGAGATTCAGGACTGGAACGATCTGCGTCGGCGCCTCGATCCCGAGGACCGGCGCTGCTACGCCTTCTTCCACCCGGCCATCGGCGACGAGCCGCTGATCTTCGTCGAGGTGGCGCTGTGTCGCGGCATTCCCGGCAATATCCAGACGCTGCTGGCCGGCGGCGACGAGGTGGCGCCCCAGGACGCCGACACCGCGGTGTTCTACAGCATCAGCAACTGCCAGGCCGGCCTGAAGGGCATTTCCTTCGGCAACTTCCTGATCAAACAGGTGGTACAGGAGCTCCAGCGCGAGCTGCCAGAGCTCGCCAACTTCGTGACCCTGTCGCCGGTGCCGGGCTTCGCCAAGTGGCTTTCGGAGCGCCGCGAGGCCGGCGAGTGCCGGCTGTCGCCCGAGACCGCCGATGCGCTCGACGCCACCGCCTGGCGCGACGATCCGGCGGCCCGGGAGGCGCTCGAGCCCGAGCTCACGGCACTGGCCGCCCACTATCTCATCGAGGCCAAGCGGCGCCACGGCCTGCCCCGGGATCCGGTGGCGCGCTTTCACCTGGGCAACGGGGCGAGCCTGCACCGCCTGAACTGGCCCGCCGACATCTCCGCCAAGGGCTGCCGTCAGGCCCATGGCCTGATGGTCAACTACCGCTACGAGCCGGACCGCATCGAGCAGAACCACGAGGCCTACAGCCGCGAGGGCAGCGTGGTCTGCGCCGGCGACATCCAGCGCCAGGCCAGACGCGCCCAGCCGCTGCTGGCCGCGCCGGCCGATGCCTGATTCCCCCGATTTCCCCACGATCACGAGGACGACTGCCATGCACCATCACAATCTGTTCCTGCAGTTCGAGGCCCACTTTCGCCAGACGCCGGACAAGACGCTGATCGATACCCCCGACGGGCGTCGCTACGCCTACGGCGAGGTGCTCGAGACCTCCCGGCGCCTGGCCGGGGTGCTGCAGTCCCTCGACGTGCAGTCCGGCGATCGGGTGGCGGTGCAGGTCGACAAGAGCCCCGAGGCGATCATGCTCTACCTGGCCTGCCTGCAGGCCGGCGCGGTCTACCTGCCCCTCAACACCGGCTATACCGGCGCCGAGATCGCGTACTTCCTGGGCGACGCCGCGCCGCAGCTCTACGTGTGCCCGCCGGCGCGGGCGTCGGACGCCAATCGCTTCTACCAGGAGGGGCTGGTGGTCCACGTGGAGAGCCTGGGCACGGCCGGCGACGGCAGCCTGATGGAGCGTGCCGCCGACGCCGAGCCGATGACCGAGATCGCCTGCCTCGAGGCCGATGACCTGGCGGCGATCCTCTACACCTCCGGCACCACCGGGCGTTCCAAGGGGGCGATGCTCAGCCACGCCAACCTGGCCTCCAACAGCCGGGCGCTGGCCGAGGCCTGGCGCTTCACCGCCGACGACCACCTGCTGCATGCGCTGCCGATCTTCCATACCCACGGGCTGTTCGTGGCCTGCAACATCGTGCTGACGGTGGGCGCCTCGATGACCTTCCTGCCCAGGCTCGACGTCGAGCAGCTGCTCGACCTGATGCCCCGGGCCACGGTGCTGATGGGCGTGCCGACCTTCTACACCCGGCTGCTGCAGTCGCCGCGGCTGGACCGCGAGGCCGTGGCCAACATGCGGCTGTTCGTCTCCGGCTCGGCGCCGCTGCTGGCTGAGACGCATGATCAATTCCGAGAGCGGACCGGCCATGTCATCCTCGAACGCTACGGCATGACCGAGACCAACATGAACACCTCCAATCCCTACGACGGCGAGCGGCGCCCCGGCACGGTCGGCTTCCCGCTGCCGGGCAGCGAGGTGCGCATCACCGACCGCGACAGCGGCGCCGAGCTGCCCCGCGGCGAGACCGGGCGGGTGGAGGTGCGCGGCGACAACGTCTTCCGGGGCTACTGGCAGATGCCGGAGAAGACCCGCAGCGAATTCCGCGACGACGGCTTCTTCATCACCGGCGACCTGGGGCGGATCGATGCCGACGGCTACCTGCACATCGTCGGCCGCGACAAGGACCTGGTGATCTCCGGCGGCTACAACGTCTATCCGAAGGAGGTCGAGCAGCTGATCGATGAGCTGCCGGGCGTCGCCGAGTCCGCGGTGTTCGGCGTCGGGCATCCTGACCTCGGCGAGGGCGTCACCGCGGTGATCGTGGCCCGCGAGGGCGAGGTCGCCCCCGACGAGGCGGCCGTCCAGGCGGCGCTCGCCGACCGGTTGGCGCGCTACAAGCAGCCCAAGCGGGTGTTCACCATCGAGGCGCTGCCGCGCAACGTGATGGGCAAGGTGCAGAAGAACCAGCTGCGCGACGCCTATGCCGACCTCTACGCCGTGAAGGAGGTGGCCGCCACGGCAGGATGAGGGAATATCATGCCCGGCCCGTCGGCGGTGGCCGGGGCTTACAGCACGCCCGCCTCGAGCCCTGCCGCCATCGCCATGCCGAGCTCCTCCACCCGGGCCTCGAAGGCGTCCTGCCACTCGCCGCGCAGCGTCAGCGGGGCCTGCGCCCACTTCCAGCCGAGCCCGGTGACGATGCCTTCCACGGCGCGCCGGGTGCCGGTGCCGTCGAGGCCGGCCCGGATGTAGAGCGCGCAGGGCAGGCCGCGGGTGTCGTCCAGCACGGCGTAGTAGCTGCGGTCGAAGAAGTCCTTGAGGGCGCCGCTCATATACCCGAGGTTCTCGGGCGTGCCGAGCAGGATGGCGTCGCAGGCGCGCACGTCGTCGGGGCCGGCCTCCAGCGGCGGCCTGACGACCACCTCGATGGCCTCAATGTCGGGATGGCGGGCGCCGCGTTCGGCGGCCTCGCGCAGCCGGCGGGTGTTGGGGGAGGGCGCATGGGCCACGATCAACAGTCGCTTCATGGGAGCCTGCCGGGTTGAAGAGTGTCCGGCCCGCCATCATACAGGGGACAGCGGCGTTGACAGGCGCCAACGCCTTGCCGACGCTGAATTCGGTATTCACGACCCCATCAGGGAGGACGTCTCATGGCCTTTGCCCTTTCGAAGATGCAGGTGACCAGCTCCGCCTTCGAGAACTTTCAAGCCATGCCCGGGCGGCATGCGGCGGACGGTGACGATCTTTCGCCGCCCCTGGCCTGGGAGAACCCGCCGGAGGGCACCAAGGGCTATGCGGTGATCTGCCAAGATCCGGATGCGCCGCTGGTGCAGCACGGCCAGCAGGGCTTCGTGCACTGGCTGCTCTACAACCTGCCGGGTTCCGTCACCTCATTGGAGGAGGCCACCGCCGAGGGCACTCGCGGGCACAACGACTTCCAGCGCAACGGCTATGGCGGCCCCATGCCGCCGGAAGGCCACGGCACGCATCTGTACTACTTCTGGGTGCTGGCGCTGGACAAGCCCACGGCGCTGCCGGAAGGGCTCTCCATGACCGAGCTGCTCAAGCAGCTCGAGCCGCACCTGCTGGGCATGAACCGGCTGATCGGTACGTATCAGCGAGGCTGATCACCGCCTGACAGGCAGCAAGCGTCAGTTTTCGAGCCCCGCCATCGGCGGGGCTCAGCCGTTGCTGGCCTCGTCCGTCGCCTCGCCCGCTTGGGGGGCGGCGATGGCGTCGTTTTCGGTGACGATGCGTTCGAGTTCCTCGCAGAAGGCGTCCAGCGCCTCGCGGGTGTGGCCCGGGCGGCGATGCAGCTCGATCTCGACCTGCCCCAGCGTCGGCAGGCCCTCGGCCTCGCCGACGATCCGGCAGCCCGCCGGCACGCTGCGCGGCGTCTTCACCGTCATCGCCAGGCCCGCCTGGACCGGCAGGTTGATGCCGGTGGGCGAAGTGCTGGCGTAGCGGATCTCCCAGCGCCGCTCGTCGCGGCCCAGCGCCGACAGCGCATGGGCGCGGAAGGTGCAGCCCTCCGGGTTGAGCGCCAGCGGCAGCACGTCCCACTCTTCCAGCCGGCAGTCCTCGGCGACCACCCACACCATCGGCTCCCAGCCCAGCAGCTGCCCCGACTGCGTCGGCACGTGGCGGATCGACAGCACCACGTCCAGCAGGCCCTCCTGAAACTGGCCGACCAGCGCCGCGCTCATGTCGCAGGTGATGTTGAGGCGCGTGTCCGGAAAGCGCCGGGCGTAGCGCTCCATAAGCTCGGGCAGGTAGGCGCTGGCCTGTTCCTCGGAGGTGGCGAAACGGATCAGTTCGCCGCGCTGGCGCTCGCCCAGGGCCTCACGGGCCTCGTCCTCGAGGGTCAGCATGTGCCGGGCGTAGGGCAGCAGTCGCTCGCCGTGGCGGGTCAGCAGCACGCTGCGGCTGGTGCGCTCGAACAGCGACTGTCGCATCTGGTCCTCGAGGCGCTTGATCTGCAGGCTCACCGCCGACTGGGTGCGATGCAGCACCTTGCCGGCGGCGCTGAACCCCTGGCACTCGGCCACGGTGACGAAGGCGCGGAGCAGGTCCGTATCCATAAATTAATGAGCCTTTGAAATTGGTTGTATCTCAATGATTCATTTTTATTATGGAGATGCCGTCTCTAGGCTGTCCAGCATGCACACGACAGCGGAGACAACCATGCCTGTGGAACCCTCGGTCGATACCCCCGCCACCGCCCTCGATGGCCTCATCGATCTGCAACGTTATCCCCTCGACGATCTCGACGGCGACACCGGACGTGCGCTGATCGACCGCTGCCGCCGCCAGCTGGAGGACGACGGCTGCGTGGTGCTCAAGCACTTCGTGCCCGACGAGGCCCTCGAGCGCCTGGAGCGCGAGACCGAGCGCCTGTCGCCCGAGGCGCACTACAACCAGACCGAGACCAATCCCTACAACAGCGACGCCGATCCCTCGAAGCCGGCCAGCCACCCGCTGAACCGCTTCGGCGACCGCACCAACGGCTTCGTCGCCGGCGACCGCATCGACGGTGACACCATCATTCGCCAGGTCTACCGGAACGCCGATTTCCAGCGTTTCATCGCCACCGTGGTCGGCATGGAGGAGATCCACCCGTACGCCGACCCGCTGGCCGACCTGGTGGTCAACGTGCTGCGCGAGGGCTGCCAGCATCCGTGGCACTACGACACCAACGAGTTCATCGTCACCATGATGACCCGCCAGTCCCACGGCGGCGGCCGCTTCGAGTATGCCCCGGGCATCCGCAGCCCCGAGGGCGAGAACTTCGACGAGGTCGAGGAGGTCATCGACGGCGACCGCTCGCGGCTCAAGTCGCTGGATCTTCAGCCCGGCGATCTGCAGATCTTCTTCGGCCGCTACTCCCTGCACCGGGTCACCCCGGTCGAGGGCGACAAGGAGCGCCACACGGTGATCTTCGCCTACGCCAAGGAGCCGGGCTTCATCGGTCGCCCCGAACGCGCTCGCCGCATCTTCGGCCGCATGGCACCGGTCCACGAGCGGCTGCTCGAAGAGGGCATGCAGCGCAGCGACGCCCTGGTCGACTGATCGCGCCTGCCGATCGTCATGCCCTTGGCGCCGGTCCGGCCGGCGCCATCCAGACCGACACTCAATAACGACTCTCCGAGAGACCTGACATGAGCATCGTGGATTTCGAGAAGCTGACCGACAACGAACCGGACCAGATCCCGGTGATTCCCTCGGCCCCCATGGCTAACGGCGACAGCATCCCCACCGCCTTCGACCCGAAGCAGCTGCGCGCCGGCCGCCTCGATCGCCTGCGCGCCATGATGGCCGAGCAGGGCTATGCCGCCGTGGTGCTGTTCGACCCGTACAACCAGCGCTATGCCACCGGCTCGCGCAACATGTTCGGCTACTTCCTGCGCAACTCGACTCGCTACGTCTACGTGCCGCTCGACGGCCCGGTGATCCTGTTCGAGTACCCGGGCAGCGCCCACGTCTCCACCTGGCTGGAGACCATCGACGAGTCGCGCACCTCCAAGGTGGTGTGGTCGGCGGTCAACCAGCGCGACAACCTGTCCTCCGATCCCTTCGGCGTCGAGATCGCCGAGCTGATCGAGGAGCACGGCCGTGGCAACAGGAAGATCGGCCTGGATCGCTGCGCCCTGAACCTGGCGCGCTCGCTGGAGGCCCAGGGGCTGGAGGTCTTCGACTGCATGCAGGACACCCTGCACTGCCGTCGCATCAAGACCCCCGAGGAGATCGCCTGCCTGGCCCAGTCCATGGCCGGCAGCGAGGCCGCCGTGGCCGAGGTCGAGGCCGCCATCAAGCCCGGCGTCACCGAGAACGAGCTGTTCGCCATCATGTACGGCGACGTCATTCGCCAGGGCGGCGAGTTCATCGAGACCCGGCTGCTGTCCTCCGGGCCGCGCACCAACCCCTGGTTCAACGAGGCCAGCGACCGGGTGATCCGCCCCGGCGAGCTGGTGGCGCTGGACACCGATACCATCGGCTGCCACGGCTACTACTCCGACTTCTCGCGTACCTTCCATGTGGGGCCCGGCAAGCCGAGCGCCTACCAGAAGAGCCTCTACCGCATGGCCTACGACCAGGTGCACCACAACATGGGCATCCTCAAGCCGGGCATGAGCTACCGCGAGATCGCCGAGCAGGCGTGGAAGATTCCCGAGCGCTTCCTCGACCGCCGCTATCCCTCGATCATCCACGGCGTGGGCATGCACGGCGAGACGCCGCTGGTCGCCCACCATATGGACTTCGACCGCTTCTCCAAGGACGGCATCCTGGAGCCCGGCATGGTCGTCTCGGTGGAGAGCTACATCGGCGAGGTCGGCGCCGCCGACGGCGTCAAGCTGGAGGAGGAGGTGCTGGTCACCGACACCGGCATCGAGAAGCTGTCGCGCTATCCGTTCGACGAGGCCCTGCTCGACCGGGAAGTCTAAGCGCGACGACATTGCCTCCCTGACGGGCCGGCCGCGGAACCCGACCGTTTCTATTCGCCGAATCAAGCAAGGCGCGCGCTCGATCCGAGCGCGCGCCGAGTGACTGAACAAGAGAGCCCCCATGACAGACGTGACCCAGACACAGGTGAACCACTGGATCGCCGGCGAGCGCCCGGCCGGCAACCGTACGCTCGACGTCTTCAACCCCGCCACCGGCGAGGCCGTGCGCCGCGTGACGCTGGGCGATACCGCCACCGTGGCGCGCGCCATCGAGGCCGCTCGCGAGGCCCAGCCGGCCTGGCGCGATCTGCCGCCGGCCAAGCGCGCCCAGGTGATGTTCCGCTTCAAGACGCTGCTTGAGCGTGACGCCGACGAGATCTGCCAGCTGGTCGCCGAAGAGCACGGCAAGGTGCTCGAGGACGCCATGGGCGAGCTCAAGCGCGGCATCGAGAGCGTCGAGTACGCCTGCGGCGTGCCGGAGCTGCTCAAGGGCGAGTACTCCCACAACGCCGGGCCGGGCATCGATACCTGGTCCAACCACCAGCCGCTGGGCATCGTGGCCGGCATCACGCCGTTCAACTTCCCGGCCATGGTGCCGCTGTGGATGTACCCGATGGCCATCGCCTGCGGCAACGCCTTCATCCTCAAGCCCTCGGAGCAGGTGCCCTCGACCGCGATCAAGATGGCCGAGCTGCTCGACGAGGCCGGCCTGCCGCGCGGCCTCTTCAGCGTGGTCCACGGCGACCGCGAGACCGTGGAGGCGCTGATCGACGCGCCGGACGTGAAGGCGCTGTCGTTCGTGGGCTCCACGCCGGTGGCCAGGAGCATCTATCGCCGCGGCGCCGAGAACGGCAAGCGCGTGCAGGCCCTGGGCGGGGCCAAGAACCACGCCATCGTGCTGCCCGACGCCGACCTGGACAACGCCGCCAGCACCCTGATCGGGGCGGCCTTCGGCAGCGCCGGCGAGCGCTGCATGGCGATCTCGGTGGCGGTCTGCGTGGGCGACGAGACCGCCGATGCCCTGGTCGGCAAGCTCGCCGATCAGGCCCGCACCCTGAAGATCGGCCCCGGCACCGAGAAGGGGCTGGACATGGGCGCGCTGGTCAACGCCGGCCACCGCGACAAGGTCGCCGGCTATATCGAGCGTGGCGAGCAGGCCGGCGCGGAGCTGGTGGTCGATGGCCGCGAGCATCCGCTGGTCGAGGAATCAAAGGGCTACTTCCTGGGCGCGACCCTGTTCGACCGGGTGACGCCGGCGATGGACATCTACCGCGATGAGATCTTCGGGCCGGTGCTGTGCGTGGTCCGCGTCGAGACCTTCGAGGAGGCCATCGCGCTGATCAATGCCCACCAGTACGGCAACGGCACCTGCGTGTTCACCCGTGACGGCGAGGCCGGGCGCCGCTTCAGTGATGCCATCGAGGTCGGCATGGTCGGCATCAACGTGCCGCTGCCGGTGCCGGTGGCCTTCCACAGCTTCGGCGGCTGGAAAGAATCGCTGTTCGGTGACCTGCACGCCTACGGCCCCGACGCGGTGCGCTTCTACACCCGCCGCAAGGCCGTGTCCCAGCGCTGGCCGCAGCGCGCCCAGCAGGAGAGCGCCCAGTTCAACTTCCCCTCGAACTGAGCGTGACAAACTGACCGTCTCCAACCGAGCGGGTCGAACTGACCGTCTCTAACCGAGCGTGACAAACGATCTGTCTCGCTCCGATCGCGCCCGCCCCGTTGCCACAACGAGGCGGGCGCGCCGCGTTGTGCCGGCGGCTTGTCCGGCGTCATGGGAGGCATCTTCCAGGCGCTGCTAGGCTGTCGTCATGGACCGATCACCGGGGTGCCATGACGGCATGAATGGATCGCCCGCCACCGAGCCCGCCGAACAGGCCGATACGCTGACGCCGCTGACGCTCAAGCGCGTCGGCATCGACACCTATCGCGAGAACGTGGCCTACATGCACCGCGAGTGCGACCGCTACCGGGCCGAGGGATTCCAGGCCCTGGCCAAGGTGGAGGTGCGCGCCGACGGCCGGCGTATCCTGGCCACGCTCAACGTGGTCGACGACGCGGCCATCGTCGGCTGCGGCGAGCTCGGCCTCTCCGAGGATGCCTTCGCCTCGCTGGACGCGGCGGAGGGCTGCCCGGTCAGCATCCGCCAGGCCGAGCCGCCGGCCTCGATTCCCGCCATGCACCGCAAGCTCGCCGGCGAGCGCCTGACCCGCGACGACTTCCGCGGCATCATCCGCGACATCGCCGAACGGCGCTATTCCAAGATCGAGCTCACTGCCTTCGTGGTCGCCTGCGACCTGGGCGAGCTCGACCGCGAGGAAGTGTTCTATCTCAGCGACGCCATGAGCCGGGTGGGGCGGCGGCTGGACTGGCACGAGCAGCCGGTGGTCGACAAGCACTGCATCGGCGGCGTGCCCGGCAATCGCACCTCGATGCTGCTGGTGCCGATCGTCGCCGCCCATGGCCTGCTGTGCCCCAAGACCTCGTCCCGGGCGATCACCTCGCCCTCCGGCACCGCCGACACCATGGAGGTGCTGGCGCGGGTCGACATGCCCTTCGACGAGCTGGGTGAGTTGGTGCGTACTCACCGCGGTTGCCTGGCCTGGGGCGGCACCAGCGAGCTGTCGCCCGCGGATGACGTGCTGATCTCGGTGGAGCGACCGCTGTCGGTGGACTCGCCGGGCCAGATGGTGGCCTCGATCCTGTCCAAGAAGATCGCCGCCGGCTCGACCCATCTGCTGCTCGACCTGCCCATCGGACCCCACGCCAAGGTGCGCTCCATGCCCGAGGCCCATCGGCTGCGCAAGCTGTTCGAGTTCGTGGCCCGGCGCCTGGGCCTGACGCTGGACGTGGTGATCACCGATGGCAGCCAGCCGGTGGGGCGCGGCATCGGCCCCGCCCTGGAGGCTCGGGACGTGATGCGAGTGCTCACCAACCATTCCGAAGCGCCCATGGACCTGCGCCAGAAGGCGCTGCGCCTGGCCGGGCGGATGCTGGAGTTCGACCCCGACGTGCGCGGCGGCGACGGCTTCGGGTTGGCGCGCGACATCCTCGACGACGGCCGCGCGCTCGACAAGATGCGGGCCATCATCCAGGCCCAGGGCGCGCACGCCTTCGATCCCGAGCATCCGCCGCTGGCACCGCATACCCTGGAAGTGACCGCTCACACCGGCGGCGCCGTGACCGCCCTGGACAACCTGCAGCTGGCGCGCATCGCCCGGCTCGCCGGGGCGCCGCGGGCGATCGGGGCCGGCGTCGATCTGGCGGTGCGCATCGGCGACACGGTGAACACCGGCCAGCCGCTGTATCGCGTCTACGCCGCCTCGCCCAACGAGCTGACCTTCGCCCGCCAGGCCTGCGAGCGCGATCGCGGCGTCGCCATCGGCTCGCCCGAGGGCATCGTGCGGCTCAATGTGGAAGGGTAACGGGAGGGATGGCGAGCCCATGAGCATCATGCTGCTCTACGTCAACGACGAGGCCGGCCCGGCCCGGCGGCTGGCCGAGGCTGCCGGACTCGAGGCCCGGGCCGTGGCGGAGCACCGCTTTCCCGATCAGGAGCTGCGCCTGACGCTGCCCTTCGCCGGCACCGCCGCTTCCCCCGAGCCGATGCCGGAGACCCTGGTGATCTACCGCAGCCTCGACCGGCCCAACGACAAGCTGGTCGAGCTGCTGCTGATCGCCCGCCATGCCCGTCGTCAGGGCGTACGGCATCTGGTGCTGGTGGCGCCCTATCTGGCCTACATGCGCCAGGACATCGCCTTTCATCCCGGCGAGATCGTCAGCCAGGCGCTGGTCGGCGCCTTCCTGGCCGAGCTGTTCGACGCCGTGATCACCGTCGACCCGCATCTGCATCGTATCGACCGCCTCGACCAGGCGATCCCGCTCGAGCATGCCGTCGCACTGTCAGGCGCCGTCCGCCTCGGCGAGCTGATCGCCGCGCAGCGCGACGAGGCGCTGCTGATCGGCCCCGATGCCGAGTCGCGCCAGTGGGTGCAGCAGGCCGCCAGCGCCACGGGCTTCGCCTTCGGCGTCTGTCACAAGACCCGCCGCGGCGACCGCGAGGTGGTGATCGCGCTGCCCGATATCGCGCTGCGCGGCCGTCGAACGGTGCTGATGGACGACGTGGCCAGCACCGGCCACACCGTGGCCCGGGCCGCCGAGGCGCTGCTGGCCGCCGGCGCGGCGTCGGTGGACCTGGCGGTGACCCATGCGCTGTTCGCCGACGATGCCCTGGCGGTGATCGAGGCCGCCGGCGTGGGGGAGGTGTGGAGCACCGACTGCATCGTCCATGTCAGCAACGCCATTCCCATGGCGCCGCTGCTGGCGCCGGCGCTGGCGAACGTGCTGGGTTCTCTGTACTAGCTGGCGGCGCCCTTGATGAGCTGGCGGCGCCCCGACGAGAGGGCGGGACTCGATCAGCGTGCGGCGCAGGTGTCGGGGTGACGCCAACTTTTCCTGGCAAAGCAGTACGTTACGAAGCCTTGCTGACAAAGCCGAAAAATGCCGTGATTTCCGGGGGATGCTTCCGGCATGGAAGCATTGTGCCGAGGCCGTGGGCATGTTTCTTTCAGGGAAATGACGGTTCGATGGGGATAGAGGGCGATGGACATGATGAGCGGTGCCATGCTGATGGCCGTGGTGGCACTGGCCATGGGCGTCTCGGCCCTGGGGGTCTTCTGGTATCTGCGCCGAGACCGCGTCGAGACATCCGGCGAGCCGACGCCCGCGCCGGCGGCCAAGCCCGAGTCGCCGCCTGAACCCGCTTCGGCGTCCAGTGGCCCGACGCTCCCCGAGCCCGAGCAGGTGGCCGAGCGCTTTCGCGTCGCCAAGGGCGCTGAGGTGCGCCAGTGCCTGTTCGTGGTGCTCGACTGGCCGGGGCTCGATACCAATCGGCGTCTCCGGCGCAAGCTGGAGGAGGTCGGGGCGGCCTACGATCCGAAGCAGCGGGTCTACAACGTCCATCCGCCGCGCACCGGCTATCGCATGGTGATCGCCAACAGCACGCCGCCCGGCGCGCTGCCGCCGCTTCACGAGGACGGTGAGCATCCGGTGGTCGACGGCATCTCCATCCTGGTGCATTTTCGCAACAAGCGGCGGGTCGCCCACAGTCCCGATGCGCTGATCGACTTCACCCGCTCGGTGGCCGCGCTGGGCGGCAGGATCCTCGATGCCGAGCGTCAGGAAGTCGGCGACGAGGAGTTCGAACAGCTGCGACGCGCCGCTCCCTGAGACCTTCCCCATCGTCCAAGGAGATGCGCATGGCGCTATTCGATCGCGACCGGCGCGAGGAAAACCCGCGCACCCGCCGGCTCTACGCCCTCTGGGAGCTGATCTACACCTTCGTCGACTTCGGCGCCGCGGCTGCCTTCCTGGTTGGCTCGGTGCTGTTCCTCTACGAGAGCCAGCAGACGCTGGCGACCTGGTTCTTCATCGTCGGCTCGGCGCTGTTCGCCTTCAAGCCCACCATCCGCACCGTGCGCGACGTCAAGCTGGCGTCCATGGGTGACGTGGAAGACCTGGAGCGGGAAGGTCGCCGGGACTGAGCCGCCGGCGGCTTTCCTCAGCGCCAGCGGTGCCCGCTGCGACGTCGGGTTGGGATCGGGCGCCGAAGCGGCATGACCTCGTCGGTATCGCCGAACGGGGCATGTGGCGCGTCGTCGATCTCGGCCAGCCGGTGGATGCGTGCCGCGGTGGACGGATGAGTGCGCAGCCAGGCGATCTCCAGCGGCGGGCGACGCCCGAACAGGCTTGCCAGCCAGCCGCTGCGCTGACGCTCCAGCACCACCAGCGCCGAGGCGAGACCCGCCGGATCGCCGGTGAGCGCCACGGCCTCCATGTCGGCGGTGTATTCGCGATTGCGCGACAGCGCCAGTGATAGCAGCACGCTGAGCGTCGGCGCCACGGCGATCGTCAGCAGGGTGAGCCAGGGCAGGGAGCCCTCGCCGGACAGCATCATCGGCAGGCTGATCAGGATCGCCAGCTGCACGGCCGTGGTCAGCCACAGCGTCATGCGGGTCATGGCCGTGGCGATCGACATCACCCGGGTGTCGCCGCGCCGCAGATGGCTCACTTCATGGGCCAGCACCCCGCCCAGCTCCCGCCGCGTCAACAAGCGCAGCAGGCCGTCGGTGACCGCGATGCCGCCGTCGTGGGGGCCGCCCACGGCGAAGGCGTTGATCTCCGCCGAGGGCGCATAGTAGAGCTGCGGCGCGATCGTCAGGCCGGCGCCGGCGTAGAGATGCCGGAGCAGCGCATGCACCTCCGGCGCCCGGGACGGCGGCAGCCGCTCGGCGCCGGCCCGAGCCAGGATCATCCGGGCCGGCATCCAGCTCATCATCACGGCCGTCACGATCACCGCCGAGAGGCTCATCAGCACGCCGCCCGGTCCCGCCAGCAGGTAGCCGGGCAGGGACAGCGTCAGCGTCAGGCCGCCCAGGATCAGCACCGTCTGCAGTCCGTTGAACAGGCGATGCCGGCCGAGTTCGTGTTCCAGCACCATGCCGCGTCTCCCGTCGTTGGCCCTTTCCCCTAAGGCTAGCCGCCACGCCCGCGGTTGCGGGACAGGAACCGACACAAACGTTGATCGGCGTCATCGTGGTGAGTGATCGCTCGCCTACGCTTGATGATGCGACCGGCAAGCGCGGTCGTCTCCCTGCCGGCGAGGACGGCGGGCGATGGATCGAGCGCATGGAGGGATCGAGGGCAGCTGAGGGATCGAGGATGGCTGCCAAGGCCTCGCCGCGCATTCTTCTGCGTATCGACGGTATCGAGGTGCCACATCATGGCCGACAAGACATTTCAACAAGCCGCTTCCTCCCGCACGGCCACCGGGGCCGATGAGCCGGAAGCCCGGGTCCCCGAGTCGCGTCCCGCCAGCCCGTTCCGCGAGCTGGATCGCCTGTTCGATGGCCTGCTGGCGCGGGACTGGATGCATCCGCTGCGCTGGGATCGTCTGGAGCCGCGGATGCCGCGGGTCGATATCCTCGACAAGGACGCCGAGGTGGTGGTGCGCGCCGAGGTTCCCGGGTTCGCTCGCGAGGATCTCGACGTCTCGGTGACCGACCGCACGGTCACCATCAAGGGCGAGAGCCGCAAGGAGAGCGGCACGAAGGAGGAGGGTGAGTACTATCGCTGCGAGATCTCCCGCGGCAGCGTGCTGCGCACCGTGGAACTGCCCTGCGACATCGACGCCGACAAGGCCGGGGCGAGCTTCCGCGACGGGGTGCTGGAGCTGACCCTGCCCAAGGTCAAGGAGGCGCATCGCCGCCGGCTCGACATCTCATCATGACGGCGGCGCCCGCCGGTGCCTCTCGGGCCGGCGGGCGCGATGCCATGGCCCGGCGGAACCCTGGACGCCGAGGACGTGTCAGATGACACTCGATGCTGCCCGGCCTGCGCCGGCACCGTCCTCAACCGTATGATTCGAAGGAGAGAACATGCACAAGTCCCTGTCGCGAGCCCTGATGCCCCTGCTGGGGGCCGGCCTGCTGTCCGGCACCGCCCTGGCCAGTGATGCCGAAGCGCCGGAAGTCTACGGCTGGGTGGAGAAGACCCTGATCGACCCGAGCTGGGGCGTGGAAGTGAAGGCGAAGCTCGACAGCGGCGCCCTGACGTCCTCCATGCAGGCGGAGAATATCGAGGAGTTCGAGCGCGACGGCGAGGACTGGGTGCGCTTCGAGGTCGAGGTCGAGGACGAGGAGAGCGGCGAGATCGTCAGCCACGAATTCGAGCGCCAGCTTTATCGCGACCTCACCGTGGTTGGCGCCGGCGGCCGGGATCACCGTCCGGTGGTGCTGATGACCATCTGCATGGGCGACGAACGCTTCGAGGAGCAGTTCAGCCTCGAGGACCGCAGCGACATGAACTATCCGGTGCTGCTGGGACGCCGCACCATCCAGAGCCTCGGCCATCTCGACGTCACCGAGACCTTCCTGCAGTCGCCGAGCTGCGATGACGACTCGACGCTGCATCGTCATGCCGACAAGGAATACGAGGACAAGATCGGCGTCTGAGGGCCGCCAGCCGCGAGCACGACGATCACGAGACGACATGCCAGAGGATATGGCCATGGAACACGCCACGCCCTTCGGGGCCCTGCTGGCCGAGCTGGAGAGTCTCGGCGAGCACCACGACCGGAGCGTCACGACGCCGGACGAGCGACTGCGCAACATCACCCGCGATACCGGCGAGTTCCTCGCCGTGCTGGTCCGGGCGACCGGGGCGCGGCGTATCCTCGAGATCGGTACCTCCAACGGCTACTCCACCCTGTGGCTGGCCGAGGCGGCCCGGGCGCTCGGCGGCCGGGTCACCACGGTGGAGTGGGCCGCCGGACGCTGGAGCATGGCCGGCGAACACTTCGCCCGGGCCGGGCTGGCGGACGTGATCGAATCGCTGCATGCCGAGGCCGGCCGGGTGCTCGACCGCGAGGCCCCGGCCTCGCGGGACCTGGTGTTCCTCGATGCCGACCGCGAGCGCTACGTCGACTGGTGGCCCGTGGTGCGCGAGACCCTGGCGCCGGGCGGGCTGCTGGTGGTGGACAACGCCACCTCCCACGCCGACGAGCTGGCGCCGTTCATCGATCTGGTGGAGGCGGACGATGACTTCACCACCAGCCTGGTGCCGGTGGGCAAGGGCGAGTTCCTGGCGACCCGGACCCCGGCGTCCGCGACCGCCTGACCCACCGCGCGCGTCTCACGATGAGGTTGCCATGCCAGAGGAACCGACGCTAAGGGTCTACTACGATGCGGTCTGCCCGAAATGTCGCCGCGATCGGCGCCGCTACGAGCGAATGGCCGGCGAGGCGTCGGCAGTGGAATGGGTCGACGTCACCGCCAACCAGGCGCGCCTGCGCGAACGCGGCATCGATCCGAATGATGCCCTGCATTCCCTTCACGTCGAGGACGAGCACGGCCGGCTGTGTGACGGTCTCGACGCCTACCTCCTGCTGATGCGCCGGGTGCCGCGGCTGCGCCCGCTGGCGTGGCTGATCGGCCTGCCGCTGATCAATCCGGCGCTCGCCGTGGCCTATCGCCACGGGGTGCGCCGCCGCCTGCGCCGTCAGGGGCGGCGGTGAGCCGCCGCCGGGCGCCCGTCAGCGCGGTCGCCAGGCCGCCGGCAGATGCTCGACCAGATAGTCCATGAAGGCGTAGACCTTGGGCGTCAGCGCCAGCCGGTCGTCGACGCACAGATAGATATCCATCGGCTCCGACACCGCGCGGGTGTCGCTGCCGTCCCCTTCCTCCACGTCCACGAACAGCGGCACCAGGCGCCCCGCCGCGATGTGCGGGGCGGCGATGAAGTCCGCCAGCCGTGTGATGCCGCCGCCGGCCAGTGCCATGCTCGCCAGCACGTCGATATCGTCGCTGATCAGGGCGGCCCGGAAGTCCGCCTCGAAGCGTATCCCGTCACGAATGAAGCCCCAGCTCAGGAAGCGGCCGTCGGTGGGAAAGCGAAACACCAGGCAATCGTGGTCGCGCAGCGCCTCTGGGCTCTGCGGATGTCCGGCGCGGGCCAGGTACTCCGGCGAGGCGCAGAACAGGAAGGGGATGGAGGCGATGCGCCGCGCCACCAGTCCCTCCTCGAGCTGTGGCGTGAAGCGAATGCTGACGTCCACGTCCTCGTGGATGTGGTCCACGCGGCGGTCGGTGGTGAGCAGCTCCGGGGCCAGATGTGGATAGCGGGCGTTGAAGCCTGGCATCAGCGGTGCCAGCACGTGGCGGCCGAAGGCGGCGGTGGAGGTGATCCGCAGCCGCCCGCGCGGCTCGGCCTGCAGCGTGGAGACGGCACCGTGGGCGCGCTCCAGATCGCGGGCCACGTGTCGCACGTGCTGGTAGTAGAGCTCCCCGCTGTCGGTCAGCGACATGCGGCGGGTGGTGCGGGCCAGCAGCCGAGTGCCCACCGTGGCCTCGAGCCGCGCGATGGCCTGGCTGGCCGCGGCCGGGCTGATGCCGAGGCGCCGGGCACCACCGGCAATGCTGCCGGCCTCGACGGCCTTCACGAAGCTCTCGATGGCGCGCAGGGTATCCATTGGGTATATCTCGTAATGCAGGTATTGATTCGTCAATAAAGCTTTATAGTGAACCAAGGCCGGGGCGTCTACTGATGCCCCCTGTCCTTCCCTAGGCTGAAGGCGTTCGATTCACCGACAGAGGACAGCACCATGCCTTCACGCCCTACGCAGGACGCCGCCGGCGCGACACGCCGCCGTGGCGTGCCGACCCGCTTCGCGCCCGTGGTCTTCGCCTTCTACATGTCCGCGCTGATGACGCTGCTGATGAGCCTGGTGATCACCGCGGTGAACGGCGGCGTCGACGCCGGCTATCCCGCGGCGGTGGCTCAGGCCTACGTGCGGGCCGTGCCGGTGGCCTTCATCGGCGTGCTGAGCGTGCGGCCGCTGGTGGTGCGGCTGGTGGCCTGGACCCTGGCTGATGACGGCGCCCGCTGAGGGCGCCGCATCGCCGAGATCAGCCGTGCAGGCGCTCCAGATCCTCGACCAGCCGGCGGCAGATGCCGTCGAGGCTCTTGCGCTGGCCTTCCTGGACCAGCCGTCCCTCTTCGTCGAAGGCATCGCCGGCACCGGCCACGGCGAGCTGGTCCGGCAGTACCGTGACGCCGATGTTGCCGAGCAGCTGGCGGATCAATGCCAGGCCGCGCAGTCCGCCGAGCCCGCCCGGTGAGGCGGCCACCACGGCCGCCAGCCGACCCTGGAACAGCGCCAGGCCGCTGTCGCCCTGATGGGGGCGGGTCAGCCAGTCGATGGTGTTCTTGAGCAGCGGCGTGATGAAGCCGTTGTATTCCGGCGAGGCGATCAGCAGGCCCTGGTGCTCGGCGAGCTGCTCGCGCAGGGCCAGCGCCGACTCGGGCAGGCCGCTGGTCTCTTCCAGGTCACCGTCGTAGAGCGGCATCGGGTAGTCGGCCAGGTCGATGAGGGTCGGCCGGCCGCCGTGGGCCTCGATGCGTTCGGCGGCCAGCTTGGCCAGGCGCTTGTTGAACGAGCCCCGGCGGGCGCTGCCGGCGAAGACCAGGATGCGGGGGGACTGACTCATGGAAGACTCCTTCTGTGGGCATGTCTCAAGATAGGCGGCGTCGCCGGCCGCCTCGTCAACGGGCGCGCAGCTGACGTTCGAGCTGCTGCAGGCGCGGGTCGTTCGGGTGCTGGCGACGCAGCCGCTCCAGGGCCGACAGCGCCTGGGGAATCCGCCCCGCCGCGGCGTTCAGGTAGACGGCGGCGTAGAGCAGGTCCGGCGAGTCCGGTGCCAGTCGCAGGCCCTGTTCCAGCGCCGCCAGGGCCTGAGGCTTGTGGCCCAGGCGGTCGAGGATCAGGGCGCGGTTGTAGTGGGTTCGCACGTGCCCGGGGCGCCACTCGACGGCCTTCGACAGCCACTCCAGGGCCTCGTCGAACTGCTGCGTCTCCGCCAGCGACAGGGCCAGCAGGTAGGCCAGGTGGCCGCGGTCGGTGCGGGGCATGTCGTCCAGGGCCAGCCCGTCCTCCAGCAGCCGGCGTGATGCCGCCGTGTCGCCGCCGCGCGAGTGGAGCGTGACCAGGTTGACCCGAGCCGGCAGGAAGTAGGGATCCATCGCCAGGGCCGCGCGGTACTGGTCGATGGCGTCGTCGCGCTCTCCGCTGCGCTCGAGCAGCACCGCCAGGCTCAGGCGGTTGCCCGGCAGGTCCGCATTGGCGCGCAGGCGGCGTTCGGTGTCCTCGCGGGCGGCGCGGTAGGCCTGGCGGCTCTCCTCGGGCAGCTCCATCGGCGAGATGCCGGCCAGGGCGCGCACGGCTTCGTCGCGGACCGCCCGCAGCGGGTCGTCGAGCAGCGGCAGCAGGCGCTCCATCCTGAGCGCGTCCGGGGCGCTGGCGAAGGCCGGCGCGGCGGCCGCGCGCACCCGGCCGCTGTCGTCGTCCAGCGCGGCCTCGAGGGTGGGCAGGGCCGGCGGCCCCATGTCCGCCAGGGCGTCGATGGTCGTGGCGCGCACGATGTCCGGCGTGTCGTCGTCCGCCGCCAGCCGCTGCAGGGGGCGGAGGGCGTCGTCGCGACCCTGGCGCGCGGCGGCGAAGACCTCGCCGTAGTGAGTGCCGCCTTGCTCGGTGCTGGCGAGGTCGCCGAACCAGTCCCTGATGCTGCCGGCCGCACGGTGGGGAGACATGCCGTCGTGGCAGCGGGTGCAGGCATCCGGACTGTCAGTGGCCTCGTTCAGGTCCGGGCGGGGCACGCGGAAGGCGTGATCGCGGCGCGGGTCCACCACCATGTAGGTGGTCTCCGGCATGTGGCAGTTCACGCACTGGGCGCCTTCGCTGCCGGGCCTGTGATGGTGGTGTTCGACGCTGTCGTAGTCGCCGGGTTCGAGCTCCGGGAAGCGGGGCGATTGAGCGGTGTTGTGGCACTGGGTGCAGAGTCCGTTGCCTTCGACCCGCACGCGGTTGGTGTGCGGGTCGTGGCAGTCGGTGCAGGTCACGCCTGCCTGGTACATCCTGCTCTGGGCGAAGGAGCCGTAGACGTAGACCTCGCCCTGGATCTGGCCGTCGGCATGATAGAGCCCCTCCGTCAGCAGGCTGGGCAGCGCGCTGTCGAGCAGCGGCTCGCCGTGGGCCGGGCCTGCCCCCAGAGTGGTGCGCCGGCTGTGGCAGCGGGCGCACTGGCCGACCATCTCCTGGCCGGACATGTCGTCGAGGTCCACGCCGAGGCCGATGTCCTCGGCGCTGTTCGACGTGCCCGGCGTGTCGCTGGAGGCGGCGCTCAATTCGGCGCTCGGGGCGGCCGCCGATGCGTCGTCCTGTGCCCAGGGCACGTCCTGGGCCCAGTCGAGGTGCGCCTGGCTCGGGCCGTGGCAGCTCTGGCAGCCGACGCTCTGCTCGTGCCAGGTGGTGTCGAAGACGTCCTCCACCGGGTCATAACCCTTCTGCAGGTTGGTGGAGTGGCAGTCGGCGCACATGGCGTTCCAGTTCTGGTAGCGGCCCTGCCAGTGCAGGGGATCGTCCGGGGTGAAGGTCTGGCCGGGATAGAGCGAAAACCAGCGCTGGCCCCCTTCCGCCGCCGAACGAGAGTCCCAGGCGATGGTCAGGCTCTGCAGTCGGCCACCGGGCATCGCGATCAGGTATTGCTGGAGGGGCTGGTAGCCGAAGGTATAGGCGATCTCGTGGGTGGCCTCGGGCTCGCCGGGGCCTTCGAGGGTGACCAGGAAACGCTCGCCCTGCCGGTGGAACAGAGCCTGGCTCTCGCCTTCCTGGCCACTGTCGGTGAAGCGAGCATCCGCGAAGTCGCCGAGCACGTTGTCCGGCGTGGCGGGGCGCATGGCCCAGCCGTGGTCGGAATCCTTCCAGGCGTCATGTTCGGCCTGATGACAGCCGGCGCAGCTGCCTTCCGGCGCGTAGCCGTCGCCCTCGCTGGCCAGTCGCGGCGAGGCGGCCTGGGCGGCGCCTGCTATCAACAGGGTCAGCAGGCCGGTCAGCAGAAGGGCCGCCGCGGCGCTCGGGCGCAGGCAGCGATGGACGAAGACGGCGGTACGGGATGAGGCCTGGGTATTCAATGCGATGACATTCCCTGTGTCGTGGCGCCCCGGTGGCCAGCCACGGTGATCATCCTGTCGTGTCGGCAGCGTGACGTCCAGACGCGACACCGCCATGGCCACCCTCGGGTGGCCATGGCGGACGGCGAGGCCGGGTTACTGGATGGCCTTGTTCATGAACTCATCGACCACGTTGGACATGTCGAAGGAAGCGCCACCCTGTACCGGCGGATACTCGGCCAGCGAGGCCAGGTGCTCCTGCATCAGCACCGACATCGGCTGGATGAGCCACGAGACCTTCTGCATCAGGTGGCCGTAGCTGTCCGGCGAGTCGTAGCTTTCGTAAGGGTCCATGCGCAGGTTGAACACCAGCGGTACGGTCCGCGGCACCAGGTTGTCGTAGTAGTTCTCCTTGGTAGAGAAGTGGAACTTCCAGGGACCCATGCGTACCGCGGTGAGCTTGCTCTCGTAGTAGTGGAAGATATGGTCGCGATCGGACCGGTCCCGTTCGCCCATCCAGTAGGGCAGGTTATTGACGCCGTCGATGTATTGCTCCTTCTCGCTCATCATGCGCTCGGCGGGATCCTCGACGCCGGCCGCTACTGCCAGGCTGGTGAACATGTCCTGGTGGCCCTGGATGCCGTTCAGGACGCTGCCGGCGGGAATATGGTCGGGCCAGCGAATCATTGACGGAACTCGGACGCCGCCCTCGAAGGTGGTCATCTTCTCGCCGCGGAAGGGCGTGGTGCCGCCGTGCGGCCAGGAGCTGTGCTCGGGGCCGTTGTCGGTGGAGTACCAGACGATGGTGTTCCCGGCCAGTCCCTGCTCGTCCAGCCAGTCCAGCACCGTGCCGATGTCGTGATCGTGCTGCAGCATCCCCGAGCCGTGAATATCGGCCTCGGACGTGTGTTCCTCCGCGGCGTAGCGCCACTCGTCGTCGAGGTGCGTGTACAGATGCATGCGGCTGGTGTTCAGCCATACGAAGAAGGGATCGCCGGCGCTGCTGGCCTCCTCCATGAAGTCCAGGGCCAGGGGTATCACCTCGTCGGAGTCGAAATTCTCCATGCGCTCGCGGGTCAGCGGGCCGGTGTCCTCGATGGTCTGGGCGCCGATCACGCCGAAGCGCGGCATCTCCGTGTCGTCGAATTCCTCCGTGGCGAAGGTGTGGAGCACCCCACGGGTGCCGAACCGTTCCTCGTAGGCCTCCAGCGACCCGGAGAAGGCCTCGCCGAAGCGCTGGTAGTCACGCTGTTCGGATTCTTCCTGAGTGTTGAGATGATAGAGATTGCCGAAGAATTCATCGAAGCCGTGCATCGTTGGCAGATGCTCGTTGCGGTCGCCCAGGTGATTCTTGCCGAACTGGCCGGTGCGATAGCCTTCCGCCTTCAGCATCTCGGCGAGGCTCGGCGATTCGGTCTGAAGGCCCAGGGGCGAGCCGGGCTGGCCGACCGTGGTCATGCCCGAGCGGATCGGATATTGCCCAGTGAGGAAGGCGGCGCGCCCCGCGGTGCAGGACGGCTGGGCATAGTGGTCCGTGAACATTGCGCCTTCGTCGGCGATCCGGTCGATGTTCGGGGTCGAGTAGCCCATCACCGAGTGCTCTTAGGCCGAGAGGTTGCTCCAGCCGATGTCGTCGCCCCAGATCACCAGGATATTCGGAGGGCCCTCGCTGCCCTGCGTGTCCTGGGAGGCGTTTTCCTGCGCCCAGGCCGTACCGGTCATGGAGATCGCGAGCCCCGCTGCCACTATCCCTGACGTCGTGTGCTTCATGCATCACCCCCTTGTGGAATTATCCCGTGTGACTCGGGCATCCCCCGGGAATGCGTCGGCCACATGGCTAAAGTTAGTCGAAAGCGGGAGACTGGCAAGGCGGTTGATACGGAGCATTTTTCTCAGGAATTCTTTTTAAAACAAAAGGTTGTCGTTTTTCTTCGGAGCGGTCTGATGCCGGTGGGGGGAGGCCGGCGTGGATGCCTCGTGCGGGGGGCGGGGCTGGTCGGGCCCTGGCGGGAAGGCATAGGCTGTGAGTGGACATATTCGACCGCAGCACGATACGGGAGCATCAGCCATGGAGCATTTCATGAGGGCGGCACTGGAGGCCGCGCGGACCAGCCGTGACGAGGGCGGCATTCCGATCGGATCGGTGCTGGTGCATCGCGGGGTGATCCTCGGCACCGGCCACAATCAACGCGTGCAGCTCGGCAGCACCGTGCTGCACGGCGAGATGGACGCCCTGGAGAACGCCGGGCGCCAGGCGGCAGAGATCTATCGCGAGTCGACCCTCTATACCACGCTGTCGCCCTGCGCGATGTGCACCGGGGCGATCCTGCTCTACGGCATCCCGCGGGTGGTGATCGGCGAGAACCGCACCTTCCTCGGCGAGGAGGCGCTGCTGCGGGAGCGGGGCGTCGAGGTCGAGGTGCTGCAGGATCCGGACTGCATCGCCCTGATGGAGGCCTTCATCGCCGAGAAGCCCGCGCTCTGGCATGAGGACATCGGCGAATGAGTGTCATGGAGGCCGGCATGCTGGCCGAGACGCCCCAGCCACCTTACTACGCCGTGATCTTCACCTCGCTGCGCCACGAGCATGACGAGGGCTATGCCGCCATGGCCGAGCGCATGCTGGCGCTGGCCGCCGGACAGCCGGGATTTCTGGGCGTGGAGTCGGCCCGGGAGGGCGTGGGCATCACCGTGTCCTACTGGTCGGACCCGGAGGCGATTCGAGGCTGGAAGGCGCAGGTGGAACATCGCGAGGCGCAGCGGCTGGGGCGGGAGGTCTGGTACTCGCGCTACCGGGTACGCGTGGCGCGGGTGGAGCGCGAGTACGGCCTCTAGGACGTAGATTCAGGCGTAGGTGTTGATCTGGGTGCCGAGGCTGCCGTCCCGGGCCAGCTGGGGCTGGGCGGCGGCGGATTCCAGCAGTGAGGTGACCTGCTGCTGCTGGGTGTCCAGGGCTTCCTTGAACACCTGCATCTGGGCCTGCTGGGCGGTCTGGTAGTGCGCCAGCATCTGCGACTGGGCGACGACGTTGTTGACGGATGAGTCCATCGCTATCTCCTGCATGAGAGAATGTCGGTCTCACCCTAGCAGGATCCTGACCGGGTGCAACGGCGACATGGAGTTCGAGTGGCCAACGGTGTAGGCTTGCGCGCTCTCCGAATTTCCCTGAGGTCTTTTTCATGAGCGATATGCCCCAGTGCCCCCAGTGCGCCTCCGAGTTCACCTATCACGACGGCCTGCAGTACGTGTGCCCCGAGTGCGCTCATGAGTGGACCGATGCGGCCCCGGACGCGGAAGACGACGCCCCGGTGATCCGCGATGCCAACGGCAACGCGCTGGTCGACGGCGACACCGTCACCGTGATCAAGGACCTCAAGGTCAAGGGTTCGTCCTCGGTGGTGAAGGTGGGCACCAAGGTGAAGGGCATTCGCCTGGTCGACGGGGATCACGACATCGACTGCAAGATCGACGGCATCGGCCCGATGAAGCTGAAGTCGGCGTTCGTCAAGAAGGCTTGAGCCTCGCCCGCCGCCGTGCGGCGGGCTCGTCGAGCGGGGCTCAGCGGGCAGGCGACACCAGGCTGTCCGGCAGGCCCTCGCGTAGCGAGCGCGGCCGGAGTCCCAGGTCGTCGAAGGTGCCGACACCGTCGGCGACCACGTTGTCGCGCTGCATGAGGATGATCTGATCGCGGGTCAGCGGCGGGCTCGGCAGCCGCGAGAGCCCGCCGGCCAGGGCCCGCCACAGCCAGAAGGGCACCGGCACCAGCGGACGTTCATGGCCGAGTCGGGCCATCACCAGCTCGACGATCTCCCGATAGCGCAGCACGTCGCCACCGCCGAGCTCGAACAGCCGCCGGGCCGGCGCCTCGGGGCCGGTCAGGCGGGCGAGGGCGCGCGCCACGTCGATGACGTGCACCGGCTGCAGGCGGGTCTCGCCGCGCCCGAACAGCGGGACTGCCGGGAGCCGGACGAGCCGCGCCAGTCCGCCGAGAAAGGCGTCATTCGGCCCGAACAGCACGCTCGGTCGCACGATGATCGCCCTGGGCATGGCCGCCAGCACCGCGCGCTCTCCCTGCGCCCGGGCGCGCACGTAGGCCGAGGGCGAGGTCGACTCGGCGCCGATGCCCGAGAGCTGCACCAGCCGGTCGATGCCGACCTCCCTCGCCAGCCGCGCCAGCCGGCCGGCTCCTTCCACATGAATCGCCTCGAAGCCGAGCTCGCGGGTCTCCACGTAGAGGCTGACCGCGTTGACCACCGTCGCCGCGCCTTCCAGCGCCGCGGCCACTTCTTCCTCATGGCGGATATCGGCCGTGACCAGCTCCAGCGGATCGCCGCTCTCGGCCCAGCTCGGCCAGGCCGGGTGACGGGCCACCAGACGCACCGGCCGCCCGGCCTCCACCAGTTCGCGCACCAGGGCGTCGCCGAGAAAGCCGCTGCCGCCGAAGACGACGATCGGTCGCGTCATATCGTTCCTTGCCGCTGCTCAGGGTCCATGGAGGCATTGTGCCTGACGTCTGCGGGGTCGCAAGCGTCGGGCGCGATGCGCTCGGGTATAGAAAGAAGACCAAAGTCTAAAGGCGTCGAGTCCGATTTTATCCGAGCCTATGTCCGACATAACGAGAATGGAGTCCGACAGGGCTCCGGAACAGTGGAATGCCGAACATGTCCCACGCCGCCGACTCCACGCGCCGCGCCGCGCGCCCCGACATCGCCGATGTGCTCGCCGAGGACATCTTCAGCGGCCATTACGGCCCGGGCGACTTCGTGCCCAAGGAGCTTGACCTCTGCGAGCGCTTCGGCGTCAGTCGCAGCACCGTGCGCAGCGCCCTGCAGACGCTGGTCACGGCGGGCCTGCTGACGCGCATCTCCGGCCAGGGCACGCGGGTGCGGGCGCTGACCGAGTGGCATCTCCTCGATCCCCGGGTGAGCGGCTGGATGGCGCGCTTCGCCCAGCCCAACCCGCGCATCCAGCGTGAGATCTTCGCCTTCCGGGTCGCCGTGGAACCGTTCGTCGCGCGCCTGGCCGCGGAGCACGCCACTGCCGCCGATCTGCTGGCCATCGAGTCCGCCTACGAGGGCATGATCCACGCGCTGGAACATGACGATCTGCACTGGCAGGGCATCTCCCACGACGACTACGACGTGGCCTTTCACGAGGCCATCTTCGCGGCGTCGCACAACCTGGTCTGGGCCCAGATCAGCCATGTGCTGAAGCCGGCCATCGCGCTGCTGGTAGAGCGCTCCAACCATAGTGCCGACGAGCTCCATGACAGCATGGAACGCCATCGCCGGATGATGGAGGCGATTCGCCTGCGTCAGCCGGAACAGGCCGCTGCGGCGGCCCTCAAGGTGCTGGAACGCACCGGCCGGGATCTGGGCCTCGAGGCCATGCTGCCGGCCCTTCCCACCCTCGATGTTTCGACATCTGACGTTTCTAAAACAAGCAGCGATAAGGAAGCCTCATGATCACACGCATGCCTCTCAAGACCCTGACCGTCGCCGTGCTCGGTGCCATGGCCTTCAACGCCCAGGCCGCCGACTACGAGTGGACCTTCCAGACGTCCGAGACCTCCGGCGAGCCGCAGTTCGAGATGAAGAAGGCCTGGGCCGACAACGTCGAGCAGATGTCCGATGGCCGCATCAGCATAGAGATCCTGCCGGTGAACGCGGTCGTCCAGGCCAACCAGACCCTGCAGGCGGTGCAGTCCGGTATCCTCCAGGGCCACCTGACCGACCCGAGCTACTTCACCGGCCAGAACCCGGCCTTCGGCATGATCGGCAACCTGGTCGGCGCCTGGAGCGATCCCTACGACTTCCTCGACTACATGAACAACGCCGGTGGCGAAGAGCTCTACAACGAGCTCGTCGAGCCCTACGGCCTGCACCTGATCGGCGCCGCCGCCACCGGCCTCGAGTCGCTGCCGTCCACCAAGCCGATTCGCTCCATCGAGGACATGCAGGGGCTCAAGCTGCGTGCCCCCGAGGGCATGGTCTACAACATCTTCGAGGCCGCCGGCGCGACGCCGGTCAACCTGCCGGGCTCCGAGGTCTACACCGGCCTGGAGAAGGGCGTGATCGACGCGGCCGACTACACGGTGTTCGCCACCAACCAGGCCCAGGGCCTGCACGAGTTCGCGCCGTATCCGCTGTATCCGGGCTTCCACTCCCTGCCGATGGTCTCGGTCTCGCTGAACAAGGACATCTGGGATGGCCTGCCGGCGGACCTCCAGGCGATCCTCGAGACCTCCGTGGATGATCTGGCCTACGAGATGGTCGCCGAGCTCAAGACCCGCGACCTCGAGGCCGTGCGCGAGGCGCGCCAGAACCCGGACATCGAGATCATCGATCTGCCGGCCGAGGAGCGCGTCAAGTTCCGCAACATCGCCAAGGAAGAGTGGGCCAGCTGGGCCGAGAAGAACGAGATCACCCAGGAGTTCTACGACTCCGTGGTCGGCTACCTGGAAAACCACAACCTGATGTGATCCACCCGCCGGCACCGAATGGTGCCGGCCATCCTGACGGCGGGCCACTCCGGGTGGCCCGCTCCTGTATCGAGGAAGTTCCATGACACAAGCGTCTCGTCGTCCGGAGGGCGACCCGGCCGCCGCCGAGGCGAGCCCGCCCGATCCGGCTCGCAACGCCTTCGACCGCGCCATCATGGGGGGCGGCCGAGTAGCCGCCTGGCTGGTGCTGATCGCCATGGCGATCAGCGTCTATGAGGTCATCATGCGCTACGGCTTCGGCTCCCCCACCTCCTGGGTCCACGAGAGCGTGGTGATGCTGGTGGCGGTGAGCTTCGCCCTGGGCGGGCCGGCGACGCTGGCCTGCAACCGCCACATTCGTGTGCGGGTGATCTACGACAGCGCCGGGCCGCGCCTCAGGCTGTGGCTCGATCGCTTCAACGACCTGGTGACCTTCGGCTTCTGCCTGGCCATGAGCTACGCCGCCTTCGTGATGTTCTGGGGTGCCTCCCACAACCCGCTGGGCGAATGGCAGCTGGAGCGTTCCGGCACCTCCTGGAACCCGCCGTTCCCGGCGCTGGTGAAGGGCGTGATCCTGCTGGCGCTGGCCATCATGTGCATCCAGGCCCTGCTGCACGTGGTGCAGTCGCTGCGCGGCAAGCCCGCCCCCACCCCGGATGACACGGAGGGCGCTGCCTGATGGATATCGCAACCGGAACCATGCTGATGGTGGGGCTGATCTTCGCCCTGCTGGTCACCGGCCTACCGCTGGCCTTCATCACCGGCCTGGTGGCACTAGCCTTCACCTTCGGCTGGTTCGGGCCCAACGCCCTGCCGCTGGTCACCAGCCGGGTCTACGGCTTCGTCACCGAATACTCCCTGGTGGCGGTGCCGATGTTCGTGCTGATGGCCTCGCTACTGGACCGATCGGGGATCGCCAAGGACCTGTTCAACGCCATGCGCGTGTTCGCCGGTCGCCTGCCCGGCGGCGTGGCGGTGCAGACCGTCGTGGTGGCCTTTTTCCTGGCCGCGCTGTCAGGGATCATCGGCGGCGAGATCGTGCTGCTGGGCATCCTGGCGCTGCCGCAGATGCTGCGCCTGGGCTACGACAAGCACCTCTCCATCGGCGTGGTCTGCGCCGGCGGTGCGCTCGGCACCATGATGCCGCCGTCCATCGTGCTGATCATCTACGGCCTGATCGCCTCCCAGTCGATCGCCGACCTGTTCACCGCGGCCATCACCCCGGCGGTGATCCTGATGGCCAGCTACATCGGCTACGTGCTGGTGCGCTGCCTGAAGAATCCCGCGATGGGGCCGCCGATGACCGACGCCGACCGCGAGGAAGGCTTCGCCAACCGCTGGCAGGCGCTGCGCGCCATCATCGTGCCGGCGCTGATCGCCGGCCTGGTGCTGGGCTCGATCTACGGCGGCGTGGCCTCGGTCACCGAGGCGGCGGCCATGGGCGTGTTCGGCGTGCTGCTGGCGGTGGTCGCCCGCGGCGAGTTCTCGGTCAAGACGCTGCACCAGAGCCTGGGCCAGACCCTGACCACCTGCGGCATGATCATCTGGATCGGCATCGGCGCCGCGGCGCTGGTGGGCGTCTACAACCTGATGGGCGGCAACCGCTTCATCTCGGGCATGATCATGGGCCTCGACGTGGCGCCGATCGCGATCATCCTGGTGATGATGGCGATCCTGCTGGTGCTGGGCATGTTCCTCGACTGGATCGGCGTGGCCATGCTGACGCTGCCGATCTTCGTGCCCATCGTCGAGCAGCTGGGCTACAGCCCGATCTGGTTCGGTATCCTGTTCGCGGTGAACATGCAGGTGTCGTTCCTGTCGCCGCCGTTCGGTCCGGCCGCCTTCTACCTCAAGGGCGTGGCGCCGCCCGAGGTCAGCCTGAAGGACATCTTCGTCGCGGTGCTGCCCTTCATCGCCCTACAGCTGTGCGTGCTGTTCGCGCTGCTGTTCTGGCCGAACCTCGCCATGTGGCTGGTGTAAAGGCGCTGTCCATGGCGGGGCAAAGACGCCTCGATGCCCCGCCATGAACTGCTGATATCAGCGCTCTGGAAGCGCGCCATATCGCATAGCGATATGGCGCGTTTTTTATTGATGCGCTTTCATGGAGGTTTTCCGGTTTTTCGGCAAAAAGAAAACGGCGCCGCGGCGCCGTTTTCTTATGGTTGACTGTCTTTGGAGAGACTGGATCAGTCTGAGGCTTCACGGGATATCGCCGCGAGAAAGTTCTCGACGATTGCCTGGGGAGGTCGACGGATGTCGGCCAGGACGGCCTCGTCCTCGCCGGGCGCTTCCAGGGTGGCGAGCTGACTGTCGAGCATGTGGGCGCCGGCGAAGAAGTGATCGTCGCGGGAACCGAGGCGCTCCAGCAGCACCTCGCGGCTGCCGGCCAGATAGAGGATCGCCAGATCGGGAGCGGCTTCGCGAAGCTGGTCACGGTAGCGGCGCTTGAGCGCCGAGCAGCCGATGACCAGATCGCGGCCCTGGTCGCGATACTGGCGATACAGGTCGGCGAGGGTCGCCAGCCAGGCGGCGCGATCGTCGTCGTTGAGGGGCTCACCGCGGCTCATCTTGGCGATGTTGTCTGGACCGTGATGGTCGTCCCCGTCGATGAAGGTAGCCCCGAGAGAGGCGGCCAGCTGGCGCCCGATATGGGACTTTCCCGATCCGGAAACGCCCATGACGAGAAGGCTCTTGGCGGTCGTCTTCATGCGCGAGTCTGCTTTTCATGGCGTCGAAAGAATGTCGGGAATTCTAGCATTTTTTGACGGGATGGGGAGTGAAAAGGGCGCTCTTTGGTCAGGGATTGTTCAGCGGTGGCCGGCCATCAGCTCGCGAATGAGTGGCGTATCGGCATCGCGATGGGTCGGCAGCTCGAAGCGGGCCTGGGCGATGGCGGTACGCGACAGGGTCGCGGTGATCAGCCCTTCGCCGTCCTCGGCCTCGGCCAGGGCCTCGCCGCGCGGGCCGAGAATGCGCGAGCCGCCCCAGAAGTGGCTGCCGTTTTCCGGCCCGAAGCGGTTGGCCATGATCACCGGGGTGCCGTAGGTCATGGCGTAGAAGCGCACGTTGAGCACCCAGTTCTGCTCGTTGGAGAAGTCCTCGCTGACGATGCCCGAGGCCGAGTTGATCGGCGCACACAGCACCGTGGGGCGGGGCAGCAGGGCGGCATGTACCAGGGCGGGATTCCACAGGTCGGCGCAGATCAGCTGGGTCGCGGACCAGCCGGGGAGGATCTCGGCCTGGGTGAGCTCGCTGCCGTGGGTGAACCACTTGCCTTCCTCTAGCCCGCCGTAGGTGGGCAGGTTGAGCTTGCGGTGCACGGCGACGATCGCGCCGTGCTGGAGGATCGCCAGGGCATTGTAGTACTCGCCGGGGCTGGCTTCCTCGACGAAGCCGACCACCGTCTGCATCTCGCCGCAGGCCCGGGCCAGCCGGGCCAGGCGAGGGTCCTCGACCGGCATGGCGACGCGCATGACCTCGCCGCCGAGCCCGTAGCCGGTCAGCGAGAGTTCGGGGAAGACCAGCAGCGCCACGCCGCGCTGGCCGGCCTCGTGAATGATCTCGAGATGGCGCTCGAGGTTGGTGTCGACCTCGCCCAGCGCGGCGTTGATCTGGGCGGCGGCCACAGGGAGTTCGTCCTGATAGTGCATGTCACGGTCTCGTCGTTGCAGCAGGAAGGCGGGCGATGCCCGGAACGTCATTCTGCCCCGGGCGGGCCGAGCAGGGCGAGCAGGTCGCCGGCCGGGCGGTCCTCCAGGGTCTGGATGACGCGTTCGAGGCGCTCGGCGCGCTCGCCGAGCACCGGGCCGGCGAGGGCATGATACTTGGCGGCCAGCTCGTCGTCGGACAGCGGGTTGTGCGGGTTGCCGCGGGCCTCGCAGGGCTCGCTCTCGATGATCCGGCCGTCGCTCAGATGCAGCCGCGCCGAGGCCCAGCGCTCGGCCGGGAAGCGCGCATTGAAGGTGTCGCTCTCGCGGATCTCGACCCGCTCGGCGAGGGCGCGGGGCAGCGGTGCGCCGAGCTCGGTGACGGCCTCGGCGTCGAGGGTGCCGCGGGCCAGCGCGCAGGCCACCGACCAGGGCAGGCTGTACTGGGCCTGCTCGGTGCTGTCCGGGTGCACCACATGCAGCCGCTTGCCTTCGTGAAAGGTGGTGATCTCGATGCGCGCGATCGTCGCCGGATCACCGATTCGCTCGCGCAGCGACAGCACCGCCTCCACCGCCGGCTGGGCCCAGCGGCACACCGGATAGGCCTTGAAGTACTGCTCGTGAAGGTACCAGCGCTGACCCCGATCGGCCCAGAGCTGTTCGACCTCGGGGGCGGCAACGGTCAGCGCCGGGGCGCCGGTGAAACCGTCGCGGGCCAGCAGCGCGGCGGAGACGCCGGTCATGGCGCCCCAGCCCGAGCCGTCCTTGAGCATGGTGGGGTGATCGATGCAGCGCATCATCTGGCTGCGCGGCCCGTAGAACTCGGCGATGCCCAGAGCGTGGTGCAGGCGCTCGGCGTCGAGCCCCATCAGGCGGCCGGCCACGGCCGCCACGCCCAGCGCGTTCCAGGCGCCCGAGGTGTGGTAGTCGGGGCTCGTGGCATGCAGCGCGATGCCGGCGCGGGTGGCGATCTCGTAGCCCATGGCCAGCAGGCCGAGGAAATCGCGGCCGGAGAGGCGGTCGGCCTCGGGCAGGGCGAGCAGCCCCGGCAGCAGGGCGACCCCGGCATGCCCCTTGGTCAGCACCTGGCCGTCGTGGGCGTCCAGGGCATCGATCAGCCAGGCCCCGTGCAGGGCCACGCCGGTGGACGAGGCGCGCCCCTCAGCGAACAGCAGCGGCCGCTCGCCGCCGTGCTGGGAGACGGCGAAACGCCGGGCAGGCGCGGCCAGTTCGGTGCGGGTGGCGCCGGCGGCCACGCCGACGAGATCCAGCAGGCAGCGCTTGGCCTGGGTCAGCAGGGCGTCGTCGGGGAGCGGGTCGGCGTCGAGCATCCAGTCGAGCAGGGTAGTGGGCCGGGGCATGAGGACCTCTCGCTTCGAGGAAACGACGGAGGCCGCCCTGGGGCGGCCTCCGGTGCGATCGCATGACGGGCGATGCCGTTACAGCAGTTCGTTGTCGTCGAGGAAGCTCTGTGCCACGTCCTCGATGGTCTCGCGCTCGACGTCGACCCGGGCGTTGAGGGTGGCCATGGTCTCGTCGTCGAGCAGCGCGGACAGCGCATTCATCTGCTCGGCGAGGTCCGGGTTGGCCTCGAGGGTTTCCTCGCGCACCACCGGCGTCAGGGCGTAGGCCGGGAAGAAGGCCTGGTCGTCCTCGAGGACCTGGAAATCGAAGGCCGGGATGCGGCCGTCGGTGGCGAACACCAGGCCCACGTCGACCTGACCGTCGCGCAGCGCCTGGTAGACCAGGCCGGAGTCCATGCGCTTGACCTCACCGCGGCCGACGCGGAAGTCGTAGGCCTGCTGGAGCGGGCGCCAGCCGTCCTCGCGAGCGTAGAACTCGGCGTTCATGGCGAAGGTCAGGTCCTCGCCGTCGTTGACCGCCTGGGCCAGCTCGGACAGCGACTCGATGCCGGTCTCCTCGACGCTCTCCTGGCGCATGGCCAGGGCGTAGGTGTTGTTGGCCGCCGAGGGCTCCAGCCACACCAGGCCCTTCTCGCCGTCGAGCTCCTTGACCCGTTCATAGGTCTCCTCGGGCGACAGCGACTCGGTGACGTCGTTGTAGTTGATCAGCGAGGTGCCGGTGTATTCCCAGTAGAGGTCGATCTGGCCGTTCTCCTGGGCCTGGCGCAGCACGGCGGAGCCCATGCCGGCACGGGTCTCGACGTCGTAGCCGAGCCCGCTCAGGTACTGGGACGTCATGCTGGCGAGTATCTGCTGCTCGGTGAAGTTCTTGCCACCGACCACGATCTCTTCGGCCTGGGCGGTAGTCATGGCGCCGGCCAGTGCCAGGCCGGAAAGCGTCATCATCAAGCGTTTCATGGTGATCTCCTTGTGGTTGCCGCGTAGCCGCTCATCGGCGGCCGGATCGAAAGGACTCTTGCTCAGCTGCGGGAGGGGTTGACCCCTCGGGGTACCACCAGGAAGGCGGTGGTCGCCACGATGGCATCGACCACGATCGCCAGCAGGGCGGTAGGGATGGCGCCGGACAGCATCATTACCGGGTCGTAGAGGTCGATGCCGGTGAAGATCAGCTCGCCCAGCCCGCCGGCGCCGATCAGGAAGGCCAGCGGCACGGTGCCCACGTTGATGGTCAGCGCCGTGCGGATGCCGGCGAAGATCACGTAGAGGGCGTTGGGCATCTCGACGCGAAGCAGGCGCTGGGCCGGCGACATGCCTATGCCCGAGGCGGCCTCCTTCAGCGCCGGGTTGACGCCCTTGAGGCCGGCGTAGGTGTTGCGGGTGATCGGCAGCAGCGTGGCCACGAACAGCCCGAACACCGCCGGTACGGTGCCGATGCCGAGGAAACTCATCGACAGCGCCAGCACCGCCAGCGTCGGGATGGTGGTGCCGACGTTGAGCACCTGCATGGCCGATTCGGCGACGCGCGCCATGCTGGGTCGCGACAGCACCACGCCCAGCGGAATGGCCACCAGGATGGCCAGGCCCCCGGAAATGAGGGTCAGCCACAGGTGCTGCACGGCCAGAAACTGCACGTCGGGCAGATAGAAGATGAAGTCGTCGATGACCCCGCTGGACTGGCTCCACACGCCGAGAAAGAAGATGGCGATGAGCAGCGCAATGCGCAGGGCCCCCTTCAGGCTCCGGATCGGCATCGGCTTACTCCTTGGTGGCCGGTTCGGCGGTCGCGGCGGGTTCCGTGGGGCGGAACCGCGAGCCCAGATGGTGGGTCATGGCGCGCTGGGTGATCTGGCCGCAGACCCGGCCGGCCTCGTCCACGCAGGGCAGCCAGGTGATGTCGTTGGAGAACATCAGCGAGGCGACCTTGCGCAGGTCGTCGTCCAGCGACACGGTGGCCGGCACGTTCTGGAAATGGTCGCGGCAGTAGCCCTTGGTGGTACGCGCCTGGGAGCGGCTGATCAGCCCCACCGGCTGGCGACGATCGTTCACCACCAGGATGGCGTTCTGGTAGCCGAAGTCGTCGATCCGGGCCAGGGCGGTCTCCAGGGTGTCGCTGGGCGATACGGTGCCGATCTCGTCGGAGACCACGTCGCGCACCTTCACCAGGTTGAGGCGCTTGAGCGCCCGGTCCTCGCCGAGGAAGGACTCCACGAACTCGTCCTTGGGATTGGCCAGCAGCTCGTCCGGGGTGGAGTACTGCTCCAGGCGGCCGGCGCGGAAGATGGCGACGCGGTCGCCCATCTTGATCGCTTCGTCGATGTCGTGGCTGACGAACATGATGGTCTTGTTGAGTGCCTGCTGCATCTTGAGGAACTCGTCCTGGATCACCGCGCGGTTGATCGGGTCGATGGCGCCGAAGGGCTCGTCCATCAGCATCACCGGGGGATCGGCCGCCAGCGCCCGGGCCACGCCGATGCGCTGCTGCTGGCCGCCGGACAGCTCGTTGGGATAGCGCTTGAGGAAGGCGTCCGGGTCCAGCGCGATCATGTCCATCAGCTCCCGGGCGCGTTCCCGGTACTTGGCCTTGTCCCAGCCCAGCAGCTTGGGCACCACCGTGATGTTGTCCTCGATGGTCATGTTGGGGAACAGGCCGATCTGCTGGATCACGTAGCCGATGTTGCGACGCAGCTCCTGGGTGTCCAGGCCGGTGGTGTCCTCGCCGTTGATGAACACCTTGCCCGAGGTGGGGCGCACGATGCGGTTGATCATCTTCAGGGTGGTGGTCTTGCCGCAGCCGGAGGGGCCGAGCAGGATGCAGATCTCGCCGGCCGGCACCTCCATGTTGATGTGGTCGGCGGCGGTGACCGCGCCCTTGGGGGTGTCGAAGACCTTGGTCAGGTTGTCGAGTCGAATCATGCAGGGGAATCCTTGTGTGATGAGCCGGAGTCGCGCGGGACGGGATCAGGCCGTCTCGGCGGCGCGCTCCATCCCGAGGGGCGTCAGGCGTTTCTGCAGCGCCAGCAGGCCGTAGTCGACGATGATGGCCAGCAGGCTGACCGCCACCGCGCCGACGATCAGCTGGCGCGGGTCGGACTGCGAGATGCCGCGGCTGATGAAGGTGCCGAGCCCGCCGGCGCCGATGTAGGCGGCGATCGCCATCACGCCGATGTTGAGCACCACGGCGGTCCTGACGCCGGCCATGATCACCGGCACCGCCAGCGGGATCTCGACCATGCGCAGGCGCTGGTTCTGGCTCATGCCGATGCCGCGTGCCGCCTCGCGCAGCGCCGGATCCACGTTGTGGATGGCGGTGTAGGTGTTGCGGATGATCGGCAGCTGCGAGTAGAGCAGCACGGCGATGACCGCCGGCAGATAGCCGATGCCCTGGCCGATCAGCGACAGCACCGGGATCATGATCCCGAACAGCGCGATGGACGGCACCGTGACGATGATGGACGCCGCATACAGCACCGCCTTGGCCAGGCGTTCGTTCTTGGTGATGGCGATGCCGATGGGCACCCCGGTGAGGGTGGCGATGCCGACGGCGACCCCGACCAGCGCGATGTGCTCGAGGGTTCTCGAGAGCAGCAGGTCGAGGTTGTCGATGGCGTATTGAATGAGTTCCAAGTCCCTATCTCCTGGTCGTTCCCATGCCGATACAGCATAGCGCTCGAGGCGCGTTGACGGCGTGGGTGGCGCCTCCGGCGGTGGCAGGGCCGCGATGGAAGGCCGTGAAGCGGTGACTCAGCTTAGCAAAGCTCCATATCTATTTGTTTTTCCATGGATGACGATGCGCAATGGGATAAATTGCGGGGGCTGATGCATGCGCTGGGCCGCGGGTTCGGGGCATAGTGCCTCCCAATGAGAACGATTGTTGTTTTTGATGTGAACGGTGTCGAACGTGTCGCCAACGGCGTGTTCGGCGGCGCAATACGGCACGGCGAGGGTTCACATCGTCGACATACAGGACTAAAATGGTCCGCAATCGATCACCAGGGGTGTTCCCGGGGAGGCCTGTCTTGCTGAAGCTGTCCAGACTGACCGACTACGCGGCGGTGGTGATGGCGCAGATCGCCCGTCACCCCGAGCAGCCACACGCGGCGGCGGAGCTCGCCGAGGCGGTGCAGGTGCCGCACCCGACGGTCAGCAAGACCCTGAAGATGCTGGTGCGCGCCGGGCTGCTGGAGTCCCGCCGTGGCGCCCAGGGCGGCTATTCTCTGGCGCGTCCCGCGTCGCAGATCACCGCCGGCGACATCATCGCGGCGATCGAGGGGCCGGTGGCGATGACCGAATGCAGCCAGGCCGAGGGCGACTGCGAACTGGTGGACACCTGCGGGGTGTCCGACAACTGGCAGCGGGTGTCGCTGGCGATGCAGACACTGCTCCACAGCGTGACCCTGGCCCACCTGGCCGACACCACCCCGATCAAGCTGCCGGTGCAGCTGCCCATACAAGGCGTGAGTCTGGCCGCCGAGGCCTGATCACCCGCGGATTCACCACCCGAGGCGAGCCCGGCTCGCCGACCCAACCAGCCCGGGAGGGGAGACATCATGGCAAGTCAGGAAATGGAACAGCTTGTCCGTCGCGAATACAAAGAAGGTTTCGTGACCGACATCGAGAGCGATACGGTACCGCCGGGTCTGGACGAGAACACCATCGCCTTCATCTCCAAGAAGAAGGGCGAGCCGGAATGGATGCTGGAGTGGCGCCTCCAGGCCTACCACCAGTGGCTGAAGATGACGCCGCCCTCCTGGGCGCATCTGAACTACCCGCCGATCGACTACCAGGCGATCTCCTACTACAGCGCCCCCAAGCGCGACGAGGACAAGCCCCAGAGCCTCGACGAGGTCGACCCCAAGCTGCTCGAGACTTACGAGAAGCTGGGCATTCCGCTGCACGAGCGGGCGGCGCTGGCCGGCGTGGCGGTGGACGCGGTCTTCGACTCCGTCTCCGTGACCACCACCTTCAAAGAGAAGCTGCACGAGGCGGGCGTGATCTTCTGCTCGATCTCCGAGGCGATCCGCGACTACCCGGAGCTGGTCAAGCAGTACCTCGGCAGCGTGGTGCCCCAGGGCGACAACTACTTCACGGCGCTGAACTCCGCGGTGTTCACCGACGGTTCCTTCGTGTTCGTGCCGGAAGGCGTGACCTGCCCCATGGAGCTGTCCACCTACTTCCGCATCAACGCCGCCAACACCGGCCAGTTCGAGCGCACCCTGATCGTCTGCGAGAGCCGTGCCCAGGTCTCCTACCTGGAAGGCTGCACCGCACCCCAGCGCGACGAGAACCAGCTGCACGCGGCGGTGGTCGAGCTGGTGGCGCTGGAAGACGCCTCCATCAAGTACTCCACGGTGCAGAACTGGTATCCGGGTGACGAGGACGGCAAGGGCGGCATCTACAACTTCGTCACCAAGCGCGGCGACTGCCGCGGCGACCGTTCCCACATCAGCTGGACCCAGGTCGAGACCGGCTCGGCCATCACCTGGAAGTATCCCTCCTGCGTGCTGCGCGGCAAGGACAGCGTCGGCGAGTTCTACTCGGTGGCGGTGACCAACGGCCGTCAGCAGGCCGATACCGGTACCAAGATGATCCACATCGGCGAGGGCTCGCGCTCGACCATCGTCTCCAAGGGCATCTCCGCCGGCCGCTCCGAGCAGTCCTATCGCGGCCTGGTCAAGGTGGGGCCGCGGGCCAAGGGCGCGCGCAACTATACCCAGTGCGACTCGCTGCTGATCGGCGACACCTGCGGGGCCCATACCTTCCCCTATCAGGAGATCGGCAACAGCACGGCCACCGTGGAGCACGAGGCGACCACCTCCAAGATCGGCGAGGACCAGCTGTTCTACTGCCAGAGCCGCGGCATCTCCGAGGAAGACGCGGTGAACATGATCGTCAACGGCTTCTGCAAGGACGTCTTCCAGGAGCTGCCGATGGAGTTCGCCGTCGAAGCCGAGGCGCTGCTCAACGTCACCCTCGAAGGGGCGGTCGGCTAGGCCACGTCTAGTGCGGGTTGGAAACGAATCAACTTATTGCGAGCCGCCGCGGCGGCCCAAAGATCGAAAGGTAGTCAAGATGCTCGAAGTCAAGGATCTGCACGTCACGGTCGAGGGTTCCGAGATCCTCAAGGGCCTCAACCTGACCATCGGCGCCGGTGAAGTCCACGCCATCATGGGCCCCAACGGCGCCGGCAAGTCCACGCTGTCCGCGGTGATCGCCGGCAAGGACGGCTACGAGGTCACCGCCGGCTCGATCACCTACGAGGGCCAGGACGTCCTCGAGATGGAGATCGAGGAGCGCGCCCGCGTCGGTCTGCTGCTGGGCTTTCAGTACCCGGTCGAGATCCCCGGGGTGAAGAACATCTACCTGCTCAAGGCCGCGCTCAACGCCAAGCGCGAGGCCGAGGGCCTGGGCGAGATTCCGGCGCCCGAGTTCATGAAGCTGATCAAGGAGAAGATCGCCTTCATGAAGATGGACGCCAGCTTCCTGCAGCGCGCCGTCAACGAAGGCTTCTCCGGCGGCGAGAAGAAGCGCAACGAGATCCTGCAGATGCTGGTGCTGCAGCCGAAGCTCGCCATGCTCGACGAGATCGACTCCGGCCTCGACATCGACGCCCTGAAGGTCGTCGCCGAGGGTGTCAACTCGCTGCGCGCCGAGGATCGCAGCATCCTGCTGGTGACCCACTATCAGCGCCTGCTCGACTACATCGTGCCGGATCGGGTGCACGTGCTGGTCGACGGCCGCATCGTCAAGAGCGGTGATGCCGAGCTGGCGCGCGAACTCGAGGACCGCGGCTACGACTGGCTGCTGGAGGGCTCCGCGGCATGAATGACGACGTGCAACGCTTCCTCGATCGCCTGAGTGAGCGCAGCGCCCAGCGCGGCGACGAGCCGACCTGGATCGCCGCCCGGCGCCAGGCCGGCGCCGCCCGCTTCGAGGCGATGGGCTTCCCGCATCGTCGCGTCGAGGCGTGGAAGTACACCGACGTGCGCGACATCGCCCGCACTGACTTCGCGCTGACCGACGACGCCGAGTTCTCGCCGGCCGCGGCGGCGGCGCTGACTCTGCCGCTGGACGCGCATCGCCTGACCTTCGTCGACGGCGTCTTCGCCCCGGCGCTGTCGGACCTCGGCAACCTGCCGGCCGGCGTGCAGGTGCTGCCGCTGTCCCAGGCCCTGGAAGAGAACCACGAGGCCGTGGGCGGCCCGCTCGGCCGGCTCACCGGCGTCGACTTCTCGGCCTTCGCCGCGCTCAACACCGCCTTCTTCGAGGAGGGCGCCCTGGTCCGCCTGGCGCCGCGCACCGTGGTCGACAAGCCCATCGTGCTGCAGTTCCTGTCCCGGGCCGGCGAGCAGCCGGTGATGAGCCATCCGCGCATCCTGGTCGAGGCCGGCGGTCGCAGCGAGGCGACCCTGATCGAGCACCATGCCGGTGAAGAGGGCGCGGCCAACTTCACCAACCTGGTGGAGGAGATCATCCTCGACCGCGGCGCCATCCTGACCCACTACAAGCTGCAGGAAGCGCCGCTCAAGGACCGTCACATCGCCAGCATCCAGGTGGAGCAGGGGCGCGACAGCCGCTATACCTCGTTCAACCTGAACCTGGGCGGTGGCCTGGTGCGCAACGACTTCATCAACGACCTCAACGGCGAGGGCGCCGAGGCGACGCTGCACGGCCTGTTCTACGGCCAGGGTCGCCAGCACGTGGACAACCACACCGAGGTCAACCACAACGCGCCGCACACCCGTTCCAGCGAGAACTACAAGGGCATCCTCGATGATCGTGCCCATGGCGTGTTCAACGGCCGGGTGGTGGTCAAGCGCGACAGCCAGAAGATCGAGTCCGAGCAGAGCAACGCCAACCTGCTGCTCTCCGACCGCGCCGAGGTCGACACCAAGCCCGAGCTCGAGATCTATGCCGACGACGTCAAGTGCGCCCACGGTGCCACCACCGGCCAGCTCGACGAGGAAGCGGTCTACGCCCTGCGCGCCCGCGGCATCGACGAGCAGACCGCCCGCGGCCTGCTGACGCTGGCCTTCGCCGGTGAGGTGATGGAGCTGGTCGACCTCGACGCCGTTGCCGAGCGGGTCGAGCTCACGGTGGCCGGCAAGCTGCCGGAACGCTTCAACCTGGCCGGGCTGGTGGAAGCCGCCGCGGCGCTCAACGAGGACTGATCCATGGTCGACTTCAGCGATCTGCTGCTCGACGTGGCGCGGGTCCGTCGCGACTTCCCGATCCTCGATCGGGAGGTCCACGGCAAGCCGCTGGTCTATCTCGACAACGCGGCCACCAGCCAGACCCCGCGTCAGGTGATCGAGGTCTTCGACGAGTACTACGGGCGCTACAACGCCAACATCCATCGCGGTCTGCATACCCTGGCCGATGAGGCCACCGCGGCCTACGAGGGCACCCGGGACACCGTGCGTGCCTTCCTCGGCGCCGCCGAGAGCCGCGAGATCGTCTTCACCTGCGGCACCACCGAGGCGATCAACCTGGTGGCGGGGAGCTGGGGCCGCGCCAACCTGGGCGAAGGCGACGAGGTGCTGATCTCGCGCCTGGAGCACCACTCCAACATCGTGCCCTGGCAGATGCTGGCCGCCGAGAAGGGCTTTACCCTCAAGGTGATTCCGGTCGACGAGCGCGGCGTGCTCGACCAGGCCGCCTACCGCGATCTGATCTCCGAGCGCACTCGGCTGGTGGCGGTCAATCACGTCTCCAACGCGCTGGGCACCGTCAATCCGGTGGCCGACATGGCCAGAGTGGCCCACGAGCACGGCGCGCTGATTCTGGTCGACGGCGCTCAGGGCGCGCCGCACCAGAAGGTCGACGTGCAGGCGCTCGGCGTCGACTTCTATGCCTTCTCCGGCCACAAGGTCTATGGCCCCACCGGCGCCGGCGTGCTCTACGGCCGCGCCGAACTGCTCGAGGCCATGCCGCCCTGGCAGGGTGGCGGCGAGATGATCGCCACCGTGTCCTTCGAGGCGCCCACCACCTTCGCCGGCATTCCTCACAAGTTCGAGGCCGGCACCCCGGCCATCGCCGAGGTGATCGCCCTGGGACGCGCGATTCAGTGGGTCGAGGAGATCGGCCTGCCGCTGATCGGCGCCTGGGAGTCGCGGCTGCTCGAGCACGCCACGCGCAGCGTGTCGCGCATCGACGGCCTGCGCATCCTCGGCACCGCGCCCGAGAAGGCCGGCGTGCTGTCGTTCGTGGTCGAGGGCGCCCATTCCCAGGACATCGGCCTTTTGATCGACCAGCTCGGCGTGGCGATCCGCACCGGACACCACTGTGCCCAGCCGCTGCTGTCCTCGTTCGGTGTCGATGCCACCTGCCGCGCCTCCTTCGCCGCCTACAACACCCCCGAGGAGGTCGACGTCTTCGTCGACGGCCTAGAGCGGGTCGTGGGCATGCTGCGCTGAGCGCTGCTCCCGGGTCACGCCGCGGCGGACCTCCTGAAGGCTCGCCGCGGTTGCTGTGAATGAAGCTCCAAGGAGTCCTATGAGCGAGATCGACGATCCCCTGGCGAGCCTGCACAAGGGCCAGGTCCTGCCCCTGCAGCGCGACGTCGAGGTCATCTCCATTCCCTTCGGCAAGACCATCACGCTGCCCGAGGACAGCGAGGTCAGCGTGATGCAGGCCAAGGGCAACTCGGTCAGCGTGGGCCACGAGGGGCGGCTCTACCTGATCGAGGGCAGCAACCTCGACGCCCTGGGACTCGAGGCCGTGCCGCGCCCGACCCTGCCCGAGGACGCCTCCGAGGAAGCGATCGAGCAGTTCGTCTGGGATCAGCTGCGGACCTGCTTCGACCCCGAGATCCCGGTCGACATCGTCGAACTCGGGCTGGTCTACGGCTGTCGTATCGAGCGTCTGATCACCGGCGAGCGTATCGTCACCATCCGCATGACCCTGACCGCGCCGGGCTGCGGCATGGGTGACGTCATCGCCGCCGATGCGCGCCACAAGATCCTCGGCGCCCCGCAGATCAGCCAGGTGCACACCGAGATCGTCTTCGACCCGCCCTGGAGTCGTGAGATGATGAGTGACGAGGCCAAGCTCGAGCTCGGCATGTTTTAACCGGTAAGGCGGATGCCCATCTCATTGTGGAAAGGTGTCAGGGGGCTGCTGATGTCGCTGGGGGGGCTCGCACTCCTGGCGATTCTGCTTTTCGTGGGCGCCAACCTGTGGGTGCTGGCCGAGACCCGCGGGCGCATCGACCACGGACTTCAGCAGTGCGGCCCCGAGCGGGTGGGCATCGTCTTCGGCACCTCCCACTGGACGCGCAGCGGCCAGCGCAATCCGCATTTCGAGGGCCGCATGCAGGCGGCTGCGCGGCTGTACCGCGGTGAGCGGGTGCAGCACCTGCTGCTGTCCGGGGACAACAGCACCCGTTACTACAACGAGCCGGTGACCATGTGGCGTGACCTGCGCGGTCGCGCCGTGCCCGACGCGGCCATGACGCTGGACTACGCCGGCTTCAGCACCTTCGATACCCTGTCCCGGGCGCGCGGCGTCTTCGGCGTGACGCGAGCGCTGCTGGTCACCCAGTCGTGGCACCTGCCGCGGGCCCTGTTCATCGCCGAGGCGCTGGGCATCGAGGCGCGCGGCTGCGCGGCGCCGGAGCGACCGTCGGAGGGCGTGCTGTGGCTGAAGGCGCGGGAGTGGGCCGCACGAGTGGCGACCCTGGGCGATCTCTACGTATGGGGGCGTGAGCCCCATTTCCTGGGGCCCGAGGAGCCGCTGCAGATCGTGCCGCGAGCGGCGCTCAGCGCCGCTGATGCTTCTTCTGCTGCCGATACAGCTCGCGAATCAGCGAGCGACAGTGCTTCCAGCACTCCTCGATGACCGACTCGATGGCGTCAGGAAGCGGGTGGGTGTACAGGGTCGAAAGCGCCTGCATCAGCACCCGCTCCTGTTCCAGCAGCTCGTTGATCAGCACCTGGCTGTCGTCGCCGACGAAGCTCTTCAGGCGGCTCCACAGCCACATGTAATCGTCGCGCTCGACGTCGGCATCGCGGGGGAGGAGGGCGAGGTGCCGGCGGGCCAGTTCCTGCAACTCGCGCATCAACGCTTTCCGGGTATCGAAATAGGGCTGCAGGACGTCGCGCAGGCTGGGCCGCAGGCGCTCATGGTTGTCCTGGAAATAGTCGATGCTGTCGGCCAGCGCCTCGAGGACGCTGTCCATCGCCACCTGGCGATTATCGAGAAACATGGGCGGTCACCTCCTCCGGTGACGCAGATTGTGGGGGTGTCGTCGGCCTTTTGCCACCCCCAGCGGTCAAATATTTCGGCGTCTTGGCTTAGCCTTTCGGCTTGGGCGGCGCCTTGCGTCTCGGGGTCGAGCTCTTCTCCAGGTGCTCGATGATCAACCCGGCGATGTCCTTGCCCGTGGCGGTCTCGATGCCCTGCAGGCCGGGCGACGAATTGACTTCCATGATCACCGGGCCGTGGTTCGAGCGCAGCAGGTCGACCCCGGCCACGCGCAGGCCCATGGCCTTGGCGGCGCGAATCGCCGTGGAGCGCTCCTCCGGGGTGATGCGGATCACGCTGGCGCTGCCGCCGCGATGCAGGTTGGAGCGGAACTCGCCCTCGGCGGCCTGGCGCTTCATCGCCGCCACCACCTTGTCGCCGATCACCAGGCAGCGGATGTCGGCCCCCTTGGCCTCCTTGATGTACTCCTGGACCATGATGTTGGCCTTCATGCCCATGAAGGCCTGGATCACCGACTCCGCGGCCTGGTTGGTCTCGGCCAGCACCACGCCGATGCCTTGGGTGCCTTCCAGCAGCTTGATGACCAGCGGTGCGCCGCGGACCATGGTGATCAGGTCGGGAATGTCGTCCGGGGAGTGGGCGAAGCCGGTCACCGGCAGGCCGATGCCCTTGCGCGAGAGCAGCTGCAACGAGCGCAGCTTGTCCCGCGAGCGGGTGATCGAGACGCTGTCGTTGAGCACCGGGATATTCATCATCTCGAACTGGCGCAGCACGGCGCAGCCGTAGAAGGTGATCGAGGCCCCGATACGCGGGATCACGGCATCGAAGGGTTCGAGCTGTTCGCCCTTGTAGTGGATCGAGGGCTGGTGGGAGGCGATGCTCATGTAGCAGCGCAGGGTGTCCACCACCCGGGTGGTATGGCCTCGCTGCTCGGCGGCCTCGATCAGCCGGCGAGTGGAATAGAGCCTGCGGTTGCGGGACAGCAGCGCGATATGCATAGGGCCTCCGATGCCAGGAGATGGCGGGGATCAGGGTTCGCCGTGCAGGAAGCCGGCGCCCGGGGCCACCAGCAGCCGCCGCAGGGCGCGACGCCCGAGCAGCATGGGATGGCGCATCTGGCGACGGTCGGCGAGGGTCAGCTCGACGGGGAACTCCAGTTCGCCGAGCTGCATCGGCGTGCGGATCACGTAACGCCACTCGGCCTGGCCGTTGGAGCTGGTGACCTGGCGCCGGTCGTACAGGTGCAGGCAGTGCACGTGGGCCGGGCTCGTCGGCCCGCCGCCACGGGTGGTGAAGCTGACCCACAGGTGGCCGTCTTCCTCGAAGGATTCGATGTCCTCGGCGTGCAGCGACGAGGTGCGCGCGCCGGTGTCGGCCTTGGCGCACAGCGTCAGGCCGAGTTCCGGCAGGGTCACCATCTCGCGGCGGCCGATGACCGCCTTGGCCTGATAGGGCAGCTCCTTCATGGCATCCTCCCTCATGATGTCATCCGCGGGACAGATCGCCCAGGCGTCGTCCGATGGCGGAGTCCGCGTCGGCCTCACGCAGCGTCATCAGCACCGGCAGCCGCAGGCGCGGAATCAGCGCCAGGTCGCGTGCCACGGCGGCGAAGTCCGCGCGCGGCGTGTCCGCCAGCCGGGTCAGGAAGCGCGGCAGTCGCTCGCCGTCTTCCAGGTGACGCCAGCCGCGTCCGGCGATGGCCGCCAGCAGGTCCGGGCCACAGGCCTCGGGATCGTCGAGCAGGGCATCGAGCCAGGCGCCGGCGACCTCGCGTTCGGCGCCGGACACGGCGCGCACGCAGGCGCAGAAGGTCTCGATGTCGCCGGACTCGGCGGCCGTTTCGCCCCGGACGCGCAGCGCCTCGGCCAGCGGCCGGGGAACGTCCACATGTTCCAGACAGTAGCACAGCGAGGCCAGCACTTCGCCAGGCAGGGTCGGCAGACGCGCCGCCAGGCGCTGGGCCTGGGCGTCGTCCATGCGCACGGCGACGTCGGCCAGGCCCTGCAGGCCCAGGGCTCGCCAGTCCAGCGCCTGCTGGCCTTCCAGGTAGGCCTCGGCGGGTTCCATGTGCTGGCTGGCCGGCCGGTCCATGTCGCGGCTTGCCCGGGCGTGCAGCACGGCCTGGAAGGGCAGGGAGGGCGTGAAGGCCAGCGGATTGTCCTTCATCAGGTTGTCGATCGCCTCGCCGTCCTCGCGGCCGAGGCCCTGGACGTTGCGACCCAGGGTCTCCAGCAGGCGCTGCAGGAAGGCGTCGCGAGGCGCCGGGTCGAGCCGGCCCTGTTCGTCCAGCGGCAGTGCCAGGAACCAGATCAGCGGGTCTTCCATCTCGCCGAGACGAAATACCATCGCCAGCCGGGCCTTGCCCTGCCAGGGTTGCGGCCAGGGCCGCTCGTCCCGCTCCAGCGCCGTCAGCGTCTCCAGCCCGCAGGGTTCGACGCCGCGCCCCATGTGATAGAGCCGGGTCTCGGCCCCGGTGCGCGCGAAGAAATCGTGAAAGCTGTCGATCGGCTGCATGCGGTTTCCCTCTGTGACGAGCGTGCACTCTACCGTGGTGCCCCGACGCTGTCAGCCCGTGGCGGCGGGCGATGATGAGCAGGCTGATCAAATCCTGAACGATCATGCTTCGCGCCCGCCGTATCGGCCTCGGCGACGGCTTTCCAGTGGTTATCCACAGGAACATTCAGCGCTGCTGTGAATGAATGATCCGCTTGGCCGCTATGGCGCCCATAATGGGCCACTATTGGTCCATGACCGAGATTTCCACTATGGTCTGTGCGAAAATGAAATATTAAACAGTCGTTTTTATTCCAAAAACAGAATCCAAACGGAGGCACATCATGCTTCGTCGCTTCACTCTGACGTTTCTCGCCGCCGGCGCCATCGCCTTCTCCGGCGGCGCCTTCGCCCAGGACACGACGCTCCGGGTCGGCATGTCGGGCGGTTATTTCCCCTTCACCTTCGTCGAGCAGGACACCCTCAAGGGCTTCGAGGTCGATGTCATGAACGCGGTGGGCGAGGCGATGGGCGCCGAGGTGACGTTCGTGACCGCCAATTTCTCCGGCCTGTTCGGCATGCTGGAGTCCGGTCGCATCGATACTATCGCCAACCAGATCACCATCACCGAGGAGCGCGAGGCGAAGTATGTCTTCACCGCGCCCTACGTCTATGACGGCGCCCAGGTGGTGGTCAAGGAGGGCAATGACGCGATCGACGGCGTCGAGGACCTGCGCGGCAAGCGCGTGGCGGTGAACCTCGGCTCCAACTACGAGCAGCTGCTGCGTGAGCTGCCCTACGCCGACGACATCGATATCCGCACCTACGAGAGCAATATCGAGCAGGACACCGCGCTGGGCCGCGTCGATGCCTTCGTCATGGATCGCGTCAGTGCCAGCCAGGTGATCAAGGAGAAACCGCTGCCGCTGCAGCTGGCCGGCCAGCCGTTCTCCGAGATCCACAACGCCCTGCCGTTCCGCGACACCGAGCAGGGACGTGCCCTGCGCGACGAGGTCGACGCGGCGCTCGAGGCCCTGCGCGAGGACGGCACCCTGGCCGATATCTCCGAGCGCTGGTTCGGCAACGACATCACGCGGCCCTGAGGCGCAGCACCCGACATGAGCGTGCTCGATTTCGACTACATGCTGGGGCTCGCGCCCATTCTGCTCGGCTATCTGCCGCTGACCCTGGCGATGGCCGCGGCGGGGATGGTGCTGGCCCTGGCCCTGGCCTGCGGACTGGCGGTGATACGGGTGCTGAAGCTTCCGGGGCTGAACGGCATCACCCTGCTGTTCATCTCCTTCTTCCGCGGTACCCCGCTGCTGGTGCAGCTGTTCCTGTTCTACTATGGCCTGCCCCAGGTGCTGGCTTTCCTGACCCAGATCGATGGCATCACCGCCACCATCATGGGGCTGACGCTGCACTTCTCGGCCTACATGGCGGAGTCGATCCGCGCCGCCATCGTCGGCGTGGACCGCAGCCAGACCGAGGCGGCGCTGTCCATCGGCATGACCAACGGCCAGCTGATGCGGCGGATCGTGCTGCCCCAGGCCACCCGGGTGGCCGTGCCGACGCTGATGAACTATTTCATCGACATGATCAAGGCCACCTCCCTGGCATTCACTCTCGGCGTCACCGAGCTGATGGGGGCCACTCAGAAGGAGGCGGCGGGCAGCTTCCTCTATTTCGAGGCCTTCATCACCGTGGCGGTGATCTACTGGGCCATCGTCGAGCTGCTGGCCTGGTGCCAGCGGCGCCTGGAACGCCGACTCAACGAGGCCTATCGCCGATGATCAAGGTCAACCAACTCGTCAAGCGCTTCGGCGACAGCATAGTGCTGGACGGCATCGATCTGGAGATCGAGCGGGGCGAGATCATCGTGGTGATCGGCCCGTCGGGCACCGGCAAGTCGACCCTGCTGCGCTGCCTCAACTTCCTGGAGCGGCCCGACGCCGGCCGGCTGACCCTGGGCGACCTTGAGGTCGACGTGACCCGGGCCAGCCGCGCCGACATCCTGGCCGCGCGTCGGCACACCGCCTTCGTGTTCCAGAACTACGCGCTGTTCGCCAACAAGACGGCGCTGGAGAACATCGCCGAGGGCCTGATCGTGGTCAATCGCTGGCCCAAGGCGAAGGCCCATGCCCGGGCTCGGGAGATCCTCGAGCGCATCGGCCTGGCCGACAAGGCGAACGCCTATCCGGCCTCGCTGTCCGGCGGCCAGCAGCAGCGGGTCGGCATCGGCCGCGCCATGGCCGCCCAGGCCGAGGTGATCCTGTTCGACGAGCCGACCTCGTCGCTGGACCCGGAGTGGGTCGACGAGGTGCTGGCGCTGATGAAGCAGCTGGCCGCCGAGCGCCAGACCATGCTGGTGGTGACCCACGAGATGGCCTTCGCCCGGGACGTCGCCGATCGGGTGGTGTTCATGGAGGGCGGGCGCATCGTCGAGCAGGGCCCGCCCTCGCGGCTGTTCCAGGCACCCGAGGACCCGCGAACCCGGGACTTCCTGCGCAAGGTGCTGCCCGCCGCGCCGGCGTGACGGGGGGTGGCCCGCATCGTGCAGGCGCGGGATAATGGTCCCCTAGTCAGATCAGAGGTATTTCCCCATGACCGTTCATCAGGAACTCGAGCAGGCATTGCGCGAACTCGAGTCCACCATGAAGGCGTCCGACCTGTGGCGCATGGAGCAGCCCGCGCCGGAGGCCTTCAACAGCTCCCAGCCGTTCTGCATCGACACGATGTCGCTGCCCCAGTGGCTGCGCTTCGTGTTCATCGCCCGGCTCGAGGCGCTGGTCGAGGCGCGCGCACCGATGCCGGCGAGCTGCGACGTGGCCCCCGCCGTGGACGCCTACCTGATCCAGGAAGGGGCGAAGGCCAGCCAGCGGGTGCTGATGGGCAAGGTGGTGGAGCGGATCGACCAGCTGGTCACCGAGAACTGAGTCGCCCATGCCCTATTATTTCGCCTACGGCAGCAACATGAACGCCGCCCGGATCGAGGCGCGGATCGGCACGACCCGGCGTGCCCTGCCCGGGGTGCTGCGCGACCATGCCCTGCGTTTCGACAAGGCCTCGCGAGTGGCCGGCATCAGCCACGCCAACGTGGTGCCCGCCGACGGTGAGCGGGTCGAGGGAGCGCTGTTCGAGCTGCTCGCCCCGGAGCAGATCGAGTGCATGGACCCCTTCGAGGGCTACCCCCACGACTACGATCGGCTGCGCCTGCCCATCCACACGGGGCAAGGCCCCATCGAGGCCTGGGTCTATGTGGCCGCGCCGGGTACCACCGGCGAGGCGCTGCGGCCGGCGCGGGAGTATCTCGACCACCTCCTGGCCGGGAAGCCCTTCCTGAGTGCCGACTATCACGCCCGCCTGGCCGATGTGGAAGCCATCCACGGCCTCGACGACGAGACGCTCAAGGCGCTGGGGCTGTCGCGCCATACCGCCCGCTAGCGGCGCCGACACTCGCCACGCGGCTCGCACGCCAAAAGGCCCGCCGTTCGGCGGGCCTTTTGCATGGCATGTCGACGCGGCTCAGAAGCGGAAGCTGATGCCGCCCATCACCACCAGCGGGTCGATCTCGACGTTGCCGATGTCGGTGCCGCCGAGCTCGGCATCGGTGTCGATGTCGAGATACCAGGCGGCGGCGTTGAGGGCCCAGTGTTCGTCGATCAGGAGGTCGACGCCCAGCTGGGCGGCCGCGCCCCAGGAGTCTTCCAGCTCCAGATCGCCGCCGTCGATGTGCTCGTCGGAGAAATGCGTGTAGTTGACGCCGACGCCGGCATAGGGCTGCACGCGCGCCTGGGTGCCACCCAGCGGATAGTACTGCAGGGTCAGCGTCGGCGGCAGGTGCTTGGTGGAGGCGAGGTTGGCGCCGTTGAGCTGAATGTCGTGCTCGAAGGGCTCGGCGGCCAGCAGCTCCATGCCCAGTTTGTCGGTGAAGCGATAGCCCAGGGTGAAGGCGAAGCCGTTGTCGTCCTGAACGTCGACCTCATAGGTGCCGCTGGCGAGATCGCCGTTATCGCTCTTGGGCGCGACCTTGGCCACGCCGACGCGGGTGTAGATATCGCCGGCGCCGTAGGCGAGCACCTGGCTGCTGGCGGCGAGGCCGGTGGCGACGATCAGGGTGGAAATCAGGGTGCGGCGCATGAGGCTGGCTCCTCGGTGAAGGTAAGCGAGGGCTCCAGTCTACGGGGTGCGCCGCGGCGCCGATTTGACTCAAGGCAAAATGGTTCGCGGCTTGAATTGATGCACGTCAAAACAGGACGCCGGGCACGGGGCCCGGCGTCTTGGTGGTCATGGCGTGGCGCGGATCAGAAGCGGTAGGTGAAGCCGCCGCCGACGGTGACCGGGTCGACGTCGATGTCGCCGGCATCCTGGCCGTTGATCTCGATGTCGGGGCTGACATCGGCGTAGTTGGCGAAGGCGCCGACCAGCAGGTGGTCGGTCAGGGCGAAGTCCACGCCAAGCTGGGCGGCGGCGCCGTAGGAGTCATCGACATCCAGGCCGGCAACCGTCACGTCGTTGAAGTCGGTGTAGTTGAGGCCCGCACCAGCGTAGGGCTGGATGCGCGATCCGGTGCCGCCCAGCGGGTAGTAGTTGAGCATCAGGTTGATCGGGCGGCGGTCCACGGAGCCGACGTTGGTGCCGCCGATGGCCACATCGTGCTCGATGTCCTGAGTGCCGTTGAGCTCGACGCCGAACTTGTCGTGGAACTGATAGCCCAGGCCGTAGGAGAAGCCGCGCTCGTCGGAGACGTCGATATCGTCGCCGTTGAGGGAGCCTATGTCGTCGTTGACTTCGGACTTGGCGATGCCGCCGCGCACGTAGATGTCGCCGGCCTGGTAGGCCATGGCGGACTGGGCGCCGACGAGGCCGGCGGCGGCAATGGCGGTGGCGGTGATCAGACGGGTCATCTTCATGTGGAAACCTCCCTGGTTCGTCCTGGATGCCGACGCCGACCGATTCGGCGTCATCGCATGGAATGTGGTCAGTATAAAAACACTGTTTCTAAATGTCTTGTAGGATTTTTCTATCAAACCCCTGGCGGTTTTCTCCTGCTTTAACGAAAGCGCCTGCCGACAGGGACTTATGATGTACAGGAGACGTATAGCTTTCACATTTCCTGCGAGGATTCGCCGATCTCGAGGTTTTCGGCTTCACTGGATCGGTGAGACAGGCGACGGCGAGAGGGAATGGCCATGCGCTTCGAGACGCGGTTTCCCGCCAGGCTGGGGGCGGGCGACAGGCCGCTGGTCGCGCTGCTGACGGCGGCGGGGCTGTCGGTATGGTTGCTGTATCAACCCGCGCTGGTGCAGGGGCTCGACTGGCCCTGGCGGTCAGTGCTGGTGCTGCTGGGCATCTGGGCGCTGGGTGGCGCCTTTGCGCGGCCGGTGGTCATGTCGGTCGGTGGGCGGGGGCTGTGGCGATTCTCCGGCACGACCTGGAGCCGGGCGGCCCTGCCGCTGTTCGCCCTGGCGCTGTTGGGCAGGGGGCTGATGGGGTGATCTCGCCGCCCCGGGGACGTGACGACGGGATGACGAAACGAAAGAAGCCGCCCGCAGGCGGCTTCTTGCTTGCTCTCTCGTCCGGATGCCGCGATCAGGCGGCTTCCTCGAGGCTGTCGAACTCGGCGGTGATGTCGTCGGTCGGCGCCTCGGTCACCAGGCTCACCACCACGATGGCGATGTAGGCGAAGATCACGCCGGGCACGATCTCGTAGAGATCGAAGATGCCGCCGGAGATCTGGGCCCAGGCTACCACGGTGACGCCGCCGACGACGATGCCGGCCAGCGCGCCCCAGGTGTTCATGCGGCGCCAGAACAGCGACATGATCAGCGCCGGGCCGAAGGCCGCACCGAAGCCTGCCCAGGCGTAGGACACCAGTCCCAGCACCGTGGAGTCGGGGTTCAGCGCCAGCAGGTAGGCGATGACGGCGATACCGATGACCGCGAAGCGGCCCACCCACACCAGTTCGCCCTGGGTGGCATCCTTGCGGAAGATGGCCTTGTAGAAGTCATCGGTCAGCGCCGAGGACGACACCAGCAGCTGGGAGTCGGCGGTGGACATTACTGCGGCCAGGATGGCGGCCAGCAGCACGCCGGCGATCACCGGGTGGAAGATGGCGTTGACCATGACCATGAAGATGGTCTCGCCGTCGCCCAGGTCACGCGCCATGTAGACGGTCCCGAGCAGGCCCACGGCCATGGCACCGAGCAGGCCCAGGGCGCTCCAGCTCACCGCGATGCGGCGTGCGGTGGGGATGTCCTTCTCGCTGCGGATGGCGGCGAAGCGGGCCAGGATGTGCGGCTGGCCGAAATAGCCGAGGCCCCAGGCCAGCGAGCTGACGATGCCCATCACCGACAGCGCCTCGCCGGTGGACGCGTCGGTGAACCACTTCAGCATGTCCGGGTTGGCCGCCAGGATTTCCTGGGCGCTGCCGCCCAGGCCCCCCATCTCGGTCAGCGCCACGACCGGCACGATCAGCAGCGCCGCGGCCATCATCAGGCCCTGGATCAGGTCGGTCCAGGACACCGCTAGGAAGCCCCCGAAGAAGGTGTAGGAGATGATCGCCAGGGTGCCGATGGTCAACGCCAGGGTGTAGTCGAAGCCGAACACCGTGTCGAACAGCTTGGCCCCTGCCACCAGGCCGGAGCTGGTGTAGAACATGAAGAACAGCAGGATGAACACCGCCGAGATCACCCGCAGCAGCTGGCTGTTATCCCGGAAGCGCTTGGCCAGGAAGTCCGGGATCGTCAGGGCGTCATCGGCCCGGAAGCTGTAGACGCGCAGCCGACGTGCCACCAGCAGCCAGTTGAGCCAGGTGCCGGCCAGCAGGCCGACGGCGATCCAGCCCGCGGACAGGCCGCTGGCGTAGGCCGCGCCGGGCAGGCCCAGCAGCAGCCAGCCGGACATGTCCGAGGCCCCGGCGGAGATCGCCGAGGTCCAGGGGCCCAGCGAGCGCCCGCCGAGGATGTAATCGGAGAGGTTGCTGGTGCGCTTGTAGGCGATGATCCCGATGCCGAGCATCACGATCAGGTACAGCGCGAATGTAAAGCCTATGGTGGCGTTGTTTTCGACCATGAGGGACTTCCTTCAGTTTGTTGTCGTTACCGACGAGCGGGGATCACTCGTCTCCCAGCGCAAGCAGTGACGCATTGCCGCCGAGTGCGGCGGTATTGATCGTCACCGTCTTTTCCGTGGCGAACCGCAGAAGATAGTGGGGCCCACCCGCCTTGGGGCCCGTTCCGGAGAAGCCCTGGCCGCCGAACGGCTGGACCCCGACGACGGCCCCGATGATATTGCGGTTGACGTATACGTTGCCAACGCGAATTTTCTGCGCGATCTCCTCGGCGAAGGATTCGTTGCGGCTGTGCACGCCGAACGTCAGGCCATAGCCGCGCCCGTTGATCGATTCGATCACCCGGTCGAGGTCCTGGGCCTTGTAGCGCACGATGTGCAGTACCGGGCCGAACTGCTCGCGCTCCAGGGCGTCGATGCCGTCGATCTGGAAGGCGCTGGGGGCAATGAAGGTGCCCTCGGCGGTATGCGCCGGGTCGAGCCGGGTCTCGGCCAGCAGCCGACCCTCGCCCTTGAGCCGGTCGATGTGCGCCTGCAGGCCCCGGCGGGCGTCCTCGTCGATCACCGGGCCCACGTCGGTGCCCAGGTCGCGCGGGTCGCCCACGTGAAGCTCGGCCATGGCGCCTTCGAGGATTTGGATCACGCGGTCGGCCACGTCGTCCTGGAGGTAGAGCACGCGCAGCGCCGAGCAGCGCTGGCCGGCGCTCTGGAAGGCCGAATGGATGACGTCGGCCACGACCTGCTCGGGCAGGGCGGTGGAATCGACGATCATGGCGTTCATGCCGCCGGTTTCGGCCACCAGGGTCGGCAGCGCGGCGTTCTCGCGGTTGGCCAGGGCGCGGTTGATGACCTGGGCGGTGTCGGTGCCACCGGTGAACACCACGCCGGTGACGCGCGGGTCGCTGGTCAGCACGCTGCCGACGGTGGGACCGTCGCCGGGCAGCAGCTGCACCACGTCGCGGGGCATGCCGGCCTCGCGCAGCAGCTCGACGACGCGATGGGCGACGATCGAGGTCTGCTCGGCGGGCTTGGCCAGCACGGTGTTGCCGGCCACGGCGGTGGCGACCATCTGGCCGCAGAAGATCGCCACCGGGAAGTTCCAGGGGCTGATCGCCGCGAACACGCCCTTGCCGCCCATCATCAGCTCGTTGGACTCGCCGGTCGGCCCCGGCAGGCGGGTCGGTTCGGCGAACAGCTCCTCGGCGCGCACGGCGTAGTAGCGGCAGAAGTCCACCGCCTCGCGGATCTCGTCGACGCCGTCGGTGAGCAGCTTGCCGCCCTCGCGGGAACACAGCGCCATCAGCTCCGCCATGTTCGCCTCCATCAGGTCGGCGAAGCGACGCAGGATGTCGGCGCGCTCGCCCACCGGCGTCGCCTCCCAGCGCGGGAAGGCCGCCCAGGCGGCGTCCAGGGCCTGCTCGGCCTGTGTCTTGGTGGTCCACAGCACCGTGCCGACGCGCTGGCGGCGGTCGTAGGGCGCGGTCACCTCGTGGGTCTGCGCCGGGTCGCTGGCCACGTCGAAGGCCAGCAGCGGGCGCGCCTCGTACACGGTGTCCATGTGCGTCGCCATGGCATCCATCAGCGGCTGGTACTGGCTGCGGATGTTGAGGTTTGCCCCCTTCGAGTTGGGGCGACCGGGCCCGTAGAGATCGCGGGGCAGCGGAATCTGCGGGTTGGCCAGGCTATCGTACTGGCGCAGGGTCTCCGCCGGGTGCACGCACAGCGATTCCACCGGCACCTTGGGATCGACCAGCTGGTGGACGAACGACGAGTTGGCGCCGTTCTCGAGCAGCCGGCGCACCAGGTAGGGCAGCAGGTCCTTGTGGGCGCCCGTGGGGGCGTAGATGCGGCAGTAGGTGCCCTGGGGGGCGCGCTTGAGGGCCGCATCGTAGAGTGCCTCGCCCATGCCGTGCAGGCGCTGGAACTCGAAGGCCCGGTCGGCGGCGTTGGCTTGCTCGAGGATGCTGGTGATGGTATGGGCGTTGTGGGTGGCGAACTGCGGGAAGATCCGGCCGCGGGTGGCGTCGGAGAGCAGGAAGCGCGAGCACACCAGATAGGCCACGTCGGTGGCGGACTTGCGGGTGTAGACCGGGTAGCCGTCCACGCCCAGCTGCTGGGATTCCTTGATCTCGCTGTCCCAGTAGGCGCCCTTGACCAGGCGCAACGGGATCTCGTCGCCCTGGTGCTCGGCCAGGCGATTGAGGTAGTGCAGCACCGGCAGGGCGCGCTTGGAGTAGGCCTGGACCACCAGCCCGAACTTGCCCCAGCCACGGCAGGTCTCGCTTTCGTAGACGGCGCGGAACACCTCCAGCGACAGCTCCAGGCGGTCGACCTCCTCGGCGTCGATGGTCACGGCCACGTCGCGCTCGCGGGCCATCTGGGCCAGTTCGCGCACGCTGCCGACCAGCTCGCGCAGCACCTGCTTGCGGCGGCCGAACTCGTAGCGCGGATGCAGCGCCGAGAGCTTGATCGAGATCGACGGCGTGGGCGTCTTGGCGGACAGCGTACGGCTGGTCTTGCCGACCCGCTCGATGGCGCGGGCGTAGTCGTCGAAGTAGCGCTTGGCGTCACGGCGGGTGCGGGCGGCCTCGCCGAGCATGTCGTAGGAGTAGGTGTAACCCTTGTCGAACAGCGGCTTGGAGCGCTTGAGCGCCTCGTCGATATCGCGGCCGAGGACGAACTGCTTGCCCATGACCTTCATGGCCTCGACCATGGCGCGCCGGATCACCGGCTCGCCCATGCGGTTGACCATCTTGTTGATGAAGCCGGACGGACGGCCTTCCTGGGGCTTGTCCAGGGTCACCACGCGGCCGGTCATCAGCAGGCCCCAGGTGGAGGCGTTGACCATCCAGGATTCGCTCTTGCCCAGGTGCGCCTTCCAGTCGGCGGGGCCGAGCTTGTCCTCGATCAGGGCGTCGGCGGTGGCCTTGTCGGGGATGCGCAGCATGGCCTCGGCCAGGCACATCAGCATCAGGCCCTCGTGGGTATCCAGGCTGTACTGCTGGAGCAGCTCGTCGATGGTATCGACGGCGGTATCCATCTCGCGGATCTCGCGTACCAGCTCGGCGGTCTTCTCGGCGGTGCGGGCGAAGTCCTGGTGGCCCGCGCCGAGGGCCTGGATCAGCTCCTCGACGAAGTCGTTCTCGTCGACCACGTAGTGTTCGCTGATGCGGGCGAAGAGGGTGTCGAGATCCTGACGCCAGGTGGCGTCTTCCAGCATGTTGTTGGCGTTGAGCATGTCGTTCCCCGATGGAAGCCGATCGTCACAGGGTCGTGTGTCCGCCGCCGCGTCAGGGGGAGCGCCGACGGATGCACGGTATCCTGCAAGCGTAGGGCGCCAGAGAGGGCTCTGCTTGTCGATTCCGTTGGGGGATTTGACGAATTCGCGGATGTTGCCGTCGGGTGACAGCTTTTTTACGACCTTGGTCTAAGGCATCGGTGCGTTGCTGGCGAGTCGCCTGGCGCCCGGGCGTCGCAGCTGGCTGGGGGGGTGGCCGTAGTCGCGGCGAAAGGCGCGGGAGAGGGCGCTCTGGTTGGTGAATCCGGTGAGCGCGGCGATCTCGGAGAGCGGCAGATGGCTCTCGTGGATCAGGCGTCGGGCCGTCTCCAGGCGCCGACGCATCACGTAGCGCCACGGCGAGAGGCCGGTCTGGGCGCGGAAGCGTGCCGTGAAGTGGGCTTCGCTGAGGCAGGCCTGGGCCGCCAGGTCGGCGACCCGGAGCTGGCCGCTCAGGTGCTGGTCGATGTAGCGGTCCAGGGCCGAGAGATCCAGGGGGCGCCCCGTCGACGAGGCGTCGCCGGACAGCCGGGCATGCAGCGAGCCGAGCAGGGTGGCAGCCAGGCGGTCCTGCTGCAGGTCGCTCAGGGCGCCTTGACTGGCCAGCAGGCGCAGCTCCTGGAGCACGAACTCGAGATAGCGGGCCAGCGAGGCATCCAGGTCGAAGAAGCGCGGGGCGTCGAACAGCCGGGCCAGTTCATGGTGATGGCCGGTCAGCGACAGCGCGTCCTGCGGCAGGTCGAGGACCAGCTGATGGTTGTCGCCGGTACCGGCGTAGTAATGCATGTGATTGGCCGGGACGATGCAGCCCGAGAGCGCCGAGATCGAGCCGCCGAGGCCCTCGATCTCGAACTCCGCCTGACCATTGAGCCCGATCACGATCTGGTGGAAGTCGTGGGCATGATGGTGGATGGCGGTATCGAGAGGAAACTGGCGGATCGCGCTGGTCATCGTCGCCCTCCGGCGCGGCGGTCACGGGATGAGGCCCAGTGTACCGAATTCGTCGCCAGGCCTCATTCCCGCTCTTCGCCGTGGCGCAGGGCCGTGCGCGCGGCGAGGTGATCGCGCAGGGCGCTGAGGTCGGCGTGTCCTTCGTCGTCCAGCAGCGGCTTGCCGCGGGCCACCCGGCCATGGCGGCCGTGCTCGTCCATCAGCCGCTGGGCGCGGCGCCGCACGCCCTCCAGATAATCGTCGTGGCGAATCGGATAGCCGACCACCGCGTTCCATTCGGTCTCGCTGACCCGGCTTTCGAGGGCCTGATCGAACAGCTCGAGCAGGTGTTCGGGCTCGGTGCGATAGCGGGGCGTGCGCGCGGTCATCAGAATGGCGATCATGCCGCCGATGATCAGCAGGCAGACGGCCAGAACGGTCAGGAAGAGGGCCATGGCGGGACCTGGCGGTTCGGCTCGCGGGCGCGAGTCAGGATGTGAGAGGCCTGTGGAGCGGGTGAAGGGAATCGAACCCTCGTCTTAAGCTTGGGAAGCTTCTGCTCTACCATTGAGCTACACCCGCGAGGCGATTTCGATACTATCGCCAATGGCTTAACGCTGACAACCCCGGTCGTCAGCGGGCACCGGATAGGGAGCGTGGAATTTTTTCGTCGCCGTCTGAACTTTTCCTGCCAAGACTGTCAGAACAGGTGCAGACAACAGTAGCGATGGCAGTCGCTAGCACTGTTGATCTAGCTTGCGATTCGATCCTTGACCGCCTCATCACCGATGAGGCGGTTTTTTTATGTCCGCAAACGACGACACCCGGCGGCGCCGGGTGTCGGAAGCGAGGAGCGGTGAAGGGTCAGGAGTGGCGCATGCGCAGGATGGCGCTGAGCACGTCGCGCCGGGTCACGATGCCGACCAGGCGACCCTGTTCGGTGACCGGGTAGATCTTGGGCTTGGCGCCCAGCATCTCCTGGGCCAGGTCGGTGATGCTCTTGGACGGGGCCACGGACAGCACCTCGTTGCGCATCAGTTCGCTGACCAGCGGCGGCTCGTCGTCGAGGTAGGCGCTCTCCAGCAGCTTGCCGAGCACGTCCTGCTCGGAGATGAAGCCGATCAGCTGGTCGCGCTCGTCGACCACCGGCGCCCCGGGCAGCCGGTGCAGGGCCAAGCCCTGGGCCAGGGTGGTGGCCGACGTCTTGCCGGTGACCCGATAGCAGTCGCGCGACATGATCTCGCGTACGATGGTGGGAGCCTTGCTGGGCATGGCGGTTCTCCTCGTCCCGGTGGAACCTCGTGCCTGGTGGCCCGGCCCGGGCGCACGTCCCTTGTGATGGTTGCGTGCTGCGCCCGTCGGTCGGCCGGAGACCGCGGCGTGTCTCGCGTTCATCATAGTCGACTCACGGCGCGCCGCCTGCCGACCGCCACCAACGGTTGCTGCCCCGCCGGGAACTGGCCCCTTGAGACACCGCTCCAATGAGGCACAATGCCGCCACCCGATGAGTGATGGAGTTTCACCATGGATGCCCGTGAATACCTGGCCCGCAAGGGGCTGGACGGAGAGCGTGACCGCGAGCGCCCCAATACCCTGGAAGAGAAGGCCTGGGAACGCGCCCGTGAATCCGGAGACCATCGTCCCCGGGCGGGCACCCCTCACGACTGGGAGGACTGGGAGCGCTATCACGACGAACTCGCCGAGGGCGCCGACGAGCTGACGCAGAAGATTGATCACGAGGCCCATCGTCAGGCCCTGGAGCATGAGTCGGCGCCCGCGCGGCCGGCGGCCGCCGAGGTCGGACAGTGGGCGCCGGAGGCGCCATCCGCGGCCTCGAGCGAGCCCGCCCGGCCGGACGCGGAACCGGAACCGGCCACGCCGCCGGCCGTCGAGTCAGCCCCGGCCGGCCGCGCCGAGCCCTTCGCCGCCCTGGTGACGCTGGCGGTGCTGCTGCCGCCGCTGGCGATGGGGCTGGCCGGCGGCGGCTCGCGCCGCGTGTGGATCGCCCTGGGGCTGACGCTGCTGGGCTGGCTACCCGGGGTGGCCTACGTGCTGCATGCCCTGCGGCAACGCCGCCGGGGCTGAGCCGCTTGGCAGGCGGGATGCCGCCGGTATAATCCTCGACGCCTTGCTTTTCCAAACGGAGTGGAACCTTGGGCTATCTCGTCGGCATCACCGTCCTCTGGGCGTTCTCGTTCTCGCTGATCGGCGTCTACCTGGCCGGTCAGGTAGACAGCTACTTCTCGGTGATGACCCGCATCGTGCTGGCGGCCCTGCTGTTCCTGCCGCTGCTGCGGCCGCGCCTGCTGCGCGGGCGCCAGCGCCTGGCCCTGATGGGGCTCGGCGCCGTGCAGCTCGGCGTGATGTACATCTTCTTCTACCAGTCCTTCCTGCTGCTCTCGGTGCCCGAGGTGCTGCTGTTCACGGTGCTCACGCCGCTCTACATCACCCTGCTCGACGACCTGCTGTTCAAGCGCTTCTCGCCGTTCCACCTGCTGACCGCGGCGATGGCGGTGCTGGGGGCGGCGGTGATCCGCTATCGCGGCCTGGATGGTGACTACTGGCTCGGTTTCCTGGTGGTCCAGGGCGCCAACCTGTGCTTCGCCCTGGGCCAGGTCGGCTATCGTCGTCTCTCGGCCGGGTTGCCCGCCGATCTGTCCCGCCTGTCCGTGTTCGGCTGGTTCTACCTCGGCGCCGTGGCCGTGGCCGTGCCGGCCTTCCTGTGGTGGGGCGATGCCTCGGCGTTGCCCGCCACGCCGCTGCAGTGGGGCGTGCTGGCCTGGCTCGGACTGGTGGCCTCGGGCGTGGGCTACTTCCTGTGGAACCTCGGCGCGACCAAGGTCGATGCGGGCGCGCTGGCGGTCATGAACAACGCCCTGGTGCCGGCGGGCCTGCTGGTCAACCTGTTGATCTGGAACCGTGACGCCGACCTGCCTCGCCTGGCGCTGGGCGGGGCCATCATCCTGGCCTCGCTGCTGGTCAACGACTGGTGGCAGCGCCGCCGCGCGCCGCGTGCCGCCTGAGCGGCGGTTTGCCCGGCCGGGAGCCAATCGCCATAATGAGCCGTCGCGAAGCGAAGGACCCGCTCATGCCCGCTGCCAACAACAATGTCGTCAAGCATCAGGCCTTCAGGAATATCGGCCTGATCGGCCGCCTGGGTAGCGCCAAGGTGGTCGAGACCCTCAAGCGGCTCAGCCGCTTCCTCGACGATGCCGGCTACCACGTCATCCTCGAGGATCGCACCGCCACGGTGCTGCTCGGCCACGGCCATCCCGAGGCCAGCCGCCGCCGGCTGGGCGAGCTGTGCGATCTGGTGATCGTGGTCGGCGGCGACGGCAGCCTGCTCGGCGCCGCCCGCACCCTGTGTCATAGCGGCACCCTGGTGCTGGGCGTCAACCGCGGCCGGCTGGGCTTTCTCACCGATATCTCGCCCGACGAACTCGAGGAGCGCGTCGGCGAGGTGCTGGCCGGCCAGTATGAGCTCGAGGAACGCTTCCTGCTCGACGCCGAGCTCTACCGCGACGGCGAGCGGGTCGGCGACGGCGATGCCCTGAACGAGGTGGTGCTGCATCCCGGCAAGGCGGTGCGCATGATCGAGTTCGAGCTGTTCATCGACGACCAGTTCGTGCACAGCCAGCGCAGCGATGGCCTGATCGTCGCCACGCCGACCGGTTCCACGGCCTATGCGCTGTCCGGCGGCGGGCCGATCATGCATCCGCGGCTGGACGTCATCACCCTGGTGCCGATGTTCCCGCATACCCTGTCGAGTCGTCCGATCGCCATCGACGCCGCCAGCGAGATCCGCATTCACATCGGCGAGACCAATCAGACCTATCCGCACATCAGCTGCGATGGCCAGACGCGTGCGGTGGCCAAACCCGACGACGTGCTGGTGATCCGTCGCAAGCCGGAGCGCGTGCAGCTCGTCCACCCCGTGGGGCACAATTTCTACGAGGTCCTGCGCAGCAAGCTGGGCTGGAGCAACCGCCTGGGAGACTGAGGTGAGCAGAGCGCCCCTGGAAGGCTACGACCTGATCGGCGACGTGCACGGCTGCGGCGCGACGCTGGCGGCCCTGCTCGAACGCCTCGGCTATCATCAGCGTGGCGGCGTCTATCGCCATCCGCGACGCAAGGTGATCTTCCTCGGCGACCTGATCGACCGCGGCCCGCGTATCCGCCTCGCCGTGACCATCGCCCGGCGCATGGTGGAGGAGGGCGAGGCGCTGATCGTGATGGGCAATCACGAGATCAACGCCCTGGCCTATCACCATCGTGCCCCCGCCGAGCTGGGCCGCGAATGGCTGCGCGAGCACACGCCGCGTCATAACCGCATCGTCCGCGAGACCCTCGAGCAGTACCGCGATCATCCCCAGGAGTGGGACGAGACGCTGGCCTGGTTCCTCGACATCCCGCTGTTCCTGGAGCTCGACGGCCTGCGAGTGGTGCATGCCTGCTGGGATCAGTCACGAATCGACGAGCTGCGCGCCTCGCGCCCGGACGGTCGCATCGACCTCGATTTCCTGACCGCCGCCGTGCGTCACGGCACCCGCGAGTTCGAGATCCTCGACCGGCTGACCCGCGGCAGCCACATCACGCTGCCCGAGGGCGTGCAGATCCAGTCCGGCGACGGTTTCACCCGACGCAGCTTCCGCGCCCACTTCTGGGCGCATCGGCCCCGGACCTGGGGCGACGTGGTGTTCCAGCCCGACAATCTGCCGGGCGACCTGGAGCTGCGACCGCTCAGTGCGGCCGAGGCGGAACGGCTGACGTACTACGGCCCCGACGAGCCGCCGCTGTTCATCGGCCACTACTGGTGCGAGGGCATTCCGGCCCTGCCGGCTCCCAACATTGCCTGCCTGGACTACAGCGCGGTGAAGTTCGGCCGATTGGTGGCCTACCGCTGGAACGGCGAGGCGCGCCTCGATGCCGACCGCTTCGTGTGGGTCCGTGTGCCCCGGGAAGAGCAGGCCCGGCCGCAGCCCTGGGAAATCGATTTCGACTGATACAAAACGTTACCTAACTACCGCTCAATGTTGCGAACTTGCCGCATGCGGGGCCGTCAGAGTAAGTGTTCCCTTGAACGATCCCTTGCTCTTGTCCGGCGGCCCCTTCCGCCGGACTTTTTCTTTGCGTGTCCGGCCGGCGCGGTTCGCCCCCGATTCCCCCGAGGAGACGCCATGCATCGGGTGATGCTGCTGCCCCGTGACACCGATACCCGCGAGCTGCGAAAGGCCCTATGGGCCGAGCGCATCGGTCACTTCTTCACCGACGAGGAGGAGGGCCAGGTGCTGTGGCTGGTCGATCCTCAGCAGCGCGATGCCATGCAGCGTCTGGTGATGCGCTGGCAGCGGGGGGAGCCGCTGAGGCCCGAGGGCGGCAGGGCGCGTCGCCTGCATGGCGCCGCTGGCAGGGTGGCCTGGTTGGCGCCGTTCCGCCAGGCGCCGGTGACCGCGGCTGCCATGGCGCTGTGCCTGGCGGTGTTCGCGGTGATGAGCGTGCTCGGCGACCTGGTGACCGCCGCCCTGACCATCGTGCCGGTGGGCGTGGCGGGGGGCCAGCTGGTCTTCGGCGACCTGGGCGAAACGTTGGCCTCCGGGCAGGTATGGCGCCTGCTGTCGCCGGCTTTCCTGCACTTCGGCTGGATGCATCTGGTCTTCAACATGCTGTGGCTTTGGTACTTCGGCCGCCAGGTCGAAGCCTTCCATGGCCGCGGGCGCATGCTGACGCTGCTGCTGGCCGCGGGCATCGGCGGCAACCTGGCCCAGTATGCCACCGGCACGGTGCTGTTCGGCGGCATGTCGGGCGTCGACTTCGCACTGCTCGGTTACGTCTGGCTGATGTCGCGCCGGCGCCCGGGCGACGGCTTCTTCGTGCCCCAGATGCTGGTGGTGTTCATGCTCGGCTGGATGGTCTTCACCATGACCGACGTGGCCGAGCTGTTCGGCTTCGGCAACGTGGCCAACGAGGCGCACCTGGGCGGGCTGGTCGTGGGTTTGATGATCGGCTGGTATCATTCCCGCCACGTCCAGCGACACTGACCACCGGCTCCGCATGCCGGCGACCCGTCGCGTACCGACCCGTTTCTTCCGAGAGAGTCCGCCATGAGCGATATGACCTTCGAGCGCATGATCCAGCAGATGACGCCGGCCATCTACGAGAGCCTCAAGCAGTCGGTGGCCCTGCGCAAGTGGCCCGACGGCCGCTTCCTGACGGCCGAGCAGACCGAGCTTTGCCTCGAGGCGGTGATGCGTTACGAGGCCGAGAACAACGTGCCCGCCGAGGAGCGCGTCGGCTATCTGGAGCGTCGTACCTGCGGCGCCGACAGCAGCGGTGCCGGCGTGTCTCCTCAGCAGGCCGGTCTCGGCCGGGACGTCGGCCGTGACTGATGCCGTCGCCCTGACGGGCTGTCTGATCAAGATGTCGGTCGAGCCGGGCGCCCCGGCGCGCTACACCCTGCGCGCCGGCGACGAGCGCCTCGACCTCAATGCCCGGCTGGGTCAGCCGCTGCGGCTGACCTGGACCGGCGCCATCGCCTGCACCCACTGCGGGCGGGCGACGAAGAAGAGCTTCGGCCAGGGCCATTGCTATCCCTGCTTCAAGAAGCTCGCCCAGTGCGACAGCTGCATCATGAAGCCCGAGCAGTGCCACTACTTCCAGGGCACCTGCCGCGAACCGGCGTGGGGCGAGACCCACTGCTTCCGGCCCCACGTGGTCTACCTGGCCAACGCCTCCGGGCTCAAGGTCGGTATCACCCGTGATACCCAGGTGCCGACCCGCTGGCTCGACCAGGGCGCCGTCCAGGCGCTGCCGATCCTCGAGGTCGATACCCGTCAGCAGTCCGGTTTCGTCGAGGTGCTGTTCAAGGACGAGGTCTCGGATCGCACCAACTGGCGCGCCATGCTAAAGGGCGAGGCCACGGAGCTGGATCTGCCCGGCGAGCGCGACCGCCTGCTCGAACGCCTCGCGCCGGGGCTGCTCGAGCTGCGCGAGCGCTTCGGCCATGACGCCATCCGCGAGGTCGATGCCGCGCCCTGGGCCTTCGAGTACCCGGTGCTCGAGCATCCCACCAAGGTGGTCTCCCACAACTTCGACAAGCAGCCCGAGGTGGCCGGCACCCTGCTCGGCATCAAGGGCCAGTACCTGATCCTCGACAGCGGCGTGATCAACCTGCGCAAGTTCACCGGCTACGAGATCCGGGTCGAAGCTTGAGTCCGTAAGCTCGACTATGCTCGGGACGTGAACCGCACGAGGAGCGTCCCATGAGCGAGATGCGTGCCATGCGCCTGCACGCCGCCCACCAGCCGCTGCGCCTCGAACGCGTGCCGATTCCCGAGCCCGGCCCCGGCGAGGTGCGGGTCCGGGTGCTGGCCTGCGGGGTGTGCCGCACCGACCTGCACGTGGTCGATGGTGAGCTCGTTGAGCCCCGCCTGCCGCTGGTGCCCGGCCACGAGATCGTCGGCGAGGTGGATGCGCTGGGGGAGGGCGTCGCTGGGCCCGAGACAGGGCTCGAGACAGGGCTTGAAAGAGGCCAGCGGGTCGGCGTGCCCTGGCTGGGGTGGACCTGCGGCGAGTGCGAGTCCTGCCGGGCCGGGCGCGAGAACCTCTGCGAGCGCGCCGAGTTCACCGGCTACACCCGCGACGGCGGCTACGCCGAGTACTGCGTGGCCGACGCCCGCTACTGTTTCGCGCTCGACGTCGACGATGTCCAGGCCGCCGCGCCGCTGCTGTGCGCGGGACTGATCGGCTATCGCACCTGGCGGCTGGCCGGCGGCGACGTACCTCGGCGGCTGGGCCTCTACGGCTTCGGCGCCGCGGCGCACATCCTCGCCCAGCTGGCGCGCTCCCGCGGCCAGACCCTCTACGCCTTCACCCGCCCCGGCGACACCGAGGCCCAGGCCTTCGCCCGGCGCCTCGGTGCCGCTTGGGCGGGCGGCAGCGACCAGGCCCCGCCCGAGCCGCTGGACGCCGCCCTGCTGTTCGCCCCGGTGGGCGAGCTGGTGCCGATCGCGCTCTCCCACGTGCGTCCCGGCGGCACGGTGGTCTCCGGCGGCATCCACATGAGCGACATCCCGTCGTTTCCCTACCGGCTGCTGTGGGAGGAGCGCAGCCTCAGGTCGGTGGCCAATCTCACCCGTCGCGACGGCGACGAGTTCCTCGCGCTGGCGCCGCAGGTGCCGATCCGCACCGAGACCGTCGCCTATCCGCTGGAAGACGCCAACCGCGCCCTCGACGATCTGCGCGCCGGGCGCCTGTCCGGCGCCGCCGTGCTGGTGCCCTGAGGCACAAAAGCCGAACCGGGCGGCCCGGTTCGGCGTCTTGCGGGATGGCTCAGGCCGTTCAGGAGGGGAAGGAGAACTGCGCCCCCTCGCGAACGCCGGTCGACGGCCAGCGCTGGGTGACGGTCTTGCGCCTGGTGTAGAAGCGCACGGCGTCCGGGCCGTAGGCGCTGAGGTCGCCGAACAGCGAGCGCTTCCAGCCGCCGAAGCTGTGATAGGAGACCGGCACCGGCAGCGGCACGTTGATGCCGACCATGCCGACCTGGATGCGGTCGCTGAAGTAGCGGGCCGCCTCGCCGTCGCGGGTGTAGATGCAGGTGCCGTTGCCGTATTCGTGCTCGTCGATCAGCCGCATGGCCTCTTCCATGGAGCCGGCGCGGACCACCAGCAGCACCGGGCCGAAGATCTCTTCGAGGTAGCAGGTCATGTCGGGCGTCACGCGGTCGATCAGGGTGCCGCCGACGAAGAAGCCGTTCTCGTGCCCCGGCACCTGCACGCCGCGGCCGTCGACGACGATCTCGGCGCCCTGCTGCTGGGCGCTCTCGATGTAGCCGCAGACCTTCTCCTGATGGGCCCGGGTGATCACCGGGCCGAAGTCGTTGTCGGCGTCATGGAAGGGGCCGACCTTCAGGGTCTTCATCTGCGCCTGTATCTTGTCGATCAGCGCGTCGGCGGCCTCGTCGCCGACGGCCACGGCCACCGACAGCGCCATGCAGCGCTCGCCGGAGGAGCCGAAGGCGGCGCCGGTCAGCGAGTTGACCACGTTGTCCATGTCGGCGTCGGGCATCACGATGGCATGGTTCTTGGCCCCGCCCAGCGCCTGGCAGCGCTTGCCGTTGGCGCTGGCGCGGGCATAGATGGTCTCCGCGATCGGCGTTGAGCCGACGAAGCTGACGGCCTGGACGCGGCTGTCGTCGAGCAGGGTGTCGACGGCTTCCTTGTCGCCGTTGACCACGTTGAGCACCCCGGGCGGCAATCCGGCTTCCAGGGCCAGCTCGGCGATGTAGAGGGTCGAGCTAGGGTCACGCTCGGAGGGTTTGAGGACGAAGGTGTTGCCGCAGGCGATGGCCGCCGGATACATCCACAGCGGCACCATGGCCGGGAAGTTGAACGGCGTGATGCCGGCGACCACGCCCAGGGGCTGGAACTCGCTCCAGGAGTCGATGCCGGGGCCGGTGTTCTTGCTGTACTCGCCCTTGAGCAGCTCCGGGGCGCCGCAGGCGTACTCGATGTTCTCGATGCCGCGCTGCAGTTCGCCCCGGGCGTCGTGGACGATCTTGCCGTGTTCCTGGCCGATCAGACGGCAGATTTCGTCGGCGTGCTGCTCGAGCAGCGCCTTGAAGCGATACATGATGCGCGCGCGCTTCGCGGGCGGAGTGTCGCGCCAGGCCGGGAAGGCGTCCTGGGCGGCGGCAATGGCCTGTTCGACGGTGGCCTTGCCGGCCAGGGCGACCTGGCCGCCGACCTCGCCGGTGGAAGGGTCGTAGACGTCCTGGGTGCGCGTCGCGTCGTCGACGCGCGCGCCGTTGATCAGATGGCCAACCGTGCTCATGGAGATTCCTCTCAAAATGTCTTGTGGTGAAAAGTCGTGGTGGCGATGTCAGTCGAGTTCGTTGATGGCGTCGCCAAGGACATTGATCAGCCGGTCGATCTCTTCCCGCTCGACGGAGAACGGCAGGCCGAGCTGGATGGTGTCGCCGCCGTAGCGGACATAGACGCCCTTCTCCCAGCACTTCATGGCGATCTGGTAGGGGCGCAGGGCCGGCTCGCCAGGCGACGGTGCGATCTGCAGGGCGCCGGCCAGCCCGTAGTTGCGGATATCGCTGATGTAGCGCGTCCCCTGCAGGCCGTGCAGGTTGGCTTCGAAGACCGGTGCCATCTCGCGCACGCGATCGATCAGACGATCCTGCTCGAGCACGTCCAGGGCCGCGAGTGCCGCGGCACAGGCCACCGGGTGGCCGGAATAGGTGTAGCCGTGGGGCAGTTCGAGCATGTAGTCGGGGCCGCCCTGTTCCATGAAGGTGCGGTAGATCTCGCGCTGCACGATCACCCCGCCCATCGGCACCGCGCCGTTGGTCAGCTGCTTGGCGACGTTCATGATGTCCGGCACCACGCCGAAGGCCTCGGCGCCCGTCATCGCGCCCATGCGGCCGAAGCCCGTGATCACCTCGTCGAAGATCAGCAGGATGTCGTGGGCGTCGCAGATCTCGCGCAGCCGCTGGAGATAGCCTACCGGTGGTGGAATCACCCCGGCGGAGCCGGCCATGGGCTCGACGATCACCGCGGCGATGTTGGAGGCATCGTGCAGCGCGATCAGTTCCAGCAGATCGTCGGCCCGCTCGGCGCCGCGCTCGGGCATGCCACGGGTGAAGGCGTTCTCCGGCAGCAGGGTGTGGGGCAGGTGGTCGGCATCCACGCCCTGGCCGAACAGGCTGCGGTTGGCGCCGATGCCGCCCAGGCTGAAGCCGCCGAAGTTGACCCCATGATAGCCCTTGGCGCGGCCGATCAGCTTGGTCTTGGTCGGCTGGCCCTTCTTGCGCCAGTAGGCGCGGGCGATCTTCAGCGAGGTGTCGGCACTCTCGGAACCGGAACCGGTGAAGAACACGTGGTCGAGCCCGTCGGGCGTCAGCTCTCGCAGGCGATGCGCCAGCTCGAAGGCCTTGGGATGGCCGTATTGAAAGGCCGGGGCATAGTCGAGCTCGGCGAGCTGGCGCGATACCGTCTCGGTGATCTCCGGGCGGCAGTGGCCGGCGCCGCAGGTCCAGAGGCCGGAGAGGCCATCGAAGATCTGACGCCCCTCGGCATCGGTGAAGTAGTGGCCCTTGGCGCCGGTGATGATGCGCGGATCGCGCTTGAACTGGCGATTGCCGGTGTAGGGCATCCAGTAGGCATCCAGCTGTTCCGGGCTCAGGCCCGCACCGCGTGACGGGTCTCGATCCGACATGGGCTCCCTCTCTTGTTGATCTGTGACGGGCTGGTCTGTTCTGGGTGTGGCTGTTCGGATGGAACGCTCTGATGTCGACGTTAGGCCGTGCTATCGATCAGTTAAACCCATGACGTCTTACCTTCATGAAAGCATATGGTTAACTTTGTGGTCGGGCGGCGCTATGCTCGATGTCTCCGCCATGAACACGGGAATACCGCCATGTCGCAGCACAAGCCGGCCTTCACGGGGCAGCCCAGCGATGCCGATCTTCGCCTGCTGCGGATCTATCGCAAGGTCGTCGAATGCGGCGGCTTCTCCGCCGCCGAGGTGGAGCTGAACATCAGCCGCGCGGCGATCAGCATGGCGATGAACGATCTCGAGACGCGGCTCGGGCTGCGCCTGTGCCAGCGGGGGCGAAGCGGCTTCGCCCTGACCGACGAGGGCAGCGAGGTCTATGAGGCCACCCTGCAGCTGCAGGCTGCGGTGGAAGGATTTCGCACCCGGGTCAATGGCCTGCATGCCCGGCTCAAGGGCGAGCTCAACATCGGCATCACCGACAACCTGGTGACCATGCCCGAGATGCATATCACCCACGCGCTCAGCGCCCTCAAGACGCGCGGCGACGAGGTGCGCATCAATATCCGCATGATCCCGCCCAACGACATCGAGCTGGCAGTGCTGGACGGTCGCCTGCATACCGGCGTGGTGCCGGCCTTGAAGACCCTGCCGGGGCTCGAGTATCGCTCGCTCTACGAGGAGGCCTCACGGCTCTACTGCGCCGAGGGCCATCCGCTGTTCGATGTCGCCGACGTGATGGAGCACCAGCTGGCGGAGTGCGATGCGGTGCTGCCCGCCTATGCCCAGGCGCCGGAGATCAAGGCGCTCCATGAATCCCTGCGCGCCTCGGCTTCGGCCACCGACCGGGAGGGTATCGCCTTCCTGATCCTTTCCGGCCGCTATGTCGGCTATCTGCCGACCCACTATGCCGAGCGCTGGGTGCGTGACGGCCGGATGCGAGCCCTGAATCCGGCGAGCCGGCAGTACCTGACCCGCTACAGCGCCATCACCCGCAAGGGCTCGCCGCCCAATCTGGTGCTGGAGAGCTACCTTGAAGAGCTGAATAGACAGATCGAAGGCGAGGGGCGGCCTAGTCAAAAAGCCGAGGGGTGGGCCTAGTCGAACAGGTCGCCCTGGCGGCGCGGCGGTCGGAAGGCATCGGTATCCAGCGCCGGCAGGCCGGGGAAATCGAGCCGCCGGTAAGCTTGGCGAAAGCGCTGATCGAGAAGGTCGGCGAATACCCCCTGGCCGCGCATGCGATGGCCGAAGCGGGCGTCGTAGTCCTGGCCGCCGCGGCACTGGCGGATCAGGCTCATCACCTTGGCGGCCCGATCGGGATAGTGCTGGGCCAGCCAGTCCTCGAACAGCGGTGCTACCTCCCTGGGCAGGCGCAGCAGCATCCAGCGCGCCTCCATGGCGCCGGCTGCTCTGGCGGCGTCCAGCAGTCGCTCCAGTTCGTGATCGGTCAGCCCCGGAATCACCGGCGAGACCAGCACGCCCGTCGGCACCCCGGCGTCGGTAAGCCGCTCGATCATCTTCAGGCGCGTCGCCGGGGCGGCGGTGCGGGGCTCCAGGGTGCGCTTCAGGTCGGCGTCCAGGCTGGTCAGGCTGACCAGCACCCGTACCAACCGCCGCTTGGCCAGTTCGGCGAGCAGGTCGCGATCGCGCAGCACCAGCGCGCCCTTGGTCACCAGGGTGACGGGATGGCGGCAGTCGAGCAGGAAGGCCAGCAGCCGACGGGTGGTGCCGCGTTCGGCCTCGAGGGGCTGGTAGGCATCGGTGTTGCCGGCCAGGTTGATCGGGCGGCATTCGTAGCCGGGGCGGGCCAACTCCTCCTCCAGGCGTTCGACCAGGCCCTGGCGGGCGATCAGCCGGGTCTCGAAGTCGAGCCCCGGGGAGAGATCCCAGTAGGCGTGGCTGGGGCGCGCATAGCAGTAGATGCAGCCGTGCTCGCAGCCGCGGTAGGGATTCAGCGAACGGTCGAAGGGCAGGTCCGGCGAGCGGTTCCAGGCCAGCGCGCTGCGGGCCTGCTCCTCGGTGACCCGGGTGGCCAGCCGCTCGGGCACGGCCTCCTGCCACCAGCCGTCGTCCACCGCCTCCACCCGCATGGGGGCGAAGCGGTTGTCGGGATCGAAGGTGGCGCCGCGGCCCTTGCGGGCCACGGCGTTCGAGGGTGACGTCGCCATGCGGGCTTCCTTTTTCTGTCTATATATACAGTATAGCGGCGATGGCGACGTCGTTCAGCCCGCTGTCCTAGCCGGAAGCCGATCCGATCTCCGCTGGGCGTGAGTAGGGATTGTCCGGCATCAGCTGGCGCGGCAGCGGCGCGCGTCGGGCGTCTTCCTTGGGGCCGTAGTGCTCGGCCAGATAGTCGAGGATGGTGGCCTCCATCTCGGGCTGGAATGGCCACAGTCCCTGGGTGTCCTGCATCCAGCGGATCAGGTGCTCCCAGTGGTTGCGCGAGCCACTGTTCTGGGTGATCAGCCTGGCGGAGTGGCACACCGTGCAGTTGGCCTTGACCACCTGCCAGCCCTCGGCCTGGACCAGGCCGCTGTCCGGATCGGTGGCCGGTGCGTCGTCCTGGGCCCAAGCCCCTTGAAAAGAGCCTCCCTGAAAGAAGACCCCGATGGACAGCAGCAGCGCCGCGGCCAGCGCCGGATGCCGACGGGAGTTCGTGCGTGTCATGGCATCCCCCTAGGCCACCTGAACGGCGATGCGGTGGCAGGCGTTGTTGAGATAGCCCTTGGGATTCCAGCCCGGCACGACCATGGGCTGCGCGCGTCCCTGGCTGTCGGTGGCCTTGGCCCAGACCTCGTAGTAGCCGGGCTCGGGGAAGTCCAGGGCGCTGGTCCAGCGCTGCCAGGCCAGGCGGTTGGGCGCGGCGCTGAGCTCGGCCGGCTGCCAGGTGGCGCCGAAGTCGATCGAGACGTGGACCGCCTCGACCGCCAGGTCGCCGGCCCAGGCGTGGCCGCGTACCGTCAGCGGCTCGCCCAGCGCGTGGGTGATGCCGGACTTCGGAAAGGTCACCAGCGACTTCACCGGCATTGACTGGATGGTCTCGAAGTCCTCCAGCGGCACGTCGGTGCCGGGCGCGACCGGGTGCTTGGGCACGCTGTAGGAGGGCGCCCCCATCTTGGTGCCGTCGTGCTTGCGGTTGCGGATCACGATGCGCTCGAGCCACTTGCCCGACACCGAGCCGGGCCAGCCGCCGCATACCAGGCGCAGCGGATGCCCGTTCAGGTAGGGGATGTCGGCATCGTTCATCGCCCAGGCGATCAGCGACTCGTCCTCCAGCGCCTTCTCCATCGGCACCCCGCGGGAGATGGGATCGCGATTCGGATCGCCGCTGGCATGGGCGTCGGCGCCGTAGTAGCCGACATAGACGGCGTCGTCGGCGATGCCGCAGGCCTCCAGCACGTCGCGCAGCCGCACGCCGGTGAAGCGTGGGCAGGCCACCGCGCCGGTGGTCCACTGGTTGCCGCTGGCCGCGGGCACATATTCGCTGCGGCCGTTGCCACCGCATTCCACCTGCAGCTGGTAGGTGTGATGCGCGAAGCGCTCCTTGAGCTCGGTGATGGAGAAGGTCATGGGCGTCACGCAGGATTCCCCGGCGACCTCCAGCCGCCAGGCGGCGACGTCGATGGCATCCATCGCCGGCGGAATGCCGTTGTTGCGCACGAACATGCGCTCGGCGGGGGTGATGTCGTCGTCGAGCAGGTGGGCCGGCGTCTCGGCGTTGATCGGCCGATCGTTGAGCACCGTCAGGCCCTCCTTGCCCTGCAGCGTGAAGGGCTCGTCGCTCTGGGCCAGGGCGGCGGGAATCAGCCCGCCGGGCATGCGATCGGCGAAGGGGATCTGGGCGCCCACCGCGGCGGCCATCGCCAGCAGGCTGGAGCGCTTGAGAAAACCGCGTCGGGTGACGGGGTCGACGTCGCGATCCCAGAGCAGCCGGTCGGCCCGTTGCGGGTCTTCGGCGTAGAGCTCATGCAGGCCGCGGGTGCGGGGAAGCTTCCTGGTCATGGCGCTGACTCCTGAAGCGCCCGGCGGGCGGCGCAGGCGTCGTCGGCCGGGCTGATGTCGTGAGCTGTTGTTATGAAGGCGCGTGATGAGGGCGTGTCGGGCACGCTCGCTGTCACGGTCTGGCCTTGATCAGCTTAGGCCCGCGGAGTCAGGTCTGCCTCTGGTAGAATGCCCGCCTCGCCAAGGACGCCCGGAGACGCCCAGTGACCGATGCCATGCCGCCCATTCCCGCGCCCGATACCGCCTGTGCCGGGCGCGTGGCCCGCTATCTCGACACCCTGACCAAGCCACCGGGCAGCCTCGGCCGCCTGGAGTCCCTGGCGGTGAGCCTGGCTGCGATCACCGGCGAGGATTTCCCGCGGGTCGGCCCGCCCGCGGTGGTGGTGTTCGCCGCCGACCACGGCGTGGCGGCGGAGGGCGTCTCGGCCTTTCCCCAGGCGGTGACGGCCCAGATGGTGGCCAACTTCGTCGCCGGCGGCGCGGCCATCAACGCCTTCGCCCGCCGCATCGATGCCCGGCTGGAGGTGGTCGACGTGGGCGTGGCCAATGCGCTGCCCGCCGAGGGCGTCGTCCATGAACGCATCCGCCCCGGCACCGGCAACCTGGCCCGCGAGGACGCCATGAGCCGCGACGAGGCGCTGGCCGCCATCGCTGTCGGTCGTCGCGCCGCCGAGCGGGCCGCGGCGGCGGGCTGCCGCTGTTTGATCGCCGGCGAGATGGGCATCGCCAACACCACTGCCAGCAGCGCCATGCTGGCGGCGCTGACCGGCGTGCCCGTCGCCGAGCTGGTCGGCCCGGGCACCGGCGTGGCCGGCGAGGCGCTGGCCCACAAGCGCGCGGTGATCGAGGCGGCGCTTTCCGCCCGCGCGGCCGATCCCGCGGACCCGCTGGACGTGCTGGCGAAGCTCGGCGGGCTCGAGATCGCCGCCATGGTCGGGGCCTGCCTGGAAGCGGCGGCACGGCGCCTGCCGGTGCTGGTCGACGGCTTCATCGCCACCGTGGCCGCGCTGACCGCCTGCCGGCTCGACCCGGCGCTGCGTCCCTACCTGATCTTCGGCCATCGCTCCCATGAGCCCGGCCACGCCCATGCCCTGGCGGCGCTCGACGCCGACCCGCTGCTGGCCATGGAGCTGCGCCTGGGCGAGGGCAGCGGCGCGGCCCTGGCCTTCCCGCTGCTCGAGGCGGCCACGGCGATGCTCGCCGAGATGGCCACCTTCGACGCCGCCGGCGTCGACGACCGCAGCGAGCACGAGGAGCCTCGAGCATGACGCTGGACCCGCTGTCCTGGGAACTGCTGGCGCTGGTCGGTGTTGCGCTGGCCATCGACCTCGCGCTGGGTGACCCGGCCTGGCTGCCGCATCCGGTGGTCGGCATCGGTCGGGCGATCGCCAGGCTCGAGCGCGCCTGGAACCACGGCCGCGCCGAGGCACGCCGTCGGCGCGGCCTGTGGCTGGCGGTGGCGGTGCCCGCCGGCACCTGGGCGCTGGCCTGGGGCCTGCTGACGATGCTGGCCTGGCTGTCGCCGGCGCTGTCGCTCGCCGCCGAGCTCGTCATGCTGGCCACGGCCTTTGCCACCCGCGGTCTCGCCCAGGCGGCCCGGGCGGTGGCCGAGCCGCTCAGGCAGGGCGATCTGCCGGCGGCCCGCCGCGCGCTGGGGGGGATCGTCGGCCGCGATACCGACACGCTGGACGAGGCGGGGCTTTCCCGCGGCGCGGTGGAGACCGTGGCCGAGAACACCGTGGACGGCATCACCGCCCCGCTGTGCTGGGCGCTGATCGGCGGGGCGCCGCTGGCGCTGGCCTACAAGGCGGTCAACACGCTGGACTCCATGGTCGGCTATCGTAGCCCGCGCTATGAAGACTTCGGCCGCGCCTCGGCGCGCCTGGACGACGCCGTCAACTGGGTGCCGGCGCGGCTCACGGCTCTGGCCATGTGGCTGGCCGCTCGGCTCGTCGTCGGCGGCCGCACGCAGGGGGCCATGGCCGCCACCCGCCGCGAGGCGCCGCGGCACCCGAGCCCCAACGCCGGCTGGCCCGAGGCCATGGTGGCGCACCTGCTGGGCGTGCAGCTCGGCGGGCTCAACCACTACGACGGTCGCCCCTCGCATCGCGCCGTCCTCGGCCGCGCGCTGGAGCCGCTGAGCGTGTCCCATATCGAGCGCGCCATCCATCATATGCACGGCGGCTGGATCGGCGTGCTGGCGCTGCTGGCGTCGCTGGTGCTGCTGCGGGAGTGGCTGGCATGACGGCACACGCAGGACCGGATGCGAACAGCACACCGGGCTGGCCCGCCCACGGCGGGCGCATCGCGCCGCTGCTGGCGCGCCATGGCCTGCCGGCCGACCACCCGGTGATCGATTTCAGCGCCAACCTCAACCCTCTTGGACCGCCGCCCTGGCTCGGCGACTGGCTGAGCGATTGGATGAGTGAGCCGCTGGGCGGTGCCGCGTCGCTGGCCCGCTATCCGGACCCGGACGACGATCGGGCGCGCCGGGCCATCGCCGCCAACGACGGCGTGGCGCCGGCGCGGGTGCTGGTCACCAACGGCGGCATCGAGGCGATCCATCTCGCCGCCGCGCGGCATGCCGGTGGCCGGGCGCTGGTGATCGAGCCGACCTTCTGCGAGTACGCCCTGGCCTGCGCTCGGCATGGCCTCGAGGTCGAGCGGCTGGGCCTGGCGATGCCCGAGTTCCGGCTCGACCTCGACGCCGCCGAGGCCGCCCTGGCCGGTGTCGAGATCGCCTTCCTGTGCCGGCCCAACAACCCCAGCGGCACCCTGGTGCCCCGCGCCGACGTCGAGCGGCTGCTGGCGAGGGCCGACCAGACCGGTACCACCCTGGTGGTGGACGAGGCCTTCGTCGACTTCACCGAGCATGAAGAACGGCTGACGCCGCTGCTCGAGCGTTCACCGAACCTGCTGCTGCTGCGCTCGCTGACCAAGCTGTTCGACGTGCCGGGGCTCAGGCTAGGCTACCTGCTCGGTGCCCCCGAGGCGGTCGCGCGGCTGGCCGATTTGCAGATGCCGTGGAGCGTCAACGCCCTGGCCCTGGGGCTGGCGGCGTCGCTGCTCGCCGACCGTGACTATCTGGCCCGTACCCGGGCCTGGCTCGCCACCGAGCGCGACCTTCCCGAGCGCGTGCGCGCGCTGGGCTACACGGTGCCCCGGACCCACGCCAACTTCCTGCTGCTGCGCGGCGGAGAGGACGCCGAGGAAGCGGGGGCGCTGTTCGCCTTCCTGCTCGAGCGCGGCCTCCTGGCCCGCCATACCCACGGCTTCCCCGGTCTCGACGGCGCCTGGCTGCGCCTGGCGCTGCGCGGCGGCGACGACAATGCCCGGCTGCTCGAGGCCCTGGCGGCATGGCGGCGCCCATGATCGCCTTCGTCTCCGGCGGGGCCCGCTCCGGCAAGAGCGGCTTGGCCGAGGCGCTGGTCGACGAGTGGCAGTCGGCCCGCGGCGGCGCGCGCTTCTATCTCGCCACCGCCACCGCTCGGGCCGGCGACGACGAGATGGCCGCCCGCATCGCTCGCCACCGTCGCGAGCGCGGCGACGGCTGGCTGACCCTGGAGCCGCCGCTGGCCTTCGCCGAGGCGCTCGCCGCGATGCCCCCGGGCAGCACGGTGCTGCTCGACTGCCTGACCCTGTGGGCCAGCCGGGTGATGTTCGAGGCCGGGCTCTCGCAGGCCGAGGGCCGGGCGATGCTGGCGGCCGGGCTCGACGAGGCCCGCCGCCGCGACCTCGCCCTGGTGGTGGTCTCCAACGATCTCAACGAGGAACTGCCGCCCCGCGACGCCCTGGTGTGGCGCTATCTGGCCTTCCTGCAGGCCCTGCATCGCGATCTGGCCGCGGCGTCGAATCGCGTGATCGAGGTGGTGGCGGGCTGCGTCATCGACTGGAAAGGAGGCGATTCATGAAGGACGCGGGCTTCGGCGTGCTGCTGGCCATCCAGTTCCTGACCCGGCTGCCGGTGACGCTTGCCTGCCCCTGGACGCCGGCCACCCGGCGCTGGGCGGCGCGGGCCTATCCGCTGGTGGGTGCGCTGGTGGGGGTGATCGTGGCCGCCGCCGGCACGCTGCTCGAGGGCCTGCTGCCTCTGCCGCTGCTGACGCTTTTGCTGCTCAGCCTGTGGGTGGCGCTGACCGGCGGGCTGCACCTCGACGGACTGATGGACCTGGCCGACGCGCTCGGCAGCAACGCTCCGCTCGAGAAGCGCTGGGCGATCATGAAGGACCCGCAGGTCGGCAGTTTCGGCATGCTGGCGCTGGTCTTCCAGCTGGCCTGGAAGGCGGCACTGCTGTGGGCGCTGCTGGCGGCCGGGGCGAGCCCCTGGTGGCTGGTGCCGGTGGTGGCGCTGGGCCGGCTGGCCGCGGTCGGCCTGCTGGTGAGCCAGCCCGCCGCCCGCGCCGAGGGCCTGGCCCACGCCTGGCAGCAGAGTCTCGGTCGGCGCGACCTGGTGCTGGCCGCGCTGCCGGCGCTGGCGTGTCTGGTTTTCGTGCCCGGGCTGGCTTGGCTGCTGGTCGGCCTGGCGGGCTTCGTCATCATCTACGGCCGGGCGGTGCGCCGGGCCTTCGGCGGCATCAATGGCGACATCGTCGGCGCCGCCATCGAGGGAGGAGAACTATGGCTGCTGCTGATCGCCTGGAGCTGGTGGTCGTTCGTCATGGCCTGACGAGCTGGAACCGTGAGCGCCGCTACCAGGGCCATCGCGACATTCCGCTGCTGCTGCCGGACGCCGAGGCGGACCTCGACAGGCTGCGCGAGGCGCTGGCCGACGTCGCCTTCGACGCCGTGCACTGCAGCGACCTGACCCGCTGCCGCCAGACCCTGGCCCACGTGCTGGAAGGTCGGGAAAGCGGCGCACCGCGCCTCGATGCCCGGCTACGCGAGCTGGCCTTCGGCGACTACGAGGGGCGGACCTGGGCCGAGCTCAAGGACGATCCCGACTATCGCGCCTGGGTCGACAGCCAGGGTCGGCTGGCCACGCCCGGCGGCGAGTCCGCCGACGACCTCTGGGCGCGGCTCTCGGCCTGGCTCGAGGAGGTGCTGGCCGAGGCGCGGAAGGCGGGCCATCGCCGCGTGCTGGCGGTCAGCCACGGCGGCGCCATCCGCGAGCTGCGCCGGCGTCTGGAAGACGCGGACTTCTGGGACGGCGTGGTCGGCCAGGCCCAGGGGCGGCGTTTCACGTTCACACTCGAGGAGGACGGCTGGTCATGCAGCTCTTCATCGGCGGTGCCTGCGCCGGCAAGCGCGATCTCGTAGCGGCGCGCTTCCCCGACGCCGGCTGGGCTCGGATCGACGAGCTGGGGCTCGACGGCCGCGAGCATGACCTGCGCCCGGGCGCGGTGCGGGTGCTGACCGGCTGGACGCGCTGGCTGGAAAACGCGCTGGCCACGGAGCCCGACGATGACCGGCTGCGCGCGCGGCTGGTCGCGTCGCTCGACGCGCTGAAAGACGCCGAGCGGGAGGCGAGGGGAGAGATCGTGCTGATCCTGCCCGAGATGGGCCGCGGCATCGTGCCCATGGACGCGGCGGACCGACGCCTGCGCGATCTGGCCGGCTGGCTGGCACAGGATGCCGCCGCCCGCGCCGAATCGGTCTGGTATGTGCGCCATGGGTTGGCGCGGAGATTGTGAGGGCCTTGCTCCGGCCCCAGAGACATCACTCGGGGCTTTCCCGGCGACAGGTCTCTGAGGGGCGCTGTGAACCCATCCCGGGGCGCTACTTTTGCCATCCATGGCAAAAACCCCCTCTACGACCTGTCCCCGGCGCCCCTCACCTCGTGCCAACGTCTCCATGCCGCGTTGACGCCCCGGTAGGCGATTGCTAGCTTACGCCGCACTCTCGGGTGACCCGCCAGTCTGTCCTGTCGGCAGGCGCAACAGGCCCCGACAAGAAGGGCGAGGGTAAACGGGAAGTCGGTGATCCAGTCCGACGCTGCCCCCGCAACGGTGATCGAGTCACGCACCGCCACATGCCACTGTGCCACGCACGGGAAGGCGGCGGTGTGGAGGCGCACAGGCGCCTCGCTCGTCAGCCCGGAGACCGGCCCGAGAGCCAGCGCCGCAATGGGCGAGACAGCCCGCGGCTGGATAAAAACCGATACGCCGTGCGGGTGAGCACGGTGAGCAAGGACTCCCATGAACAAGCCCTATCCCTCCCGCGGCCTGGCGTTTGCCCTGGCCGCGCTGCCGCTGGCCGTCCAGGCCCAGGGCGAGGCCGCCGATGACGCCGCCGCCGAGACCCTCAACCCGCTGGTGGTGACCGCCGCTCTGGCGCCGCGCACCGCCGACGAGAGCCTGGCCTCGGTCACCGTGATCGACGAGGACCAGCTGCGCCGTCAGGACCCGACGGACATTACCGATGCGCTGCGCGCCCAGCCCGGCGTCGACGTGACCTCCAGCGGCGGCTTCGGCAAGACCACCAGCGTCTACCTGCGTGGCACCGGCAGCGAGTCCACGCCGCTGATGATCGACGGTATCCGGCTGCGCTCCGCCACCGCTGGCGGCCCGGCCTGGCAGTTTCTCGAGCCGCGCATGTTCGAGCGCGTCGAGATCGTGCGTGGCCCCCGCGGCAGCCTCTACGGCGCCGACGCCGTGGGCGGCGTGGTCCAGCTGTTCACCCCCGAGGGCGAGGGCGAGCCGGCCCCGCGCATCACGCTCGGCGGCGGCAGCTTCGATACCCGCCGTGCCAGTGCCTCGCTGTCCGGCAGCGAGGGGGGCACCCGCTACTATGTGGCCGCCAGCCGACTGGAGAGCGACGGCTACGAGATCGTCGACGGCGAGGGCGACAAGGGCTACGACAACACCACCGGTCTGATGCGCCTCTCGCACACCTTCGCCGGCGGCGCCGAGCTGGGCGTGCTGGCGCTGCGGGCGCGCGGCAATACCGAGTTCGATGCCTTCGGCACTCCCGCCGATACCGATTACGTGCAGCAGGTGGCCGGCGTCTACGGTGAGCTGCCGATCACCGAGACCTGGTCCAGCCGCCTGACGCTGAGCGAGGCGAGGGACAAGCAGGCAACGCCGCTGTATGGCAGTGTCTTCGATACCCAGGCGCAGACGGCACGCTGGGAAAATACCCTGGACCTGGGGCCGCACCAGCTGGTCGTCGGCGGAGAATACCGTGAGGAAGAGGTCAACGACAGCGAGACCGGAAGCGGGGCTTTTTCGGTGGAGAGTCGCGACAACACGGCCGTCTTTACCCAGGCGCTGATGGATTTCTCGCCGCTGACCGTCCAGGCCTCGCTGCGCCACGACGACAACGAGGCCTACGGCGAGGAGACGACCGGCAGCCTGGCGCTGGGTGTCGCCCTCGACGATATCCATACCCTGCGGGCCAGCTATGGCACCGCCTTCCGCGCGCCGACGTTCAACGACCTCTACTATCCGTTCGATGGCTTCTTCGTAGGCAATCCGGATCTCGACCCGGAAACCTCGGAGACCTATGAGCTGGGCATCCGGGGCCAGCTCGGCCGCGGATTCTGGGACCTGGCGGTCTACCAGAGCGACATCGACGACCTGATCACCAATGTCGACAGCGACGGCGATGGCTTCGTCGATACCACGGACAACGTCGACCGGGCCCGGATTCGCGGCGTGGAAGTCGCCACCGGCGCCGACGTTGAGGACTGGACGCTGCGCGCCGCCCTGACCTACGTCGACCCCGAGAACCGCGAGACCGGCAAGCGTCTGCAGCATCGTGCCTCGCGCAGCCTGCGCTTCGACGCCGACCGCGCGCTGGGCGACTGGACGCTTGGCGGCTCGGTGATCGCCCAGGACCATCGCTATGCGGATGAGGCCAACGAACAGCGCCTCGGCGGCTTCGCCACCCTCGACCTGCGCGCCGGCTGGAATTTCGCCCCGGGCTGGTCGACGCGCCTGACGCTGGAGAACCTGCTCGACAAGCAGTACCAGACGGTCGGTGGCTACAACAGCCCGGGCCGCGCGGCCTTTGTCAGCGTGAGCTTCGGCGGCTGATGCCGATCCGGCGACACCCGGCGCGGTGGGCCGTCGTGGCCATGCTGTGGCTGACGGCGGGGCTGTCTTTCGCGCAGGCCCAGGCCGATGAGTCGATCTGCGTCACTGACGATGCCGAGCGTGAGGTCTGCCTGGCCGCACCGGCGACGCGCATCGTGGCGCTCTCGCCCGGCGTCACTGAGCTATTGTTCTCTGCCGGCGCCGGCGAGCAGGTGGTGGGGGCGGTGAGCTTCAGCGACTATCCCGCCGCGGCCGAGGATCTGCCCCGGGTCGGCAGCTACGACCGCCTCGACCTCGAAGCGCTGCTGGCCCTCGACCCCGACCTGATCGTGGCCTGGTCGAGCGGCAATCCCCGGGAGCAGGTCGAGCGCCTGGCCGCGCTCGGTCTGCCGGTCTATTTCTCCGACGCCGGCGACTTCGCCGCCATCGCCTCGAGCCTCGAGCGCCTGGGCGCGCTGGCCGGCAGCGAGGCGCAAGGCCGGGCCGCGGCCGACAGGCTGCGCGGCGAGGTGGCCGAGCTGCGCAGCCGATACGCCGGCGCCGCCCCGGTGTCGGTCTTCTACCAGGTCTGGGACGAGCCGCTGATGACGGTCAACGGCGAGCACTGGATCAGCCGGGCGCTGTCGCTGTGCGGCGGTGAGACCCTGTTCGCCGACGAGTCGCCGCTGGTGCCGCGCATCGGCCGCGAAGCCGTGCTGGCCCGCGATCCCGAGGCGATCATCACCGGCGGTATGGGCAAGGCCGACTTCCGCTGGCTCGAGGCCTGGCGCGACTTTCCCGAGCTGACCGCGGTGCGCCGCGACAACCTGTTCTTCGTCGACCCCGACCTGGTGCAGCGCGCCACGCCGCGGCTGGTCGAGGGCACCCGGGCGCTGTGCGCGGATCTGGAGGCCGCCCGTGAGCGGCGCTAGGGCGTCGGAGCGGCTGAGTAGCGCCCGCGGCCCGCTGGTCGGGCTGGCGCTGGCGGCGCTGCTGTCTCAGGGGCTGGCGCTGTCCCTCGGCAGCGTGGCGATCGGCCCGGGCGAGCTCGTCCAGGTGCTGACCGGCGGCGGCGAGGCGCTGCATCGCACCCTGGTGCTGGAGCTGCGCCTGCCCCGGGCGCTTGCGGCCTTCGGCACCGGCGCGCTGCTGGCCATGGCCGGCGCGCTGATGCAGATCCTGCTGCGCAACCCGCTGGCCGATCCCTACGTGCTGGGGCTCTCCGGCGGCGCCTCGGTGGCGGCGCTCGCCGCCATGCTGGCCGGACTCGGCGCCGCCCTGGTGGGCGGCGCGGCCTTCGCCGGAGCGCTGGCCTCGACGCTGATCGTGTTCGGCCTGGCCCACGGCGGCGGCAGCTGGACGCCGACTCGGCTGCTGCTCACCGGGGTGGTGATGGCCTCGGGCTGGGGCGCGCTGATCAGCTTCCTGCTGGCGGTCAGCCCGGTGGAGCGCCTGCCCGGCATGCTCTACTGGCTGATGGGCGATCTGGCCTACGCCGGCAGCCCCTGGCCGGTGCTGGTGACGGCCGCGGCCGCGCTGGCCGTGGTGCTGCCGCTGGGGCGTACCCTCAACGTGCTGGCCCGGGGCGGGCTGCAGGCCGCCGCGCTGGGCGTGGCGGTGCGGCCGCTGGAGTGGGCCCTCTACCTGCTGGCGAGCCTGGTCACCGCGGTGGCGGTGACCACCGCCGGCAGCGTCGGCTTCGTCGGCCTGATGGTGCCGCACATGCTGCGTCTGCGGCTCGGCAACGACCAGCGGCGCATCCTGCCGGCGAGTCTGCTGGCCGGCGGCACCCTGCTGACCCTGGCCGATACCCTGGCGCGTACCCTGATCGCCCCGCAGCAGCTGCCGGTGGGCGTGATTACCGCGCTGATCGGGGTGCCGACCTTCCTCTTCCTGCTGCAGCGGAGCCGGCGATGACGGGCCCGGCGGCGAAGGGGCGGATGGCGAAGGGGCTGGAAGCGACAGGCCTGGTGATCGACGTGCCGGGGCGGCCGGATGGCCGGGCGCTCGATCTCGCCATCGAGCCTGGCCAGCGCTGGGGCGTGCTCGGGCCCAACGGCGCCGGCAAGACCACGCTGCTGCATACCCTGGCCGGGCTCCGGCCGCCGCGGGCGGGGGAAGTGCGCCTCGACGGGCGCGGGCTGTCGCACTGGCGGCGCCGCGCGCTGGCCCGACGGCTGGGGGTGGTGTTCCAGGAGCGCCACGACGACTTTCCGGCCACGGTGCGCGAGACCGCCCTGATCGGCCGCCATCCGTTCCTCTCGCCCTGGCGCCAGGAGGGCCCCGAGGATCACGCCCGCGCGGTGGCGGCGCTGGAGCGCCTCGAGCTCTCGCACCTGGCCGAGCGCGAGCTGGCGACGCTCTCCGGCGGCGAGCGCCAGCGGGTCAGCCTGGCCACGGTGCTGACCCAGGCGCCGGACGTCTGGCTCGCCGACGAGCCCACCAATCACCTCGACCTGCATCACCAGGTGGCGGCCATGGCGCTGCTCGCCGAGCAGGCCGATCGCGGCCACGGCGTGATGATGTGCCTGCATGACCTCAACCTGGCGGCGCGCTGGTGCAGTCATCTGCTGCTGCTCTATCCCGACGGCGAGGCCTGCTGGGGGGAGGCGGAGGCCATGCTGACGGTCGAGGCCCTCGAAAGCCTCTATCACCAGAAACTGATGTGTGTCGAAGTCGACGGGGCGCCGGTTTTCGTGCCGACCCGCTGACTCAGTCCTTTTTCAGCTTCTTCAGCCGCTGCGTCGCGAGCTGGTTGGTCTTCATGCGCTCCGGGCGCTTCATCGACTGCCAGCGGGTGATCTCATCGGTGGTGCGGCCGCAGCCCACGCACAGCCCGCCCTTCAGCTGGCAGATCGAGACGCAGGGGCTCTCGATGCGCTTGGCCATCAGTGCCGCTCCAGCACGGCCAGCCGCCGCTCCCAGTCGCCGCCGTGCACGCGGCGGCACTCTTCCTCGCTGTCGGCGTCCAGATGGGCGTCGATGTCGCGGATATCCACGTCCACCTCGAACAGGGCGGCTTCGGTGAGCTCGCGCATGCGGCGGCGGTCGTCGCCCTTGAGCGCGCGGGCCAGGTCGTCCTGGGTCTCGAACACCCAGACCACCCGCAGGCTGTCGGGGAAGCGGCGGTAGTCCACCAAGTGGGTCAGCCAGGCGAAGCCCGGCAGCAGCGGCTTGGCGGTCTCGCAGGCGTCGGTCAGGGCCTGGGTCAGCCGGCGTTCCATTTGCCGGCTGGCTTTCTTGTCGAGCATGTCGAGCCCTCTCGTGTCATGTCGTGTGGTGGGGCAGGGTAGCGATCTACAGGGCGCGGCGGAAGCGCAGCACCGGTCGATCCTGTTCGGGATCGTCGAGGAAGTCGGCGTGCACGCCGAAGGTGTGGCGCAGTCGCTCGAGGGTCAGCACCTCCCGGGGCGGCCCGATGTCGATGAGGCGGCCGCCTTCCATCACGCCGATTCGGTCGCAGTCCATGGCCTGATCGAGGTCGTGCAGGGCGACGACCACGGTGATCGGCAGCCGCCTCACCAGGCGCAGGATCGATAGCTGGTGGCGGATGTCCAGGTGGTTGGTCGGCTCGTCGAGCAGCAAGGCGCGGGGCCGCTGGGCCAGGGCGCGGGCGATGTGCACGCGCTGGCGCTCGCCGCCGGAGAGGGTGTGCCACAGGCGTTCGGCCATTGCCTCGAGGCCGACCTCGGCCAGTGCCCGGTCGACGATGGCATCGTCCTCTTCGCGCCAGGGACTCAGCGGCGACAGGAAGGGCGTGCGGCCCAGTGCCACGGCCTCGCGCACCTGGAGGCGGTCGAGGGTGTCCGCCTGCTGCTCGACGAAGGCGATGGCGCGGGCGATCTCGTGAGGTTTCATGGCGTGCATCGGCCGGCCGTCCGCCAGTGCGCGGCCGGTCTTCGGCCGCCGCAGCCCGGCCAGCACGCGCAGCAGGGTGGTCTTGCCCGAGCCGTTGGGGCCGACCAGGCCGAAGGTCTCGCCCGGTTCCACCGTCAGACTGACGTCGTCCAGCAGCCGGCGGCCGTGGACTCGCCAGTCGACGCGTTCGGCGCAGAGTCTCATTGCGTCCTCGCCCCACGGATCAGGATCAGGGCGAAGGCCGGGGCGCCGATCAGCGCCGTGACCACGCCGATCGGCAGCACCTGGCCGGCCACCAGGGTGCGCGAGAGCACGTCGGCGCCGATCAGGAAGACGGCCCCGGCCAGCGCCGAGGCGGGCAGCAGCCGGGTGTGGCGGCTGCCGACCAGGAAGCGCATGGCATGGGGAATCACCAGCCCGACGAAGCCGATGGCGCCGACCATGGACACCATGGCGGCGGTGACCAGCGCCATGGCGGCGATCAGCACGCCGCGCACCCGGCGCACGGGGATGCCCAGCGACGCGGCGCTGTCGGCGCCGAAGGTGAAGGCGTCCAGGGCGCGCCGGTACCACAGGCAGATCGCCAGGCCCGCCAGGGCGGCGGGAAGCCCCAGGGCGACGTCGCTCCAGCGCACGCCGGAGAGGTTGCCCATCAGCCAGAACATGATGCCGCGGGCCTGCTCGGCGCTCGCCGACTTGGCGATGATCAGCGCGGTGAGGGCGTTGAACAGCTGCGAGCCGGCGATGCCGGCGAGGATGATGGCGCCGGCGGCCTGGGTCGCGCGGCCGCCGCCGGTGCCGCTGCCGGCGGCATGGGCCAGCAGCACCACCAGACCGAAGGCCAGGCCTGCGCCGGCGAAGGCGCCGAGCGACAGCGTCAGGGTGCCGGCGCCGACGCCGAGGATGGCCACCGACACCGCGCCGGTGGAGGCGCCGGCGGAGATGCCCATCAGGAAGGGGTCGGCCAGGGGATTGCGCAGCAGCGCCTGCAGCACCACGCCGGCGAGCGCCAGGCCGGCGCCGCAGCAGGCGGCGAGGATCGCCCGACTCAGACGGTATTCCCAGACGATGCCGGCATCGATGCGATCCACCGCGAAGGCCGTGCCACCGAGATGGTTGGCCAGCACCTTGAGGATGGTGTCGAACGGAATCGCGGTTTCGCCGATGGCGGTGCCTGCCATCACCGCGGCGAACAGCAGCAGCGGTGCCAGCCAGCCCCAGTGCCAGGCGGAGTGCGAGACGCTTATCCTGGCCATGGGCGGGCGCGATAGTCGAACGGCGTCATTCATCGTGCGAAGGACATCCCGGACAGGGCATCCACCAGCGTCTCGAGGCCGAAGATGGTGCGCATCGTCGCGCTCATGGCGTGGGCATCCATCTCGATGATGTGGCCGTTTTGCACCGCCGACATCTGGCTCGCCACGGGATCGTGGCGCAGGAAGTCGCGCTTGGTCTCGACGCTGTCCGCCGCATAGCGGCGGCGATCCATGGTCGCGATCACGATGAGGTCCGGGTCGGAGCGGGCGATCGTTTCCCAGCCCACGGTCGGCCATTCCTCGTTCGATTGGATGACGTTCTGGATGCCGAGCTTGTCCATCATGTAGCCGGGAGCGCCGAGCCTTCCCGCGACGTAGGGATCCGATGATCCGTCGGGAGACGAAAACCAGAATACCGCCGAAATATCGTCCGGAAGCGACAGCGATTCGGCGCGGGAAATGGCGTTTTCCTCGCGGTCTTTCAGCTCGTCGATCAGCTCGTCACCGGCATCATTGGCGTCGAAAATGGTGGCCAGCTCGTGGATGCCCTTGTACACCGAATCGGTGGAGAAGGCGGCGGTACGGGTGCCGTCGCCGCCGGTGGCATTGTTCTTGGTATCGCAGTCGGCGGGCATGATGTAGGTGTTGATGCCGAGATCCTGGAACTGGTCGCGGGTCGCCACGCTGCCGGTGGGGCCGATGTGCCACTCGTACTGGGCCGTGACAATGTCCGGCCGCCTGTTCACGACCGCCTCGAAGCTCGGGTCATTGTCGGCGATGCGCTCGATATCGGTGTTGGCTTCGCGGAATTCCGGCAGCACTGGCGTGAACCAGACCGATGTGCCGACGACGCGATCGGCGAGCCCCAGAGCGTAGAGAATTTCGGTCGCCGACTGACCGACGGTGACGGTTCGTTCCGGCGCGGCATCGACGTGAATGTCGCGGCCGCAATTCATCATCGTCAGCGGATAATGTGTCGCCTCCGCTCCGGCGGATGACGCCGTAATGAGTGAGAGCACTGCCAGTAGTCTACGAGCGAGAGTCATGCGTCGGTGTCCAGGTGGGGGAGGGGAAGTGGCCGACCGGCGACGGGAGATTGCCACGAGTTTCGAGGCGTTTTCCACTCCCATCGACGCCTGCGTCGACGCCGACTTTGAGGAGAGGCCGGCGACCTGCGCGCGAGGCTTTTCCGCGAAAATAAAAAGTTATGTTATATCATAACAAATCTATCCGGCAAGGGGCTTGCTTGCCGTCGCTGGTCGAGTGCGTGGTCGATTGCGCGGGACATGGCCGGTCCATTACGATACCCCTCCGAAGACAGGTGCCCCTGAGGTTCAGGGGATAATCGGGAAGTCTGGTGAGGCCACGGCCGATCCCAGCGCTGCCCCCGCAACGGTAATGAAGCGCGATCCGCGACGACCACTGGCGACATGCCGGGAAGGTGCGGATCACGGCACGACGCCCACGGCCATGCCCCGGCGAGTGCCCCTTCTGAGCCCGGAGACCGGCCTGTCACGTCGAGTCATTCCATGCCGGTGCGGTGGGCACCGAGAGGATCACCATGCCCGTGTTTGTCGATTCCCCCTCCCGGCGGAGCCTCCGCCGCGATGCGCGTCCCGCGTCCGTCTGCCGTTTCTCGGCCGTGACGCCATGAGCGCCGTTGCCGAATTTCCTTTCGTCGCCGTCGTCGGCCAGCCGGCGCTCAAGACCGCGCTGCTGCTCAGCGTTGTCGATCCGCGCCTCGGCGGCGTGCTGATCAGCGGTCCCAAGGGCAGTGCCAAGTCGACCCTGGCCCGGGCGCTGGCGGAGATTCTGCCGCGCGATGCCGAGGGCCGGCGACCGTCGCTGGTGACCCTGCCGCTGGGCGCTAGCGAGGAGCGCCTGACCGGCAGCCTGGATCTGCAGCGGGTGCTCGCCGACGGCGAGGCGCGCTTCCAGGAGGGCCTGCTGGCCCGCGCCCACGGCGGCCTGCTGTACGTCGACGAGGTCAACCTGCTGCCGGATGCGCTGGTCGACCTGCTGCTCGACGTGGCCGCCAGCGGCGTCAACCGCGTCGAACGCGACGGCCTGAGCCACGCCCACGCCGCGCGCTTCAGCCTGATCGGCACCATGAATCCCGACGAGGGCGAGCTGCGCCCGCAGCTGCTCGACCGCTTCGGCCTGTGTGTCGAGCAGTCGGCGAGCCCCGGCGTGGCCGAGCGCGTGGCGATCCTGCGCCAGCGCGAGGCCTTCGACCGCGACCCGCGTGCCTTCGTCGACGCCCACGAGGCCGAGCAGGCGGCGCTGACCCGGCGCCTGGCCGAGGCCCGCGAGCGCCTTCCCGACATCGTCGCCGACGATGACATCTACGAGCGCATCGCCGAGCGCAGTGAGGCCGCCGGGGTCGAGGGGCTGCGCGCCGATGTCACCTGGCACCGCGCCGCCCGGGCCCATGCGGCCTGGCGCGGTGCGGCGCGCGTCGAGCGTGAGGACCTGGACGTCGTCGAGCCTTGGGTGCTGGCCCATCGCCGCACCGCCGCCCCCGACGACAACGGCAGCGGCTCCGACTCCGACTCCGGCGCCGGCGGGAACGGGGCTGGCGAGGGCGGGTCCGGCATGAACCGGGCTGGCGAGCCTGACACGGGCCGCGGCAGGGCGAGCAGCGACGATTCACGCAAGCCGGCCCCCGAGGCCCCCGGTGGCGATTCGCAACCTCAGGGCCAGTGGGGCGCCATGCCGCCGGTCGTGCAGTCGAGCGTCGCGATGCTGATGCCGTCGCTGCCCGAGACGACCGCGCCCAAGGCCGCTGGGGTCTCGGCTTCGGCCTCATCGAGCCGGCGCCCCGGCCGCCAGGTCGGCCGCCGCCGGGATCGTCGCCAGGCCGAATCTGGCGATCCCACGCCGCGCCCGGACTGGTTCGCGACCCTGCTCGAGCACCGCGGTCGACGCCCCTGGCGTCGCCTGTGCTATCGCCGCCCGCGCAGCGGTCAGCCGATGCTGCACCTGGTGCTGCTGGACACCTCCGCCTCGACCCTCGGGCGGCGCCTGCTGGGCCGGGCCAAGGGCGCGGTCGATGCCCTGGCGCGCCGGGCCTACGCCGCCCGCGAGCAGATCGCGGTGCTGGGCTTCGGCAACGACGGCATCGAGACCCTCCAGCCCCGGCGCCGCGCGCCCAGGGACCTGCTCGAGCGGCTCGATGCCGTCCCCGGCGGCGGCGGCACGCCGCTGCGCGAGGCCGTGGGCCACGCCGCGCAGCTGGTGCGCCGCTGGCGCCGCCAGGACGCGGGCCTGCAGGTGCGCACCTACCTGATCACCGACGGCCGCACCCGCCAGCCGCTGAGCGGCCTGCCGCCGCTCGGCGACTGCGTGGTCGTCGACACCGAATCCGCCGCCGTGAAGCGCGGCCGCGGCCGCGACATCGCCCGGGCGCTGGGCGCCGATTATCGGCCGCTGGCCGGCCTGGAGGCGGGGGCATCGACATGAACGTCAAGGAAGCGAACGCGATGCACGAGCACGACGCCGTGAGCTGCCCGGCGGTGTTCGTCGCCGCGCCGGCCTCGGGACAGGGCAAGACCACCGTGACCTCGGCGCTGGCGCGGATGTTGCGACGCCAGGGCAGGGTGGTGCGGGTGTTCAAGACCGGCCCGGACTACCTGGACCCGCGGGTGCTGGCCCAGGCCTCCGGCCAGCCGGTGGACCAGCTCGACCTGTGGATGGCCGGCGAGGCCTACTGCCGCCAGCGGCTGTTCGAGGCCGCCCGGGAGGCCGACCTGATCCTGGTCGAAGGCGCCATGGGCCTGTTCGACGGCGAGCCCTCCAGCGCCGATCTGGCCGCGCTGTTCGGCCTGCCGATGGTGATCGTGATGGACGTCAAGGGCATGGCCCAGACCGCCGCGGCGCTGGTGGCCGGGCTGGCCGGCTTCCGCGACGACGTGCGCATCGCCGGGCTGATCGCCAACGCCTGCGGCTCGGCGCGCCATCGCGAGCTGATCGAGGACGCGCTGCCGGCGACCGTGCCGCTGCTGGCGGCGATGCCCCGCGACCCGGCCCTGGCGCTGCCCGAGCGCCACCTGGGGCTGGTCCAGGCCGAGGAGATCCGCGACGACCTGGAGGCGCGCTTCGACGCCGGCGCCGAGGCGCTCGCCGCCGAGGACCTGGCCGAGTCCCTGCTGGCGCTGCCGCCGGTGGCCTTCACTCCCGCGCCCACCGAGGCCTCCGCACCGCCGGCCTGGCTCGCCGGCCGCACCATCGCCGTGGCGCGCGACGCCGCCTTCAGCTTCGTCTACCAGGCCAACCTGGACCTGCTTGAGCGCATGGGCGCGACGCTGAGATTCTTCTCGCCGCTGGCCGATACGAGTCTGCCGGCCTGCGACGCCCTGTGGCTGCCTGGCGGCTATCCGGAGCTGCACGCCGAAGGCCTCGCCGCCAACGCCGCGCTGCGTGACGACCTGCGGCGGGCCTTCGATGACGATCTGCCGATCCTCGCCGAGTGCGGCGGGCTGCTCTACTGCCTGGAGACCCTGACCGATCAGGACGGCGAGACCCACGCCATGCTGGGCCTGCTGCCCGGCGCCGGCGCCATGCGCGGGCGCCGCGGCTGCCAGGGCATGCAGAGCGCCGAGCTGCCCGAAGGGCCGGTGCGCGGCCACGCCCATCACCGCTCCCAGGCCAGCGGCACGCCCGAGCCCATCGCCCACGGTCGCCGCCAGCGCCATCCCGCGCCGGGCGAGGCGATCTATCGCGCGCGAGGCCTGACCGCGTCCTACCTGCACCTGTTCTTCCCCGACAACCCCGCCGCCGTGGCCCGCCTGTTTGGCGCGGCCGCGGTCGCTGACGATTCGACAAAGGAATGCCACGCATGAAACTCGACAAGATTCCCGCCACGGTGGTGACCGGCTTCCTCGGCAGCGGCAAGACCACGCTGCTGGCCGGCATCCTGCGCCGCATCACCGGCAAGCGCATCGCCGTGATCGTCAACGAGTTCGGCGAGCAGGACATCGACTCCAGCCTGCTGCGCGGCTGCGCCATCGGCTGTGAAGACGAGGGGGCGGTGGCGCTGGACGACGACGGCGGCATCTATGAGCTGGCCAACGGCTGCATCTGCTGCACGGTGGAGGAAGAGTTCCTGCCGGTGATGAAGAAGCTGGTGGCCCGCCGCGACGACATCGACCACATCCTGATTGAGACCAGCGGCCTGGCGTTGCCCAAGCCGCTGGTGCAGGCCTTCAACTGGCCGGAGGTGCGCCAGCACTGCACCGTCGACGCCATCATCACCGTGGTCGACGGCCCGGCGGTGGCCGCCGGCCGCTATGCCAGCGACGTCGAGCGGGTCGAGGCCCAGCGCCGCGCCGACGACAGCCTGGATCACGATCCCAGCCTGCGCGAGCTGCTGGACGACCAGCTGAGCGCCGCCGACCTGGTGCTGGTCAGCAAGAGAGACCTGCTCGCCGAGGACGAGCGGGCGCGGGTCGAGGCGCTGGTGGCCGACAAGGTCCCCGGGTCCGTGAAGACGCTGTTTATCGATCCGAGCCTGGCCGACGATCCGGCCCGCCTGGAGGCGCTGATGGGCATCGGCGCGGCGAGCGAGGAGGGCATCGACCGCATCGACAACCACCACGACCGCCATCACGCCGAGGGCGCTCACCACGACCACGCCCACGATCACTTCGACGGCCTGGTGATCCGCCTGGGCGAAGTCGACGCCGAGGCGCTGGAGGCGCGCCTGGCCGCGCTGCTGAAAGAACACGAGATCTATCGCGCCAAGGGCTTCGCGGCGATTCCCGGCAAGCCCATGCGCCGGGTCATCCAGGCCGTGGGCGAGCGGCTGGACGGCTACTACGATCGGCTGTGGGCCCGGGACGAGCCGCGTCACACCGAGCTGGTCATCATCGGCCGGCACCTGGATCGCGAGGTGCTGGAGGCGGCGCTGGCCGGTGCCGAGAGCGCGACGCCCGCCTGATGCACCTGTTCGCCGCCAAGCCCGGAGGCTTCGTCGACGACGAGGGCATCGTCGACCTGCAGCAGACGCCCGCCGAGGTCGTGATCCTGTCGGCCGCCGACAGCAGCCTGTCGGCGTTGGCCCAGGCGGTCGAGCGGCTGGGCGACGCCTTTCCATCGGTGCGCCTCGCCAACTGGATGAACCTGGTCAAGCCCGCCGCCTATGACCTCTACGAGGATCGGGTGCTGGAGCACGCGCGGCTGGTGATCGTCTCGCTGCTCGGCGGCAGTGCCTACTGGCAGTACGGCTTCGATCGCCTGCGGGCCTGGGCGGCTGCGGACCCGACGCGGCAGCTGCTCCTGGTACCGGGCTGCGACGCTCCCGACGATGCCCTGCTGGAGGCCTCCAGCGTGCCGGTCGAATCGGCCCGTCGGGTATGGCGCTACCTGCGCGAGGGCGGCGCCGACAACGCCGAGCAGCTGCTGCGTTTCGTCGGCGCGGAATGTCTGGACGCGCCGCTGGAATGGCGCGAGCCGCGGGCGATTCCCCCCGCGCTGATCTATCTGTCTCTTTCCAAAGCGCCCGACCCCGCGCTTTCTGGGGCGCCCGACACGGCGCTCTCTCAGGCGCCCGAATCCGCGCCGAGGGCCGGACAGGAGGCGACCCTGGCGGACTGGGAGGCGCAGCGCGACTCTGTGCGTCCCGTCTGCCTGCTGCTGTTCTATCGCAGCCATCTGCAGGGGGCCAACACCGCGGTGCTGGACGGCCTGATTGCGGCGCTCGAGGCCGAGGGCCTGGCGCCGCTGGCGGTGGCGGTGGCCTCGCTGAAGGAAGACGCCTGCGTCGCCTTCGTCGATCACCTGATCGAGCGCACCGGCGCCGGCCTGGTGGTCAACACCACCGGTTTCTCGGTCAACCGCGAGCCCGACGAGGGCACGCTCGACGCCGGCGCGTTCTGCGACGACGGGGCTGACGAAGCGAGCGGCCTGTTCGCCGGCCGCCCGGTGGTGCTGCAGGCTATACTGGCCAGCAGCCCCGAGGACGACTGGCGCGACAAGGCCGCCGGCCTGCACAGCCGCGACGTGGCCATGCAGGTGGTGCTGCCGGAGATGGACGGCCGCGTCATCACCCGCGCGGTGGGCTTCAAGGCCGAGGCCCACTACAGCGAGCGCTGCCAGCTCTCGGTGACCCGCCATGAGCCGCATCCCGAGCGCGCCGCCTTCGTCGCCGAACTGGCCCGGCGCTACGCGCGGCTGCGCCACACCGCCAACGCCGACAAGCGCCTGGCGCTGGTGCTGGCCAACTATCCGACCCGGGACGGCCGCATTGGCAACGGCGTCGGCCTCGACACCCCGGCCTCGACGGTCAACCTGCTGCGCGCGCTGGAAGGTGCCGGCTATCCGCTGGCGGACCTGCCCGAGGACGGCAATGAGCTGGTCCGGCGCCTCCAGGCCAGCGTGACCAACGATCCGCAGTCGCTTGCCTGGCGCGGCAGCTGGCAGAGCCTCGGCGTCGACGACTACCTGGCCTGGTTCCGCACCCTGCCGGCCTCCTTGCAGGAGGCGGTCTGGCGGCGCTGGGGCGCCCCCGAGGACGACCCCAAGCACCGCCAGGGCCGGCTGCTGATCGCCGGCATTCGCCTCGGCGAGACCTTCGTCGGCATCCAGCCGGCGCGTGACATCGACGCCGGTCCGGATGCCGATCCGGTCAGGAGCTATCACGACACCGAGCTGGTGCCGCCTCACAGCTACCTGGCCTTCTACCTCTGGCTGCGCGAGCACTACCGGGTGGACGCGGTGATCCACGTCGGCAAGCACGGCAACCTGGAATGGCTGCCCGGCAAGAGCACGGCGCTCTCGGCCGAGTGCTGGCCGGACGTGGCCCTGGGGCCGCTGCCGCACTTCTATCCCTTCATCGTCAACGACCCGGGCGAGGGTGCCCAGGCCAAGCGACGCAGCCAGGCGGTGATCATCGACCACCTGATGCCGCCGCTGGCCCGGGCCGAGCTCTACGGCGAGCTGGCCGAGCTCGAGTCGCTGACCGACGAGTACTACCAGGCGCTGGGCATGGACCCGCGCCGCGAGGCGCTGCTGCGCGAGCGCATCCTCGAGCACCTGAAGCGCACCGGCATCGACGCCGAGCTGAATCCGTCGGCGGGCGAGGGAGAGGATGCCTGCCAGGGCGACGACGAGCGCCTGCTCAACGAGCTCGACACCTTCCTGTGCGATATCAAGGAGGCCCAGATCCGCCACGGCCTGCATGTGCTCGGCACCCTGCCGCCGGCGGACAAGCGGGCCGCGACCCTGGTCGCCATCCTGCGCCTGCCGCGAGGCGAGGGCCTCGAGCGCCAGGGCCTGCTGCACGCCCTGGCCGACGACCTGGGACTGCGCGAGGCGGATGGTCAAGACAAATGCTTCGATCCGCTGACGGCCGGCGCCGAGCCCTGGCAAGGGCCGCGGCCGGCGGCCTTGAGTGAGCTGGCCGAGCTGGATGATGCACCCTGGCGCAGCGCCGCCGACACCCGCGAGCGCCTCGAGACGCTGGCCGAGCGGCTGGTCGAAGGCTACGTACTGGCGCCGGGGGATCTCGAGGGACTGGCCCGCGACTGGCCGGCCACCGCGGCGCTCTGTCGCCATGCCCGCGACGGCCTCTGGGCCGCCATGCGCCACGGTGCCGAGCGCGAGATCGGCGCGCTGCTCGACGGGCTCGACGGCCTCGCCGTGCCGCCGGGGCCGAGCGGGGCGCCCAGCCGCGGCCGGCTCGACGTGCTGCCCACCGGACGCAACTTCTTCAGCGTCGACAACCGCGCCGTGCCGTCGCCCGCCGCCTGGTCGCTGGGCGAGGCCTCGGCCCAGGCGTTCGTCGAGCGCTACCTGCAGGACCATGGCGATTATCCGCGCCGGCTGGGCCTGTCGATCTGGGGCACCGCCACCATGCGCACCGGCGGCGACGACATCGCCCAGGCCCTGGCGCTGATGGGCGTGCGGCCGATCTGGTCGCTGGGCTCGCAGCGGGTGATCGACGTGGAGGTGATCCCCAGCATGCTGCTGGGCCGGCCGCGGGTGGACGTCACCCTGCGGGTGTCCGGCTTCTTCCGCGACGCCTTCCCCCACGTCATCCGGCTGTTCGACGCCGCGGTGAGGGCGGTGGCCGATTACCACGAGCCGGGCGACGGCAACACCATCCGCGCCGCGGTCGAGGCGCGCCGCGGTGAGCTCGAGGCCGCCGGGCTCTCGCCCGAGGCGGCCGAGCAGGAGGCGGGGTTCCGGGTGTTCGGCAGCAGGCCCGGCGAGTACGGCACCGGCCTGGATCGGCTGGTCGACACTCGCGCCTGGGACGACGCCGACGAGCTGGCCGAGGCCTACGTCGCGGCCGGCGCCTATGCCTACGGCCAGTTCCCCGAGTCCGGCGCCGCCGCGCGCCGCGCCTTCACGCATCGGCTCGAGGGGCTGCAGGCGGTGCTGCACAACCAGGACAACCGCGAGCACGACATCCTCGACTCCAGCACCTATTACGCCTTCCAGGGCGGCATGGCCAACGCCGGCCGCGCCCTGGGCGGCGAGGCGCCGGCCGTCTACCACGCCGACCATGCCAACCCGGCGCGGCCGCGCATCCGCACCCTGCAGGAGGAGATCACCCGGGTGGTGCGCTCCCGGGTGCTCAATCCCAAGTGGATCGAGGCCATGCGCGAGCACGGTTACAAGGGCGCCTTCGAGATGGCCGCCACCGTGGACACCCTGTTCGCCTATGACGCCACCACCGACCTGGTGCCCGACCACCAGTACGCCCAGGTGAGCGATGCCCTGGTGTTCGACGACGCCAACCAGCGCTTCCTGCGCGAGCACAACGCCGCGGCGCTGGAGGAGATGGCCGAGCGGCTGCTCGAGGCCGTCCAGCGCGGCCTGTGGGAAGACGCCGGCGAGCGCGCCGAGGCCCTGCAAGACCTGCTGCTCGAGTTCGACGAGCGACGGGAGGGCATGTCTTGAAAGAACAGGGCGTGAAGGAAAAGCGCTCGAGCGCCACGCCACAGGTCCGCGGCTGGTGCCCCGGCGCCTGGCGGCCCATGGCCACCGGCGACGGCCTGCTGGTGCGCGTGCGCCCGCCGCTGGGCCGGCTCACCCGGGCGCGGATGCTGTCGCTGTGCGAGGCCGCCGAGACCTGGGGCAGCGGCCTGATCGAGCTGACCCGTCGCGCCAACCTGCAGCTGCGCGGCGTGAACGAGGCCGGCTGGCCCGAGCTGATGGCGTTTCTGGTCGAGCACGGCCTGGCGGCCCCGGACGCCGCGGCTGAGCGCCGCCCGGCGCTGCTGCTGGCCCCGGAGTGGCGAGAGGGCGACGCGACGTACGAGGCGGCGCGCCTGCTGGAGCGCCGACTGGCGGACTGGCCGGCGCTGCCGGACAAGTGGGGGCTGGCGCTGGACGCCGGCCCGGCGCCGGTGCTGGGCGACGTGCCCGCCGACCTGCGCCTGGAGCGCTCGATCGAGGGCGGCCTGGTGGTGCGGGCCGACGGGCGCGATCTCGCCACGCCGGTCGCCGACGTCGAGGCCGCGGTCGCGCTGATGACGCGGCTGGCGCACTGGTTCGTCGACAGCGGCGGCCTCGCGGCAGGGCGGATGCGTCGCGTCACGGCGCCGCTGCCGGGCTGGGCGGCGGCGACGGCCGCGTGGGCCGAGTCGTCCGATGACACGCCGGGCCTGACGCCCGGGTCGCATCCCGCCGGCCGGGTGGTCGGGCTGGCCTTCGGCCGAGCCACGGCCGCTTCGCTGCGCGCTGTCCTCCACGACGACATCACCGGCGTGCGCGTGACGCCCTGGCGGCGCCTGCTGCTGGAAGGCGAGCACGCGAGCACGCGCGACGCCGCGCCGGACGACGGGCTGATCCATGACGCCTGCGATCCGCGCCTGGCCATGGACGCCTGCCCCGGCGCGCCGTTCTGTGCCCAGGCCAGCGTGGCGACCCAAGGCCTGGCTCAGGCGCTGGCCGAGCGGCGCAGCGAGGGCCCGGGCGAATCAGCCGCGGGCCGGCTGCATATTTCCGGCTGCGCCAAGGGCTGCGCCCGCAGCGGCCCGGCCGAGGTCTGCCTGACGGGGCGCGACGGCCGCTATGACCTGATCCTGGGCGGACGCGCCGACGACACGCCGGTCGCGACCGGCCTCGGCGAATCCGACGCCATCGAATACTTGGAGACACGTGATGCCTTACGTCTATGAAACCGACGGACCGGCGATCTATCGAGAGTCCTTCGCCATCATACGGCGCGAGGCCGAGCTTTCACGCTTCTCGCCCGAGGAGGAGCCCGTCGCCGTGCGCATGATTCACGCCGCCGGCCTGGTGGCGCTGGCGCCCCATGTCCACTTCCGCGACGACGCGGTGGCCCGCGCCCGGACGGCGCTGGAGGCCGGGGCGCCGATCCTGTGCGACGCGCGCATGGTCGCCGAAGGCATCACCCGCAAGCGCCTGCCGGCGGACAACGCCGTGATCTGCACCCTGCACGACGAGCGGGTGCCGGGGCTGGCGCGCGAGATGGGCAACACCCGCTCGGCGGCGGCGCTGGAGCTGTGGCGGCCCCGGCTCGAGGGCGCGGTGGTGGCGATCGGCAACGCCCCGACCGCGCTGTTTCACCTGCTCAACATGCTCGAGGACCCGGACTGCCCGCGCCCGGCGGCGATCGTCGGCTGCCCGGTGGGCTTCGTCGGCGCGGCGGAGTCCAAGCAGGCGCTGTGGGAGAGCGGGGCGGCGCCCTGCGCCATCGTCGAGGGCCGGCTCGGCGGCAGCGCGGTGACGGTGGCCGCCATCAATGCCATGGCGGATCGCAGCGAATGACGATGCCCGAGTCTCTCTCCCGCGCTGTCCCCGGCACGATTCACGGCGTCGGCCTCGGCCCCGGCAGCCAGGACCTGATGAGCGTGCGCGCCGACCGGCTGATCCGCGGCGCCAGCCACGTGGCCTACTTCCGCAAGAAGGGCCGCACCGGCCACGCCCGCACCATCGTCGAGGGCATGCTGGCGCCCGGCGCCGTGGAGCTGGCCATGGAGTATCCGGTCACCACCGAGATCCCCTTCGACGATCCGCGCTACAACGCGTGGCTGGCGGCCTTCTACGAGCGCCAGGTGGCAAAGCTCGCCGAGATCGCCGGGGCGGGACACGACGTGGCGGTGCTGTGCGAGGGCGATCCCTTCTTCTACGGCTCCTTTATGCACCTTTATACCCGTTTGCAGGGCAGGGTGGCCGTGGAAGTGGTGCCCGGCATCACCGGCATGTCTGCCGCCTGGACGGCCACGGGCCGGCCCATCACCTGGGGCGACGACGTGCTGACCGTGCTGACCGCGACCCAGCCCGAGGACCGGCTGGCCGAGCGCATCGCGCGCACCGATGCCCTGGTGGTGATGAAGATCGGCCGCCACCTCGACAAGCTGCGTCGCGCGCTGGCAAGCGCCGGCCGCGAAGACGAGGCCTGGCTGATCGAGTACGCCTCCATGGGCCGGCAGCGGGTGGTGCCGCTGGCCGAGGTCGGCGAGCAGGTGCCCTATTTCTCGATCCTGGTGATTCACGGCAACGGGAGGCGGCCATGAGCGAAGAAAACGTCGAATCACGGCCTGGCGAGCTAGCGACAGACAAGGCGGCATCGTCTGAGACAGCGCAGTTTAGAGGGGCTAAATGAGCATTTCGAAGACGATGGCAACGCCGTATGGCCAACGCGCAGCCGGCCGTGAAGGCTGGGTGAAGATTGTCGGTCTTGGCCCGGGCAATGAGGCGCTGATTACCCCCGAGGCGTCGAACGCGCTGAGCGAGGCCACCGACGTGGTGGGCTACGTGCCCTACGTCGAGCGGGTCGCGCCGCGCCCGGGGCTGACCCGCCACGGCTCGGACAACCGCGAGGAGATCCGCCGCGCCGAGCAGGCGCTCGAGATGGCCGCCGCGGGCCGTCGGGTGGCGGTCGTGTCCTCGGGCGATCCCGGCGTGTTCGCCATGGGCGCGGCCGTATTCGAGGCGCTGGAGGCGGGCGAGCCGGCCTGGCGGGCGCTGGACATCCAGGTGCTGCCGGGGGTCTCGGCGATGCTGGCCGCCAGCGCGCGCCTCGGCGCGCCGCTGGGCCACGACTTCTGCTGCATCAACCTCTCCGACAACCTCAAGCCCTGGGCGCTGATCGAGAAGCGTCTGCGGCTGGCCGCCGAGGCCGACTTCGCCATGGCCTTCTATAACCCGCGTTCCCGCTCGCGGCCGGAGGGCTTCGCCCGCGCCCTGGACGTGCTGCGCGAGGCCTGCGGCCTTGATCGCCCGATCATGTTCGCTCGCGCGGTCTCCACGCCGGAGGAGCGCCTGCGGGTCGTCACCCTCGGCGAGGCGACCCCCGAGATGGCCGACATGCGCACCCTGGTGATGGTGGGCTCGAGCCTAACGCGGCGCATTCCGGCCGGCCGGGAAGGGAGCGAGTGGGTCTATACGCCGCGGTCGGTGCTGTCATCCGAGGTGGATCGATGACCCAGCCAGTCCAGCACCGCATCGGGGCTATGGGCCTCGCGGCGGGGCGGCAGCGCCGGGCGGTCGATCATCAGCACCGGAATCCCCAGTGCGCGGGCGGCCTCGAGCTTGGCCGCGGCCCCCGCGCCGCCGGCGTTCTTGCACACCAGGCGCTCGACGCCGTGTTCGCGCAGCAGGGCCAGGTCGCCCTCCCGGGTGAAGGGGCCGCGGTCGACGGTCAGGGTGTGGCGCGGCAGCGGCGGCGTCTCCTCGGGCAGATCGACCAGCCGCAGCACGTAGTGGTGCTCGGGCCGGACGGCGAAGGCGGCCAGATGCATGCGGCCGATCGCCAGCAGCACCCGCTCGGGCGGGCCGGCGAGCGCGTCCACCGCCGCCTCGATGCTCGCGACGCGGTGCCAGCGGTCTCCATCTTGCGGCGCCCACGGCGGCCGGGTCAGGGCGATCAGCGCGGTGCCGGTTCGTTCGGTGGCGGCCACGGCGTTGCGGCTCATCCGCTCGGCGAAGGGATGGGTGGCGTCGACCAGATGGGTGATGCGCTCCGCCTCGAGGAAGGCGGCCAGCCCGTCCGTGCCGCCGAAGCCGCCCACCCGGGTCGGCAGCGGCTGGGGCTTCGGCGCGGCGACGCGGCCGGCGTAGCTGAACAGCGCGGGGATCTCGCGCTCGGCGAGCGCGCGGGCCAGGGCGCTGGCCTCGGTGGTGCCTCCCAGAATCAGGACCTTCATGATGACTGACGCGGACGACGCTCCCTGGCTGACGGTGGTGGGCTGGGGCGAGGGTGGCACGGCCGGGCTCACGCCGGCAAGCCGCGAGGCGCTTCAGGCCGCCGAGGTGGTGTTCGGCGCCCGGCGCCATCTGCGCCTGCTGCCTCCGCTCCCCGCCGAGGTGCGCGAGTGGCCGGTGCCCTTCGCCGACGGCATCCCCGAACTGCTGGCCGAGCGCGGCCGGCGCACGGTGATGCTGGCCTCCGGCGATCCCTTCTGGTTCGGCGCCGGTGGCACCCTGGCGCGGCATCTCGCGCCGGGCGAATGGCGCTCGCTGCCGTCGCCCTCGACCTTCAGCCTGGCGGCCTCACGGCTTGGCTGGTCGCTGGAGGGGGTGACCTGCCTCGGCCTGCATGCCCGGCCGCTGACGCGCCTGCGTCCGAACCTGCATCGCGGTCGCCAGCTGCTGGTGCTGCTGCGCGACGGCCCGGCGGTGGCGGCGCTGGCCGGCTGGCTCGGGCGCGTCGGCTTCGGCGCCAGCCAACTTCACGTGCTGGAGGCCCTGGGTGGCGATGAAGAGCGCGTGCGCTGCCTGCGTGCCGACGCCAAGCTGCCGGACGACATCGCCCATCCGGTGGCGGTGGGGCTCGAGGTTGCCGGCGACGGGCCGGCGCTGCCGCTGACGCCGGGGCGGCCGGATGGCTGGTTTTCTCACGACGGCCAGATCACCAAGCCGGCGGTGCGCGCCGCCACGCTCGCCGCCCTGGCCCCGATGCCGGGCGAGCGGCTGTGGGACATCGGTACCGGCTCCGGCTCGGTGGCCATCGAGTGGCTGCTGGCCCATCCGGACAACCGCGCCCTGGGCCTCGAGCGCGCCCCTGAGCGCGCCGAGCGCGCCCGCCGCAACGCCCGGGAACTCGGCGTCGACTGGCTCGAGGTGGTCGAGGGCGACGCCGCGGCGCTGCTGGCGGATGAGCTTGCCGACGCGCCGCCGCCGGATGCCGTCTTCATCGGCGGCGGGCTCTCCGAGGCGCTGCTCGACGCGCTGTGGCCGTGCCTGCCGGCGGGCACGCGGCTGGTGGCCAACGCGGTGACGCTTGAATCCGAGGCGCTGCTGGCCCAGCGGCAGCGCGAGTGGGGCGGCGAGCTGGTACGCCTGGAGCTGTCGTCGGCGACCGCCCTCGGCACTCGCCGCGGCTGGAAGGCCGCCTATCCCATCGTGCAGTGGCGGATAGTGAAATGAATCGCGATATGAGCGGTGAGATTAGGGTGGCGGGTTTCGGCATGCGCGGCTCGGCCACGCTCGGCTCTCTCGCCGTGGCGCTGGAGCGGCTAGAGGCGCAATACGGCCCGGCCGATCGGCTGGCCGTGGCCGAGAGCATGCGCGTGCGAGTGCAGGCCCTGGGCGAGGCGCGGGGCCTCGAGACGCTCGCCGTGCCCGACGAGGCGCTGGCCTCGGCCGAGACGCTGACGCATTCCCCACGCAGCCGGCGGGCCCGCGGCACCGGCAGCGTCGCCGAGGCCGTGGCGGTACTGGCGGCCGGGCCGGGCGCGACGCTGCTCGGCCCGCGGCTGATTTCCAAGGACCGATGCGCCACCGCCGCCATGGCCGTCGCCGCTGCGGCGCAAGACATCCCGGCAGGAGACACGACATGACCGTTCACTTCATCGGTGCCGGTCCCGGCGCGCCGGACCTGCTGACCCTGCGCGGGCGCGACCTGATCGCCGCCAGTCCGGTGTGCCTCTACGCCGGCTCGCTGGTGCCCGAGGCGATCCTCGATCACTGCCCGGCGGATGCCCGGATCATCAATACCGCGCCGCTGTCCCTCGACGAGATCGTCGACGAGATCGCCACGGCCCACGCCGCGGGCCAGGACGTGGCCCGGCTGCACTCCGGCGACCTGTCGGTGTGGTCGGCCATGGGTGAGCAGCTGCGCCGGCTGCGTGCGCTGGGCATTCCCTACGCCATCACGCCCGGGGTGCCGGCCTTCGCCGCGGCCGCCGCCACCCTCGGCCAGGAGCTGACCCTGCCGGGAGTGGCGCAGTCGGTGGTGCTGACCCGCACGCCGGGCCGCGCCAGTGCCATGCCGGACGGTGAGACCCTGGCCAACTTCGCGCGCACCGGGGCGACGCTGGCGATCCATCTGTCGATTCACAATCTGGAGCAGGTGGTGGCGGAGCTCGCACCCCGCTACGGCGACGACTGCCCGGTGGCCATCGTCTGGCGCGCCAGCTGGCCCGACCAGAAGGTGATCCGCGGGCGGCTCGACACCATCGCCGCGCGCCTCGATCCGGCCATGAACCGCACCGCCCTGATCCTGGTCGGCCCGGCGCTGGCAAGCGAAACCTTCGACGACAGCTGCCTCTACGCCATCGGCTACGACCGCCGCTTCCGGCCGCAGTCGGCGGACTCGCCCTTCGCCGAGGGTGGCGCCTGGATGGGCGAGAGCGAGCAACGAGAGGGCGGCGCATGATTCATCTGTCGCTGATCGGCATCGGCACCGGCAATCCCGATCACATCACCCTGGCCGGCGTGCGCGCGCTGCGCGAGGCGGAGCTGATCCTGTTGCCGCGCAAGGGCGAGGCCCGCTCGGACCTGGTCGACCTGCGTCGGCTGCTGTGCCGCCAACTGCTCGACGAGGCCGCACAATCGCGGGTGGTGGAGTTCGACCTGCCGCGTCGCGACGGCCGAGACGACTATCTGGGCGCGGTGGACGACTGGCACGCAGCCATCGCCGCGACCTGGCGCGAGCACATGACCCAGCGTCTGCCCGAGGGCGGGCGGGTCGCGATGCTGATCTGGGGCGATCCCTCGCTCTACGACAGCAGCCTGCGCATCGCCGCGCGCTTGAAGGGGACTGGGCTTGAGCAAGAAAGCGGCATGACGCTCGAGGTGGAGGTGGTGCCGGGCATCACCAGCCTGCAGGTGCTGACCGCCGAGCATCGCATCCCCTTGAATGCCCTGGCCGAGCCGGTGCAGATCACCACCGGGCGGCGCCTGCGCGAGCGCGGCTGGCCGGGCGACGCCGCCAGCCTGGCGGTGATGCTGGACGCCGGCGGCGCCTTCCAGACGCTGGCCCCGAAGGGCCTGCATATCTGGTGGGGCGCCTATCTCGGCATGGACAAGCAGTGCCTGATCGACGGCCCGCTGGCCGAGGTCGGCCCCGCCATCGTCGAGCGCCGTGCCGCGCTGCGTGAGCGCCATGGCTGGATCATGGACGTCTATCTGCTGGCGCGTCAGCCGCTGCTCGAATGATGGATACCGGGGACAAGCCTGCGCGGAGACGCGATAAATACATCCTTGTAGCTCCCGACGCCATCCCTGGCGTAGGAGCTCCGCTGCGACTTGTCCCCGGTATGGCATGAGAACCACCACGCTATTCCCTCGATCGCTGGAGATCCCGATGAAGCACGTCGACCCCGAGCGCCATGCGGTGCGCATGGCCCACAAGCAGAAGATCATGAACGAGCGGATTGCCGCCGCCGACAAGGAGCAGGGCGTGCTGCTGGTGCTCACCGGCCCCGGCAAGGGCAAGAGCAGCTCCGGCTTCGGCATGGTCGCACGCGCCCTGGGCCACGGCATGAAGGTCGGCGTGGTGCAGTTCATCAAGGGCAAGTTCCAGACCGGCGAGGAGGCCTTCTATCGCTCGCTGCCGGGCGTGGACTACCACGTCATGGGCGAGGGCTACACCTGGGACACCCAGGATCGCGAGCGCGACGTGCGCGCCGCCGAGGCGGCCTGGGCCGAGGCCCGGCGCATGCTGGCCGACCCGGAATACGCCCTGGTGCTGTTCGACGAGCTCAATATCGCCCTGCGCCACGGCTACCTGGAGCTCGACCGGGTGCTCGACGACCTCCAGGGCCGCCCGGCCATGCAGCATGCCGTGGTCACCGGCCGTCACGCCCCCGAGGCGCTGATCGAGCTGGCCGACACCGTGACCGAGATGAAGGTGGTCAAGCACGCCTTCAAGGACCAGGGGATAAAGGCGCAAAAAGGCGTCGAGCTGTAGTCGTCTCGGCTCTGTTGTCGCCGGATGAGCGCCGGGGACGAGACGGCGCGAGGGGTTTTTGCCATGGGTGAGGCGATCCCCGCCGAACGGGTTGGCCAAGGATGGCCAACACCGGTCCTGCAAGCGGAGCAGGATGCGAGAGCGCCGCAGGGCAAAAGTTAGCGCCCAGGGATGGGTTCACAGCGCCCTCGTGCCGGCTTGGCGCCGGTCAAGCTCATCATCCTGTGACATTAGCGCCGTCCCACCATCACGAACTCCAGGAGACCGCCGCATGGCAGACCCCACCGGGCGACCCGATCACGCCTTCCCCGAGGCGCAGCGCGAGGGCCTCTACCGGGCCATCTTCGAGCGTCGCGACGTGCGCGCCCAGTTCCGCCCGGACCCGATTCCGCCCGCGGTGCTGGCGCGGCTGCTCGAGGCCGCCCACCACGCGCCCTCGGTGGGCTTCATGCAGCCCTGGGACTTCCTGCTGATCGACGACCGCGCGGTGCGTGGGCGCGTGCACGCCATCTTCGAGCGCGAGAACGCCAAGGCGGCCGAGGCCCACATCGGCGAGCGCGGCGCGCTGTATCGCCGGCTCAAGCTGGAGGGCATCCTCGAGAGCCCGCTCAACCTGTGCATCACCTGCGACCGCAGCCGCGGCGGCGAGCATGTGCTGGGCCGCCAGAGCATCGTCGAGATGGACCTGTTCAGCACCTGCCTGGCGGTCCAGAACCTGTGGCTGGCGGCCCGGGCCGAGGGCATCGGCGTAGGCTGGGTCAGTATCCTCGATCAGGACGAGCTGGCCGAGGTGCTGGGCCTGCCGGAGAACGTCTACCCGCTCGCCTACCTGTGCCTGGGCTACGTCGACGAGTTCCTCGACCGCCCCGAGCTGGCCCGCGCCGGCTGGCGCCAGCGCCTGCCGCTCGCCGAGCGGGTGCACGGCAACGGCTGGGGCCAGGTGGCGGAAGCGCCGGCGCTGTTCGAGGCGCTTGCGGCCCGGGAAGGCGAGCGATGAAGGCGCCGATGGTCCAAGGCGCCCTTCGGCGCATTAAGCCCAGGGAGTCGGCGAGGGATGAGGGCCGGCGACCGGAAGGCTAGCTAGCGCCCCGGCGGCCATGCGTCATGGGACGGACGGTCGTCATCGTAGGCCAGCCAGGGCACGTCATGGGAGCGCCAGGTATGCTGGGCGGGACGCTCTCCCGGATCCTCGTCCAGGGTGGCCACGCGCAGGATGACGTGGGGCTGCCCCGTCCGCTCCGCCATCAGATGCGTCCCGCACGCTGAGCAGAACCAGCGTCGCTTGCCCGGTGACGATACGAAGTGCGAGCGCGTTTCCTCACCCGCGGTCCAGCGGAAATGGCGGCGCTCGACACCGGCGGTGGTGGCGAAGGCCGCGGCATGGGCCTTCTGGCAGGTGCGACAGTGGCAGTGCGCGATCGGCATATCGAGCCGATCGACCTCATAGGTCACGACGCCACACAGACAGCTTCCTTGCATGTTCCTCTCCCTAGGATGTTCCGGACTGGCGTCCAGGCTGTGAATCTTCTCGAGACGGCCGACGTCGCTCGCCGCGACGCGGCGTCATGTCGTCCGCTCCCTCAGCTCGACTCTTCTGCCGTCGGGGTCCTGGGCGATATAGACCACGTCATCGGCGATGACATGGCGATTCACCGTCTCGAGGTGCGCCACGATCTCCTCGAGGTTCGTCACGCGAAAGCCGAGCCGTGTGCGGTCCGCGACGTCCTCCTCGCGCGAGGGATACAGCTCGAAGACCATGCCCGCCTCCTCTGAGGCATAGTGGAGCGGGCCGTCGCCATGCTGCTCCTCCACGAAGCGAAAACCTAACCGCTCATAGAATCGCTTGCTGGCCTCCAGCGCCTGGCAGCGCAGGACGAGAAGAGAGAAATGTGGATCTGACATGTCGTCCCTTTTGTGTGCTGTCTCAGTCATACACCTCGATGAACCACCGAGGCTTCATGCGTCCGAAGTCACGTCGAAGGTGCGAACGTAGCGGCTTCCTGGAATCCAGCACGTAGGCGTGACCGCCTTGTCTGACGAACACGACCCAGTGCCAGAAGGGGAGTTCACCTTCACGACGCCACTTGATGGCGAGCAGGGCCTTGTCAGGCAATGCCTCCCAAGACGTGAAGGGCGTCTCCATCGGTGATGTGGTGATGTGAAAGGCCGAGAGGAGGGTGCGGACATGCCGGGTATCAGACCACGGGGTCTGGTCCTCGGCATGGATTCCCAGGCCGTTGGCGACGCGTCTGGCGTCTGCGTAGGGCACGCCCGCGAGAGCCGCGCTTGCGGCAATTCCACAGCCCGAAGCTTCTTCCTGAATGACCGGTTCCATGTCATTTCCCACCATCGTGACCAAGGAATGATGCCATGCCTTGAAGGGGCCGGGATAGCGAGGGACATCGTTGGCAATTGCGGCCCGTGGGGCGGCTCGGTAGAGTCTCGCCATCTTTGAGGGCGACCCGGTTAAGGCGAGGCATTTGGCATGGCGACACTGATGATTCAGGGCACCACCTCGGACGCCGGCAAGAGCACGGTGGTGGCGGGGCTGTGCCGTCTGCTGGCGCGGCGCGGGGTGTCGGTGGCGCCCTTCAAGCCCCAGAACATGGCGCTGAACAGCGCCGTGACGCCGGAGGGCGGCGAGATCGGCCGTTCCACGGCGCTGCAGGCGGTGGCCTGCGGGCTGGCGCCCCATGCCGACATGAATCCGGTGCTGCTCAAGCCTGAGACCGACCGCGGCGCCCAGGTGATCCTCGACGGTCGGGTCCACGGTCACATGGACGCGCTGGATTACCACGCCTTCAAGCGCCAGGCCCGCGAGACCGTGCTGGCAGCCTGGGAGCGACTGACAAGTCGCTTCGATCTGGTGATCGCCGAGGGCGCGGGCAGTCCGGCCGAGGTCAATCTGCGCAAGAACGACATCGCCAACATGGGCTTCGCCGAGGCGGTGGACTGCCCGGTGTGGCTGGTGGCCGACATCGACCGCGGCGGCGTCTTCGCCCAGCTGGTGGGCACCCTGGAGCTGCTGAGCGAGAGCGAGCGCGCGCGTACCACCGGGCTCGTGATCAATCGCTTCCGCGGCGACATCGCGCTGCTCGAGCCGGGCCTCGACTGGCTTACCGAGCGCACCGGCAAGCCGGTGACCGGCGTGCTGCCGCACCTGAACGGCCTGCTGCTGGACGCCGAGGACGGCTTGGGCCTGACCGCGAGCGCCGCCGAAGCGCCGGGACTGCGCGTGGCGGTGCCGGCGTTGCCGCGGATCAGCAACCACACCGATCTCGATGCGCTGCGCCTGCATCCGCGGGTCGAGCTGACGCTGGTGGGGCCGGGGCAGGCCATGCCGCCCGCCGACGTCATCCTGCTGCCCGGCAGCAAGAGCACCGCCAGCGACCTGGGCTGGCTGCGCCGCGAGGGCTGGGAGCCGGCGATCCGCCGTCACCTGCGCTACGGCGGCCGGGTGCTCGGCATCTGCGGCGGCTTCCAGATGCTCGGCGAGGCCATCGACGACCCGGACGGCCTGGAGGGCGAGGCCGGCAGCGTGCCGGGGCTGGGGCTCCTGGCCATGCGCACCCGCATGGTGACCGGCAAGCAGCTGCGCAACGTGAGCGGCACGCTCACTGCCCTTCATGCGGGCACCCCGGCCGGCGAAGGCGTGGCGGTGAGTGGCTACGAGATTCACAACGGCGTCAGCGAGGGCCCGGCGCTGGCGCGGCCGCTGCTCGACCTGGACGGCCGCCCGGACGGCGCGGTGAGCGAGGACGGCCAGGTGATGGGCACCTACCTGCACGGCCTGTTCGACGAGGCGCCGGCGGCCGCCGCACTGCTGGCCATGCTGGGACTTGCTGGCGAGGGTGCGGCCGTGGATCTGGCCGCCCACCGCGAGCGTCAGCTCGACCGGCTGGCCGATACCCTGGAGGAACATCTCGATCCGGCCGCCATCGAGGCGCTGATCGGCGGCTGAGCGTCGCCGATGGTCTCGTCGTCTGACTCAGCGAAAACGCGTGGGGTCGTCGCTGATCACCGTATCGACGCCCCAGTCCCAGCGTGGGGCGAAGGCGGCCGGGTCGTTGGCGGTGTAGCAGATCAGCGCATGGCCGGCGGCCTTGATGGCGCGGGCCCGCTCCGCCTTCAACGGTTTCCAGTTGGCGTGCACGCTGACGGCCTGCAGCGCCTCGGCGCGCGACTGCCAGTCCCGGGGCACGCGGTCGAACAACGCCCCCAGGGCCAACCGTTCGGGGCCGGCCAGCGCGCGACTGACCCTCAGCGCCCGCTCGTCGAAGGACGACACCAGCCGCCGCTCGTAGGGCAGTGCCTCCATCAGCGCGGGCACCGCGGCTTCGGCCAGCGCCACCGGGTCGTGGCCGCGGTTGACCTTGAGCTCCAGATTCACGCCCATGCCGAGTTCGGCGAGCAGCGCGAGCATTGCGTCGAGGGTGGCCATCCGCTCGCCGGCGAAGGCGGGGGCGAACCAGGCACCCGTGTCCAGCCGTCGGGCCGCGGCCAGGTCCATGGCCGCCAGCCGGCCGCGGCCGTCCGAGCAGCGCGACACGTCGCGGTCGTGCCAGATCACCGGCGTGCCGTCGCCGAGCAGCTGCACGTCGAGCTCGACCCAGATGATGCCGGCCGCATGGGCCGCGCGCACCGCCGCCAGGGTGTTCTCGGGGGCGCGGGCGGAGAGGCCGCGATGGGCGATCAGGCGGGGGAGGTCGAGTGCTGGCATTCGGGCTCCAGGGGGTCCAGGCGCTGCCCTGTGTCGGGGGCGAAGAGATGCAGGCGGCCGGCATCCGGCCGCAGGGCCAGCCTATCGCCTTCGGCCACCGCGCGGATACCGTCGACGCGCGCCACCACCAGATCGTCCTGCCCTTCGAGCCGGGCATGGACGAGGGTGTCGGCGCCCAGCGGCTCGACCAGCTCGACCCGGGCGGACAGATCGCCGTCGATAACGTCGCCTTCGGGCACCACGGTCAGGTGCTCCGGGCGGATGCCCAGGCACACCGGCTTCGCCTCGCCGGATGCCGACACGGGTGAGGCCAGCCGGGTGCAGCAGGGCAGCGTCAGGGTGTCGCCCTGAAGGCGGGCATCGAGACGGGCGTCGAGAAAGTTCATCGCCGGCGAGCCGATGAAGCCGGCTACGAAGCGGCTGGCGGGGCGCTCGTAGAGATGCATCGGGGTGCCGACCTGCTCGATGCGCCCGCCGTTCATCACCACCAGCCGGTCGGCCAGGGTCATGGCCTCGACCTGATCGTGGGTGACGTAGACCGCGGTGACGCCGAGGCGCTTCTGCAGGCGGCGGATCTCGAGGCGCATTTGCACGCGCAGCTTGGCGTCGAGGTTCGACAGCGGCTCGTCGAACAGGAACACCCGGGGCTCGCGGACGATGGCGCGGCCCATGGCCACCCGCTGGCGCTGGCCGCCGGAAAGCTGTTTCGGGCGCCGGTCGAGCAGGTCCTCGAGACCGATCAGGCGCGCCGTTTCCTCCACCTTGCGGCGGCGCTCGGCCTTGGGTACGCCGCGGTTCTTCAGCGCGTAGGCCATGTTGTCGGCCACGCTCATGTGCGGGTAGAGGGCGTAGTTCTGGAACACCATGGCGATGTCGCGCTGGGCGGGCTCCAGGTCGTTCACCCGGCGGTCGTCGATGACGAGCTCGCCGTCGCTGATCGATTCCAGCCCGGCGAGCATCCGCAGCAGGGTGGACTTGCCGCAGCCCGAGGGGCCGACCACCACGATCAGCTCGCCGTCGACGATCTCGAGGTCGGCGCCGTGCAGGGCCGTGAAACCGTTGGGGTAGGTCTTGCGCAGGGCGCTCAGGCGAAGCGTGGCCATAGGCGTCTCTCGTGTCCGTTGGAGTGTGTCATTTCTCGGCGTCGACCAGGCCCTTCACGAAGTAGCGCTGCATCAGCACGATCACCGCCACCGGCGGCAGCATGGCCAGCAGGGCGGTGGCCATGACCGTCTGCCAGGGCACCAGGTTGTCGGCCGAGGAGAGCAGGCGCTTGAGGCTGACCACGATGGTCATGTGATCGGATTCGGTGGTGATCAGCAGCGGCCAGAGATACTGGTTCCAGCCATAGAGGAACATGATCACGAACAGGGCGGCGATGTTGGTCGTCGACAGTGGCAGCAGGATGTCCTTGAGGAAGCGCCAGGGGCCGGCGCCGTCGACCCGGGCGGCCTCGAGCAGCTCCGGCGGCACGGTGAGGTAGAACTGCCGGAACAGGAAGGTCGCCGTGGCGCTGGCGATCAGCGGCAGGATCAGCCCCACGTAGGAGTTCAGCAGTCCCAGATCGGCCGCCACCTTGTAGGTGGGCATGATGCGCACCTCCACCGGCAGCATCAGGGTGATGAAGATCAGCCAGAAGCACAGCCGACGCAGCGGAAAGCGGAAGAACACGATGGCGTAGGCGGCCAGGATGGCGATGGCGATCTTGCCGAGGGCGATGCCCAGCGCCATGACCGTGGAATTGAGCAGCAGCCGAGTGACGTCGGTACCCAGCCGGCCGACCGGCTCGGTGAGCACGGCGCGGAAGTTGTCGAGGCCCTCGGAGCCGAACCACAGCGGCGCGGTGCCGGTATACAGCGAGGCCTGGTCGTGGGTGGCTGCGGTGATGGCCAGCCACACCGGCAGGCAGAAGGCGATCAGGGCCAGGATCAGCAGCGCGTGGCTGGCGATGTCCAGGCCGCGGCGGCGGTAGCGCATGGGCGTCTCTCCGGTGTCAGTACTGAACCCTGCGCTCGAGGTAGCGGAACTGCAGCAGGGTGAGCAGGCCCACCAGCCCCATCAGCAGCACCGACTGGGCGGCACTGGAGCCCAGGTCGTAGCCGATGAAGCCGTCCTCGAAGACCTTGTAGACCAGGGTGCGCGTAGCACCGCCGGGGCCGCCGGCGGTGGTGGCGTCGATGGTGCCGAAGGTCTCGAAGAAGGCGTAGACGCTGTTCATCACCAGCAGGAAGAAGCTGGTCGGCGACAGCAGCGGGAAGGTGATGGTCCAGAAGCGCCGCCAGGGGCCGGCGCCGTCGATGGCGGCGGCCTCCAGCAGGCTCCTGGGAATCGCCTGCAGGCCGGCCAGGAAGAACACGAAGTTGTAGCTCATCTGCTTCCAGATCGAGGCCATCACCACCAGCGCCATGGCCTGGCCGCCGTTGAGCTGGTGGTTCCAGTCGATGTCGAGCGCGCCGAGCCCGGCGCTGATCAGGCCGAGCTCCGGGTCGAGCATGAAGCCCCACAGCACGCCGGCCACCGCGGGCGCCACCGCATAGGGCCAGATCAGCAGCGCCTTGTAGGCGCCGGCCCCCTTGATCACCCGGTCGGCGAGCACCGCCAGCAGCAGCGCCAGCGCCATGGCGCCCAGCGCCACGCCGGCACTGAAGGTCACGGTGATGCCCAGCGCCCGGTAGTACTCCGCCGAGGCCAGCACCCGCGCGAAGTTCTCGAAGGCGACGAAGGTGCGGCCGAGGCCGAAGGGATCCTCGACGTAGAAGGCCTGAAGCATGGCCTGGGCGGCGGGCCAGAAGAAGAAGATCGCCACGACGGCCAGCTGCGGGGCGAGCAGCAGCCAGGGCGTGACGCGGTGTCGCTGGAAGGTCGCCATGGTCGTTTATCGCTGGAGAGGAAAAGGGCCGGCACGCCAGGGCGGCGTGCCGGCACGGGGCGGAGGCGGAGGGCGGATCAGCCGTTGGCCTGCTGGAAGCGCTCCAGCAGCGCGTTGCCGCGGCGCACGGCCTCGCTCAGGCCGTCCTGGGCGCTCACGTCGCCGTTGAAGATGCGCTCCAGCTGCTCCTCGATGACGTCGCGGATCTGCGGCATGTTGCCCAGGCGCAGGCCCTTGGAGTTGGCCGTGGGCGTGACGCCGGTCATCTGCTCGATGGCCACGGCGCTGCCCGGGTTCTGCTCGTAGAAGCCCTGCTGCTGGCCGAGCTCGTAGGCCGCCTGGGTGATCGGCAGATAGCCGGAGAACTGGTGCCAGTCGGCCTGGACCTCGGCGGAAGAGAGATAGTCGAAGAAGCGCGCCACGCCCTGATAGACCTCGTCGCTCTTGCCGGCCAGCACCCAAAGCGAGGCGCCGCCGATGATGCTGTTCTGCGGCGTGTCGACCAGGTCGCTGTCGTAGGGCAGCGGGGCGACGGAGAAGTCGAAGTCCTCGGCGTTGGCGCGCACGCCTGCCAGCGAGGCGGAGGACGCCATCAGCATGGCGCAGCGGCCGGTGTAGAAGGCCGGGGCGGCATCGTCGAAGCGGCCGCCGTAGTCGAAGCGGCCGTCCTGCTGCCAGTCGGCCAGGCGCTGGATGTGATCGACGGCGGCGGTGTCGTCGATGCTCAGGCGGGCCTCGAGCCCGCCGAAGCCGTTCTGCTCGGTGGCGAAGGGCAGGTCGTTGCGCGCCGAGAAGTTCTCGAGCTGGATCCAGGACGGCCAGGTGGTGGTCATGCCGCACTCGGCGGCGCCGGAGTCGACGATTCGGCCCAGGGTCTCGCCGAGCCCCTGCCAGGTGGTCGGCACCGCGTCCACGCCGGCCTCGTCGAGGATGTCGCGGTTGACGTAGACCACCGGCGTCGAGGAATTGAAGGGCATGGACAGCATGCGGCCGTCGGCGTCGGTGTAGTAGCCGGTCACGGCGGGCAGAAAGGCGCCGGGGTCGACGTCCTGGCCCGACTCGCTCATCAGCTCGTGGACCGGCACGATGGCGCCCTCGGCGTTCATCATGGTGGCGGTGCCGACCTCGTAGATCTGCACGATGGCCGGCGCCTCGCCGGCGCGGAAGGCGGCGATGGCGCCGGTCATGGTCTCCGAGTAGTTGCCACGGAAGGACGGCTCGACCACATAGTCGTCCTGGGAGGCGTTGAAGTCGGCGGCGATCTCGTCGACCTTGTTGCCCAGTTCGCCGCCCATGGCGTGCCACCAGGCGATCTCGGTGGCCCCGTGGGCGGACAGCGACAGGCCGGCGGCGGCCATTCCCAGGGTCAGTGCTCCAGCGTACAGGCGTGGCATCGGAATCTCCTTGTCCATCGAGTCTTGGCTGAGAGAAGGCCCGGGCCGTGCATGCGCCGACGGCCTGCGAGCGACAAATACATTAGGAAAACTCGATGACAGCCCCGTGACCGTTTGCCTGCCCGAGGTCGAGCGGGGCGAGAGCGAAGGGCGCGTCTATGCTAGGCTGCGCGCTTTCAGGCTCGGTCGGGCCGGGCATCGAAGGCAGCCATGAAGGAGAGCCGGAAGCGATGAAAGTGGTGCATATCAAGAACGCGGCCCAGCGTGAGGCCTGTCTGGCGCGGCTGTGCGCCGAGGCCTATGGCCAGGACGCCGGCATCGCCCCGCTGGTGACCTTCGCCGGGGTGACGGGCGTGCTGTTTCCGCAGGAGGCCGCACGTCTGCTGGCGCTGGCCGACGATCAAGGGAAGCCGCTGGCGCTGGCGCTGCTGGCGCTGGACGAATCCGGTGAGGGCATGACCGTCATGCAGCTGGCGGATCTCGACACCGAGACGGTGAAGGCGCCGTCGATGCGGCTGGTGGGCGAGCTGGCGATGCGCGCGCCGCTGCGCGTGGACGCCACCGACGAGACGCAGGAAGCCCGCTTCCGCGAGGCCGGCATCGAGCGCTGGTTCAGCGGCAAGGCGGGCGTACGCATCGGGCTGTCGAAGCGTCATCCGGCCACCGGGCTCGATGACCTTCCGCGCACGCTGACGGTGGACGAGCAGGGCGTGGTGCAGTCGTTCAAGCGCGACCGGGCGCAGTTCGACGACTACAAACAGCGCTTCGTGAAGGGGCTCGAGAGCTTTCCCGCCACCCTGTCGGCGCGTCACTGAGGCGAGAAGCGCGCCGCCGGGCGGCGGCGCGCGGCAGGATCACCCTTCGACGGAGAAGGTGCCCTTCATCAGGCTGGAATGGCCGGGGAAGGAGCAGAAGAAGGTCAGGTCGCGACCGGCCAGGCCCTCGGTAGAGAAGGTGACGCTGGTGCTTTCGCCGCCGCCGATGACGTCGGTGGCGGCCAGCACGCGGTCGTCGTCCGCCGGCAGATAGTCGCTCTCGAGGCCGGTGCCCATGCCGGCCTGGGCCACGCCCTGAACGTCGGACGTCTCGGTGAGCACCCAGTTGTGGCCCATCACGTTGGCCTGCATCTGGCCGGTGTGCTCCAGCGTCACGGTGACCTCGTCGCAGCTGGCCGGCACGCTCATGGCGTCCTGGTTGAACTGCATCTGGTCGTTGCCCTCGATGGTCAGCTGGCACTGTTCGCCGTCCTGGGCCATGGCGGGGGCGGCGGTCAGGGTCGCGGCCAGGGCGGTGGCGGCGAGCAACCAGGTAGCGTTGGTAGCTTTCATAGCGGCATTCTTCCTGTCGTCACTTTGGTGATGTTTCTGTATACACTTTTGCATTCTTCGCCGAGCCTTCCAGGGCTGTCAAGCCCTGTCGGTCGCGGGGACGCTTGACCGCACGGTAAGGTAGCGTTTGACTGACGGTTCCTTCATTAGCGGTTTAAGGGTATCCAACATGGCCAAGCGCATCCAGTTCGCCCGCACCGGCGGGCCCGAGGTCCTCGAGCTCGTCGATGTCACGCCCGCCGAGCCGGGCCCCGGCGAGGTGCGGGTCCGCCATCAGGCGGTGGGCCTGAACTTCATCGACATCTATTTCCGCACCGGGCTGTATCCGGCGCCGGCGTTGCCGTCGGGGCTCGGTACCGAGGGCGCGGGCGTCGTCGAGGCGGTGGGCGAAGGCGTCGAGCACCTGGCGGTGGGCGATCGCGTGGCCTATGCCCAGGGCCCGCTGGGCGCCTACGCCGAGAGCCACGTGCTGCCGGCGGAGAAGGTAGTGACGCTGCCCGACGGCATCGATGCCGAGACCGCGGCGGCGGCCATGCTCAAGGGCCTGACCGTGCAGTACCTGCTGCGCCAGACCTATCCGCTCCAGGGGGGCGAGACGATTCTCTTCCACGCCGCGGCCGGCGGCGTCGGCTCCATTGCCTGCCAGTGGGCGAAGGCACTGGGCGTGAAGCTGATCGGTACGGTGAGCTCGCCGGAGAAGGCGGCGCTGGCCGAGAAGAACGGCGCCTGGGCGACCATCGACACCACCCGCGAGGACGTGGTGGAGCGGGTTCGCGAGCTGACCGGGGGCGCCATGTGCGACGTGGTCTATGATTCGGTGGGCAAGGACACTTGGGAGACCTCGCTGGACTGTCTGAAGAAGCGTGGCCTGATGGTCAGCTTCGGCAATGCCTCGGGCCCGGTGGAGGGCGTCAACATCGGCATTCTCAACCAGAAGGGGTCGCTGTTCGTGACCCGCCCGAGCCTCAACGGCTATGCCGATACCCGCGAGCGACTGGAAGCGATGGCCGCCGACCTGTTCGCTCGGATCGAAAGCGGCGAGGTCAGCATCGACATCGGTCAACGCTATCCGCTCGCCGAGGCCGCCGAGGCCCAGGAGGCGCTGGCAGGCCGCAAGACCACCGGCTCGACCGTGCTTATCCCGTAGGCGTCTGCGCTTCTGACGACGGCCCCGCGTCCGGAGAGACGCGGGGCCGTCGTCGTTCTGGGGAGAGCGTGTGGGGAGAACGTGCGGGGAGAGCGTGCGAAGAGAGCGCTACAGCGCGTCGCCGAGCTCGTCGATCATCCGCTCGCGGCGCTCGAGCGAGGCCAGCCCGTCTTCACCCAGCAGGCGTGCCGCCTCGCTCAGCAGCCCCTCGGCCAGCAGCATGAAGGCGCACATGGCGTTGCTGAAGAACAGGCTTTGATTGGGCACCGCGAAGCGCTCACTGGCGGCGCGGGCCAGCGGCGAGCTGGCGGCATCGGTCAGCGCGATCACCGGCACGCCCTGGCGGGCCGCCACCCGGGCCGAGGTCAGCACGCTCGGCGTATAGGGGAAGGCGCTGATCACCACCAGCACGTCGTTGTCGTCGAGCCGGGCCAGGGCGTCCGCGATGCCGTGGCCGGCGGCGTCCAGCGCAGCGGCGTCGGGGCGCAGCATGCCGAGTCCGTAGGCCATGAACGAGGCCAACGAGGCGAACTGGCGACGGCCGTGAATCCGCACCCGCCGGGCCTCCGCCAGCCGCCGTGCGGCACGGGTGAAGGCCTCGCCGTCCATTCCCGCCACCAGGTCGCCGAGGTTGGCGCTCTCCTGGCGGCCCAGCCGGGTCAGCCGGCCGAGGGCGTCGTCGTCCTGTTCGCCCTCCAGCAGCCGCGAGACCTGATCGCTGTAGAAGTGCGTTCTTTCGGTGACGTGGCGGCGGAACACCGCCTGCAGGCCGGCGAAGCCCTCGAAGTCCAGCCGCTGGGCCAGCCGCGAGAGCGTCGAGGGGCTGACGCCGAGGCGCTCCGCCAGATCGCTGATCGACGACACCGCGGCCTGCTGGGGCATGCCGACCAGCGCCGAGAGCACCTGCCGCGATCGCTTGCCCAGGCGCAGCTCGGCGTCTCCCGCCTCGAGGTCGGCGAGCAGGCGCTCGAGGTCGGCGAGGGTATCGAGGCGTGCGTCCGGTCGAGAAGGCGAGGCGGCGGTCATGAAGGGCGTGGGCTCCGGTTCGCTGGCGAGTAAGGGCAGGGCATTGTAGCGGCCGCGGCAACTGGCGTCAGGGTGGTATGGCACTTATTGCAAATATCTTTGCGATTAAACAAAATGGCAAATGTGTTTGCAAAATGGCCCGAGGAGGGTCGCATGAGCCACGTCTTCCATCGTCACCTGTCTCACACTTACCCCACCGCCGTCGGCGGCGACGGCGCCTATCTGATCGACGCCGAGGGGCGGCGCTATCTGGATGCCTGCGGCGGCGCCGCGGTCTCCTGCCTGGGGCACAGCGACGCCGAGGTGATCGAGGCCGTGCGCGAGCAGGTCGGCAAGCTGGCCTACGCCCACAGCGCCTTCTTCACTACCGAGCCGATGGAGGCGCTGGCCGACTTCCTGATCGAGCGTGCGCCGGAGGGGCTCTCCTCGGTGTATTTCGTCTCGGGCGGCTCCGAGGCGGTGGAGGCGGCGCTGAAGCTGGCTCGTCAGTACTTCATCGAGCGCGGTGAGCCCGAGCGCCGGCACCTGATCGCGCGGCGCCAGAGCTACCACGGCAATACCCTCGGCGCGCTGGCCACCGGCGGCAATGCCTGGCGGCGGCGCCAGTTCGAGCCGCTGCTGGTGGAGGTCAGCCACGTCAGTCCCTGCTACGCCTACCGCGGCCAGGCCGAGGGCGAGACGCCGGAGGCCTACGGCGAGCGGCTGGCGCGGGAGCTGGAGGACGAGATCCAGCGCCTGGGGCCGGAGACGGTGATGGCCTTCGTCGCCGAGCCGGTGGTGGGCGCGACCTTGGGCGCGGTACCCGCCGTGCCGGGCTATTTCAAGCGCGTGCGCGAGATCTGCGACCGCCACGGCATCCTCTTGATCCTCGACGAGGTGATGTGCGGCATGGGCCGCACCGGCAGCCTGTTCGCCGCCGAGCAGGAGGGCGTGGCGCCGGACCTGGCGACCATCGCCAAGGGGCTCGGGGCCGGCTACCAGCCGATCGGCGCGACCCTGGTCGGCGAGCGCATTCGTGCGACCATCGCTGGGGGCTCGGGCTTCTTCCAGCACGGCCACACCTATATCGGCCATGCCACCGCCTGCGCCGCGGCCCTGGCTGTGCAGCGCGCCATCGAGTCCCGCGACCTGCTGCCCCGCGTGCGGCAATTGGGTGACGGCCTCCAGCAACGGCTCGAGGACCGCTTCGGCGACCATCCCCACGTCGGCGATATCCGCGGCCGGGGGCTGTTCCGCGGCCTCGAGCTGGTGGCCGAGCGCGAGTCCAGGGCGCCGTTCGATCCCGAGCGCAAGCTGCACGCCGCCATCAAGCGCACGGCCATGGATCACGGCCTGATGTGCTATCCGATGGGCGGCACCCTCGACGGCCGCCGGGGCGACCATATCCTGCTGGCGCCGCCCTTCATCCTCGAGGACGGCCAGCTCGACGAGATCGTCGACAAGCTCGACGCGACCCTCCGGTCCGTCCTTGGACCCTCTTGATCAGGACCTCATGAAACAGGAGCTCGACATGTCGATCACTTCGCGTCTGCCGGCGCTCGATGACGCCACCGCCTCGCCCGAGCAGCGCCGCGTGCTGGACGCCATCCTCCGCGGCCCCCGCGGCAACCTCGACGGCCCCTTCCTGGCCTGGATTCACAGCCCGGAACTGGCCGACCACGCCCAGCGCCTGGGCGCCTTCTGTCGCTACGGCACGCGGCTCGAGCTGCGGCTCACCGAGCTGGCGATCCTGTTCACCGCGTCCTGGTGGCAGTCCCAGGCGGAATGGCAGATCCATGAACCCATCGCCCGGGAGGCCGGCGTCTCGGCGTCGCTGATCGAGGCGTTGCAGGAAGGCCTGACAGAAGATCAGGAACCGGACTGCGAGCGCGACGACGAGGCGCTGGTGGTGCGCCTGGGGCGCTCGCTCTACACCACCCGGCGCGTCAGTGAGGCGCTCTACGCTGAGGCGGTGGAGGCCTTCGGCGAGCCGGCGGTGGTCGAGCTGATCGGCGTGTTCGGCTACTACGCCCTGGTGGCCATGACCCTCAACGTCTTCGAGGTGCGCCGCGGCGACGGGCCACTGCCGTTTACCGAGCCGCCGACGCCGGGCTGAAGCGGCGGCTCACCGCTCGCTGGTATCCGCACGCGTTAGCGACGATGCTGAAGACAGCGCGTTGCGAGCCTCGACGCGCCTGTTCCAGCACAGGGAGGTGAGCCGTCATGGCCGACAGCACCCAGGTCTTTCTTCTGCTCGGCGCGACCCTGGCGGCCTTCGTCTGGGGCCGCTTCCGCTACGACCTGGTGGCGCTGGCGGCGCTGCTGGCGGCGGTGGGGCTGGGCCTGGTGCCCGCCGAGGGCGCCTTCGCCGGCTTCGGCCATCCGGCGGTGATCACCGTGGCCGCGGTGCTGGTGCTCAGCCGCGGCTTCGAACGCTCGGGGCTGGTCGACCTGATCGCCGAGCAGGCGCTGCGCGTCGGCGACCGGATCATGCTGCAGACCCTGGTGCTCTCCGGCACCGTGCTGGTGCTCTCCGGCATCATGAACAACGTCGGCGCCCTGGCGCTGATGCTGCCGGTGGCGTTGCGTCTGGCCCGTGAGCACGATACCCCTCCATCGCTGCTGCTGATGCCGCTGGCCTTCGGCTCGTTGCTCGGCGGGCTGACCACCCTGATCGGCACGCCGCCCAACATCATCATCTCCGCCTACCGCCGCTCGCTGACCGGCGAGGGCTTCGGCATGTTCGACTTCTTCCCGGTGGGCGCCAGCGTGGCGCTGGCGGGTCTCGTCGTGATCGTGCTGGCCGGCCGCTACCTGGTGCCCCAGCGGGCCGGCCAGGCGTCGATGGACGCGATGTTCGACACCGCCCACTACCTGGTCGAGCTGCGCGTGCCGGAGGACGGCAAGGCGGTGGGCTGGTCGCTGCGCGACCTTCACCAGGCCGTCGAAGAGCCGATCCCGGTGCTGGCGGTGGTGCGCGACGAGCGGCGCCATCCCGGCCATACCTTCCTCGGCGCGCTTCGTGAACATGACATCCTGCTGGTGGAGGCCGGCCCCGAGGAGATGGCGCTGCTCGAGGACAAGGCCGGACTGGCGGTGGGCGCCGAAGCGGAGCGGGAGGCTGAAGACGCCGAGGAGACCGGTCGAGCCGACAGGGAAGGCGAGGAAGGAGGGAACGGCGAGGACGGAAAGGGTGGCAAGAGCAAGACGCATGACAAGGCCACGACCGACACCGAGGGCCTGCAGCTGGTGGAGGCGGTGGTACGCAACGACTCGCTGATGCAGGGCCGCACGGTCGGCCAGCTGCGCCTGCTCAACCAGTTCGGCCTGCATCTGGTGGCGGTGGCCCGTGACGGCGGCCGGCTCAGGCAGCGGCTGCGGGACATCCGCTTCCGCGCCGGCGACGTGCTGCTGCTGCAGGGTGGCGAGGAGGAAATCGGCGAGAGCCTGACGACCCTGGGCTGCCTGCCTCTTGCCAGCCGCGACCTGGCCCTGGGCCAGCCGCGTCGGCTGGCGCTGTCGGTGGCGATCTTCGCCGCGGCGATCGTGGCGATGCTGTTCGACTGGCTGCCCGCCGCGGTGGCGTTGAGCGGCGCCGCCCTGGCCTCGCTGCTGGCCGGTGTGCTGAGCCTGCGCGAGGCCTATCAGGCCATCGACGGGCCTGTGATCGTGCTGCTCGGCGCGATGATCCCGGTGGGCCAGGCGCTGGAGACCAGCGGCGGGGCGGCGCTCATCGCCGAGACGCTGCTGGCGCTGGGCGGCGACTGGCCGGTGGCACTCACGCTGGCGGGGCTGTTCGCGCTCGGCCTGCTGCTCTCCAACGTGATCAACAACGCCGCGGCGGCGCTGCTGATGGCGCCCATCGCGGCGAGCCTGGCCGAAGGCTTCGAGGCCTCGGTGGATCCCTTCCTGATGGCGGTGGCGGTTAGCGTCTCCTGTGCCTTCCTGACGCCGATCGGGCATCAGTCCAACACCCTGGTGATGGGCCCCGGCGGCTATCGCTTCGGCGACTACTGGCGGCTGGGCCTTCCGCTGTCGCTGGCGGTGATGGCGGTGGCGATCCCGTTGATCCTGGTCGTCTGGCCGCCGTAGCGGCTGCGCCGGTCCTTGCAGGGGGGCAAAAAGGACGCCCCGGCGGCGGGCCGGGGCGTGGTCGTGGGCGTGATAAGTGAGGCGTCAGGCCGGATGGTGTCGCAGCACCTTGCTCTTGTCGGTGACGAAGGCGTCGTAGTCGAAGTCGTCGACGGTGAGCATGTCCAGCACCTCGGCCTCGCGCTGGCGCATGAAGGTGGCATCGTCCTCGCTGATCAGGCCGGCGGCGAGGGCGGCGTCGACCTGCTGCTCGGGGTGCAGCGCCTCGGCCGGGATCTCGCCCTTGGCGTGGGCCTTGCCGACGGTGCGATACAGCGCCTCGGCGCGCTCCTGGGTGGCCAGCAGGGCGTTGTAGCGGGCCAGCGGGTTGTCCTGGGGACCGTCGTCGGCGTCCCAGGTGTTGGTCAGCAGTCGCTGGCGCAGGACGCTGTCGCGGGTCACGGCCTGGGCGATGGTGCGCGTCAGGTCGTCGGTCGGGCGTGCCCAGCGGCGGCCGCGGGGCATCACCACGATGCGCAGCATGCGGCCCAAGGCGCGGTTCGGCAGGTTGTCGAACAGCTCATCGAAGGCCTGCTCGGCGCGGCCCAGCAGGAAGCGGGCGGCGTAGTGGAGCAGGGCATCTTCCTGCTCGACCTTTTCGCCCTCGTGCCACTGCTTGAGCATCAGGCTGGCCAGATAGAGGTTGGATAGCACGTCGCCGAGGCGCGCGGAGAGCATCTCGCGCTGCTTGAGCTTCGAGCCGAGACTCGCCATGGCGGCATCGGCGGTCAGCGAGAAGCCGGCGGAGAGCCGTGCGATCTCCTTGGCGTAGGGGGCGGCGACCTCGTCGAAGGGGACGCTCTGCTGGCCGATGCCCAGACCCTGGGTCAGGGCGCGGGCGGCGTTGCCGAGGATCAGGCCGGCATGGCCGAAGAAGGCCGTATCGAAGGCCTTGACGTCGTCGGCGTCCTTGGCGGCCAGCTCCTCCAGCACGTAGGGATGGCAGCGGATCGCCCCCTGGCCGAAGATCATCAGGTTGCGGGTCATGATGTTGGCGCCCTCGACGGTGATCGCCACCGGGTTGGCGCTGTAGCCGATGCCGAGGTAGTTGCGCGGCCCGAGGGTCACCGCCTTGCCGCCATGGATGTCCATGGCGTCGGCCAGGATCACGCGCTGGAACTCGGTGAGCTGGCTCTTGAGGATCGCCGAGGGCACCGCCGGCTTCTCGCCGTGGTCGATGGTGTTGGCGGTCTGGTAGACCGCGGCCTGGGCGATGTAGCCGAGCGCCGCCATGCGGGCCAGTGGCTCCTGGACGCCCTCCATTTCGGCCACCGGGACGTTGAACTGGCGGCGGATGCGGGCGAAGCCGCCGCTCCAGCCCAGGGCGTAGCGGGCGGTGCCGGTGGCGCCGGAGGGCAGGGTGATGCAGCGGCCCACCGACAGGCACTCGACCAGCATGCGCCAGCCCTGGCCGATCATGGCCTCGCCGCCGATGATGGTGGACAGCGGCACGAAGACGTTCTCGCCCTTGATCGGGCCGTTGAGGAAGGGACTGCCGATGGGATGGTGGCGGCGGCCGATCTGCATGCCTTCGGTATCGCGCGGCACCAGCGCCAGGGTGATGCCGCGGTCTTCCTCCTCGCCGAGCAGGTGGTCGGGATCGAACAGGCGGAAGGCCAGGCCGACCACGCTGGCGATCGGCGCCAGGGTGATCCAGCGCTTCTCGAAGGTCAGCTCCAGGCCCAGCACCGTCTCGCCGTCGATCTCGCGGCGCACCACGGTGCCGACGTCGGGCAGCGAGGTGGCATCACTGCCGGCGCGCGGGCCGGTCAGGCCGAAGCAGGGGATCTCGCGACCGTCGGCCAGCCGCGGCAGGTAGTGATTCTTCTGCTCCTCGGTGCCGTACTTGAGCAGCAGCTCGCCCGGGCCGAGGGAGTTGGGTACGCCGACGGTGACCATCAGCGTCTCGTTGACCGAGAGTTTCTGCAGCACCATCGACTGGGCCTTGGCGGAGAAGCCGAGGCCGCCGTATTCCTGCGGGATGATCATGCCGAAGAAGCGCTCGCGCTTGAGGTAGTCCCACAGCTCCTGGGGCAGGTCGGCGCGCTCGCGGGCGATGTCCCAGTCGTTGCACATGCCGGCGGCGACGCCGCACTGGTGATCGAGGAAGGCGCGTTCCGAGTCGGACAGGCCGTCGTCGCGATAGTCGAGCAGCCGCTGCCAGTCGGGGCGGCCGGTGAACAGCTCGCCGTCCCAGGCCACGCTGCCGGCCTCCAGGGCGGTGCGCTCGGTGGCCGAGACCTTCGGCGCGACGCGCTTGAACATGGCGAACAGCTTCGGCGTCAGCCAGCGGCGGCGAAGCGCCGGCAGGCCGCAGGCGGCGATCGCCGTGGTGGCGACCAGCAGCAGCACGCCGATCACCGTGGCGCCGGTGGCCAGGCCGACGAGGCCGAGTAGGCCGGTGACGCCGAGGGCGGGCAGGGCGCCGGCCTCCCGGCGCATCACGATGAGCAGGCCGGCAACGGCCAGCAGCAGCAGGATCAGGGTCAGCATGGTGGGCGGCTCCGTGACATTTAAACACTTGTTTGAATGCCTTCAGCCTAGCCCATCAGATGCCTCGCAGCCAATACCCTATCGCTCAACGCAGGACTCGCTCGATCCAGGGCTACGGAGGCAAGCCGACGAGGCGTTCCTACGCCATGGGTGAGGAGCATGCCTCCGAACGGGCTGGCCAAGGATGGCCAGCACCGGACCTGCCAGCGGAGCGGGACGCGAGAGCGCCGCAGGGCGTCGGGAGCTACAGGGAAGTATTCATGCGTCTCCTCGCGGCTTGTCGCCGATGAGCCCGGCAGCAGAGGGCTGCCCTATTTTTTGTGATTGCCAACGCAAGACGCCCCGCTCGAAGGCGGGGCGTCTCGGTGCTGCCGGTGGCGCGATCAGGCCGTGCGGCGCTGCGGTTCCTGCTGGGCGGGGGCGCCGTTGGCGACGTAGTAGGGCGCGTCGCTCTTCGGCAGGGCCTCTCGGCCGCGGATCTTGTCGGCCATCTTCTCGGCCAGCATGATCGTCGGCGCGTTGAGGTTGCCGGTGGGGATGACCGGGAACAGCGAGGCGTCGACCACCCGCAGGGCCTCCACGCCGTGGACCCGACCGGCGCCATCGACCACCGCGTCGTCACCGTCGCCCATGCGGCAGCTGCCGCAGGGGTGGTAGGCGGTCTCGGCGTGCTCGCGGACGAAGGCGTCGAGCTCGGCGTCGGTCTTCACCTCCGGCCCCGGGGAGATCTCGCGGCCGCGGTATTCGTCCATGGCCGGCTGCTCGATGATCTCGCGGGTCAGGCGGATGGCGTCGCGGAACTCCTGCCAGTCCTTCTCGGTGGACATGTAGTTGAACAGGATCGAGGGCGCGGCCTTGGGATCCAGCGAGGTCAGGCGCACCCGGCCCTCGCTCTCGGAGCGCATGGAGCCGACGTGGGCCTGGAAGCCGTGGGCCTGCACCGCGCTCTTGCCGTTGTAGCTGATGGCGATCGGCAGGAAGTGGTACTGCAGGTTCGGCCACTCCTCCTCGTCGCGGGTGCGGATGAAGCCGGCGGCCTCGAACTGGTTGCTGGCGCCCACGCCGGTGCCGAACAGCATCCACTCGGCGCCGATCTTAGGCTGGTTGTACCACTTCAGCGCCGGATACAGCGAAATCGGCTTCTTGCACTCGTACTGAATGTACATCTCCAGGTGGTCCTGGAGGTGCTGGCCGACGTTCTCGTTGACCTGCACCGGGGTGATGCCGAGTTCATCGAGCAGGTCCTTGGGGCCGATGCCGGAGCGCTGCAGGATCTGCGGCGAGGCGATGGCGCCGGCGCACAGCAGCACCTCGCGACGCGCCTTGACCTCCCGGGACTGGCCGCCGCGCTCGTAGCGCACGCCGGTGGCGCGCTTGCCGTCGAAGGTGATGACGTCGGTGGTGGCGCGGGTCTCGATGGTCAGGTTGGGGCGCGGCTTGGCCAGATCGAGGTAGCCCCGGGCGGTGGAGGCGCGGCGCCCGTTCGGCGTGACGAAGCGGTCCATGGGGCCGAAGCCTTCCTGCTGGTAGCCGTTGACGTCCTCGGTGGCCGGATAGCCGGCCTGCTGGCCCGCCTCTATGAAGGCATGATACAGCGGGTTGTTGCCGTCCTTCGGCGTGGTCACGCTGACCGGGCCGTCGCCGCCGTGGTAGTCGTCGGGACCGATGTCGCGGGTCTCGGCCTTGCGGAAGTAGGGCAGGCAGTCGGCGTAGGTCCAGTCCTCCAGGCCGGCGCGCTTGGCCCAGTTGTCGTAGTCCAGGGCGTTGCCGCGGATGTAGCACATGCCGTTGATCAGCGAGGAGCCGCCCAGGCCCTTGCCGCGGCCGCACTCCATGCGTCGGCCGTCCATGTGCGGTTCGGGGTCGGTCTCGAAGGCCCAGTTGTAGCGCTTGCCCTGCAGCGGATAGGCCAGCGCCGCCGGCATCTGGGTGCGGAAGTCGAAGCGGTGGTCCTTGCCGCCGGCCTCGAGCAGCAGCACGCTGACGTTCGGGTCTTCGGTCAGGCGGGTGGCCAGGACGTTGCCGGCCGAGCCGGCGCCGATGATGACGTAATCGAACTCACGGGACTGCGACATGGAGCCTCCCTGAAACAGTCAAAAGGGTCTCGTGGCGAGGCGTCGGGTCTCGCCGATCAGGCCAGGCGCGTGTAGAGAGGGCGCGCCTGAGAAAGCGGTCGTGCAGCGGCACCGGCGAGAAGAGCGTCGGGGATGAGGCGTAGCGAGGGTCTTTTGACCATGGACGGCAAAAGTAGCGCCCATGGATGGGTTCACAGCGCCCTCGCGCAGGCTCGTCGCCGAATCAGCTCATCTCGCTCGGCGGTCCAGAGCAGGCCTTAGAACACCGATTCGAAGGCGCCCATCTCGACCTGCACCGACTTGGTCTGGGTGTAGTGGGCCAGGGTCTCGACGCCGTTCTCGCGGCCGACGCCGGACTGCTTGTAGCCACCCACCGGCATCTCGGCGGGGGAGTCGCCCCAGGTGTTCACCCAGCAGATGCCGGCTTCCAGTCGATGGATGACCCGATGGGCGCGGTTCAGCCCCTCGGTGAACACGCCGGCGGCCAGGCCGTAGTCGGTGTCGTTGGCGCGGCGGATCACCTCTTCCTCGTCGTCGAAGGCGAGGATCGACATCACCGGGCCGAAGATCTCCTCGCGGACGATGCGCATCTCGTCGTGGCAGTCGGTGAACACCGTGGGCGCGGCCCAGGCACCCTTCGCCCAGTCGCCCTGGCTCCAGGCCTCGCCGCCGGCCAGTACGCGGGCGCCTTCCTGCTTGCCCAGCGCGATGTAGGACAGCACCTTCTCCTGGTGCTCGAAGCTCACCAGCGGGCCGAAGTTCACCGTCGGGTCCTGCGGGTCGCCGGCCTTGATACGGGCCACGCGTTCGGCGATCTTGCCCTCGAAGGCTTCCTTGACGGCGCTGGCCACGAACACCCGGGTGCCGTTGGTGCAGACCTGCCCGCTGGAGTAGAAGTTGGCCATCATGGCGGCGTCGGCGGCGCGATCCAGGTCGGCGTCGTCGAACACGATCAGTGGCGACTTGCCGCCCAGCTCCATGGTCACGTCCTTGAGGCTGGACGCGGCGGAGGCGGACATCACCTTCTTGCCGGTGCCCACTTCGCCGGTGAAGGAGACCTTGTCGATGTCGCCGTGGCCGGTGATCAGCTGGCCGACCCGGGCGTCGCCGTGGACCACGTTGAACACGCCGTCGGGCAGGCCGGCCTCGGTGAAGATCTCGGCCAGCACCATGGCGGTCAGCGGGGTGACCTCGCTGGGCTTGAAGACCACGGCGTTGCCGGCGGCCAGCGCCGGGGCGGACTTCCAGCAGGCGATCTGGATCGGGTAGTTCCAGGCGCCGATGCTGCCGATCACGCCCAGCGGCTCGCGACGGGTATAGACGAAGGAGGTCTCGCGCAGCGGGATCTGGCTGCCCTCGATGGCCGGGGCCAGGCCGGCGTAGTACTCGAGCGCGTCGGCGCCGGTAACGATGTCGACCTCGCGGGTCTCGCTGACCGGCTTGCCGGTGTTGCGGCTCTCCAGCTCGGCGATCTCGTCGTTGCGCTCGCGAAGCAGCGCCACGGCGCGCTGCATCACCCGGCCGCGTTCCATGCCGCTCATGGCGGCCCAGTCGCGCTGTCCGCGGCGGGCGGCGGCGACGGCGGCGTCCACGTCGGCCTCGCTGGCCTGCTGGACCTCGGCCAGGACGCTGCCGTCATAGGGATTGATGACCGGGAAGGTCTCGCCGGAGGTGGCATCCACCCGGCGGCCGTCGATGTACAGGGATTCGATTGCGTGGGTCATGGAAGCCTCCAGTCAGGACTCAAGTGACAGGGATTCGGAAGAGCGAGCGCCGAGGCCGTAGGCCTTGAGCAGCTGCTCCAGGTAGTCGCGGGCCAGGCGCCGGGCGTGGTCGCTGTCCAGCCCCTCGGGGGCGAGGGCCCCGCGCAGCCACAGGCCGTCGATCATGGCGGCCAGGGCGCGGGCTGCGTCGCGGGCCTTGTGCTTGGGCAGCAGGCGCCGGAACTCGTGGCTGAGGTTGGCGTACAGGCGCCGGTCGTTGACCGTCTGCAGCCGTGCCAGGGCAGGGCGGTGCATGCTGCTGGCCCAGAAGGCCAGCCAGGTCTTGGCCACCGGGCCGGAGACCTGGGTGCGATCGAAGTTGCCGTCGATGATCGCCGCCAGGTGGGCCTCCGGGGCATCGGTGGTCAGCGCCTTGCGTCGGCGTGAGACCGCCTCGCCCAGATCGTTGAGGATCTGGCGCATGGTCGCTTCGAGCAGGCCGTCCTTGCCGCCGAAGTAGTGACTGATGATGCCGGCCGAGACGCCGGCGTGGCGGGCGATGCGCGCCACGGTGGCGTCGGCCAGGCCGACTTCGTCGATGGCCGCCATGGTGGCCGTGATCAGCTGCTGGCGACGAATGGGTTCCATTCCGACCTTGGGCACTGCGTTGACTCCTCTCCCGAGAGCATCTTGCTACCATGCCATCCGACATGGTTAAGATAGCGACAGCTTGCCATTTTTTTATTGAACGTTCAATCAATAAAAATCGGCAGGCACGATGTTTCCTCGAATCATACGCGTGATCCACGCAAGGGAGCGATGCAATGAACAAGATGACCATGGGCCTGGCCACCACCGCGCTGGCGCTTTCCGCCTCGCCGCTGATGGCCGCCGAAGAGGGCTGTCAGCCCGTCCGCTTCGCCGAAGTGGGCTGGACCGACATCACCGCGACCACCGCCCTGACCACCGAGGTGCTCGAAACGCTCGGCTACGACACCCGGATCGATACCGTCTCGGTGCCCATCGCCTATTCCGGCATGAAGAACGGCGACTTCGATGTCTTCCTCGGCAACTGGATGCCGTCCATGGCGTCGATCAGCGACCCCTACGTCGAGCGGGGGCAGGTGGACCGCCTGGGCGCCAACCTGGAGGGCGCCAAGTACACCCTGGCGGTGCCTCAGTACGTGTATGACGCCGGCGTCACCTCGGTGGCCGATCTGGACGCCCACGCCGACCGCTTCGAGTCCACGCTGCACGGCATCGAGGCCGGCAACGACGGCAACCTGCTGATCCAGGACATGATCGACGACGACGCCTTCGGCCTGGGCGACTGGCGGCTGGTGGACTCCAGCGAGGCGGGCATGCTGGCCGAGCTCAACGCCCGCGAGCCGAACGAGCAGTGGATGGTGTTCCTCGGCTGGGAGCCGCATCCCATGAACACCAACTTCGATATCGCCTATCTGGAGGGCGCCGACGACTACTTCGGCCCGAACCTGGGCGGTGCCACCGTCTACACCAATACCCGTGCCGGCTACGCCGAGGCCTGTCCCAACGTCGGATCGCTGCTGAACAACCTCTCCTTCACCCTGGAGATGGAGAATCAGCTGATGGGCGAGATCATGGACGAGGGCACCGATCCGCGCGATGCCGCCCGGAGCTATCTCCAGGCGCATCCCGACGTGCTCGAGGGCTGGCTCGACGGCGTGACCACCGCCGACGGCGAGCCGGGGCTGCCCGCGGTCAAGGAGGCGCTGTCCCTCTGATGCCGCCTGTCGCATGGCGGGCTTGCCTTGGGGCGGGCCGCCGTGCATAATCTGCATCCGTCGTCGGGGACATCTCTCCCAGGACGCAAAATGGCTACGTAGCTCAGCTGGTTAGAGCACATCACTCATAATGATGGGGTCCCCTGTTCGAATCAGGGCGTAGCCACCAGGACAGCATGAGACGCCCGCCCGGCACATCGCCCGGCGGGCGTCTTGCTTTCCGGAGGCGTGAGCGGCGAGTGACGGTTTTGGCCCTTGACGTTCACAAGCGGATCCGTATACTACGCACCGTGCTCGAGGCCATTCCCCGATAGCTCAGTTGGTAGAGCAAATGACTGTTAATCATTGGGTCACAGGTTCGAGTCCTGTTCGGGGAGCCAGCTTCGTCCCAGAGCAACGAGCACAGCGGCACTGAAAGGTGTCGAACGGTAAAAAAGGTCATTCCCCGATAGCTCAGTTGGTAGAGCAAATGACTGTTAATCATTGGGTCACAGGTTCGAGTCCTGTTCGGGGAGCCACCTTTTACCTCTTCCAGACCGTCAGGTTCCGGCCATCAGGCCTCTGAGGTCAGCCCGTCCGGGCATACAAGTCGTTCCCCGATAGCTCAGTTGGTAGAGCAAATGACTGTTAATCATTGGGTCACAGGTTCGAGTCCTGTTCGGGGAGCCAATGCTTGTTCTTCAGCCGTTTCTGCGCTGATTCCCTGAATTCTCCGCTCTCGCGTCTTTCCCGATTATATCGTGATGCTACCGGCTTTCCGCCGGCATTCGTCGTGTCCGTGCGTTTCGTCCGCGTTTTGCTCCGTGCAATACGGCGACGCCGGGCGCAGGGCCCGGCGTCGTGTATGGCGAGGGTGGGAAGGGCTCAGTCGTCGTAGTCGGCGAGTCGCAGGCCGTGGTCGAGACGGGCGTAGTCGAGCAGGATCTCGGCGCTCTCCATCACCTGGGCGCGATCGATCGGCTCGGCCTGTTCGGTATCCTCGTCGCGGGCGTCCGTCCACTCCTCCAGCGGCTCCAGGCCCAGGGCCTCGCGGCGCTGGTTCTCCAGGGCCAGCTGTTCGGCCTCCTGGGCCTCGGCCTCGCGCTGACGCTGTTCGCGATTGAGGCTGACGCTGGTGTGCTGCTCGCGTAGCCGCTCGGCGAGCTCGGCCTCGCGCTCCAGGTAGTGGAAGTTGGGGTGCAGGTCGGCACGCTGTTGATGCCGTTGGCGAAGGGTCTCCAGATAGCGCTCCGGCTGGCCGTAGCGGCGGTACTGGACCTTGCGCACCTGATCCCAGGCCAGGGCGTTGTCGAGGCTGCTCTCGCCGATGAGCTCCGGGTCGATCAGGCTCGGGAAGCTGATGTCGGGCGTGACGCCGCGATGCTGGGTGCTCTCGCCGGAGATGCGGTAGAACTTGGCGCGGGTCAGCTTGAGCTGGCCGTGGTTGAGCTCGTCGAGGGTCTGCACGGTGCCCTTGCCGAAGGTGTCGCCGCCGACCACCAGGCCGCGCCCGTAATCCTGAATGGCGCCGGCGAAGATTTCCGAGGCCGAGGCCGAGAGCCGGTTGACCAGCACCGCCAGCGGACCGTCGTAGAGTGTGCCGCTGTCTGTATCGCCGTAGAGGCTGATGCGGCCCTGGGCGTCGCGCACCTGAACGGTGGGGCCGCGATCGATGAACAGGCCGATCAGCGAGTTGGCTTCCTGAAGGGCGCCTCCGCCGTTGTTGCGCAGGTCGAGCACGATGCCTTCCACGTTCTCGTCCTTGAGCCGTTCGACTTCCTTGGCCACGTCGCGGGTGGTGCTGCGGTAGTCCGGCTCGCCGGCCTGCCAGGCATCGAAGTCGACGTAGAAGGCCGGCACCTCGATGACGCCCAGGCGATGCATGCCGTCCTCGCGCTCGACCTCGATGACCTCGCTCTGGGCGGCCTGGTCCTCGAGCTTGACGGTGTCGCGGGTGATCTCGACGACCTTGGAGCGGGTGGTATCGACGGCCTGGGCGGGCACCACGTCGAGGCGCACCACCGAGCCCTTGGGGCCGCGGATCATGTCGACCACGTCGTCGAGGCGCATGCCGACCACGTTGACCACCTCCTCGTCTTCCTGGCCGACGCCGATGATGCGATCGGCGGGCTTGAGCACGCCGGCTTTCTCGGCGGGGCCGCCGGGCACCAGGCTCGCGACCTTGACGTACTCGCCATCGGCCTGGAGCAGGGCGCCGATGCCCTCCAGGGACAGGCGCATCTGGATGTCGAAGGACTCGCTCTGGCGCGGCGACAGGTACTCGCTGTGAGGGTCGATGCTGCCGGTCACGGCGGCCATCATCAGGCCGAAGACGTCCTCGGCGTTGGCCTGGCGGAGGCGGTTCAGCTGGTTCTCGTAGCGATCGTGGAGGGTTTCTTCGACCTCTTCCGGGGTCTGGTCGCTGAGCGACAGCGTCAGGGCGGCGTTCTGCAGGCGCTTCTGCCACAGCTCGTCCAGCGATGCGGTGCGGCGGGGCCAGGGGGCGTCCTTGCGATCCAGGACCATCCGCTGGTTGCCGTCGAAGTCGAAGTCGAGGCCTGCATCGACGCGCTCGAGCAGCCACTCCAGGCGTGCTTCGGCGCGCTCGTGGTAGCGCTGGTAGAGCGCGTAGGGGCGGTCGAGATCGCCGTCGAGGACGGCATCGTCCATGGCGGTCGACAGGTCCGCGAACTCGTCGACGTCATCGGCGAGCAGGTAGGCCCGCTGGCCGTCGAGCAGTTCCAGATAGCGCTCGAAGGCCTGCTTCGACCACTCGTCGTCGAAGCGGATATCCGCGTAGTGGCCGTAGCGCAGCGATTCGGCCACCTCCACGGCGGCCTCGCGCTGGGCGTCGGTGGCGGTGATCGCCGCCTGGGCCGGGACGCTGCCCAGCAGCAGGGCCAGGGCCGCGGCACGACCCAGGGTCACAAACAGGCTCATCGATGAAGCACTCCCGGATTCATGTACACTCTAGCGTCCAGACCGTGATTCGGCTCACGAGTTGCACGGACAGAACCGCCATTGTAGCAGCTCGGTCGAGTCCCATGCCCCCAAGATGCGACACCGAGAGGAGTCCCATGCCCCAGGATGCCCCGCTCGAGCGACTGCTCGACTTCCTGCGCCGTTCGCCCACGCCCTGGCACGCCACGGCCAACATGGCCGAGCGCCTCGAGGCCGAAGGCTTCCGGCGCCTCGACGAGACACAGCCCTGGCAGCTGACGCCCGGCGAGCGGGTCTACGTGACGCGCAACGATTCCTCGATCATTGCCCTGCAGCTGCCGAGCGAACCGCTCTCGGCGCTGCGCATGATCGGCGCCCACACCGACAGTCCCGGACTGCGCCTCAAGCCTCATGCGCCGCAGACCGCCGCCGGCTGGCTGCAGCTCGGCGTCGAGGTGTACGGCGGGGCGCTGCTGGCGCCCTGGTACGACCGCGATCTGGGGCTCGCCGGCCGGGTTCACGTGCGTCATCCCGACGGCCGCCTGGAAGGCATGCTGCTCAACGTCGACCGCGCCGTGGCGATCATTCCGAGCCTGGCGATCCATCTCGACCGCGAGGCCAACAGCGGCCGGGCGATCAATGCCCAGACCCAGATGGCGCCGGTCTTCCTTCAGGGCGGCGAGTCGGCCGATCTGGATCGTCTGCTGCGAACCTGGCTGGCGGCCGAACATGACCTCGGCGATGTGGAGATCGTCGACTTCGAGCTCGGCTTCCACGACATGCAGCCGCCGGCCCGGGTCGGCGTGGAGGGCGAGCTGATCGCCTCGGCGCGGCTCGACAACCTGCTGTCGTGCTTCATCGGCCTTGAGGCCCTCCTCGATTCAGACGGGACGCAAGGGGCGGTGCTGGTGGCCAACGATCACGAGGAGGTGGGCAGCGCCAGCGCCTGCGGCGCCCAGGGGCCCTTCCTGGGCGACGTGCTGCGGCGGGTCAGTGCCCAGCTGGGTGACGGCAGCGAGGAAGAATTCATCCGTCTGATTCAGGCCTCGCGGATGATCTCCTGCGACAATGCCCACGCCTTGCACCCGAACTTCCTCGACAAGCACGACGCCGCTCACGGTCCGGCGCTCAACGAGGGGCCGGTGATCAAGGTCAACGCCAATCAACGCTACGCCACCAACAGCGCTACCGCGGCGCTGTTCCGCACGCTGTGCCAGGAGGCCGAGGTACCGGTGCAGACCTTCGTGACCCGTGCCGACATGGGCTGCGGCAGCACCATCGGCCCGATCACCGCTACCGAGCTCGGCGTGCCGACCCTGGACGTGGGCGTGCCCCAGTGGGCCATGCACTCGATCCGCGAGACCGCGGGTGCCAAGGACGTGGCGCACCTGACCCGAGTGCTCACGGCCTTCGTCGATCGCCGCGAGCTGCCCTGAGGCCCCGTGACCGCCTGTGAGTTAGCGGTAGATATGGCCCGAGCGGGAAGTTATGGGATTAAACGGGGGATGATGGGATAAAGCCCAGCGTGACGCGGATTTCAGAGCGATAAGAAGCGTGAAGCGGTGCCAAATCGCTGCAAATCTGCAAAAGGGCCGTCTCGGGCAGAGGCGGCCCTTTTCGTTGGGTGTTTGGCACTGGTGCTAGCTGATCATGAGCTTCGCATCCTCGAAAGAGCAGTGGACGCCCTCGACAAAGACATCCATCTCTTCAAGCTTGGTGCTGTTGTAGAAGGTTTCTCCGCCGAGGGAGTAGAGGTTTCCCTGAATCTCATCCTTCAGCTCGACTGTATACCCGCCCAGAAGCTCAGCCACCGTCACATCCGCCTGCTCGGTGCGGATCGCGATGAGTCCCCTGCGGTAGTTGATGCCCACAATCTTGCCTTCCATGCCTTCTTCCTTTATAGCCAGCCGGCTGCCCAGACAGCGCGGCCGATGACCTCGAGCTCCTCGAGGCGGTCACGTGGAACGGTGATCCGCTCATACGCGTGGTTCTCGCTGATGATGGCCAAGCCGTCGAAGTGGCGCTGCAGCCGCTTGGCGTAGAGATGGTCGTCCAGGCGGATGACGTATATCCCTTCACCCTCGATCGTGGTCCTGGTGTGGTCGATCAGCACGGTGTCGCCGCTGTGCAGTACCGGCTCCATTGAGTCGCCATCCACCCGGATCGCTGACAGGTGCTCGGGCGTGAGGCCCTGTTTGCGCAGGCTGTAGCGGGTGAACGACAGATGCGTCAGTACCCGGCAGTTCTCGTTCCAGGCACCGCCACCAGCGCTGCACTGCGCGTCATAGAGGGGGACGAAGGCATAGTCTTCTAGCACGCCGGGCAGTTGCTCCCCCGCCTCCTGAGTCTCGAGAGGCTCGTCCTTGGGATAGTCCGTCCCAGCTTGTTGCTCTTCCTCTTCGCCCACTGCCAGCCACGCCACGCCGACACCGGCCGCCTTGGCGATGGCGATGAGCTGGGGCCGCGAGGGTTCGCCGCCGGTGAAGTATCGCCGGATCCCGCTCTGAGAAATCCCGGCTGCCTTCGCAAGCGCGGAAACGCTACCCACGCTCCTCGCGCAGAACTCCATTCGCGCGATAAAGCTAGTTTCAAGTTCCTTTCGAGAACTTGAAAGCCTGTCTTCGCCTTCGTCTAGCTCTTTCAAGTTCGCCATAAGTGACTGATTCCGTTTTGATTTGGCGCAATTGCGGGCGCATGTAGCTCTTTTGGGAACATGAAAGCGCTTTTGAGCTTGATCTTTCTAGCTCTAACGCGCTATGTTTATGACCATGTTCACGATAGACAGCGCGGATAACCGCCCACGAGGTAACGCCATGAGCATGGACATTCCGCTGAACCCCGAGCAGCGCTGGGAGTGGCTGAAGTATCAGTTGCGCATTCGTGGCAGTTCGCTTGCCAAGGTGGCCAACCAGCTGAAAGTCAGCCGCGCCGCGGTCCTCAATGCCAAGTACTTGCCGTATCCGCGCATCGAGCGGGCCATTGCTCAGCAGCTCGACTTGCACCCCGGCCAGGTCTGGCCTGAGCGCTGGAACGCAGATGGCACGCCATCGCGCCAGCGTCCCAAAAGAGCGGAAAAGAGCGCATCAACATCAAGTACCCATGTTAGCGACTCTAACGCTATCGCGCACCGTCAACTGGCGCAGGAGGCATGACCATGAAGCGCGTTCGCGATGGCGCCACGATTGATCTCTTTGAAGTTCCCCAGCCCGTCGTGCCCGCGCCGGGCAGTGGCAACTATGCCGCCCAGGTCAGCGAGCTGGTGGGCGGCGTGCTCAAACACGCCGAGATGGATCGCTACGAGGTGGCCGCGCAGATGAGCCGGCTTTCCGGTGATGACGTCTCCAAGAACATGCTCGACGCCTGGAGCTCCCCGGCCCGCGCCGACCACAACATTCCGCTCTATCGCGTGCCGCTGCTCGAGGAGGTGTGCCACAGCCATGCCTTTACCGACTGGCTGGTGCATCTGCGCGGCGGTCGAGTGGCCTACGGACGTGAAGCCTTGGACGCGCAGTACGGCAAGCTGCAGCGGATGCGCGACAAGATCCAGAGCGATATGCGCGAGTTGAAGCGGCTGATGGGGGACGCTGAATGAACGCCAAGACCTCGCCCATGACCCGCAGCTGGTTTACCGCCAAGGAGCTCGCCGGGCTGCCCGGGATGCCGGGTACGGTGCAAGGGGTGAATGCCCGCGCCAAGGCTCAATCCTGGGAAGCCCAGAAACGCATGGGCCGCGGTGGTGGCTATGAGTTCGCCTTCGCGGTGCTCCCGGCCGAAACCCAGAACGCCCTGATAGCCCAAGCCGTCGGCGAGCCGGAACCGCATACGGTTGAAGCCGAACCGGCGCCCGAGCCCCAGGCCGAGACCACCGAGACGCGTCGCCTCACCGACACCCAGCGCCGGGTGATGGCCGCCCGCGTGGCCTTCGTGCGCGAGATCCAGCGCATGAGCCAGATGGTCAGCCAGCAGCGTGCCATCCAGACCCTCGTCGCCCTGGCCGAGGAAGGCGACCTCACGCCGTATCTGGCCGAGCGCGCCTCGATTGCCAACGATCGCAAGACCGAGACCCGCACGCTCAGCGAGCGCACCCTCAAGCGCTGGGTCTCCGCCTTCAAGAAACATGGCGAGGCCGGGCTGGCGCCGAAGCGCCGCAAGGCCGACATGAGCATGCCGCCCTGGGCTGGTGACTTCCTCAAGCGCTACCAGCGCCCGCAGAAGCCCAGCGTCGAGGCCGCCTATCAGCAGCTGGTCGAGCAGACCGAGCCGCCGCATCCCAGCATCCACCAGGTGCGTCGCTTCCTGGCCAAGCTGACGCCGGAAGCCCGCGAGCGTGGCCGCATGGGGCCGCGCGAGCTCAAGGCGCTGCAGCCGTTCAAGCGGCGCAAGTCGGATGGACTGTTCCCCAACGACGTCTGGGTCGCCGACGGCCACACCTTCGACGCCGAGGTGATCAATCCGCTGACCGGCCAGGCCTTCCGCCCCGAAGTCACGCTGATCATCGACTGGGGCACGCGCCGGATCGTCGGCTTCGCCATCAACCTAGCGGAGAGCACGCTGGCCACGCTGGACGCCCTGCGCGACGCCGTCAGCCGCGCCGGCATGTTCAACCTCTTCTACGTCGACAACGGCTCCGGCTTCGCCAATGAGTCCATCTACGAAGTGGTCGATCGCCTGGGTGGCACCATCACCCACTCGCTGCCCTACAACTCCCAGGCCCGCGGCGTCATCGAGCGCGCGCACCAGTCCACCCTGGTGCGGCTGGCCAAGACGATGCCCAGCTATATCGGCGCCGACATGGACCCCGAAGCCGCCGGCCGCGCCCACAAGCTGTCGCGCCGCGACATCGCCCAGGGTCTCAAGCCGGCGCAGCTGCCGACCTTCCAGGAATTCTTCGACCGCCTCAACGAGGCGCTGGACGCCTACAACCATCGCCCCCACAAGGGCCTGCCGAAGATCCGCGACCTGGAGACGGGCCGGATGCGGCATCGCAGCCCCATGGAGGCATGGAAGTCGGCCGAAGCCGAGGGCTTCGAGGCGCTGACCGCGCCGGCCGAGGTGATCGCCACCCTGATGCGACCGCAGGAGACCCGCAAGACCCACCGCGGCGAGGTTCGCTACGCCGGCAACCTCTACTTCCTGCGCGAGCTGAACGACTTCCACGGCGAGGAAGTGAAGGTGGCCTGGGACTATCGCGACGCCAGTGCGGTGGGCGTCTACACCCTCGAGGGCGAATGGATCGGCGAGGCCGTGCTGGACGGCAATGCCACCGACGCCATGCCGCAGACCATGATCCAGCGCGCCGCCGAGAAGCGTGAGCGCGGCCAGCTGAACCGCCTGCAGAAGAAGGCCAAGACCATCACCGGGCAAGAGGTCGAGATCCGCACCGTCGAGCCGGCCCCGCGAGCGAACTACAGCGAGCAGAAGCTCGAGGCCGCCCGGGCCAAGGCCCGCGAACTCGCCGCGCCCCAGGAAGACCGTTTCGAGATTCCCCGCGACCCCACCCAGCGCTATCGCCTCTGGCAACGGCTCGACGCCCGCCAGGCCCAGGGCGAACCGCTCGGCGAGCAGGAAAAAGCGTGGTGGCAGAGCTACCCGAAAACGACAGGATTCCGCGCCATTCAGCGCGTGATGGATGCCGAGGGACAGCCATCCCCCGGCACCCGAAGGGCCATGTGAGCGCATGGCCCGTGACACCCGAAAGTCCCATAGGAGATGAGATGAGCGTCAACGCCATTGTACCACTGACCAATGTCGGCCTCCTGGCCAGCGCCGTGGAGAACGTCACCAACCGCCCGCCGGAGTTGCCGGGCATCGCGGTGATGTACGGGTTCAGCGGCTACGGCAAGAGCCTGGCCGCGGCCTATACCGCCAACCTGCACCGCGCCTATTACCTGCAGTGCCGCGAGTCCTTCACCAAGAAGGCGTTCGTGCAGGCCATGCTGCGCGAGATGGGCATCACGCCCACCAAGACGTTGAACGACATGATCGACCAGGTCGCCGAGCAGCTCAGCCGCTCGGGCCGCCCGCTGATCATCGACGACGTCCAGTACATCCTGGAGAAGGCTGCCGCCAACCTCATCACCGACCTCTACGAGGCCAGCCAGGGCACGCTGATCCTGATCGGCGAGGAGCACGTGCCCACCGCCATGAGCCGCCGCCTCGAGCGGCTGCACAACCGGGTGCTGGAATGGGTGCCCGCTCAGCCCGCCAGCCTGGACGACGTCAGCCTGCTGGCCGCCAAGAGCTACCCCGAGATCGAGATCGACGACGACCTGCTGGAGATGGTCAACACCCGTGTCGGCGGCTGCCTGCGCCGGGTCGCGGTCAACCTCTACCAGATCCACTCCGAGGCCCTGGCCAACGGCTGGACCCTGGTCGGGCTCAAGGAGTGGGGGGATCGCGAGATCCACACCGGCCAAGCACCGGCGCGTCGGGGGTGATGATGAGCCGCAAGCCTGTACACCTTGCCGCCGCTGGGCCCAAGAGCGATCGCCAGGCCATGTGGGAAACCATGCGTCGGCTCAACGCCGAGGGCGAGTTCACCGTGCGCGATGTGTGGCTGGTGATGGGGCCGGAGGCCCCGATCAGCCGCCCGCGCGACTACATGGAAGGCCTGGAGCGCGCCGGCTACATCAAGCGCAGCGATGCCCCGCGCAAGTCCGGCCAGCCGGTGATGTTCCACCTGGCCCGCGACATCGGCGTCGAAGCGCCCCGGGTTCGCCGCAACGGCACCGAGCTGCCGCCACCCGGCCGCGAACAGCTGTGGCGCACGCTCAAGATCCTCGGCGACTTCACCGCCGCCGAGCTGGCCGATGCCGCCAGCACGCCGGCCTCGCCGATCAAGCGCACCACGGCCGAAGAGTATTGCCACTACCTGAAGCAGGCCGGGTATCTGGGCATCACTCGCGAGGGCAGCCCCGGTATCGCCACCCGCTACCGGCTGATCCCCAGCCGCTGGAGCGGGCCCAAGGCGCCGATGATCCAGCGCACCAAGAACCTCTTCGACCCCAATCGGGGTGAGGTCGTGTATCAGCACGTCACCCACACGGAAGGAGGTGAGGCATGAGCGCACGACGCACCCGGCCCGTCGACATCTCCGCCTGGGGTGACGAGCCGCCGCGCTGGATCCGGCTGCTGGCGGCCGAGGTGGAAGCCAGCAACCGCCAGCTGGCCGGCCAGCGCATTGGCATGTCGCGCTCTACCGTCGCCCTGGCGCTGGCCAACCGCTACCCCAGCCCCAGCACCGCCGGCGTCGAGCGCCGCGTGCTGGCCGCCCTGGACGGTCTCGAATGTCCCGCCCAGGGCAAGACGATCAGCAGCCAGCAATGCCGGGCATTCCGCGAGCGTCCGGTGCCGACGCACAACCCCATGGCCATGCGCAACTGGCGCATCTGCCAGGCGTGCCCGCACAACCCCGACTGCCCGTGTGGAGGTGAGCAATGAGTATCCGCGGTATCTGCCCCGAGTGCGGCTTCGCCGGCGACATGGCGGCCTTCGTCGCCCAGGGCGAGCACAACCAGGCACTGGCCGCCGCGCTCGAGATCCCGTCGACCCTCGGCCCGCGGGTGGTGCGCTACCTCGGCCTGTTCCGGCCCCAGCGCAAGGCCCTGGCTGGCGCCAAGGCGCTGCGCCTGCTCACCGAGCTGCGCGACGCCATTGCCGAGGGCCATATCCAGCGCAGCGGCGTCAGCCGCCCGGCGCCGGTCCATGTCTGGGCCACCGCCCTGGACAAGCTGCTTGAACGCCCGCCGACCAAACTGCCGCTGCAGAGCCACGGCTACCTGTTCGAGGTGGTCGCCGGGGTGGCGGACAAGGCCGACGCCGCCGCTGAACGCAAGCGCGAGGAAGCGGCACGCAGCGGTGCCAAAGCGGGCGCGAATCGCGCCCCGGCCCCCAGCCGCGGCGAGCGCTCCACCGAAGACGTCCTGGCCGAGCATCGCCGCCTGGCCAGCCAGGGGGAAGCTAGGCCCCAGCCGCAACCGGGAGGCCCCAAGCGTCTGGGCCAACTGCTGGAAGGCGCGCCGCGCCCGCAAGAACAGGAGCCGGAATCATGAGCACCGAGACCGCCCCGATCATTCGCAGCCCCTATCGTCCGCCACAGCCGGCCGACCCGCGGCCCCGCTACGCCTGCCCGAAGCATGGCCCGCTGGGCCACCGGGAGGTCGACAGCGACCACCGCTGCGCCCACTGCCGGCGGCCGATCCTCGCCATCCGGCGGCTCGGCGAGCGCCACGACAGCCTGACGCTGCCGCGCCCGGACCTGGAGAAGATCCTCGACGAGTGCGGCTGTGCCCACACCGTCATCGCCCTGCGGGAACTGATGGAGGCCCACGATGCGCACCTATAGCGACGCCGAGCTCGAGCACTATGCCGACCGCTTCATGCTGCTGCGCCTGGCGCGCTACGGCATCAACCTCGAGCAGTACCTGGCCAATGTCTTCCGCTACGAGCTGTTGGCGCTGACCAACGAGCCGCTGCTGCCCGCCCAGCAGGCCGCCGCCCTGCGTATCTGGCAACGTTGGGATACCGGCCTGGGCGTGGGTGGCCAGGGCAACACACCCGCCATCGAGCGAGGCGAGCTGATCGACCTCGATGAACTGCAGGCCCAGTGGCGTGCCGACGCCGAGAAGGCGCAACGCCCGTTGACCCATCTGCCTCGGCGCAACGGCGCCATCATCGAGCCGCTGCATCACCACCGACATCCCGCCCGCAGCAATGCGGCCAATTTCGCCAAGCGAGGTGCCTGACATGACATCCCCCAATCCCGCTCTGCGCCTGATCGATGCCGCCGAGATCGGTGACGCCCCCGTCAGCCAGCTGCTGCGAGACCTGGGCGCCGAACAGCGCGAACAGATCGCCGTGGCCATCGTCAGCAGCCATCAGTTTCAGCCCCACGCGGCCTTCGTCTGCCTGCACGGGCCGCATACCCAGCGCTACCTGAATGCCATCGAACAGGTGCGCCGCGACATCCAACTCGAACAACGCTATGGAGACGCCCAATGAACGCGCCCACCCGAATCCCCGAAGGCTACCGCCAGGACCACCAGGGCCGCCTGGTGCCGGAGGACCAGATCAAGCCCGTCGACCAGCTGCGTGACGACCTGGTGCTGTCGCTGGCCGAGCGTGGTCGCCAGCTGCGCGAGCAGCTCAAGGCCTTCAAGGCCGACGCCTTCAGCGAGATCCAGGGCCTCATCGACCAGTCCGCCCAGGAGTACGACGTCCAGCTCGGCGGCAAGAAGGGCAACGTCCAGCTCGTCTCCTTCAATGGCCGCTACAAGGTCGTGCGCGCCATCCAGGAGAACATCACCTTCGACGAGCGCCTGCAGGCCGCCAAGGAGCTGATCGACGACTGCCTGCGCGAGTGGACCGCCGATGCCCGGCCCGAGATCGCGACCATCGTCCAGGACGCCTTCCGGGTCGACCAGGCCGGCAACATCCGCACCGGCCAGGTGCTCAGCCTGCGCCGGCTCGACATCCAGGACGACCGCTGGCGCAAGGCCATGGATGCCATCTCCGACGCGGTCCAGGTCACCGGCTCCAAGAGCTACATCCGCCTCTACGAACGGGTCGGCGACAGCGACCAGTACCAGTCCATCAGCCTCGACATCGCGGGGGTGTGAGCGAAACGCCCCTGAGGGGGGCGTCGTCCGGCGGTGGTGCGCCGGGCCTGATGAGCAGCCAACGAGGTACATGATGGACAAGTGGCAGCAGATAGCGGGATCGCTCAAGGGTGCTTTCGGCACCATCACCGTGATCGCCGATGGCCATGAGGTGGCGTTTTACAAGCGTGTCGACGGCGAGCGGCTGGTGATCGAGACCTATGTCGATGGTTGGATCAAGGGCAAGTGGACGAGCGTCGACGAGCACGGGCGCCCTGAGCACCCGGAGGGGCGCTTCTATCGCCCGCGCAATCGCCGCGCGTGGCCCCTGAAGGAGTACTCCAGGCTTAAGCGGGTTTTCGGTAAGAAGAAGGCCGACGAGATGACGGCGCTTCGCACCATGATCGTCAGCCCCTACTGGAACAGCCCGCGCCCGCTGATCAGTCACCTGAAGAAGCACTTCCCGGATCTCGAGCTGCTGCCCCGCGATGAGGTGGTGTGATGAGCAAGTGGATTCGATTCACCGAGCTGGGCCCCGAGCGCTGCTGCAGCAAGTGCGGCGACTGGTGGCCCGACGATGCCGAGTTCTACTACCAGAGCCGCGGCAAGAGCCGCCAGCCGTGCAAGGCCTGCTATGAGCAGCTGCCGTCGGTGATCGCCAAGAAGCAGCGTCGCCTGGCGGCGCAGGGAGCCCGTTCATGATCTCCCGCGGCAAGCTCGCCCAGATCCATATCGCCAAGAGCCAACTCGGTCTCAGCGACGACGAGTACCTGGCGATCCTGGCGCGTACCGCCGGGGTCAGCAGTGCCAAAGAACTCACCAACCGCAACGTGGGCAACGTGCTGCATGAGTTCCGGCGGCTGGGCTGGCAGCCCGAGCCGGCGAAAAAGGCGGGCCGCAAGTCGCCCAGGCCGCCGGCCACCCGAAAGGTGGTGATGGGCAAGGTCGAGGCGCTGCTCGCTCACGCCGGCCGGCCCTGGGCCTACGCCGACGGCATGGCCCAGCGCATGTTCCAGGTCGAGCGGGTCGACTGGCTCGACGACGACCAGCTCCAGCGCCTGATGCAGGCGCTGATCATCGACAACAAGCGGCATGGAGGTGACGGCTGATGGCAGACGATAACCTGGACATGGGCTTCGAGATCCCCGAAGACGCCCTGGAGCGCCTCCAGGATCCCGAGATCCTGCGCAAGTGGCCGCAGGGCCTGAGTGACATGGTGACGGTGATCAGCGCGGCACTATGTCGTGCCGGCGACGACGAAGCCACCGCCCGTGAACGCGCCTTTCGAGCGGTGCGCGCGCTGGCCCAGTATGCCGGTGGTCGTAGCCTCTACGTGCCCAAGGGGGAGGCGCTGAATCGGGCGTTGCGCGATCGGGCCATCTGGGAAGCCTTCGACGGCGCCAATATCACGGCGTTGGCAATTCGCCACGGCCTCACCGAGGTGCAGATCTACGCCATCCTCGCCGAGCAGCGCAAGCTGGCCCTGGCCAGGGTGCAGTCCGAACTGTTCTGATACGCTCAAGTAGGAACGCCGCACAAACGGACCAGGGAGCATCGCCATGAGTCACAGCAATGAAGAGCGCCGTCAGGGCATCAAGGGGCTGGATATTATTGGCATCGTGCTGATTCTGCTGAGCGTGGTGCTGCTGCTGGCCTTAGGTCAGCCCGAGCAGGATCCGATGCTGGGCGGTTATGGCCTCGGCGAGCTGGCGCCGCTGCTGCCGGCCGCGATCGGCGCCGTCCTGGTGGTCGTGGCCAGATTCAAGAAGTAGGTGAGCGTCATGCCGGATGTCGCCACCCTCAAGCTCTATGCAGAGTACCTCACCACCAAGCCGATCCTCGGTCTGCTGGTCCTCGCCTTTTCCGTCGCGATCTACTTCCTGCCGCTGATCATCGCCGCCCTGCGCGACATGCCGAATGCGGTAGCGATCAGCGTGCTGAACCTGGTGGCCGGATGGACGTTTGTTGGCTGGATCGTCGCCCTGGTTTGGGCCTGCACGGAGCAACCATCTCGAAAGTCCCGGAGTTGATCGAGGCTAAGTACTATTCGGAATCTTCTGATAAGCTCAGTTTCGTAGGGATCGTATAAGGGATGGATAATGAAGAAGACAACCGCAGCAGTCCTTTTTACCGCTATGGCTTCCTCGCTGGGCGCGGCCCAGGCCTCAGAGGGTTGCACCGACATTTCGAACGATCAGAGACGACTGGCCTGTTACGACGCCGAGTACCGTCCTGCTCAAGAGGTGTCTCAGGAATCGAGCTGGATGGTGAACGAGAGTACGTCACCCATTGACGATTCGAAGTCTGTGTACTTGAGAGTCACATCCAAAGAGCCGGTCCAGGATCGATTGGGGCGTGATGTCGATGCTGCACTGTGGGTTCGCTGTATGGAAAACAAGACGTCCATGGTGTTGCAGTTCGGTGGCCATCACATGGCGAGCCTGAACCAGTATGGACAGGTCACACTACGTATCGATGATCAGCAGGCTCGAACGATGCGGATGAACGAGTCCACGAATAACAAGTCGCTCGGGCTATGGAATGGCGGTAGTTCCATTCCAGTGATTCGCCAGATGTTCGGTCATGACACCCTGACGGTGCGCGCGACGCCTTTCAGTCAGTCGCCCATCACCACCCAGTTTCCCATCACTGGGCTTGAGGAGGCTATCGAGCCGCTGAGAGAGGCTTGCCACTGGTAAGAGGCCTTTACGGCCATTGCGTAACAGGTTTGAATGCCTGTTCATTCCGAAAACGCCTCGCATCGTGCGAGGCGTTTTTCGTAAGGGCCTTGAATCCCGAGCCGTCCCACTTACTCCCTAGCCTGAAGGCTCACGACACCCGTTGAGCCACTTCCTTCCTCTTCAGGCGAGGGCACCATGCTTCCCCAGACTCTCCGCGACAAGTTCCGCGTCGGCCCCTGGCTGGTGGCCGCGCTGATTATGGCCACCATCGTCGGCCTGCTGTATCCCCACCAGCTCGGCGTGCTCCTCTGGAGCCTGACCAAGCTGAGCCTGGGCGCCTACCTGGGCTACTGGATCGACCGCACGCTGTTCCCCTACGCCCGTCCGCATCGGTTCAGCAACAGCAGCAACATCGACAACACGGCGCGCTGCTTCACCGTCTCGATGCTTCGCCGCGCCATCATCATCGCCGCGGCACTGATCGCCCTGGGCCTGGGGGTGTGACATGGCCATCGATCGCCGGGCCATCCTCGCTGCCATCGCTGCCGAGACGGCCGACCGCTCCGGGCCGATGCCGGCGTGGCTGGTGCCGGTGGCCGTCAATGCCAAGGACAAGGCGGCCAGCAACGCGGCCGATGCCGAGCTTGGCGCCCTGCGTGCCGAGGGGCTGATCGACTACCAGCGCGACGGCGGCACCGGCTCGGGCGTGATGCTGACCGATGCCGGCCGTCAGGCCCTGCGCGCGCTCAACCGGGGCAAGCCGGCCAAGGCGTGCCCGGTGACAAAGCCGGCGCCAACGCCCCAGCCGCAGGCGCCGAAGGCCAAGACGGCGCCGACACCTGCCGCGCCCGCTTCGACACCGCCGCCGCCTCCCGCACCGCCAGCGCCACCGGCCGATCCCGAGCGGGTCGACCCCGAACGTCAGCCGGAGCTACATGGCCTGCTGTGCGAGCTCGGCGAGCTGGTCGGTGAATGCCTGGGCGAAGCTCTCCTCACCGAGAACCTGACCGAGATCGCCCGCCTGCATCGCCTCGTCACGAAGTTGATCGAGCACACCCCGGGAGGTGGCGCATGAACCGAGCCAGAGAACGCCTGCTCGAGGACTTCGCCCAGGGCGTGACGATCGGCGGAGCCGTGATGTTCGCCCTCGGCTGGGTGCTGTTCTGCGGGCTGCGCACCCGCACCGGTATCGCGCTGTTGCTGCTGACCCTGCTGATGGCCAGCTGTCATCCCGCCGTCGCCCAGCCGATCCCTAGCGCCGCCGAGCGCTATCACCGCGAACTGACACGGGTGGTCCAGCAGGAATGGGGGCTCGACGGTCGAGTCGCGCTGCACGGCGCCCAGATCCACCAGGAAAGCGCCTGGCGGCCTCATGTCGACAGCCCCGTGGGCGCACAGGGGCTGTCCCAGTTCATGCCGTCGACGTCGAGCTGGATCGCCGAGCTCTACCCGGATCTCGGCGCCGCGGCGCCGTATTCCCCCGGCTGGGCCATGCGCGCCCAGACCCGCTACAACCGCTTCCACTGGCGGCGCATCGACGCCGCCGACCAGTGCCAGCACTGGGCCATGACGCTCTCTGCCTATAACGGCGGTCTCGGCTGGGTCTACCGCGACCAGAAGCTGGCCCGCGCCGCCGGCGACAACCCGGGCGTGTGGTTCGGCTCCGTTGAGGAATACACCCGTCGCGCCGGCTGGGCCGAGCGCGAGAACCGCGCCTATGTGCGACGCATCCTGCTGACCCTGACCCCGCGCTATGTGCGCGCCGGCTGGGCGGGAGGTGCGCCATGTGGCGGATGATCACTGGGCTGCTGCCGGGCCGCGTGTGGGCGTTCCTCGCCGCCGTCGCCCTGGTAGTGATCGTGGGCGGCTGGCTGTGGCTCGACCGCGTTCGTCTGGCCGCCGAGCGCGACGCCGCCCAGACCGAGTTGGCGATGATGATCGATAAGCGCGACAGCTGGCGCGACCGGGCCCACCAGGCCGAGGCCGACCGGGACGACGCCCGGCAGCGCCGCCGCGAGGCCGAGGCCGCTGTGGCCGCGCTTCAGGACGAGCTCGCCGCCGATGCTACCGACTACTGGCAGCTGCGTGAGCGCATCCGCCAAGCCCCGGCCGAGGACGACGGCCCCGTGGCGCCGGTGCTGCGCCAGGCCCTAGAGGATCTGCCGTGAACGGGCCCCTGGACCAACTGGCCATCGGTATCGGCGTTTTCGGCATCGTCATGCTGGCGCTGTGCCTGAACGATCGGCGCCTGCGGTGGCTGGTCCTGCTGGTGCTGATCGGGATGGTGCTGGCCATGGCCGGCTGCAACGCCACCCCGGAACGCCCGGCGACGCCGCCCGCGCCGATCGTCTGCGCGGCCCCGGTCGGTATGACGGGGCAGGCGCCTGAACCGGACCGCCCCCAAGGCGAGTACATGCAGCGCGATGTCGCGCTCTACCTCTCTGAGCTGCACGGCTGGGGCAAGCGGGGCTGGAAGGCGCTGGCCGCCGTCAGGCGTCACGCCTCGCGGTGCATCGATGATCACACATCCGACGAGCCGAGGGAGTGATGGAAGGGATCAACTGGACCGCCGCCAAGGTGCTGTTCGACGTCGCTCAGGCGCTGTTCATGGCCGGGGTAGCCTTCTACGTCTGGTGGACCAACAAGCATCGGGCCACTGGCAAGGCGATCGCGGAGGTCAACGGACGCATCGACGACCTCGACAAGCACGTCTCCCGGATCGAGCAGACGCTCGACAACCGACCGGGCTACAGCGAGATCGAACAGCTGCGCACCGAGATGGCCACCATGAACCGCGGCGTGGCCGAGCTGGCGGCCCAGATGCAATCGAGCAACTCGCTGCTCAATCGCCTGCACGAGTACCTGCTCACGGAACGGGGGAAATCATGAGCTACCAGGACTTCGAGACCGAAGGGCGCCGCCTGGGGATCCTGCGCATCCTCAGCCGGCGCAACCAATACACCACCAACGAGTACAGCCTCAACGACGAGCTCAAGGGCGCCTATGCCCATCATGTCAGCCGCGATCGCCTGCACGGCGACCTAGCTTGGCTGGAGGAGCAGGGGCTGTTGATCTGCCAGCAGCCCCGCGCCGGCTGGGTGGTCACCCTGACCGGCCGTGGTGCCGACGTCGCCAATGGCACCGCCCAGGTGCCTGGAGTGGCCAAGCCGCGTCCCGGCGATGCCTGAGGAGATTCCCATGCCGCCACGCAACAAGGTCTACGACCTGCCGGCCGAGATCCGCGACGAGCTCAACGAGCGGCTGGTCAGCACCGGCTTCCAGGGCTATTCCTCGCTCGCCGAGTGGCTGGCGGAGCGCGGCTTCAATGTCTCGCGCAGCTCGGTGCACCGCTATGGCCAGGACCTCCAGGAAGAGTTCGAGGAGGCCATGGGCGACGTGCGCAAGACCACCGAGCTGGCCAAGGCCATGGCCACCGACCAGGAGGACGAGAGCGGCCACCTGATCGACGCTACTGCACGTATGGTCCAGGACCAGCTGCTGCGCATCACTATCGCCATGCGCAAGGCCGAGCAGGATCCGGCCAAGGCCGCCAAGCAACTGGGCAGCGTGACACGCGCGCTGGCCGAGATCGGCCGCGTCTCGCTGGGGCAGAAGAAGTGGGCCCGGGAGCTACGCGTCGAAGCCGCCCAGGAGGCGGCCGACAAGGCGGAAGCCGCAGGGCGTGCCCAGGGCCTTTCCAACGATGGCGTCGCGGCGTTGCGTGCGGCAATCCTGGAGGGCCTGGCGTGAGCGTGAACAGCGACCAGAGCGTACTGCTGGGCTACCAGCGGCGTTGGGTGGCCGATCCCAGCCCGGTTAAGATGATCGAGAAGAGCCGCCGGATCGGCCTGTCCTACGCCGAGGCGGCGGACGATGTGCTCTATGCCGCCTCCGAGCTGGGCGCCAACGTCTACTACATCTCCTACAACAAGGAGATGACTCAGGGGTTCATCCAGGACTGCGCCGGCTGGGCCAAGGCCTACCAGATGGCAGCCAGCCAGATCGACGAGTCGGTGATCGAGGTCGACGAGCGTCAGGTGCTGACCTACACCATCAAGTTCGACTCCGGCCACCAGATCCAGGCCTTCACCTCTAACCCGCGCAACTTGCGCTCCAAGGGCCGCCCCGGCGAGCGGTTGGTGATCGACGAGGCCGCCTTCGTCGACGACATCCAGGAACTGCTCAAGGCCGCCATGGCCATGACCATCTGGGGCGGGCAGATCCGCATCATCAGTACGCACAACGGCGAGGACAACCCGTTCAACGAGCTGATCAACGACATCCGCGCCGAGCGCTACGACTACAGCCTGCACCGCGTCGACTTCGACGAGGCCCTGGCCGATGGCCTCTACCAGCGCATCTGCCAGGTCACCGGCCAGGTATGGAGCCGCGAGGGCGAGGCGCAGTGGCGGCAGCAGATGATCAACCGCTACAAGCCCAACCAGGACGAGGAGCTGTTCTGCATCCCGGCCCAGGGCGGCGGTGCCTACCTCACCCGCGTGATGATCGAGGCCTGCATGTCGCCGGCGCCGGTGCTGCGCTTCGATGGCACCAAGGCCTACAACGCGCTGCCGGAGCCGGCCCGCGCCGCCGAAATGGACGACTGGATCCGCGAGAACCTCAAGCCGCTGCTGGCCAAGCTCAACCCCCAACGCCGCCACGCCCTGGGCCAGGACTTTGCCCGCTCCGGTGACCTTTCGGTGATCGCTCCCTTGGAGATCGGCGAGACCCTGCACCGGTCTGTGCCGTTCCTGATGGAGATGCACAACGTCCCGTTCAAGCAGCAGGAGCAGGTGCTGTTCGCCATTGGCAACGGCCTGCCGCGGCTCAGCGGCGTGGCCATCGACAGCCGCGGCAACGGCGCCTACATCGGCGAGACGGCCCACGACGAGTGGGGCGCCATCGTCGACCAGGTGCAGGCCACCGAGAGCTGGTACCGGGAGCGCATGCCTCGCTATAAAGCGCGTTTCGAAGACGGCACCATCACGCTGCCCCAGAACGACGACCTGGTGGAGGATCACCGGGCCTTCAAGCTGGTGCGCGGCGTGGCCCGGCTGCCCGAAGGCAAGACTAGCGGCCAGCGCCACGGGGACGGGGCGATGGCCTGCGTGCTGGCCGATCACGCGGCCGATCTGGATGCCACCGAGATCGACTTCATCCGCGTGCCACGCGGCGGCCCTGCGACGCTCGATCCAGACGACGACCACGACGATTTCACCGATGACTGGGGAGGTGGCGCATGGTAGCCATCAAGGGGCTGGTGAACCGCCTGTTCGGCGGCGGCCGCGAGGCGCTCGACAGCCAGCAGACCGACGAAGAGGACGGCATCGGCGAGGCCCGGGTGGGCCAACTGAAGCGCGAATTCTCCGAACACCCGAGCAAGGGACTGACGCCGGCGCGGCTCTACCGCATCCTCGAGGAGGCCGAGCAGGGCCACCTCAAGGCCCAGAGCGAGCTGTTCGAGGACATGGAGGAGAAGGACTCGCAGATCGGCGCGGACCTCGGCAAGCGGCGTCAGCTCGCCGCCGAGCTGGAGTGGCAGATCGTGCCACCGGACAATGCCAGCGCCGCCGAGCGCCAGGCCGCCGACCAGGCCGCCGAGGTGTTCAGCGGGTTCGAGGTCGAGGACATGATCCTCGATCTCGGCACCGGCATCGGCCATGGCTGGGCCAACCTGGAGCTGCCTTGGGCGCGCGACGGCGCGATGCGCCATGTCGAGCAGCCGATCCTGCGCCCTCACTCCTGGTTCCGCCTGCACCCGGACGACCAGGACGTCATCACCCTGCGCGACCAGTCCGCCACCGGCGCCGCGCTGTGGCCGCTGGGCTGGATCGAGCACCGCCACCGCGCCAAGCCGGGCTACGTGGCGCGTATGGGCATTCACCGCATGCTGGCCTGGCCCTACCTGTTCCAGAACTACGCCCTGGGCGATCTCTCCAAGCTGCTGGAGATCTACGGCATGCCGGCGCGGGTCGGCAAGTACCCGAAGAACGCCACCGACCGCGAGAAGGCCACGCTGCTCAAGGCGGTGGTGGCCATGGGCAAGGACGCCGCCGGCATCATCCCCGACGGCATGTCGCTGGAGTTCATGGAGGCCGCCGGCAAGAGCAGCTCGGCGGACGTCTACAAGGTGATGATGGACTGGTGCGAGCGGGCCAAGGCCAAGGCGATTCTCGGCGGCACGCTCACCTCCGGCACCGGCGAGGGTACCAACACCAACGCCCTGGGCAACGTCCATGAGCGCGGTCAGCAGTCGCTGATCCGCTCCGATGTGCGTCAGTACGCCGGCAGCATCCAGCGCTTCGTGCTGTGGCCCATGGCCGCCCTAAACTTCGGCATCGAGGACCGCCGCCGTGCCCCACGCTTCTACCTCGACCTCGGCGAGACCGAGGACTTCAAGGTGCTGGCCGATACCCTGCCGGTCTTCGTCGACATGGGCGCCCGGGTGCCGCGCTGGTGGCTGCACGAGAAGACCCGCATTCCCGAGGCGGGCGAGCGCGAGGAGATCCTCCAGCCCAAGGACGCCGCGCTGGCTCAGCCACAGCCTCAGCCCCAGGCAGCCACAACGCAGCGCCTGGCCGCCGCCCGCGAGGCGCTGCCGCCGGTGCGCGACGTCTCCGAGGCCCAGCACGAGCGCCTGCAGGCCGAGGGCGACGCGGCCCTGGAGCCCTGGGTCAAGCAGGTTCGCGCCCAGGTGGAGGCCGCCGCCGACCTCGAGGACCTGCGTGATCGGCTGGCCGCGCTCGGTGACGCGCTGCCCCTGGACGACTTCGCCGCGGTGATGACCGAGGCCCTGGCCGCCGCCCACTTGGCTGGCCGCTACGACATCCTGGAGGGCGCCTGATGGTCGCCGCCCGCTATGGCTCGCTGCCGTTCCGCGAGCAGATCTCGGTCTTCCGGGAGCGGGTGCCGATCCCCACCCTGGCCTGGGACGACGTCTACGGCCGGGAGAACGACCAGGCCTTCGCCGTGGCCGGCGCCACGCGACAGGCGATCGTCGAGGACTTCGCCGATGCCGTGGGCCGTGCCATCGCCGAGGGCCGCACCCTGGACGACTTCCGGCGCGACTTCGACACCATCGTCGCCCGCCACGGCTGGAGCTATAACGGCAGCCGGGGCTGGCGCTCGCGGGTGATCTACGACACCAACCTGCGCCAGAGCTACGCCGCCGGCCGCGAGGCGCAGATGGCCGACCCCGAGCTGCGCAGGGCGCGGCCCTATGGCCTCTACCGCCACGGCGGCAGCGAGCATCCCCGGCCGCACCACCTGGCCAAGGATGGCTTGGTGGTGCCGCTGGACGATCCCTGGTGGGACACCTGGACACCACAGAACGGTTGGGGCTGCAGCTGCAAGAAGTACACCCTGAGCGAGGCCGACGTCGAACGGCTGGGCCTGGCCGTGACACGACCCGATCCTATCGAGTACGAGGAGCGCGTGGTGGGGGCCAACGGGCCAAACCCGCGCACCGTGCGCGTGCCGGTGGGCATCGACCCCGGTTTCGAGCATCGCCCCGGCGTGGCCCGGCTTCGTGGTATCACCCCGGGGCCGCTGCGTGAGCCGGTACCGGCGGCGCGCACCGCCCCGGCACGACCAGCGGTTGACTCGCCGCCGGTACCGCGCCCGGCCCCGGAACGGCCGGCGGTACAAGGAGCGGAGGCAGAGGTCGAGGCGTTCCTGGGCCGGTTCGGGGCCGATGCTGACAGCGTGGCCTTCCGGCCCGATGCCCTGGGCGAGATCCTGCCGCTCTCTCGCCAGCTGTTCGTCGACGAGGCCGGGGAGCTGGCCCTGGGGCAGCTCGCGGGGCATCTCACCCTGCTGGCCGAGGCGATCGACGCCCCGGACGAGATCTGGACGGCGCTGGTCTTCGACGAGGCCGCCGGGCACTGGCGCCTGCGCCGCCGCTACCTGGCATGGCTGAGGGAAGCCGGGGCGGTGATGATGGAGTGGGGCCGCGCCGGCTGGGCGGCCTGGATCGGCAGCGCCGAGGACGAGCGCGTGACGCAATGGCGCCGCGGCGTGCGGCTATATAGACGCGGCGAAGAGGAGGACTGACATGGCCGGTGCCCGCATCCAGTTCGACATCGCGGCCCGCCCGGTCCTGGTGGCCCTGGGCGAGCTGCTCGACCGGGTCGAGGACCCGCGCCCGGCCTTCCGCGAGATCGGCGAGTATCTCGACATGGCTCACCGCGATCGCTGGGACGCCCAGAAGGCCCCGGACGGCACGCCCTGGGCGCCGCTCTCCGAGGCCACCCAGGCCCGCAAGAAGAAGAACCGCGACAAGATCCTGGTGCGCGACGGTTACCTGCGCGACCTGCTGCGCTACGACGTCTCCCTAGAGGCGCTGCTGTTCGGTACCGACCGCAAGTACGGCGCGGTCCACCAGTTCGGCGCCGAGCGGGGGGCGTTCGGCCAGGCCAGCAACGGCACGCCGATCCCCTGGGGCGATATCCCGGCGCGCCCCTGGCTGGGCCTGGCCGACGAGGACGAGCAGCCGGTGCTGGAGATCCTTGAGCGGTATCTGATGGGGCGATGAGGCGAAGCGACTGTGGGGGCTGTGAGGGATGATATGGGTGAAGCTGGGGGCCAGCGGCCATGTAACAGCGGGGAGGCGGGTTAGAGGCGCGTTAGATTTTGATTTTGGGCCATTGCTGGACGCTGGGCGGGGGGGTCGGCTACAAAGGGGGGCTCAGTACTACGACAGGGAAGATATCATGGCTCGCCGTCCGGCCTATAAGAAGATCCACTACGTCCGCGCCCTCTACAACCCAAACACTCGCCCGGGAGTGAGCTTTCAAGAACTGGTCCGTCAAGCGCTACAGCTGAGGTCTACTGTTAGCGAAACGAAAGTTCAGATGTCGACACTGGGCCTGGTTGGAGTGCGCCAACGCCACCATGAGTGGAATGAACCCGGGCGGCCACTGAAGCTCGCGCTCGGCGCCGGAGCCCCTGGAGAAGCCATGGGCACATTCGGGGCCGACGTGGAGGCGGATCAAGATGAGGACGCCCCAACAGCACCACCTGCTCGGCGCGCGTTCAAGCTGGCCGATGCCTTTGTCCTCATTGACCAAGATGAACTCCTGATCTGCACCGATGGCGGGATGAGAGGCTACGGAACGGTAAGCCGGTACTTCCGGGCTCTCTTCGACTTGGCCAATCTTGCGCCGGCGGCGCAGGCCTTTGACTTCGAGCCCGCATCCAATCAGGACAAGCGTCGGACCTTGGAGCAGGAAGGGGTCGGCGAACTGACCATCAAGGGAACGATGTACGCTGCTACCCAAGAACTGGAGCCAGACGCAGGTGGTCGTGTGAGTGGTGCCGTGCGGCAGCTCAAGCACACCCTGCAGGAGCTCTTCTCCGAAGATGCCCCGGACGAAGAACAGAGGGAGATTCTGGCTCGTCACTGGGGGGATATCAACGTCGTTACAACCATCTCTCCAGCCGGTGGTAAAACCGCAACACCAGTTGTGCTCTCAACGGTGGATGCTGCCGGAGAGGATATGATTGATGAAGTACCTGATGATTCTGAGGTTCACATCAGAACTCGCTCAGGTAACCTCATCAAATCAGGAGACGTCATCCTAACTAAGCTCATCAGACTCCGTCGCAAGGAGCGCCAGAACGACCTGGATCCGCTGGACGTCTGGCAGGAGCTGGATACCTTCCGCGAGGAGCTTAGACAACGAGGCGCATGGCAACGATGAGCGTTGATCGGCCAAGGATAAGCCAGCAGAAGATAATTATAGCTCTGGCCAGCGTTGCGCTGGCCGGAGTGGCTTCTTGGTTTCTGCAACCTTGGTACCACAATAGTGAAAATGCCGTAATTGTGCTGGTCACGGTATTTTCCATCTTAGCCGGCTTCCTGGCCGCAGTGATGGCCATTGTGGCAAATGACCGTGTCCTGAGAGGGCGGAACTGGCGCCAGGATACTTACTACCTCAGACTAATTCGTAATGAGCTACTCCGTCACAAGTTGACGTTTTATATCTACCTGATGGTGCTGGTATTGGCATTCCTGACGACCTTGGACTCGTCATGGCCATCGCTTGCACAACAGGTGACCGAGCATGCGCTGCTCTTTTTCACCACTCTCGGGATTGTGCACTCCTTCCAGCTACCCGAGGTCCTAAGTCGAAAGCACGTCAGTGCCATGGAGCACCAGATTCGCCGACGGCGTGAAAAAGAGACTGGTGAGGGGCCAGGAACGAGCAGCAACTAGTCAGTTTTCCCCAGCGTCCCGCCTTTGAAACTACCAAGACGCTTTAAATCCAGCCTCACCCTCATGCCCGCCAAGCTGCGGGCATGATCATTTCTCGCACCACCTCACCCCTGGCCGTCCTGTCGGCATCCCGTCCGGAGCATCCGGTGGCGGTGTGTGCCCTGGCCGTCACCACCGGCGACGACAAGACCCGGCTGATCCCCGGCGGCACCTTCGATGCCCCGCGCGGCTCCCTGGAGGGCCAGGGCCCCTGGCACCTGGACGCCGCCGGGGCGGCCCACGTGATCCAGCGCGCCGCCGCCCGCACCACCGATATCGCCATCGACTACGAGCACCAGATCCTGCTGGCCGACCAGAACGGCCAGCCGGCGCCGGCGTCCGGCTGGGTCGATCCGCGCTCGCTCGAGTGGCGTGACGACGGCCTCTACGGGCGTATCCAGTGGACCGAGCGTGCCGAGCAGATGATCGCCGCCGGCGAGTACCGCTACCTCAGCCCCGTTTTCCCCTACGACCCCAACACCGGGGCCGTGAACGACCTGCTGCATCTCGCCCTGACCAACACCCCCGCCATCGACGATGGCATCGCCGAGCTGGCGGCCGCGCGCCGGGCGCCCAGCACCGCCGCACCGCAAGACGAGGATTCCACCGTGAACCGCGAACAGCTGATCAAGGCGCTGGGCCTCAAGGCCGACGCCACCGACGAGCAGATCGATGGCGCCATCGCGGCGCTGAAGGCCAAGGCCGGCGAGGCCGACGGCGTACGCAAGGCGCTGAGCCTGAAGGACGACGACACACCCGCCGAGGCGGTCGCCGCGCTCAAGGCCAAGGCCGACGCCAAGCCGGCCGCCGGGGCCGAGCCGGACCCCGCCAAGTTCGTGCCCAAGGCCGTCTATGACGAGGCCGTGGCCGCGCTCTCCGCCGCCAGGGTGGGCGAGGACCAGGAGATGGAGCGCCTGATCGACGAGGGCATGAAGGACGGCCGCATCGCCGGCAAGGCCACCGCCGACTGGCTGAAGGCCCAGGGGTTGGCCGCGCTCAAGGCCCACCTGGAGGACGCGCCGAGCATCGCCGCGCTCAAGGGCAGCACCCAGACCGCTGGCAAGGCGCCTCAGGGCGACGGCGAGGGCGGCAAGGGCCCGCACGGCCTCTCTGACGAGGAGCTGGCGGTGTGCAAGGCCACGGACATCTCGCCCGAGGACTACCGCAAGGCCAACCCGGTCGACGACGCCGAGTAAACCAGGAGGAGCGCCACCATGGTCGCCGCTACCAAGAACCGCAACACCCCGACCCGCGCCGGCACTCGGCGCAGCCATCCCGTCGCCGCTGGGTCCCTGTGCTACGCCGGCGCCATCGCGGTGATGAACGCCGCGGGCTATGCCGCGCCGGCCAGCACCGCCACCGGCCTCACCGCCCTGGGCGTGTTCTACGAGCAGGTCGACAACACCAGCGGCGCCGACGGTGACGAGCTCGCCCAGATCGAGCGCGGCTGCTTCCACTTCGCCAACGACGGCGGAGACCCGATCGATCGCACCATGATCGGCACGCCCTGCTACCTGGTCGACAACCAGACCGTGGCCGCCACCGATGGCACCGGCACTCGCTCGGCCGCCGGCGTCATCGACGACGTCGACGACAACGGGGTCTGGGTCCTGATCGATCCCACCGCCTGATAGGAGCCTGACATGAACCTCACGTCCGCCAATCTCCAGGCCCTGTACAAGGCCTACAAGACCAACTTCCAGCAGGGCTTCAACTCGCTGGGCGAGCAGGGAGCGCTCTATGAGCTGTTCTGCACCACGGTGCCTAGCACCACCGCCGTGGAGGTCTACCCCTGGCTGAAGTCCCTGCCGCGCATGCGCGAGTGGCTGGGCGACCGGGTGATCCATGGCCTTGAGAGCAGCGACTTCTCGATCCGCAACCGCAAGTTCGAGTTGACCGCCGGCGTGCCCCGCGATGCCATCGAGGACGACACCTATGGCGTCTACGGCCCGACCTTCCAGGAGTTCGGCCGCAGCTCCCGCGAGCACCCCAACGAGCTCGCCGTGGAGGTGCTGGAGGCCAACCCGCTGTGCTACGACGGCCAGAACCTGTTCGACACCGACCACCCGGTGCTCGATGCCAGCGGCGCCGAGACCTCGGTCTCCAACGACATGGGCGGCAGCGGCCCGGCCTGGTACGTGATGGACCTCTCGCGGGCCATCAAGCCGATGGTCTTCCAGCGCCGTCGCGACTACGACTTCCGCGCCCTGACCGACCTGATGAGCGATCGCGTCTTCATGACCGACGACTTCATGTTCGGCACGGACGCACGGGTCAACGCCGGCCCGGGCCTGTGGCAGCTGGTGGTGCGTTCCCACCAGGAGTTCAACGCCGCCAACTACAAGGCCGCCCGCCAGCGCTTGACCACGCTCACGGGCGACCACGGCCGCCCGTTGGGGCTGCGCCACACCCACACCATGGTGCCCAACCACCTGGAGGGCGAGGCCCGCGTCATCCTCATGAACCAGAACGATGCCGCCGGCGCCACCAACCCTTGGCAGAACACCTCGCAGCTGATCCTCAACCCCTGGCTGGCCAGCGCCTGATAGGGGCGGCTGACCGAGAGCCCGCGCCGCCGCCTGTCCGGGCGGCGGCCTGACCAGGAGGCCATCATGGCGACCGCGAAGACCACCACCCGCAAGACCTCCAAGGCGGCCCAGGAGAAGCCCCGGGCCGCCGAGGAACAGGCTCAGGCCAAGCCGGCAGACGCGACCCAGCCCAACGCCGATGACAGCTTGCAGACGCCCGAGGCGGGCCGGGGCGAGGCCAGCGAACCTCAGGGCGCCGTCCCCGAGGCGAAGGAGGCCAAAGCGAACGCGAAGCCCCGGGAGGGCGGCGAGATCCCCGCCGTGTTCGTGCGCACCCGCAAGCGCTACGGCTCGCGCCGACGGGCCGGCTTCCGCTTCACCCAGGAGGGGCTCGGCATCGCGCTCTCGGCGCTCTCCGACGAGCAGCTCGAGGCGCTGCATGCCGACCCCGCCCTGGAGGTCGAGGAGTGCACCTTCCCGGCCGAGGAAGACGGCGAGCCGGAGGCCTAACCGATGCCCTACATCACCCTCGATGACCTGGTGAGCCGCTTCGGCGAGGACGAGCTGCTCGACCTCGCCTCGGACGAGACCGGCATGGTGATCGACAGCGACGAGATCGACCGCGCCATCGCCGATGCCGACGGCGAGATCGACGGCCGGGTGGCGGCGGGCGGCTATGCGGTACCGCTCTCGCCGGTGCCGCGGATCGTCCAGGCCTACGCCTGCGACATCGCCCGCTACCGGCTCTACGACGATGCCGCCACCGAGCAGGTCACCAAGCGCTACGAGGACGCCATCAAGTTCCTGCGCGCGGTGGCCCGGGGCGAGGTGCTGCTGGGGATCGGCGGCGACGGTGACGAGCCCACCGCCGGCAGCGTCGAGTTCCAGGCCGGCGGCCGGGTGATGCCGGGAGGGGGCTTCTGATGATCAGCGACTACCTGGCCGCCGAGCAGGCGATCATCGACCGCCTGACGGCCCGGCTGCCCGAGGTGGCCATCCAGTCGGCGCCGGATCTGGCCGGTGTGGTCGAGGACCGGCAGGTCACCCCGGCGGTGATCGTGCTCTACGCCGGCGACCAGGTGCCCGGGGGCGATGCCGTCGATCAGGGCGACTACCACCGCATTCGCCAGCGCTGGATGACCGTCGTCTCGGTGCGTTCGGCCCGGGGCCAGCGCAGCGGCGAAGGCGTGCGTGAGGCCGCCGGGCCGCTGCTCACCCAGGTGATCCAGGCCCTGGGCGGTTGGCGGCCCGCCAAGGGTCTCGGCCGGATGGTGCGCGAGAGCGCGCCGCGGCCGGCCTTCACTCGAGGGGGCTATGGCTATTTCCCGCTGCAGTGGGGCATCGACCTGCTGACCAACCAGTCCGTGGACTGAGGAGAACGACCGTGAGCACCAAGACACCCACCCCCGCCAAGCGCCGCGAGGTCCGGCTTGCCAAGCCGCTGATCCAGGGTGGCAAGCGTTTCAAGCCGGATGGCGACGAGAAGCCCCGGCTGACCGAGCGCCAGATCGAGCGGCTGACCCAGAGCGGCCATATCGCCAGCACCCCAGCCACCGGCGGCAAGGCTGCCGCCAAGTCGGAGGGCTAAGTCATGGCCAAAGACGCCAACATCGTCATCCCCGCCGGCCGGGTCTACTTCAACCCGAAGAAGACCGACGGCAGCGGCGACTACGAGGGCCTGCGCTACTTCGCCCAGACCACCGGCTTCGCCATCACCGCCAGCAGCGAGAACCTTACCGTCGACGACAGCGACGGGGCGATCGCCGAGCGCATTCGCGACATCCCGATCCGCGTGACCCGCTCGGGCCGCATGACCGGCCGCGACATCAGCCCCGACAACGTGGCGCTGTTCATCGTCGGCGGCGTCAGCGACGTGACCCAGGACGGCACACCGGTGGCCGACGAGGCCATCGCCGTGCAGCCCGGGCGCTTCTATCAGCTGGGCGCCTCGGCAGCCAATCCTGGCGGGGTGCGCAACGTCTCGGCGGTGGACGTCCAGGACGAGACCGATACCACCACCTACGTCGAGGGCAGCGACTACGTGGTGCATGCCGAGATCGGCCTGCTGGAGATCCTCGAGGGCGGCACCATCAGCGAGGAGACCCTTCACGTCGACTATACCCCGGCCTCGGAGACCCGTTCCCGGGTGGCCAGCCACAACGACGCGCCGCGCGAGGGCGAGCTGCGCTTCTTCGCCGACAACACCGACGGTGATGCCTCCGACGTGTTCATCCCCGCGGTGCGCCTCACCCCGGACGGTGAGCTGGCCCTTAAGGGCCGCGACAACCCGGTGGAGATGGCCTTCGCGATCTCGGTGCAGAAGCGCGACGGCTTCGAGCAGGTCTACGTCGACGGCCGCGCCGCCGGCTAACCAGGAGGGCAGCGACGCATGAGCGAACAGCAGGCCGAGCAGGATCCCGAGATCCTCTTCCCCGACGAGACGCTGTGCATTTGCGGAGAGGAGATCCGCGTGCACGAGTTCCGCTTCGCCGAGGGGCTGCGGGCCATCGCCCTGGCGCGGCCGATCCTGTCCGCGCTGCGCGAGATCCCCGAGGGCGAAGACGACCCGGAGCTCGTCGACCATGTGCTGGCCGACCACCTCGATGCCTGGCTGGCGCTGATCGCCATGAGCACCGACAAGGACGTTGCCTGGGTGCGCAGCCTGCCGGATGCCGATGGCCAGTCGCTGTCCATGGTGTTCTGGAGGGTCAACGGCGCTTTTTTCATGAGGCGGCTGGTTCTCGCGGGAGGGCTGGCCGACTCGATTCGGGGAGTGGCCAACCTGTGCCCCTCGCGGAAGTCTTCGCCGTCCTCATCACCGCCGGATACGGCCGAAGCCCCGACGACATCGGCCGACAGCTGACCCTGCGCCAGATCCGGCGCTTCTACGCGCTGTGCCAAAGGCAGCGCGACATTCACCGATCCGACCTGATCGAAGCCGCGGCGGTGGCCTGGGGCGGCGAGCCCGCCAAGATCATCCGCCAACTGCGTGAGGAGCCCTGATGGCTGACCGCAACCTCGAACTTGCCCTGCGCATGCGCGCCGACCTCCAGCAGGCTCGGCGGCAGATCGGCGGCGTCGAGCGCGACCTCGAGCAGATGGCCGGGGGCGCCGATCGCTCCCAGCGCAGCATGCGCCGGCTGGGCAGTGAAGCCGACCGCACCGAGCGGCGCCTCAAGGGCGTGTCGGATGCCGCCAGCACCCTGCGCCGCGCCATCGCGGCGGTCGGGGCCGGGCTGGTGCTGCGCCAGTTCGTGCGGGCTACCGATACCTACACCAGCCTGGAGAGCCAGATCCGGCTGGTCACCGACAGCCAGCAGGAACTGAACGAGGTGCAACAGGCCACCTACGAGCTGGCCAACAACACCCGCCAGCGCCTCGAGGCGACGGTCAACCTCTACGCCCGGCTGGCGCGGGCCACCGAGGAGCTCAACCTCTCCAACGACGACCTGCTCACCCTGACCCGGGCGATCAACCAGTCGTTCATCGTCTCCGGCGCCAGTGCGTCCGAGTCCGCGGCCTCCATCCTCCAGCTCAGTCAGGGCATCGCCTCGGGCACGCTGCGTGGCGAAGAGCTCAACTCGGTGCTGGAGAACAGCCCGCGCCTGGCCCGTGCGCTGGCCGACGGCCTGGGCGTGTCGATCGGCGAGCTGCGCAAGCTGGGCGAAGAGGGCCGCCTGACCGGCGAGGCCGTGACCCGGGCACTGCTCAGCACCGCCGACGGCATCGAGCGCGACTTTCAGGACATGCAGCGCACCGTGGGCCAGGCGCTGACCCAGCTGCGCAACGACCTGATCCAGACCTTCGGGCCCAGCGAAACCCAGGGCTTCGTCGACGCCATCGACGAGCTGCGCGACATCGTCACCGATCCGCAGTTCGCCAGCAGCATGGTCACGCTGGGCACGGCGGTGGCCGACCTCGCGGGCTATTTGGCCCAGGCCACCAGCAACGGCGTCCAGTTCACCGAGTGGCTGGGTGAGGAAGCCGCGGCCCGCCTGAACGGGGTGGCGGCCGACGACCTGCCGCGCCTCAATGCCCGCGTCCAGGAGATCCAGGAACTGCTCGATACCCCGAGCCGTTCTCTCGTGGGTCAGGGCAAGCGGATCCGCCTGTTCGGGCCTACCGGACTGATCGAGTACTGGGACGACGACGAACTGCGCTCCGAGATGCAGCGCCTCCAGAGCCAGATCTCCGACTACTGGGCTCGGTTCGATGGTGGCCCGGGTGTCGATACGCCGGGAGCATCCTCAGCGTCCACCGAAGACGACAGCGAGGGCTCCTCCAACACACCGATCAATCTGGGCGGCGGCAGCGGGACCAGCGCCGCCCAGAAGGCGATGGAAAGCGCCCTGACCACGCTGCTCAACCTCGACCAAGGCCTCCAGCAGCAGATCGCCACCTTCGGCGAGGGCCAGGCCGCGGTGCTGGAGTACCGCCTCACCGTCGGCGATCTGGCCGACGACGTCGACCGCCTGGGCGCCGAGGGCGAGGCGCTGGCCGCCTCGATCGTCCAGCAGGCCCGGGAGGTCGAGACGCTCACCCAGGCCGAGGAGCAGCGTGCCCAGGCCGAGCGAGCCCGTCAGGAGGCCCAGCAGCGCGCCCAGGAGGATCTCCAGCGGATCCTCGATCAGGCCGACCCGACGCGCAGCCTGGAGCGACAGCTGCAGCTGATCGAGCAGCTCAAGCAACAGTTCCCCGAGTACGCCGCCAGCCTGGACGAGGCGGCCGCGCAGGTGCGCCAGCGTATCGAGGACGTCAATCAGGGCCTGGTCAGCGCGCGCCAGATCAACTACGAATTCGCTTACGGCGCCGCCGACGCCTTCGGCACCTTCGCCTCCGACCTGGCCAGCGGCGAGGATGCCATCGACAGCCTGGGCGACGCCTTCGCCCAGTTCGCGGCGGATTTTCTGCGCCAGATCGCGCAGATGATCATCCAGCAGACCATCTTCAACGCCCTGCAAGGCGCTTCCGGCGGCGGTGTAGGCGGCTTCATCTCCAGCGCCATCGGCGCCGTCGCGGGTGGTGGCGGTGGAGGTGGCGGGGTCTACGCCAACCTGGGCACCTACCACGGCGGCGGGGTGATCGACGGCGGCTCCTACGGCGTCGCCGGCCTGGCCCGTGACGAGGTCCCGGCCGTTTTCCGCAAAGGCGAAGAGGTCCTCACCACCGACGATCCCCGCCACCGCTACAACCAGGGCGGGGGCAGCGGCGCTGACCAGGGCACCACCATCATCAACACCATCGATCCGGGGGAAATGGTCAGCCGCGGGCTCGCTACGCCCGCCGGGCAGAAGGTCCTCTACAACTGGATCGGCCGCAACTCCGGCAAGATCAACCGCACATTGGGAAGGAAAGGCTGATGGCAGTCGAGATCGGGACGGCGGTGGATCACGTCGACCTCTACAACAAGCTGTATACGTTCCTGACCTCGAACGCCGACCTGGTCGCCGCGGGTCAGGAGTGGACCCGGGCCTGGGGTGCCGCGCCACCGTACACCTCGGATACCGCCGGCAGCTCCACCGGCTCGGACATCCTGCTGCAGGGCCCGGGCTCGGCCGGCAACGACACCATCCTGGTGGGCATGCGCCTGGAGCACGATCCGGACTCCGACCTATTTGGTATCTGGTTCGCCGGGGCCCAAGGCATAGTGTCCTCTGCCGAGTACGCATGGGAGCACGTGAACTCGGCGCCTCGCATGCATATCCCGCTGTTCGATCAGACGAGCCCATACTGGTTCGTAGCAAACGGCAGGCGCTTCGTGGTGGTGGTCAAGATTTCCACCACCTTTGTGGCCTGCTACCAAGGCTTCCTGCTGCCCTACGCCACCCCCCAGGAGTGGCCCTACCCGATGGTCTCCAGCGGCTGCTCCCGGCAAGCCAAACGCTGGTCTGACGAGAACCCCGGGCACACGCACTTCTGCATGCCCAACATCTCACGCTTCGATACGCAGCAGTCGAACCTCGACTACGAGGAGTACGATGGCAATCCGCAAAACGATGGCTTGCTGAGGGTGCTGAGCCCCTCCGGCGAGTGGGTGATGTTCAACAATTCGCGTGACAGCTACCGGGTATTCCCCTGGGCGTCGCCGGGCGAGGATGTCGACTTCGTCTATGGCCAGCGCACCCTGTTCGGCGGGGACCATATGCTCTACCCGGCGACCCTGGTATCCACCGGCTCGCGTCTGCTGGGCACTCTCGGGGTCTTCGAGGGAGTCTTCCACTGCACCGGCTTCGGCAACGCCGCCGAGAACCTGCTGACCATCGGCGGGGTGGATCACCTGGTCGTCCAGAACCTGTTTCGTACCGGCTTCACCGACTATTGGGCGCTTGCCCTGGAGTGATGTGACCGATGGCCTATACCAGTTTCGCCCCTGTCGACATCGACGAGCTGCTGTCGCAGATCGACAGCTTCGCCTCTGGCCAACTCGGCTGGGGCTCCAGCTATTCCGGTGGTGTGCTGACGTTGACACCGATCGCTAGCGGCACCGAGTTCGACCTCTACGAGGCGGCGGGCTATGGGGCGGCCGACAACGGCCAGTGGATCTACATCGATATGCGAGATCCTAACGACGCCACCAACCAGGTCGCGGCGGCCATGAGCCATATCAGCTCCACCTCGCTGGCCTGGCTCTACGGTGGCAACACCACTGAACCCTGGCTGCTGATCACCGTGCTGACCGAGCCTGGGGTCTACCGCCACGCCTTCGTCGGCTACCTGGCCAAGTATGGCACCTGGGCAGGTGGTGCGGTGTGCTCGGCGATCAATTGGTCACACCGAACCACCAGCACCCCCGCCACGTATACCAATGCCAGTAACCGGCTGCTGTTTTCATTTGTCTCCAGTTACGGCGCCATCAACAACGAGCTCGGCAAGACGGGCGGGGTGTTGCTCGACGGGGTGCACGGCGACCGCCCTCGGGCGCTGTTCGCTAGCGCCAGTACCTACACCTCCGGCGGCCACGACTACGACGCCACCCACCCCCGGGCAGGAGGTGGCTACCGAGACGACTATGCCGAGCGCGTCCGTGACCCAGGTGTGATGCCGCTCTCGGGAGAGGCGGCGCTGGTACCGATCACCCTGTTCGCCGACATGCTGCGCAACGACACCTGGACGCCGATCGGTCATGTGCCGGGCCTGCGGATGGTCAATGTGGCCAATCTCGACCCCGAGCAGGCCTACACCTATGCCGGGCTGACCTGGAAGATCTTCCCCCTGTGCCGCAAGGCCGATGCCACCGATGACTTCGGTACCGCGGATCTCGGCATCGCCGTGCTCCAGGAGGCGTAGCCATGGCGCATGTGATCGCGGCGGACGTCGATTTCCTGGGGCTGGGGGTGGCCCTGCTGGCCCCCACGGCGCCGGATGCCGTGCCCAAGGTGCGTGCCGCCGAGGCGCCCGGGCAGGCCGGCCCGACCGACAACCTGCCCGTCACCCTGGAACCGCGCGCCTCGATCGGCGCTACCGCCGGGCATGCCACCCTGGACGACTACTACGAGACCATCCATGTGCGGCCAGCACTGGTCGATGTCGGGCGGCTGACCTCGTCGGTATCCCGGGAGGTGGAGGTCTGGAGCGCCTACCGCGATGCCGATCGCACCCTCGAGCAGCTCGACATCACCGCCGGGGACGGCATCAACCTGAGTGGCCCGGGGCTGCCGTTTACCTTCGGGCCGCTGGAATCCACCGTCTTCACCCTGGCCGTGACGCCGGAGGGGCCGGCGACGATCGATGCCCGCTACGACCTGGTGTTCAGTACCCAGGAGCGTGATCCGCATTGGGCGGTCGTCGGCACGCGCCTCATCGAGTGGACCCTGGCCCCCAACTGGCAAGGGCGAGTCAAGGAGACCTATCGCTTCAAGACCGAGGTGCTGACCGCCTTCGATGGCACCGAGCAGCGCATCGCCCTGCGCCACCGGCCGCGTCGGGAGTTCGCCTTCGACATCCTGGCGGACGGGGATCGCGACAGGGAAATGCGCCGGCTGCTGAGCACCTGGCAGAACCGCACCTATGCCATGGCCGACTGGCCGCGCGGGGTCGGCACCAGCGGCGTCCCTACGGGCGGCCAATCGGTGCTGCTGCAGGCGCCCATCGAGGATCTCGAGGTCGGCGGCCTGATCGTGCTGCGCCATGGCGACCGCAGCCAGGCCCTCGAGGTGCAGGCCCTCAACGGGGATCTCGTCACCCTCAACAGCCCGGTCGCCGAGTGCTTCCCTGTGGGCACGCGCGCCTACCGCGGGCTGATCGTCCACGCCGAACCCCAGCTCCGTGGGCAGCGCCGGACGGCCCAGGTGGGGCAGCTGTCCGCCGACTTCCGCGAGATGCACATCGCGTCGGCACTCCAGGTACCGGCGGCGACGACAATCTGGCGCGGGCTGGAGGTGCTGACCCGCCACCCCAACTGGCGGGAGTCGCCTGGGCTGCAGCCGGCCTGGGCATTCGATTGGCTGGACGCCGACCGCGGCGCCTTCGACTACCGCACGCCCCATGATGCCCCCAAGGACGTCCGGCGGTTCACCTTCACGCTGGCCAGCCGTGCCGACGTCGCCGAGCTGCGCGACACTTTCCTGCGTGCCAAGGGGCAGCGCGGCGAGCTATTCGTGCCCACCTGGGACGCCGACCTCGAGCTCCGCGAGGGGGCATTGTTCATCGACGGCACCACCCAGCTACCTATTCGCACCCCGGATGACGCCTCGCGGATGACCACTGAGCGAGTCTACCGCAACGTGTGCGTGCGGCTGACCGACGGCACCCAGCTGTATCGCCATGTCGTCGCTGGCGGCTTCAACAACGAGGATCCCGTGCTGGTGGTGGATGCGCCCTGGCCGCGCAACATCGAGGCCCACGAGATCGTCGCCATACACTGGATGCCGCGTTGCCGCTTCGGCAGCGATCAGATGACCGTGCAGTGGGTCACCAGCGAGGTGGCGGAGATCACCCTGGCGTTTCAGGTGCTCGAGGACGTCGAGGAGGGGGATCTATGACCACCGATACCCAGGAAGCCAGCGCCGCCCAGGGCGAGCCTATCGAGCTCTACCGCTTCGCCTACGGCCCGGGTGCCGGCACCGTGCTGGCCTACACCGATGCCGGCTTCGCGATCACCCACGACGGCGTGATCTATCAGCCGGTGGATGGCCTCGATCGCAACCCGATCAACGCCTCCAACTCGCTGGACGAATCCCAGCTCGAGGTCGAGATCGACGAGGCCTGCGAGATCTCGCGCCTGTTCCGCGACTACCCGCCGTCTGACGTCGTCGGCCTAACGATCCTGCGCGGCCACTGGGACGGCAGTGCGCTGACCATCCCCACGGCGATCTGGGTGGGGCGGGTGCTGTCCGGCGCGCGCAGCGGCTACCTGACCACCCTCAAGTGCGAGCCGGCGGTGACCTCGCTGCGCCGGGTCGGCCTGCGCCGTCACTGGCAGTACATGTGCCCCCACGTGCTCTACGGCACCGCCTGCGGCGTCAACCGGGTCGTGCACAGCGTGGCCACCAGCGTCTCGGCGTTCGACGCCCGCACCGTCACCGTGCCGGGGCTGATCGCCGATCAGTACCGCGGCGGCATGTTCAGCTGGTCGCCGGTGGGTCAGCCGGTGGAGCGGCGAACGATCCTGCGCATCGACCAGGACACCCAGTTCGGCACCACGACGCTGACGCTGGCCGGCGGCATTCGCCGGCTCGAGGCGGGCATGGCCGCCGAACTGGCCAAGGGCTGCCGCCACACCCTGACGGACTGCGACGGCGTGTTCGGCAACGCCCCCAACTTCGGGGGGATGCCGTACATCCCCACCGAATCTCCCCACGGCACCACGGCCATTTACAACTGAGGATGTCACCGTATGGGTTTCTGGATTCAGCTCGCTATCGCCGTCGTGCTCAGCGTCGTCAGCTATATGCTGACACCGCGGCCCGATCGTTCGACAAGCCGTCAGAGCCAGGACCTGCGCGAGCCCTCCGCCGAGGCCGGCAAGCCGGTGCCGGTGGTGTTCGGTGAGATGTGGGTCACCTCGCCGAACGTCCTTTACTACGGCGACGTCAGTAAGCAGGACTACGAGGTGGATGCATGAGGATCACCATCGACGACATCCGGCGCCACCACTGTGCCCGCGGGGCCAAGCGCTGGTTCGAGCAGCACGGACTCGATTTCAGGCGCTTCTTGAAAGAAGGTATCGACGCCGAGGCCTTCATCGCCTCCGGCGACCTGCGGGCCCGCCAGATCGTCGATGCCAAGCGCAAGGAGATGAACGATGGGGAGTAAGGGCGGTGATCCGCAGATGCCGGTCACGGCGTTCTACGTCTCGGAGCAGCTTGGCGTATGCCACGGGCCGGCGGAGCTGCTCGAGCTCAAGTATGGCGAGAAGACCCTGCTGAGTCAGACCATCACCGCCAACCAGACGGTAGAGATCGACCGGCCTGATCTGTTCGGCGGCGAGAAGACTGAGGGCGGTTTCCAGGGTGCGATCGACGTCATGCTCGGGGGCGCTGGCCAGTTGGCTAGTTCGGCACTGGCCGCCAGTCTCCAGCGTAACGGCGCCTCCAGCAAGGGCGACGCCAATCGCCTGCCGGGTTACCGCGGTATCGTCTCGCTGTTCCTCCACGGCGGCAGCGTCTCCGGGCGAGCCGGGGCCAACATCGGCTCCAACACCGCAGTCATCAAGGCGCTCTGGGCCAAGATCCGCCGCGCGCCCGAGGGCTGCCCCTTCGACCCCGTGATTCTCGTCGACGGCATGCGACTCGCCAATCCGGCGGCCATCATCTACGAGTGCCTCACGAACACCACCTGGGGCATGGCGGGCCCGGCGGCCAATATCGACGATGCGTCGTTCATCGATGCCGCCGCTACCTTGGCGTCCGAAGGCTTTGGCCTGGCGCTCCTCTGGCATCGGCAGGAAAGCATCGAGGAGTTCATCGGCTCGATTCTCGACCATATCGAGGCCTCGCTGGCGCTGGACCCGTTCACCGGGCGCTTCCGCCTCAAGCTGGTGCGAGACGACTACGCCGTCGAGACCCTGCCGGTGTTCGGCCCCCACAACGCCACCCTACGGGCGTTCGATCGCAAGGGCTGGGGCGAGACCCTCAACGAGATCACCGTCAAGTGGACCAATCCCGCCAACGAGAAGCGCGAAACCGTCACCGTCCACGACACCGCCAACATCGCCCTCCAGGGCGGCACCATGGTCAGCGAGACACGTGACTACCCCGGCATCCGCACCGCGAATCTGGCGCTGAGGGTGGCCACCCGCGACCTGCTCGCCGCCTCCTCGGCCCTGGCCAGCGCCGAGCTCGAGGTCAACCGTGAGGCCTGGAAGATCCTCCCCGGTGACGTCATCGTCCTGGAGTGGCCGATCTATGGCTTTGATGAGATTCCCATGCGTGTCAGCGGCGTCGACTACGGCAAACCTGGCGACAGCACCATCACGCTGTCGCTGCTCGAGGACGTCTTCGGCATGCCCCAGCAGAGCTATGTCGAGTCCGACGGTTCGGCCTGGGTCAATCCGGCCATCGACCCGCTGCCACTGACCGATGAGTACATCACCTCGGCGCCGTACTTCGCCTTAGTGCAGCAGGTGGGTGAGGCCACCGCCGAGGCGGTGGCCGACACTTCGGACTACGACTTGGTGTTCGGCACCCACGCGGCAATTGGCATCCACGGCTATGACGTCATGACCCAGCTGCCCGGCACCACCGGAACTCTGCAATGGACCCGCCGCGGCAGCGCCCAGCCGGCGGCCCATGGGCTGCTGCCGGCCGAGCTGCCCCGCGAAGTGGCGTCCGTCATCCTCAGCCTCGACAGCCTGGCTCACGGCGAACACCTGGTGGAGGGCACCCTGGTGTGGATCGGCCCGGTCGACCCGACCGGCGAGCTGGGCCTGATCACCACCGTCGACGGCAGCGGCTACACCGTGCAGCGCGGCATGCTCGACACGGTGCCCCAGCAGTGGCCCGCCGGCACGCCAGTGTGGGGGTTGCACGCCGGCGTGCTGAGCTCGACCGGCATCGAGCGCACGCTCAGCGAGACCGCCGCCGTTCGTCTTCTAACCCGCACCACCAACGGCCGCCTGGCGATCGCCGACGCCGCCGACGTCAGCGCGACCATGAGCGGCCGGCTGCATCGGCCCTACCGGCCGGCCAACGTCACCTTCGACGGCGTGCTGTGGCCTGACCCGGACGCCGTGCAGGCGTTCCCGGCGATGCTCGCCTGGGCGGGTCGCGACCGGCTCAGCGAGACGGCGGTGGTCAACGCCTGGGACGACGGCCATGTGACCCCCGAGGACGGTGCCACCTTCGAGGTGGAACTGCTGGGCGAGGACTCCCAGGGGGGCCTGACCAGCTTCCACGTCGAGGACGTCGGCACCGCCACCAGCTACGAAATCGACCTGACCGTGACGCCACCCCCGGCCGGGACCGTCTTTCTGCTCGCCGAGGTCCGCGCACGCCGTGATGGCCTGGCGAGCTGGCAGGCCGTTCGCCACCGTGTGCGTTTGCTCAACCCGCCGACCGACGTCAACGCGTTGGCCGTGGACCTGAAGTCGGTGACCGACCTCACGGCCTCGGCGGTCAACCTCAACGCCCCTACCGATGTGACTGCCACGGAGGCTTGACCATGGCCCTATATATCACCTGGACCGACACCAACAACGCCGAGGACGGCTACAACGTCTATGTGCGCGACACCCCCATGACCTGGCCCAGCGATGTGCCGACGCCGGTCTTCACTAACCCGGATACCGTCGAGTACACCGCCGACGTGGACGAGACGGTCGACCAGTATGTCATCGTGACCGCGCTGAAAGGGGCCGCTGAGGTCGCCGGCCAGGAGTTTCACTTCGCACCCGGGAGTGGCGGCGGGGGCGGCGACGACTTCACCAACGCCCAGGTCGGCGACGAGATCGGCGGCGGCATCTACGCTGGCACCATCACCTACGCCGATGCTCGCGAGTTCCACCTGGTGTTCGGCAAGCAGGGCAGCGAGGCCACCGGCCTGCAGTGGGGCAACTACGGCACGACCACCGGCGCCGCCGATCCCGACGACGGCAAGGCCAACCAGGATCTGATCCTGGCCAGTTTCGACAACGGCGACAGCGACGCCTTCTATCACTGCCGCGACTATGTGGACGGCGCCGGCAATGATGACTACTACATGCCCGCCAAGAATGAGCTCGCCAAAGTCGACGTCTTGCTCGATATGTCCCACGCCGAGTTCAGTACGGCGCTCTCCGAGTACCGCTGGGCGAGTACGGAGGACTCTTCGAGCTTCTCCCAAGTCCGGAGGTTCTCCGACGGCAATGCGATCAGCACCAGCAAGAACGGCAATGACTTCGCGAATCTTCGGGTGCGTCCCGTTCGCAGGGTGGCGGTTTAAGTCTCAACCGGCGCCAATGGCGGGCGGCGGATTGCATAGCCCTTCAAGCCCCTGTTACAGGCTGCGCCGAGCAGGGGCAAACTACGCGAACCGCTGTCGCAAGTTATGCGACGCGCTACAGAATTCCACCGGCTTGACGCCGCGCTCCTGCAGCTAGCGCCCTGTCGGGCTTGATGGCACCGGCCGGCGAGATGTGGTCGGTGGTCACCGAGTCGCCGAGCATGGCCAGCACGTGGGCGCGGTGGACGTCCTCGGTGCGCGGCCCATGCCCTCGAAGAACGGCGGGTACGCTGGCGAGGTGGCTGGAATCGACAACGGCGGTGGCGGTGGATTTTACTCGGACGGACAACCGCACCCGAACGGCAGCACGGTTACAAACAGTCAGGGCTTCCTTAACGGAGGACAAGGGGCCAAGGGAGGCAACGCTGCCGAAGAAGGCGGTCTCGGCGGCGGCGGGACTACGCCTATCGGTCTGTCCAACTCCAATTTTCGGCCGGTGCAGGCGGGGGGGCGAGCACCGGCGGCTGCGGGGGCAGCCGAGGTATCGTGGACTGCGCCCGATATGGCAGCGGTGGCGGCGGCTCTTATAACGGAGGCTCCGACCAGATCAACGAGCCTGGTGTGAACGAAGGCCACGGGCAGGTGCTGATCTACAACCAGTCTGGGTTTACAGCGCAGGGCGAGTAAAAACTTGCTGCGCACCTCGATCACTAGCACCGCCTGGCCGTCCTCGATGACCTCGAGCCGGTGCCTTTCATCGGCTGGCTGCTGACGAATCAGGGGTAGAAAGAGGAGCGACCGTCCAGGGTGGGCCAACACCCAGGGCGGCCGCCAACTAGCAGAGCATGCCTGCAAGCCGGCCAAGGCTCCCCACCTCGCGCGAGGCGGGATCGAGTCTAGGCCAAACGTTAGAACGTTAGAAGGCTTGACATGGCGATGGATGAGATCCGCTGCACGCAGTGCAACCGCAAGCTGGCCCGAGCCAGCCGTTACGACCGAATCGAGATCAAGTGCCCGCGCTGTGGGCACCTCAACCAGAGAGCCACGAGCTCCAGACCAGTGCCAAAGGAGGCGCCTCGTGGCTACCCCGATCATTCCCTGGATGGGCGGCAAGCGCCGTCTCGCTGACAAGATATTCCCGCTGATGCCGGCCCACCAATGCTACGTCGAGCCCTTCGCCGGCGGCGCCGCGCTCTACTTCCTGCGCCCGGTGCCGGCCGAGGTGGAAGTCCTCAACGACGTCAACGGCGACCTGGTGAACCTCTATCGGGTCGTCCAGCACCATCTGGAGGAGTTCGTCAGGCAGTTCAAGTGGGCGCTCTCCAGCCGCCAGGTGTTCGAGTGGCAGAAGATGACCCGCCCGGAGACGCTCACCGACATCCAGCGTGCTGCCAGGTTCTACTACCTTCAGCAGTCCGCCTTCGGCGCCCGGATCGAAGGTCAGAGCTTCGGCACCGCCACCACCACGCCGCCGGGACTCAACCTGCTGCGCCTCGAGGAGACGCTCTCGGCGGCCCACCTACGCCTGGCCAGCACCTACATCGAGCATCTGGCCTGGCAGGAATGCATCCGGCGCTACGACCGTCCGCACACGCTGTTCTACATGGACCCGCCGTACTGGCAAACTGAGGGCTATGGCGTCGGCTTTGGCATCGAGCAGTACGAAGAGATGGCCGAGATCCTGGGGCGGCTCAAGGGCAAGGCAATCATCAGCCTCAATGACCACCCCGACATCCGCCGGATCTTCGCCGGCTACCACATCGAGACCACCGACATCCGCTACACCGTCGGCGGCGGCAAGGGTGCTGAGGCCAGCGAGGTGCTGATCTTCAGCTGGGATGTCGAAGCCGAGCCGGCGGGGCTGTTCTAGTCACCCTCGTTACCATCACAAAGGAGTCAGGGATGTACGAGCAAAAGGACTTCCAGAGTGCGTACGAGCTTCTCGATTACCTTTCTCCTCTACATACGAACCGCTGGTCGCGAGGAGGAAGGTATGTTTTCCGTGGGCAACCGTGCTCTACCTATGGCCTAGTGCCATCCTCCCTTCGCGAAAGTGGACGGATGGCGGCGTCGAGCGTTCTCGAGCCTCGAAATGCTAGTGGAGAGACTCGTCAGGTTTTTTATGAAGTTCAGTTGCTTAGAGCATTCTTGAATGGCTGTGATGCGTCAGGCATCAAAGTGCCTGGTGGGGATCGTCAGGTCCGTAATGAGGTGAATGGACCTATGTGGGAGATCGAGAATTTGACCACGGGGCAAACGTGGCCACCCTATGACTTCTACCCCTTGCTTGCCGCAGCACAGCACCATGGAGTGCCTACTTGCCTTCTGGATTGGAGCCGCCGCTCGTATGTAGCGGCCTACTTTGCCGCATCTTCTGCTTTGGCTGACTGCCCCGGATCGGATCAGCTAGCTATATGGGTGCTCGACACCAACCAGTGGTGGACATGGGATGGTGTCGGCTACATCGAGCTGCCAGGAGCTACTAGCGTGAACCTTGCCGCACAGGATGGTGTGTTTACTGTCTCTACCCGTGAGGCCCATACGAGAGGGGAGCTGGAGGCCACGGCCTTAGAGGAGCTCGTTGGGATGCGGGGAGATAGTGTTGATGATCCCACGGTGTTCTGGAAGCTAACTCTCCCGCAGCACCAGGCACCAAAGCTTCTCGCCTTATGCGCCGAGCTTGGTGTCAAAGGCTCGACTATGTTCCCGGGCTACGAGGGAGTCGCCAGAGAGATTCGTGACAACGCTTATGCAGGTAGCCTCAAGCAATCACTCTGGCTTCAGCGAAGCTGTTAGGAGCTGTGCCAAACCCGCTGCAATGCCTGCATGGCTGTGGGATGGTGTGGTAGTGCCAAAGATTGCGCTAGGGGATGCCAAATCTGCCGCGCGGTTACACCGCCGGCGCCTTCGGGCGCCGGTGGGAGGGTGACCGGCCAAGCCGGCTCATCAACGAAAAAAGCCCGCCTGGCGAACCAGGCGGGCTTTTCGATATCTGGTGGCTACGCCCTGACTCGAACAGGGGACCCCATCATTATGAGTGATGTGCTCTAACCAACTGAGCTACGTAGCCGGACAACGAGGGCGCATACTACGGATAAGGCCTCGTTTCGTCAACTATTTTTTGCCTCAGACGTTGAAGCGGAAGTGCACCACGTCGCCGTCCTTGAGCACGTAGTCCTTGCCTTCCAGGCGCCACTTGCCGGCGTCCTTGGCGCCCTGTTCGCCGCCCAGCGAGACGAAGTCGTCGTAGGCGATCACTTCGGCGCGGATGAAGCCCTTCTGGAAGTCTGTGTGGATCACGCCGGCGCCCTCCGGGGCGGTGGCGCCGATCTTGACGGTCCAGGCGCGGACTTCCTTCACTCCGGCGGTGAAGTAGGTCTGCAGGCCCAGCAGTTCGTACCCGGCGCGGATCACGCGGTCCAGGCCGGGCTCTTGCATGCCCATCTCGTCGAGGAACATGGCGCGCTCCTCGTCGTCGAGCTCGGCGATCTCGGCCTCGATCTGGTTGCACACCGGGACCACGACGGCGCCTTCCTCGGCGGCGATCTGCTTGACCACCTCGAGGTAGGGGTTGTCGTCGAAGCCGTCCTCGTTGACGTTGGCGATGTACATGGTCGGCTTGAGGGTCAGGAAGCCGAAGCTCTTGAGCTGCTGCTTCTCGTCGTCGTCGAGGCCGAAACTGCGCAGCGGCTGGCCCTCGGCCAGGTGCGGCTGGATGCGGTCGAGGATCGCCTTGGTGGCGATGGCTTCCTTGTCGCCGCCCTTGACCACGCGCACCAGGCGCTGGATGGCGCGGTCGACGGTGTCCAGGTCGGCCAGGGCCAGCTCGAGGTTGATGGTCTCGATGTCGGCGCGCGGATCGACCTCGTTGGCCACGTGGATGACGTTGTCGTTATCGAAGCAGCGCACCACGTGGGCGATGGCCTGGGTCTCGCGGATGTTGGCCAGGAACTGGTTGCCGAGGCCCTCGCCCTTGGAAGCGCCCGCCACCAGTCCGGCGATGTCGACGAACTCCATGGTGGTGGGGATGGTCTTTTCGGGCTTCACGATCTCGGCCAGCCGGTCGAGGCGAGGGTCCGGCATCGGCACGATGCCGACGTTGGGCTCGATGGTGCAGAAGGGGAAGTTCTCGGCGTCGATGCCCGACTTGGTCAGGGCATTGAAGAGGGTGGACTTGCCGACGTTGGGCAGGCCGACGATACCGCAGTTGAAACCCATGGGATCTTCCTGGAAAGAGAGTTCGAGGCGTGTGATTGGCCGGTATTCTACGAGATAACGGCGCGGCTGTAAGCCGGCACCCTTCGGGCAATGCCTAGGGCTTGAAGCTGTGCAGCCGCTGCATGGCCTTCGTCCAGTCGCCGCTCACGGCCTGGGGCAGGGTGGCCAGGCACTCGTCGATGGCGGCATCGATGGCGCCGCGCTCGGCCTTGCCGGGGCGCCCCAGCACGTAGTTGGTCACCTGGCGGGCGTCGCCGGGGTGGCCGATGCCGATGCGCAGGCGATGGAAGCCCTTGTCGTTGCCCAGGGCCTGGATGATGTCGCGCAGGCCGTTGTGGCCGCCGTGGCCGCCGCCGGTCTTGTAGCGGGCGGTGCCGGGATCCAGGTCGAGCTCGTCGTGGGCCACCAGCAGCTCGTCGGGGGCGAGCTTGAAGAACTTCGCCATCGCCGCCACGGCGCCGCCGCTGCGATTCATGAAGGTGGTGGGCTCGAGCAGGTGTAGCTCTTGCCCGTCGAGATGGATGCGGGCGTAGCGGCCGAGGAACTTCTTCTCCGCGCGCAGTTCGCCGCCGGCCCGTCGCAGCAGGGCCTCCAGCAGCCAGGCCCCGGCGTTGTGGCGGGTGGCCTCGTACTCGGCGCCGGGGTTGGCCAGTCCGATGATGGCTTTGACCTGACTCATCTTCACTGCCTCCAAACAGTCATCCGGAACGGTGTGGCGCGGCTCCGCGTGGGGCTTGCAGCGGCTGGCGGGCCACAAAAAAAATCAAGCGCCGGAGCGCTTGATCGGAAGGACGCGGGCCGCGCCGATGGCGCGGCCCTGAACAGTGCCGGACTTACTCGGCGCTGTCCTCGCCTTCGGCGGACTCGCCCTTGTCGGCTTGGCCTTCTTCGGCCTCTTCGCCTTCTTCGGCCTCGCTGCTGACCTTGGCGGCGGTGATGCTCAGGATGGCCTGGTCATGGTCTTCGCCGTGAGACAGCTCGACCGAGGTGACGCCGGCAGGCAGGTTCAGGTCGGAGAGGTGCAGGGTGGTACCCAGGGCGACGTCGGCGACGTCGATTTCCAGGTAGTCCGGCAGGTCCTTCGGCAGGCAGCTCACTTCGACCTCGTTGGCCAGGACGTGCAGTTCGCCGTCCTGGTCCTTGATGCTCGGCGCGGTCTCGGCGTTCACCACGTGCAGCGGTACGCGCATGGTGATGGCGTGAGTCGCGTCGACGCGCATGAAGTCAGCGTGGGTCACCAGCGGCTTGTACGGGTGACGCTGCAGGTCGCGGACCACGACCTGGTGCGGCTTGCCGTCCAGCTCGAGGTTGATCACGGACGCGAAGAACGCCTCGTCCTCGAGCGCCTTGTAGAAGGCGGTCTTGTCGACGGCGATCGGCTGCGGGGCCTGCTCACCACCGTAGATGATGGCCGGCACCTGCTCGTTCGCACGACGCAGGCGGCGGCTCGCACCTTTCCCCAGGTCGTTGCGGACGTTGGCTGTGAGAGTGTATTCGGACATGATGTTGCCTCTTGATAGAAAGTGAGGAAACCACCGGTGCCCGCGACCAGGCTGACGGTGGTTCCCATCGCCCCGGCGAACCGGGGAGCGTTATCCGCGCGATGCGCTGACGACGGTGTCGTCAGTGGAACATGGCGCTGACGGATTCCTCGTTGCTGACCCGGCGGATCGCCTCGGCGATGAGGCCGGCCACGCTCAGCTGGCGGATCTTGCCGCTGCGGCGGGCGGTTTCGGTCAGCGGGATGGTGTCGGTGACGACCAGTTCATCGAGCACCGAGCCGGTGATGTTGTCGACGGCCGGGCCGGACAGGATCGGGTGAGTGGCGTAGGCCACCACGCGGCGGGCGCCGTGTTCCTTGAGCGCCTCGCCGGCCTTGCACAGGGTGCCGGCGGTATCGATCATGTCGTCGACCACCACGCAGGTGCGGTCCTGGATATCGCCGATGATGTGCATCACCTGGGCCTGGTTGGCCTGGGGGCGACGCTTGTCGATGATCGCCAGGTCGGCGTTGAGCTGCTTGGCGATGGCACGGGCGCGAACCACGCCGCCCACGTCGGGCGAGACCACCACCAGGTCGTCGTAGTTCTGGCGCTCGATGTCGTCGAGCAGGATCGGCGAGCCGTAGACGTTGTCCACCGGCACGTCGAAGAAGCCCTGGATCTGGTCGGCATGGAGATCCATGGTCATGACGCGGTCGACGCCGGCCTTGACCATGATGTCGGCGACCAGCTTGGCCGAGATCGGCACGCGGGCGGAGCGGACGCGACGGTCCTGACGGGCATAGCCGAAGTAGGGCACCACGGCGGTGACACGCGTGGCGGAGGCCCGGCGCAGGGCGTCCACCATCAGCACCATTTCCATCAGGTTGTCGTTGGTCGGGGCACAGGTGGGCTGCAGGACGAAAACGTCCTTGCCGCGCACGTTCTCGTTGATCTCGACCGCAACTTCGCCGTCACTGAACTGGCCGACCGTTGCGTTGCCGAGCCGGGTATCCAGGCTCTCGGCAACCTTCTGGGCGAGTTCGGGATTGGCGTTCCCGGCGAAAACCATCAATTTAGACACGCGCAGCCACCTTTGCAGTGTTGGGTCATCAGGGTTTGGGTCGGATGTTCGGGAAGGGATATGGCTGGGGTAGCAGGATTCGAACCTGCGCATGCCGATACCAAAAACCGGTGCCTTACCGCTTGGCTATACCCCAGCAACCTTTGCCGTACCGGATCGATGCATGATGCTGCCATGGCCTGGCGATCATCGATCCAGTGCATCATGGAGAGGAGAGCGATTCAGCCCTTGGGCCTTGAAGGATGTCCAGCGGCCGGAGATGTCGTCCAGCAGCGCCGTGGCATCGGCTTCATGGTCCAAACGGGCGAATACACAGGCGCCGGTGCCGGTCAGCATGGCCGGTGCCCTGTCGCTCAACCAGTCGAGCGCACCCGCGACCTCGGGATACAATTCCCGGACCGTGAGCTCGCAGTCGTTGCGCCAGCTCGCCGTTCCCCCCTGAAGTGCGCGCGCCATAGTAATGGGAGGCGTGTCTCGTGTCAATTCCGGCGCCTGGAACACCGCCGGCGTGGAGACGCTCACGCCGGGATGGACGACCACGAACCAGGGGGTGTCGAGCGCCACCGGCGTCAGGCGTTCGCCGATGCCCTCGGCCCAGGCGGCATGGCCGCGCACGAACACCGGGACATCGGCGCCCAGGCGCAGGCCCAGTTCGGCCAGTACCTCTATAGAGAGGTGGAGCCCCCAGAGACGGTTCAGACCGAGCAGGGCGGCGGCGGCATCGCTGCTGCCGCCTCCGAGGCCGCCGCCCATGGGCAGGCGCTTGTCGAGGTGGATGTCGGCGCCCTGGCGGCTGCCGGTGGCCTCGCGCAGCGCCGTGGCGGCGCGCAGGATCAGGTTGTCCGCCGGCGCGACGCCGGACAGCGTCGGCGTCAGGCGAAGTTCGCCGTCGTCGCGCGGAGCGAGAGTCAGGGTGTCGCCGTGGTCGAGGAACTGGAACAGGGTCTGCAGCTCGTGGTAGCCATCGGGGCGCCGGCCGGTGATATGCAGCAGCCGGTTGAGCTTGGCCGGCGCCGGCAGGATCAGGCGGCCGGCATCAGACATCGGTGGTCTCCGGCTGCCAGCGAGTCACCACCAGGGTGACGTTCAGGTCGCCGTACTGCATCTTCATGCGGCGCGGCAGCCACAGGTCCTCGACGCGCATCCAGTCCTGGTAATCGATGGTCCAGCCGTCCTGCTCCAGACGCTCCGGAAAGCCGCGCGCATCGCGGCTCATCCGATGGGGGCTGTCGTCGGCGGGCAGGCCACGCACCCAGTCGCCGAGCGCGGCCACCGGCAGCGACCAGCCGAGCTGCTGGTTCATCAGCGCCTCGGGGCTCTCGGCCTCGAAGCGGCCTTCGCCGGTGGTCAACGAGACGCGACCCTCGCGGCCTTCCAGCACGCTGCGGCCGCTGCCGAAGGGGCCGCTGAGCAGCATGCGGAAATGGTAGGGGGTCTGGTTCCAGTCGAGATTGGCGCTGGTGCTGTCCTCGGGGGTGCGCAGGCCGGCCTTGCCGGTCAGCTCCCAGGTCTGCATGGCCTCGAGGCGCACTTTCTGGGCCTGCCAGTCGTCGGCGGCGCGAGGCGCCTCGGGCGCCTGGCCTCGGGTGGCGCAGCCCCCGATCAGCAGCAGGGCGAGGGCCAGGCTTGGCAGCAGGGGGCGGATGGGGCGTCGCATGATCGGGATTCCTTCTCCGTCGCGGGGCGTCAGGGGGCGAGCGCGGGCAGGCGCTCGAGCAGCTCGTCGATTCGGGGGCGTGGCGAGAAGCGTTCCACGGCGGTGGCGGTCAGTGCCCGGGCCCGCTCGCGTTCGCCGGCCATCCACAGCACCTCGATCAGGTGGGCGGCGATCTCCTGGTCGGGCATGGCGGCCCAGGCGCGTTCCAGCCACGGCAGGGCGGCCTCGATGTTGCCGAGGCGATAGGCGACCCAGCCGCGGCTGTCGAGGATCGCCGGATTGTTCGGCTCGAGCTCCAGGGCGCGATCGATCAGCCGGCGGGCCTCCTCCAGTCGTCCTTCTATATTCTCGTCGGCCAGGGTGTAGCCCAGGGCGTTGAGGGCGTTGGCGTTGTCCGGGTCGCGCTCGAAGATGGTGCGCAGGTCGCGTTCCATGGCCGCCAGGTCGCCGTCGGCATAGGCCCGCATGGCACGCTGGTAGCGCAGCCGGGCGTCGTCGGGATGGCTCGCGAGGTAGCTGTCGAGCAGGGCGTCGGCCTGGGCGTGGGCACCGGCCTCGTCGAGCAGCCCGACCTCCAGGCCGGTGAGTGGTGAGGCCTCGCCGGGATGCGCCAGGCGTTCGTTGCGCAGGAAGGTGCGCGCGTCGACCAGCCGGTCGTCCTCGATCAGCATGCGGGCGGCGCTGAGCCGGGCGAGCAGGAAGCTGTCGCCCTCGGGGACCTGGCGGTAATAGAGGAGGGCGTTGTCCACCTCGCCCTGCTGTTCGGCAATGCTGCCGAGCAGCAGGAAGGCCAGCACGGGCGTGTCGTCGTCCTCGAGCATCGGCAGCAGCAGGCGGCGGGCCGGCTGCGGATGCGCCTCCTCGAGATAGAGGCGCGCCAGGGCCAGGCGCAGCGATGGCCGATCGCCGCGGCCCTCGAGCAGCGCATCGGTGCTGGCCTCGGCGGCGTCGAGCCGGCCGAGGCGGATCTGGGCCCGGGCCAGCAGCAGCTGCAGGCGTGCGTCGTCCGGTGATATCTCGAGGCCGCGCCGGGCGGCGGCCGCGGCGCGTTCGGGGGCGTCCATCTCCAGTGCCAGGGCGGCATCGATGCGATGGACGGCAGACTCCTGCGGATATTCGGCGCTCAGCCGATCGAGACGGTGCCGGGCCGAGACCGTCTGGCCCGCGCTGGCCTCCAGCAGCGCCAGGCTCAGTGCGCGGTCGACCGAGGCGCCCGTCGCTGCGCTGTCTTGTCGTAGGCGTTGCAGCAGCGGCTCGGCCGGTGTGCCGGCGTCCAGGGCGCCTTCCACGAAACTCAGCAGTTCGGCGTCCTCATTCCCGTCCAGCAGCGCCAGGCGTTGTTCCAGGGCGCTGGTCCAGTCGCCCCTCTGCACGGCCAAGCTGGAGAGCAGCCGGGCCGGGGCGTCGCTCGCGGGATCCAGCGAGCGCCAGCGGCGGGCGGCTTCCTCGAGCAGCGCCGGATCTTCGTCGAAGCGAGCCGCCAGGGTGGCGCGCTCGGCGAGCTCGGGAGCCTGATAGCGTTCGGCGGTGGCCAGGTAGCCGCGGGTGGCGCGACGATAGTCGCCGCGCTGGCCGGCGATCTCCGCCACCAGCAGCGTCGACAGGCCTTCGGCGTCGAGACCCCGGGTGACCGGTGGGGCATCGGCCAATGGATCCTGCGGCGGCGGGGCCGACACGGCGGACAGGCTCTGGCAGCCGCCGAGCGCCAGGGCCAGGCCGAGTACGGCGAGGGGGCGTCGACGGAACGGCGTGGTGGGGAATCCTCGGGGCATGCCGGTCTCGTGATGTCGGGCGAGTCGCCAGCATAACGGCTCGACCGCGCGGGGCAAAGACGCAATGAGCGCCTGGACGATGGCCTGGGTCGATGCCCCCGATAGTCTCGGCGGGCGCCTCGTCGCCATGGGCTGTGATAGAATGTGGCGCCGTGGAGTGGCAGGCGCGCGCTCGCCGCGCCGCCCTCGATACCGCCGAAACTCGATCGCGAAGACGCCGACACGCATGACGCTTCTTGCCCTGGGAATCAACCATCGGACCGCCGCCGTCGAGGTGCGCGAGCAGGTCGCCTTCACGCCCGCGCAGCTCGAGACCGCGTTGGCCGAGCTGCGTGGCCTGCCGGAAGTGCAGGAAGCCGCCGTGCTGTCCACCTGCAATCGCACCGAGCTGTACTGCGTCACCGGCGAGTCGGGGGAGCGCGCGGTCCTCGACTGGCTAGGCCGCTTCCACGGCCTCGCCGTGGAAGAGCTGACCCGCTGCGCCTACCACTACAGGAACGACGAGGCCGCACGCCACCTGATGCGGGTGGCGGTGGGGCTGGATTCGATGGTGCTCGGCGAGCCGCAGATCCTGGGCCAGCTCAAGGACGCCTACCAGGCCGCGCGTCAGGCCCGCGGCATGGGCGGCGAGCTGGAGAGCCTCTTCCAGCAGACCTTCGCGGTGGCCAAGCGGGTCCGCACCGAGACCGGCATCGGCCGCAACCCGGTCTCCGTGGCCTATGCCGCGGTCAGCCTGGCCAGCCGCATCTTCGACGACTTCTCGCGCTCGCCGGCGCTGCTGATCGGCGCCGGCGAGACCATCGAGCTGGTGGCGCGCCATCTCCACGAGGCCGGCGTGCGCCATCTCACGGTGGCCAACCGCACCCGCGAACGGGCCGAGCAGCTGGCCGCGCCGCTGTGCGGTCAGGCCATCACCCTCGACGAGATTCCCGAGGCGCTGATCGAGGCGGACATCGTGATCTCCTCCACCGCCGCGCCGCTGCCGATCCTCGGCAAGGGCATGATGGAGCGGGCGCTCAAGAAGCGCCGCCACCGGCCGGTGTTCATGGTCGACATCGCCGTGCCCCGCGACATCGAGCCCGAGGTCGGCGAGCTCTCCGACGTCTTCCTCTATACCGTCGACGACCTGGAGGAGGTGATCGAGGAAAATCGTCGCCACCGCCAGGTGGCCGCCGACGAGGCCGAATCGCTGATCGAGCACGGCGTGGGCTGCTGGCAGCACGACCGCCGGCTGCGCAGCGGCGGCGAGCTGATCCGCGACGTGCGCGCCCGGGGCGAGGCCCTGCGCGACGAGGCCCGCGACCAGGCCATGGCGCGGCTGGCCCGCGGCGAGAACCCCGAGGAGGTGGTGGCGAGGCTGGCCCACCAGCTCACCAACCGCCTGCTGCATCGTCCCACCGTGGCCTTGCGCGAGGCGGCTGCCGACGAACAGCGCGAGCTGCTTGAAGCGGCTGCGTCACTGCTGCTCGACGATCCTTCCGACACTTCCCGATAGGACATCCTTGATGAAAGCTTCCCTGCGTCAGCGTCTCGACGCCTTTGCCGAGCGCTTCGAGGAGCTCGCCGCCCTGCTGGCGGACCCCGAGGTGATCACCGACCAGGCCCGCTTCCGCGACTACTCCCGCGAATACACCGAGCTCGAGCCCCTGGTGGAAGCCTGGCGCGAGCATCGCGGCGTGGAAGGCGACATCGCGGCCGCCGAGGCCATGGCCGACGACGCCGACGCCGAGATGCGCGAGCTGGCCGAGATGGAGCGCGAGGAAGGCCGGGAGCGGCTGGTCGAGCTCGAGGCGCGCCTCAAGCAGCTGCTGATCCCCCGCGACCCGGACGATGCCGGCAACGTCTTCCTCGAGGTTCGCGCCGGCACCGGCGGCGACGAGGCGGCGCTGTTCGCCGGCGACCTGTTCCGCATGTACTCGCGCTACGCCGAGCAGCACGGCTGGAAGGTCGAGGTGGTCAGCGCCAGCCACGGTGACATGGGCGGCTACAAGGAGATCATCTCGCGCATCAAGGGCGAGGGCGTCTACGGGCGGCTCAAGTTCGAGTCCGGCGCCCACCGTGTGCAGCGTGTGCCGGCCACCGAGTCCCAGGGCCGCATCCACACCTCGGCCTGCACCGTGGCGGTGATGCCCGAGGCCGATGAGGTCGGTGACGTCGACATCAACCAGAACGATCTGCGCGTCGACACCTTCCGCTCCAGCGGCGCCGGCGGCCAGCACGTCAACACCACCGACTCCGCGATCCGCATCACCCACCTGCCCACCGGGGTGGTGGTGGAATGTCAGGAGGAGCGCAGCCAGCACAAGAACCGCGCCAAGGCCATGTCGCTGCTGGCCGCCCGCCTCAAGCAGGCCGCCCAGGACAGCCAGCGCCAGCAGCAGGCCGACGAGCGCCGTTCGCTGGTGGGCTCGGGTGATCGCAGCGAGCGCATCCGCACCTACAACTTCCCCCAGGGCCGGGTGACCGACCACCGCATCAACCTGACCCTCTACAAGCTCGGCGAGGTGATCGGCGGCGAGCAGCTCGACGAGGTGATCGAGCCGCTGATCCAGGAGCACCAGGCCGACCAGCTCGCCGCCCTGCAGCAGGAGGCCTGATGCGCCTCGACCTGCTGCTGGCCCGGGCCGCCCAGCGGCTGCTGAATGCCGGCTCGCCGAGCGCAAGGCTCGACGCCGAGGTGCTGCTGTGCCACGTGCTCGAGGTCGATCGCACCTGGCTCTACACCTGGGGCGACCGCGAGGCCGACGCCGAGGCCGAGGCGCGTTTCGAGGCGCTGGTCGTCGAGCGCGAGGCCGGTCATCCGGTCGCGCATCTGACCGGCGAGCGCGAGTTCTGGGGCCTGCGGCTCGCCACCTCGCCGGCCACCCTGATTCCGCGCCCGGACACCGAGACCCTGGTGGAGGCGGCGCTGGCCGCGGCCGGCGAGACGGGGCGGCTGCTCGACCTGGGCACCGGCACCGGCGCGTTGGCGCTGGCCTTCGCCAGCGAGCGGCCGGGCTGGGCGGTGACCGGCGTCGACCTGCGCCCCGAGGCAGTGGCCCTGGCGCGGGACAACGCCGCCCGCCACGGCCTCGGCAACGCCCGCTTCCTGGTCAGCGACTGGTTTACGGCGCTGGACGAGGAGGGCGGTGACGCCCGCTTCGAGCTGATCGTCTCCAACCCGCCCTACATCGCCGACGACGATCCGCACCTCGCCCGCGGCGACGTGCGCTTCGAGCCGCGCAGCGCCCTGGTGGCCGCCGATGACGGCCTGGCCGACCTGCGCCATCTGGTGGCGACGGCGCGGGATCATCTGGTTGCCGACGGCTGGCTGATGCTGGAACACGGTGCCGGCCAGGCCGCGGCGGTATGCGAGGCCCTCGCCGCGGCCGGCTATCGCGAGGTGTCGAGCCGCCGCGATCTCGGCGGGCACGAGCGGATCAGTCTGGGGCGGCGCTGAGCGCCCTCCGGGCTGGCTTCCCGGGCTTGCGTGGCGGCGCCGGTCGGCCGCCCGTGAGCGACATCCCGGGGCATCTTTCCGCCGCCAGGACTGGAGCCGATACCGGGCCTTGTGGTACACGTTGAAGCAGAAAAAAACGCCACTCACCGCCGGTTATTCATGTGTGAATCCCGAAAGCGCGCCGTTTGACGGTGGTTTTCAGTAGAAGATTCGGCGGTGGCCCGTTCGACGTGCCAGGACCACAATGAAAACCAAGACCCGTTCGCTCGACCGCATCGACCTCAAGATCCTGCGCTGCCTGCAGGACAATGCCCGCATCTCCTACGTCGACCTGGCCGCCCAGGTCGGCTTGTCCACCACGCCCTGCCTGGAGCGCGTCAAGCGCCTCGAGCGCGCCGGGGTGATCCGCGGCTACAAGGCCCTGCTCGACCCGCGGGCGCTGAAGGCCAACCTGCTGGTGTTCGTCGAGATCAGTCTGGAGACCCAGTCGCCCTCGGTGTTCGACGAGTTTCGCCGGGCGGTGGCCAAGCTGCCGCAGATCCAGGAATGTCATCTGGTGTCGGGGCAGTTCGACTACATCCTCAAGTGCCGGATTCCCGAGATGTCGGCCTACCGCCAGCTGCTCGGCGAAGTGGTGCTGACCCTGCCCGGGGTCAAGGAGTCCAAGAGCTACGTGGTGATGGAAGAGGTCAAGGAGGAGTTCTCCCTCCACGTGCCCGACATCGAGGAATTCGAGGACAAGTGAGCGCCATGAACGACGACGCGCTGCTGCGCTACAGCCGCCAGATCATGCTCGAGCAGGTCGACATCGCCGGCCAGGAGCGCCTGCTCGCCGGCCATGCCCTGGTGATCGGCGCCGGCGGGCTGGGTTCGCCGGTGGCGCTGTATCTGGCCGCGGCCGGCATGGGGCGGCTGACGCTGGCCGACGACGACGCGGTGGAACTCTCCAACCTGCAGCGCCAGATCGCCCACGGCACCGCTGACCTGGGGCGTGCCAAGGCCGAGTCCGCGCGGGAGGCGGCGCTGGCGCTTAATCCCGAGGCCGAGATCCGCGCCATCACCGAGCGCCTCGAGGGCGAGGCGCTGGCCGCGGCGGTGGCCGAAGCCGACGTGGTGCTCGACTGCACCGACCGGTTCTCGAGCCGCTACGCCATCAACGCCGCCTGCCGCGTCGCCGGCGTGCCGCTGGTCTCCGGGGCGGCGATCCGCTTCTCCGGCCAGCTGGCGGTGTTCGATCCGCGCGATGCCGAGAGTCCCTGCTACGCCTGCCTCTATCCGCCGGACGACGGCGGCGACGAGGCGTTGAGCTGCGCCGAGAGCGGTGTGGTGGCGCCTCTTGTCGGGCTGATCGGCTGTTTCCAGGCGCTCGAGGCGATCAAGCTGGTCGCCCACGCCGGGCAGGTGCACCGGGGACTCTCCACCTTCGACGGCCTCAGCGGCCAGTGGCGTCATTTCCGCGTGCCCCGCGACTCCGCCTGCCCGGTCTGCGGCGGCTGATCTCGATCTCCCCGCGAGGCGCCGCATCGGGCGCCTCCTGCCTGTCGATGCTCCAGGTTACTCGTAGGTCACCACCAGAAAGGCCAGCAGCTCGTCGTCGCTCTCGTTCTCGATGACGTGATCCTGATCGGCGTGATAGTGCGCCGAATCCCCCACCGCCAGCCGGCAGTCGCTGTCGCCCGCTACTACCCGGGCGCTGCCACTCGTGATGGTCAATAATTCCCGTGTGCCCTCGAAGTGCGGCGCGCTGCGCAGGCTCGCCCGCGGTGCGATGCGCAGCTCGTAGAACTCCACGTGCTTCTCGAGGTGCAGCGGCGAGAGGGTGCGGATGCGGCATTCCCGATCGTCGCGGAACAGGTGCGTGGCGTCGTCGCCGCGCACCACCTCGATGGTGGAGGCGGTCCAGGGCTGATCGACGAGATCGCCGATGCTGAGCCCGAAGGCCTGGGCGATGCGCAGCGTCACCGCCAGGGTCGGGTTGGCGCGGCCGCGCTCGATCTGGCTCAGCATCGAGCGGCTGACGCCGCAGGCCGAAGCGAGCTGGTCCAGCGTCAGGCCGCGTCGCTTGCGCAGCTCGATGACGCGGTCGCAGAGCAGCTGGCCGCCCTGGGAGGGCGCTGGCGTCGGCGCATCGGGGGGCGTGGTGGTCACCGGGCACTCCTGTTTTCAATATGGTGGAATTTATTCTTGCATAGAGGATTTTGTCCACTATGCTGGAATTAATTCCTTCATGGTAATCATCCCGTCAGGGATTGCCAGCATGGAGGTCATTCAGGGAAGCCATTCATCTCAAGCAGGAGACGCTCATGAAGGCGCTGGTCAAGCGAGAGGCGGCCCCCGGGCTCTGGCTCGAGGACGTGCCCGAGCCGGAGGTCGGCATCAACGACGTGCTGGTGCGGGTCAAGCGCACCGCCATCTGCGGCACCGATCTGCATATCTACAACTGGGATGCCTGGGCGCAGCAGACCATCCCGGTGCCGATGGTGGTCGGCCACGAGTTCGTCGGCGAGATCGTCGCGGTGGGCGACAACGTCAACGACTTCCATCCCGGCCAGATCGTCTCCGGCGAGGGGCACGTGGTGTGCGGGCGCTGCCGCAACTGCCTGGCGGGGCGCCGCCACCTGTGCGCCCATACCCGCGGCATCGGGGTGAATCGACCCGGCGCCTTCGCCGAGTACGTGGCGCTGCCGATGTCCAACGTCTGGGAGCATCGCCCGGGCATCGACCTGGACGTGGCGGCACTGTTCGACCCGCTGGGCAACGCCGTGCACACCGCGCTGCAGTTCGACGTGCTGGGCGAGGACGTGCTGATCACCGGCGCCGGCCCGATCGGCGCCATGGCCGCGGCAGTGTGTCGCCATGCCGGGGCGCGCCACGTGGTGGTCACCGACCTCAATCCGAACCGGCTCGCGCTGGCGGAGACGCTGGGCGCGACGCGTACCGTCAACGCTGCGGAGGAAAGCCTGGCCGACGTGCAGGCCGAGCTCGGCATGGCCGAGGGCTTCGACGTGGGGCTGGAGATGTCCGGCAGTCCGGCGGCCTTCAAGGATCTGCTGGCCAGCATGTGCCACGGCGGCAAGGTGGCGATGCTCGGGATTCCCACCGAGGAGACGGCCATCGACTGGAACACGGTGATCTTCAACATGCTGACCATCAAGGGCGTCTACGGTCGGGAGATGTACGAGACCTGGTACAAGATGTCGGTGCTGGTGGAATCGGGGATGGATATCTCGCCGGTGATCACCCACCGTCTGCCCTATACCGACTTCGAGCAGGGCTTCCAGGCCATGCTGGCCGGCGAGGCCAGCAAGGTGATTCTGGACTGGGAGTGAGAATGCCCGGCAGCGATGCGCGCCCGAGTCCGGGCGCACATCGCGTGCCGACGCTTCGGGCACTGGTAACACTCAGCGTAAAATGAAGGGAAAGACACCATGTACGGCGACTTTCAGCGGCATCTGCGCGACGAGCTCGCGGCCATCGAGCAGGCCGGCCTGACCAAGCACGAACGCGAGCTGGCGACCCCCCAGGGCGCCCATGTGGGCGTGGCGAACGACGGCGAGGTGCTCAACCTCTGCGCCAACAACTACCTGGGGCTGGCCCAGCATCCCGAGGTCCAGGCGGCCGCCAGGCAGGGGTTGGACGAGTGGGGCTACGGCCTGGCCTCGGTGCGCTTCATCTGCGGCACCCAGACCCTGCACAAGACCCTGGAGGCGAGGCTCAGCGAGTTCCTGGGCACCGAGGACACCATCCTCTATCCGTCCTGCTTCGACGCCAATGGCGGGCTGTTCGAGGCCCTGCTGGGCCCCGAGGACGCGGTGATCTCCGACGAGCTCAACCATGCCAGCATCATCGACGGCGTGCGGCTGTGCAAGGCGAGCCGCTATCGCTACCGCAACAGCGACATGGCCGATCTGGAGGCCCAGCTCCAGGCCGCCGACGCCGCCGGCACGCGTTTCAAGCTGATCACCACCGACGGCGTCTTCTCCATGGATGGCTACATCGCCAAGCTCGACGAGATCTGCGATCTGGCCGAGCGCTACGGGGCCCTGGTCCACGTCGACGACTGCCACGCCACCGGCTTCCTGGGGGAGGGCGGTCGCGGCAGCCACGAGTACCGCGGCTGCCTGGGGCGGATCGATATTCTCACCGGCACCCTGGGCAAGGCCCTGGGCGGGGCCAGCGGCGGCTACACCAGCGCCCGGCGCGAGATCGTCGAACTGCTGCGTCAGCGCTCGCGGCCCTACCTGTTCTCCAATACCGTGGCGCCGCCGGTGGTGGCCGGCGCGCTCAAGGCGCTGGAGCTGGCCGGTGAGTCCCGCGAGCTGCGCGACCGGCTGAGCGACAACACCGCCTACTTCCGTCGCGGGCTCGAGGACCTGGGCTTCGAGCTGCTCCCGGGTGAGCATCCCATCGTGCCGGTGATGCTGCACGATGCGGCCCTGGCGGCGCGCTTCGCCGACGAGATGCTGAAGGAAGGCATCTACGTGATCGCCTTTTCCTACCCGGTGGTGCCCAAGGGCCGCGCCCGCATCCGCACCCAGGTTTCGGCGGCGCTGACCCGCGAGGACCTGGACGCCGCCCTGGCCGCCTTCGGGCGGGTCAAGGCCCGCCTGGAAGATGCCGCTCCGATGGCCTGATCCGCCTCGCCTCCAGGCGCCTCCCCGGAAGCGGAGGCGCTCGGCTTGCCCGGCCTCCGCGTCGTCGGAGGTCTTTTTTCGTGGCGCTTGCCGCCACGCCCTTCACCGCGGAAAATCTTTCCGCCACCCGTTTTTTCGAAGTGCAACAAGGCTTTGGGTATCATGCCGGATGGTGTCACAGGGGAATGGTAGCGTTGGTCGACTTATTTTAACGCCGTGGAGGCGCCGGAAATAAAGTGTGCATGCGCGGGCGGGGGGATTTTGGCGGCGTTATTTTCTTGACGAAATTCCATCCTGTTTTTTTTAAAATATTGATTTTATTAATATTATTTTCAGCGTTTAATATATCGTTGTTGAATACTTGACATTCATGTGGCCGATGACGTCAGAATGGATGCCATGGGTCATGCGACGTCTCCTGAAGCGTGAGCGACCTTTAGGTATGAAGTATTCAACAACAATAACAGGATGCAAAGTATGAGCAGTTCCGTCTCCGACGGCCCGGCCTCGTGGTATCGCGCCTCGGTCGCCGTCGAGCTCGAGCCCTGTCGACCGCTGGAAGGGGAGGCACGGGCGGACGTGTGCGTGATCGGTGGCGGTGTCACCGGCTGTTCGACCGCTCTGCACCTGGCCGAACAGGGCTACTCGGTGGTGCTTCTGGAGGCCGGCGACGTCGGTCATGGCGCTTCTGGCCGTAGCGGCGGGCAGATCCTGCCGGGATTGGGCACCGATATCACCACCGTCCAGCAAGCCATGGGCCTGACCCGCGCGCGGGAGGTGTGGGAAATGAGCCGCGAGGCGGTGCGTCTCACCGCCGAGCTGGTCGAGCGCCACGCCATTCCCTGCGAGCTGGCCTGGGGGTATCTGCATGCCGCGGTGAAGCCGCGACATGTTCGTGAGCTCGAGGCCTTCCGTGAACAGCTGTCTCGGGACTACGGCTACGAGGCCCTCGAATGGCTCGAGGGCGATGCCCTGCGCGAGCACGTGGTCACCGATGCCTATCCGGCCGCCCTTCATGACTGCGAGGGCGGCCACCTTCACCCTCTCAACTACACCCTGGGACTGGCCCGGGCCGCGCAGCGCGCGGGAGTGCGTCTCCATCCCCGCAGTGCCGCCGTCGAGATCCGGCGTGGCCGGCCGGCCACCGTCCTCACCGAGCATGGTCGCGTGAGCGCGGACTTCGTGGTGCTGGCGGCCAATGCCTACCACCGCGACCTGGTGCCGGAGCTTTCCGGGCGCATCATGCGCGCCGCGAACTACATGATCGCCACCGCTCCGCTGAGCGAGGCGCAGGCGGCGCAGGTGCTGCCCAGAAACGATGCCCTGTCCGACGCCAACTTCGTGCTCGACTACTATCGGCTCAGCGCGGACCGTCGCCTGATTTACGGCGGTGAGGTCAGCTACGACGGTCGCGAACCTCCGCGGCTCCAATCGCGCATGGACGCCAAGATCGCCCGGCTGTTCCCGGTGCTCGAGGGCGTGCCGATCGAATATCGCTGGGGCGGCGACGTGGCGATCACCCTGAACCGGGCCCCGGATTTCGGTCGCCTGGGCGACAATCTCTACTATGCCCAGGGCTATTCCGGCCATGGCATGGCCCTGGCGGGACTGGCCGGCAAGCTGATGGCCGAGGCGATCCGCGGCCAGAGCGAGCGTTTCGATGTCTTCGCCGCCATGCCGCACCGCCAGTTCCCGGGCGGGCGAGCCCTGCGAAAGCCGCTGCTGGTGCTGGCCACTAATTTCTACAAACTGCGCGACCGGCTCTGAGGGGCCGCCGACAAGTGAAGAGGGTATCCCCATGAGCGAGACCATCACGGCGGAGATCGCCGACGAGCCGGGGCTGCGCCCGGTCGTCGAGGAACGGGATCGGGGGAGCCGCAAGGCGTCCTCGATCGAGATGCAGGGCCTGCACAAGCGCTTCGGGCGCGATACCGTGGCCCTCGACGGCGTCGACCTGGACATCCAGGCCGGCGAGTTCTTCACCCTGCTGGGGCCGTCCGGCTGCGGCAAGACGACCCTGCTGCGGATCCTCGCCGGCCTCGAGGAGCCGGATGACGGCTCACTGGTCGTGGGCGGCAAGAACGTCACCGAGGTGCCGCCCCACCGGCGCAGCGTCAACACTGTCTTTCAGTCCTACGCGTTGTTTCCGCATCTTTCGGTGCGCGAGAACCTGGCCTTCGGGCTGAAGATGCGCGGCCTGTCGGCCCATGAGCGCAACGCCAAGGTCGACGAGATCGCCCGCTTCATCAAGCTCGGCGACCTGGTCGAGCGGCGTGTCGATCAGCTCTCCGGGGGCCAGCGCCAGCGCATCGCCCTGGCCCGGGCGCTGGTCTGCGAGCCCGATGTGCTGCTGCTCGACGAGCCGCTTTCGGCGCTGGACGCCGGCCTGCGCAGCCAGCTGCAGGTGGAGTTGCTGCGGGTGCAGAAGCGTCTCGGCATGACCTTCGTGTTCGTCACCCACGACCAGGATGAAGCGATGGTCATGTCCGACCGCATCGCCGTGCTCAACGGTGGCAACATCCAGCAGGTCGGGGCGCCGCGTGACGTCTACGAACGACCGGTGAACGCCTTCGTGGCCCGGTTCATGGGACATGACAATCTCTACCCGATCAGCGCCCGCGAGGGGGAACGCCTGACCACGGCGCTGGGGACGCTCACCGTCGAGGACGCCGGTGACGGCGATCTGCTGTTGATCCGCCCCGAGACGCTCGATCTGTTGCCCGGCGAAGCCGCGGGCGACAACCACCTGACGGCGACGGTGGCCGAGCGGCTCTATCGCGGCAGCCACGCCGAGTTCCGTCTGGAGATCGGCGACACCTCCCTGCAGGCCACGGTCAGCAACCGCGGCCGTCACCTGCCCGAAGTGGGCGATACGGTGACGGTAACGGTGGCGCCGGAAGACCTGGTCACCCTGAGCGAGTGAGGAGGTGGATATGTCCTATTCCGGCGTAATGCCCTCGGCGCGCAGCCGGGCCATGGTCCGCGAGACCCGCCACCTGCTGTTCACGGTGACCCCGGGGGCGTTCTGGATCCTGCTGTTCCTGGTACTGCCGAGTGCCTATCTGATGGGCGTGGCCTTCATGACCAACGGGCCGTATGGCCTGCCGCAGATGCCGCTGTCGCTGGCGTCCTTCGAGCGCCTGGCGGGGTTCGGCTTCCTGGGCTGGAGCCCGGGCAACCTCTATACCCTGCTGCGCTCGCTGTGGCAGACCCTGGTGTCCACCGCCCTGGTGGTGGTGGTGGCCTATCCCATCGCTTACTACATCACCACCTGCCGCGAGAAGTGGCGGCCGATCCTGCTGCTCGCCGTGGTGGTGCCGTCCTGGACCAACCAGGTGATCCGCACCTTCGGCTGGATGAACCTGCTGGCGCCGGGGACTCCCCTGTCCGAGCTGGCCGAGGGGCTGGGGCTGGTCGCTCCCAACATGGGCCTGTATCCCTCCAACTTCGCGGTCACCCTGGGGCTGGTCTACAACTTCCTGCCCTTCATGGTGCTGCCGCTCTACGGCGCCTTCGAGAAGCTGGATACCGCCCAGGTGGAGGCCGCCCAGGACCTCTACGCCAGCCCGGTGCGCGCCTTCTGGCACGCCGTCTTCCCGCAGACCCTGCCGGGGCTGCTCGCGGGCATCGTGCTGGTGGCCATTCCGGCCTTCGGCATGTACGTGATCCCCGAGCTGCTGGGCGGTGGCAAGGGCATGATGCTCGGCAACCTGGTGGCCAACCAGTTCTCGGGCGGGGCCAACTGGCCGCTGGGCGCGGCCGGCGCGATCCTGATGCTGCTGGCGACCTTCATCGGGCTCTACGTCATGCGTCGTCTCGGCAAGCGTCTGGGCGGCGGCGAGGAGGTGGTGATATGAGAAAGCGGACCCTGCATCGTGGCCTGACCGGTTTCTGGTGGCTGACCCTGGCCTTTCTCTATCTGCCGCTGGCGGTCGTGGTACTGTTCTCCTTCAACTCCGCCAACAGCTCGGCCAACTTCGCCGACTTCTCGCTGCGCTGGTATTTCCAGCTGCTGGGCAACGAGGAGATCCTGTCGGCCTTCGGTAACAGCCTGGTGCTGGCCATCTGCTCCTCGGTGATCGCCCTGGGGATCGGCTGCGTGTTCGGCTACGGCATGTACCGTCACCGTCATCGCAAGCTCGGCTGGCTGATCGTGCTGATCTACCTGCCCATCGTGCTGCCCGACATCGTCTTCGGCATCTCCGAGATGGCCTTCTTCGTGCAGATCCACGAATGGACCGGGCTGCTGTCGCCGGGGCTCGGCACCATGATCATCGCCCACGTGACCTTCCAGATTCCCTTCGTGGCACTGATCGTGTATTCGCGCTTCGTGGGGCTGGATCCGACGCTGTTCGAGGCCGCCAAGGACCTCTATGCGACGCCGGTCAAGCGGGTGGTGCACTTCATGCTGCCGACCCTCAAGCCGGCGTTGATATCCGCCTTCTTCCTGTCGTTTACGCTGTCGGTGGATGACTTCGTCATCAGTTTCTTCACCGCCGGCCCGGAGAGCGCGACCCTGCCGATCTATATCTGGGGCGCGATCAAGAAGGGGGTCTCGCCGGAGATCAACGCCATCGCCGCGTTGATGATCTTTGCCGTGGCCGCGGCCGCCATCCTGAGTCTGGCATTCAGCCGTCGTCGGCCGTCCTGAGCCGGCATCATTACCTAGGGAACGAAGGAGAGCCACCCATGAAGTTCAACAAGATCGCCATGGCCCTGTCACTGGGCGGGCTCGCGCTCGCCGGCCAAGCCCAGGCCGAGGAGGGCAAGCTCTACCTCTTCAACTGGACCGAGTACATGGACCCGGCCATCATCGAGGCGTTCGAGGACGAGTACGACGTCGAAGTGGTGCAGAACTACTTCAACTCGTTGCCGGAAATGTTCGCCAAGCTCAACGCTGGCGGGGCCTCGCAGTACGACATCATCGTGCCGTCCAACTACTACATTCCGCGCCTGATCAAGACCGGTCTGGTCCAGGAGCTCGACACGTCGAAACTGTCCCACCTCGACAACGTCATGTCGCAGTTCCAGGACCCGTCCTACGATCCCGGTAGCCGGTACTCGGCGCCCTACCAGTGGGGCACCACCGGTATCATCTACAACGCCGAGACCTTCCCGGACGCGCCCAAGAGCTGGTCGCTGCTGTTCGACCCCGAGGTCAACGGTGACTATCCCTTCGCCCTGATCGGCGACGGCCAGGTCGGCATGGGCGGCGCCTGCGCCTTCCTGGGTCACGGCTACGACTGCACCGGCCTGGACGCCTGGCGCGAGGCGGCGCAGCTGATGATCGAGACCAAGGGTCGCAACACCTTCAGCGGCTTCTCCGATGGCACCCCGGCGCTGCAGCAGCTGTCCCGTGGCGTGATCCATGCCGGCATGTCCTACAACGGGGACTACTTCTTCTACAAGAGCGAGAACCCCGAGGCCTTCGAACACCTCGAGTTCATGATTCCCGACGAGGGCGCCGAGATGTGGGTCGACGCCATGATGATCCCGTCCGGAGCTCCCAACCCGGATCTGGCCCACAAGTTCATCGACTTCATCCTCGATGCCGAGATCGGTGCCCAGCTCTCCAACTACAACTACTACGCGAGCCCCAATGCCGCGGCCGAGCCCTATCTCGACAGCGTGTTGACCCAGCCGCCGATCATGCCGTCCGACGAGGACATGGATCGACTGCTGTTCACGCCGAGTCTCGAGGGCGAGCAGCTGCAGACCTTCCAGCAGCTGTGGTCCGAGGTCAAGGCGCGGTGAGACGACGGACCCCGGCCGGGTGGCCGGGGTCCCAGCTCCAGAGCAAGGAAACCCCATGAGTAACCGTCAGGAACACCCCAATTTCAACGACTGGTTCCAGACCCGCGGCATTACCGAGGTCGAATGCCTGGTCTCCGACCTCACCGGTATCCTCAAGGGCAAGATCATGCCCGCCGGCAAGTACCTGGGCGGCGGTCGCCCGCGATTGCCGGACTCGATCTTCATCCAGACCGTCACCGGTGGCTATCCCGACGACGAGGACAGCCACTTCTGGAATCCCGCCGAACGGGACATGGAGCTGGTGCCCGACCCCGGCGCCATCTACATGGTCCCCTGGGCAGACGATGCGACGGCCCAGATCATCCATGACTGCTACTATCTGACCGGCGAGCCGGTGGAACTGTCGCCGCGTCATGTGCTCAAGCGGGTGCTGTCGCTCTACGAGGACCGGGGCTGGAAACCGGTGGTGGCGCCAGAGGTCGAGTTCTTCCTGGTCAAGACCAATACCGACTCCGACTATCCGCTGGAGCCGCCGGTGGGTCGCAACGGTCGCCAGGAGAGCAGCCGCCAGTCGTTCTCCATCGATGCGGTCAACGAGTTCGACCCGCTGTTCGAGGAGATGTACGACTACTGTGATGCCATGGACCTCGACCTGGACACCCTGATCCACGAGGAGGGGGCCGGCCAGATGGAGGTCAACTTCCAGCACGGCGACCCGCTGAAGCTGGCCGACCAGGTGGTGATGTTCAAGCGCACCCTGCGCGAGACCGCCCTGCGCCACGGCATGTACGCGACCTTCATGGCCAAGCCGATGGCCAATGAGCCGGGCAGCTCGATGCACCTGCACCAGAGTCTGGTGGGCATCGAGGGCGACAACCTGTTCGCCGGGGAAGACGGCAGGCCCAGCCGGCTGTTCCAGCAGTTCATCGGCGGCCTGCAGCGCTACCTGCCGGCGGCGATGCCGCTGATGGCGCCCAACGTCAACTCCTACCGCCGGCTGATGCGCACCGAGACCAGCGGCTCGGCGCCGATCAACGTCGAGTGGGGCACCGACAACCGCACCGTGGGCCTGCGGGTGCCGGTCTCGCCGCCCGAGGCGACTCGCGTCGAGAACCGCCTGGCCGGGGCCGACGCCAATCCCTACCTGGTGATGGCGGCGTCGCTGGCCTGCGGCTATCTCGGCATGCTCAACCAGCTCGAGCCTCGCCCGGCCGTGGTGGGTTCGGCCTGGGCCGGCGGGCACAAGCTGCCCGACGACATCGGGCCGGCGCTGGACCTGCTGCATGACTGCCCCGAGCTGGCCGAGATGCTCGGCGAGCGTTTCACCCACAGCTATCTGGCCGTCAAGCGGGCCGAGCATCGGGAATACTTCCAGGTGATCAGTTCCTGGGAGCGTGAGCATCTGCTGTTGCGCGTCTAGGGGTTACCACAAGAAGGGCGGGTGACAGGCCCGCCCGATCCTATGGCAAGGAGGCGATTCATGAGGCACTTCATTCTGGCCGGCGTGACCGGCCTCGGTCTGCTGGCTGCCGGCCCTCTGGCCGTCGCCGAGGAGGGCAAGCTTCGCCTCTTCAACTGGACGGACTACATGGCGCCCTCGATCATCGAGGGGTTCGAAGCCGAAACGGGCATCGAGGTCGTCCAGAACTACTACAACTCGAATGCCGAGCTGTTATCGAAGCTGACCGCCGGGGGAGATGCCCAGTATGACCTGGTCGTGCCCTCGGACTATTTCGTGCCCCGGCTCATCGATGCCGGCCTCATCCAGCCACTGGTGCCGGAAGGGGAGGCCCTGGAGGGCCGCGACAACATCCTGGAGGAGTTCCGTACCCCGTCTTTCGACCCCGAAGGGCGCTTCACCGTGCCTTATCAGTGGGGGGTGACGGGGGTGGTCTACAACGCCGAGACCTTCCCCGACCCCGCGCCCAGCTGGTCGCTGCTCTATGATCCGGAGGTCAACGACGCCTATCCCTTCGCCCTGCTCAAGGGCGACGCCCAGTTTACCTTCGGCACCCTCTGCGCTTTCCAGGGGGCGGGCTTCGACTGCGTGGGCGAGGCGCCCTGGGTGGCGGCGGCACATGGCCTGATCGAGACCCGCCGACGGGACAACTTCGTCGGCTTCGTCGATGCGACGGCGGCCATCGAGCAGGTGGCCTCCGGCGTGATCCATGCCGGCGTTGCCTATAACGGCGATGTCGCGGCCAAGCGTGCGGCGGATCCCGAGCTCTATGGCCATCTCGGCTTCTTCGTGCCCGAAGAGGGCTCCCAGCGATGGGTGGACGTGATGGCCGTGCCGGCGCATGCCCCCAACCCTCATGCGGCCAGGGCCTTCATCGAGTATCTGCTGCGCCCCGAGGTGGCGGCTCGCCTGTCCAACCACAACTTCTACACCACACCCAACGAGGCGGCGCTGCCTCTGGTGGATCCGGCCTTGCGCGAGCCACCGGTCATGCCCGCGGCCGAGACGCGACAGCACCTGTCCTTCACTCCCTCGGTGAGCGGCGAGCAGCTGCAACTGCTTCAGCAGCTGTGGAGCGATGCCCGCAGCCGCTGACGTCGTGGCGTCCCTCGTGTGCGTCCAGGCGCCGGTCATGCCGGCGCCTTCTTGCATTCTAGAGGGTCAGGTGGAAAGAAAAGCATGGCTTGTGATTGGAATTTTACGCGATTGCGCCGTAATATTGGCTCCAGTGTGTTAAATAAAATAACCATCTGGAGGCTCTATGCGCGTCTCGAACGAAACCGAACACGTCGGCTCCTGGTACGCCGCCACCGCCAATTCGGCCCCTGAGCGACCCGCCCTGGAGGGGGAAACGAGCTGTGACGTCTGCGTGGTGGGCGCGGGCTTCTCCGGCATCTCCGCGGCCCTTCACCTGGCCGAGAAGGGCCTCAAGGTGGTGGTACTGGAAGCCGCTCGGGTCGGCTTTGGCGCCTCCGGGCGCAACGGCGGCCAGATCGTCAACAGCTACAGCCGCGACATGGACGTCATCGAGGAGAAGTACGGCGACGGGACGGCACGGGCGCTGGGCGACATGGCCTTCGAGGGCAATCGCATCATCCGCGAGCGGATCGCGCGCTACGGCATCGACTGCGACCTGCGCGACGGTAACCTCTTCGCCGCCTGCAATGCCAAGCAGATGAAGGGGCTGGTGGAGCACAAGGCGCTGTGGGAGCGCTACGGCCATCGCGAGCTGGAACTGCTCGACGGTCAAGACGTGAAGCGCGAGGTGGGCACCGAGCGCTATGTGGGCGCGCTGGTCGATCACTCCGGCGGGCACCTCCATCCGCTCAACCTGGTGCTTGGCCAGGCCGCCGCCATCGAGTCCCTGGGCGGCGTGATCCACGAGCAGACGCCGGTGACGGCCATCGAGCATGGCCAGCCGGTGCGCCTGGCCACACCCAGCGGCACGGTCATCGCCGAGCGCGTGGTGATGGCCGGCAATGCCTATCACCAGGGCATCATGCCGGCGCTGGAGGGCAAGTCGATGCCCTGCGGTACCCAGATCATCACCACCGAGCCGCTGGACGAGGCGCGCGCCCGGGCGCTGCTGCCCAATAACCTGGCGGTCGAGGACTGCAACTACCTGCTCGACTATTTCCGCCTGACCGCCGATAACCGGCTGATCTACGGTGGCGGCGTCAATTACGGTGGCCAGGACCCGGCCGACATCGAGGCGGTGATCCGGCCCAAGATGCTCAAGACCTTCCCGGGCCTGGCGGACGTGAGCGTCGACTATGCCTGGAGCGGCACCTTCCTGATGACGCTCAACCGGCTGCCGCAGTTCGGCGTGATCAACGACAACGTCTATTACGCCCAGGGCTATTCGGGCCACGGCGTGACCTGCACCCACCTGGCCGGTCGTCTGATCGCCGAGGCCATGACCGGACGCGAGGAGCGCTTCGATGCCTTCGCCGGACTGCCGCACCTGCCGTTCCCGGGCGGGCGGATGCTGCGCGTGCCGCTTTCGGCCATGGGCGCCTGGTACTACGAGACGCGCGATCGCCTGGGCATCTGAGGGGGCACCTGCGTCGCGATGACGCCATGGCAGGCATGCTACCCAGCCCGCTGTCGCCGCTCGCCGACGGTGGCGCAGCAAGTGTGAAACCTCTTCGACCGGTCTGGAGCCGCAGACGCGGACGGTCGATACTGTCGGGCACCGGTGCGGGGCGGGAAGCCCCGCCCGCCATCGCAACCGCTGGAGCAGTGTTCCAGGATTCCAGCGAGCGGCGTGACGAGCGCCCGACGAGAGGTAACGAACATGAGCAAGTCGATCGTGGTGGGCAGCGTCCTGGCGGTACTGGGCCTCGGCGGCATGGCCTTCGGCGCCTGGCAGGTCCAGGAAAGCCGTCAGCCCCAGTTCGCCGATATCACCGGCGTGGAACCCCTGACCCGCACCGTGGAGACCCCGCGCGAGGTGTGCGAGAACGTGGTGGTGCAGCGCCAGGCGCCGACCCGCGATCCGCACAGCGTGGTCGGCACGGCGGCCGGCGCCATCGTCGGCGGGCTGCTGGGCAATCAGGTCGGCGGCGGCAGCGGCAAGAAGATCGCCACCGTGGCCGGTGCCATCGGCGGTGGCCTCGCCGGCCGCGAGGTTCAGCAGCGGGTCGAGGCCGGCCAGACCGTCTCCACCACCGAGCAGCGCTGCCACACCGTCACCGATTCCCACCAGGAGACCACCGGTTACGAGGTCAGCTGGCGCTATGACGGCCAGTCGCACACCAGCCGGCTGGACCAGCGCCCCCAGGGCGAGACGGTGCGCGTCGTGAACGGCGAGCCGCAGTGGGGCGAGCCCCGCAGCCAGAGCTGATGGGTCTCCGACGTGCGGCAGGTGCCGGCACTAAGTCAGGAACGGCAGGAAACAACAGACAGAAGGGCCGTCCCATTGGGGCGGCCCTTCTGCGTTGTGCCTGCTCCGCGGAGCGGGGCGACCCGTGTCAGCCCGCCTTGCGGGCCTGTTGCTCGGCCAGCCGCTCCACGGCCTGGCGGGCCACCGGTTCCAGGCCGCCGGCGTCGGGCTCGTCGAGGCAGGCGACGATGCGCTGCTTCATGGCTCGGGCCCAGAACTTCTCCAGGTGGCTGCAGACGCCTTCCACGGCCTCGGCTTCCTCGCGGCCGCCGCTCAGGTTGGTGGCAATCTGATTGACCATATGCACCAGGGTCTCGCCTTGATCGTGCGACATGCTCTGCTCCTCAACAACCTTGGGCCCGCGCCGACGAGGCGTCGACGGGGCGATGATAGATCAGATGGCGGCCGGGACGGGCGAAGCCGACCAGCAGCAGCCCGGCCTGCTCGGCCTGTTCCACCGCCAGCGAGGTGGCCGCCGAGACGGCCACCAGAGCGCCGATGCCGGCGCTGGCGCTCTTGTGCACCATCTCGTAGCTGGCGCGACTCGAGACCAGGGCGAAGCCGCCGTCGCTGGGGCCGCCCTCCCGGGCCAGGGCGCCGATCAGCTTGTCGAGGGCGTTGTGGCGTCCCACGTCCTCGCGCGCCAGCCGCACGCGGCCGTCGGCCTCGCACCAGGCGGCGGCATGGGTGGCCCCGGTGGCCGCCTGCAGCACCTGGTGATCGGCGAGGGCCCCGAGGGCCTGCTGGATGGCGTCGTCGTCGAGCGCCGGGGCCCGGACCCGCGGAATCGGGCGGATCGCCTGATCCAGCGCCTCGGTGCCGCACAGACCGCAGCCGGTGCGGCCGGCCAGGCTGCGACGGCGCTCCTTGAGCTCCGCCAGCCGCTGGCTGGCGATGCTCAGCTGTACCGTCAGCCCGCCGGGCTCCTCGTGTACCTCCAGGTCGTAGCACTCGTGGGGGTGTGAGAGGATGCCCTCGGTGAGGCTGAAGCCCAGCGCGAACTCCTCGAGGTCGGCGGGGCTGGCCATCATTACCGCGTGGGAGATGCCGTTGTAGACCAGCGCCACCGGCACCTCCAGTGCCAGGGCGTCGTCGACCGCGTCGGCGTCCCGGCCCGACGCACCGCGGTGGACCTCCACGCGCCTGTGCGTCAGGGGAGGGGCGCCGTCGCCGGGCGATGGCGTCCCTCGACGGCTCATGAGGCGGCGTCCCTGGCCGTGGCCAGGTATTCGCGCTGCTGACGGTCGACCTCATCGAAGCGGCGCTGCCACTGCGACGGCTGGCTGACCTTCTCGACCTGCACCGCGGTCACCTTGTACTCGGGGCAGTTGGTGGCCCAGTCGGAGCTGCTGGTGGTGATCACGTTGGCGCCGCTGCCCGGGTGGTGGAAGGTGGTGTAGACCACGCCCGGCTGCATGCGCTCGCTGAGCCGCGCCCGCAGCACCGTCTGGCCGGAGCGGCTGGTGATGCCCAGCCAGTCGCCGTCCTGGATGCCGCGCACCTCGGCGTCGGAGGGGTGCAGCTCCAGCACGTCCTCGTCATGCCACACCTGGTTGTCGGTGCGCCGGGTCTGGGCGCCGACGTTGTACTGGGACAGGATCCGCCCGGTGGTCAGCAGCAGCGGGAAGCGGCGATTGGCGCGCTCCTCGGTGGCCACGTACTCGGTGATCGCGAAGCGGCCGCGGCCGATCGGGAAGTCCACCTCGTGCATGGTCGGGGTGCCCTCGGGATGCTCTTCGTTGCACGGCCACTGCAGGCTGCCGAGCTCGTCGAGCTTGTCGTAGCTGACCCCGGAGAAGGTCGGCGTGAGCCGCGCGATCTCGTCCATGATCTCGGACGGATGCGTGTACTCCATCGGGTAGCCGAGTGCACGCGCCAGGTCGACGGTGACCTCCCAGTCGGCCTTGCCGGCCACCGGCGGCATCACCTTGCGCACGCGATTGATGCGGCGCTCGGCGTTGGTGAAGGTGCCGTCCTTCTCCAGGAAGCTCGAGCCCGGCAGCAGCACGTGGGCGTACTTGGCGGTCTCGTTGAGGAAGATGTCCTGGACGATCAGGCAGTCCAGCGAGCGCAGCGCCGCCTCCACGTGCTGGGTGTCGGGGTCCGACTGGGCGATGTCCTCGCCCTGCACGTAGAGCGCCTTGAAGCTGCCCTCGATGGCGGCGTCGAACATGTTGGGGATGCGCAGGCCCGGCTCGTCATCGAGCTTGACGCCCCAGGCATCCTCGAAGCGGCCGCGCGCCGCGACGTCGGCGACGTGCTGGTAGCCCGGCAGCTCATGGGGGAAGGAGCCCATGTCGCAGGAGCCCTGGACGTTGTTCTGGCCGCGCAGCGGGTTCACGCCCACGCCCTCGCGGCCGATGTTGCCGGTGGCCAGCGCCAGGTTGGCGATGCCCATCACCATGGTCGAGCCCTGGCTGTGCTCGGTGACGCCCAGGCCGTAGTAGATGGCGCCGTTGCCGGCGGTGGCGTAGGTGCGCGCGGCGTGGCGCACGGCCTCGGCGGACACGCCGGTGATCGCCTCGGTGGCCTCCGGGGAGTGGCGCTCCTCGCTGATGAAATCACGCCAGGCGCGATACGCCTCGGTGTCGCAGCGCTTGGCGATGAAGTCGTGATCCTCGAGGCCCTCGGTGACGACCACGTGGGCCAGGGCGTTGACCAGCGCCACGTTGGTGCCCGGGCGCAGCGGCAGGTGCTGGGCATCCTCGAGGTGAGGCGTCTTGAGCAGGTCGATGCGCCGCGGGTCGGCGACGATCAGCGAGGCGCCCTGGCGCAGGCGCTTTCGCATCAGCGAGCCGAACACCGGGTGGGCGTCGGTGGGGTTGGCGCCGATCACGATGATGGCGTCGGCTTCCATCACCGAGTCGAAGGTCTGGGTGCCGGCGGACTCGCCCAGGGTGGTCTTCAGGCCGTAGCCGGTGGGCGAGTGGCAGACCCGGGCGCAGGTGTCGGTGTTGTTGTTGCCGAAGGCCGCGCGGATCAGCTTCTGCACCAGGTAGGTTTCCTCGTTGGTGCAGCGCGAGGACGTGATGCCGCCGATGCTCTCGCGGCCGTGCGCGTCCTGGATCGCCGTGAGGCGCTTGGCGGCGAAGGAGATCGCCTCGTCCCATTCGACCGGGCGCCAGGGCTGGTCGATGGCATCGCGGATCATCGGCGAGGTGATGCGGTCCGGATGGGTCGCGTAGCCGAAGGCGAAGCGGCCCTTGACGCAGGAGTGGCCGTGGTTCGCGTCGCCGCCCTTGTAGGGCACCATGCGCACCAGCTGGTCGCCCTTCATCTGGGCCTCGAAGGAGCAGCCGACCCCGCAGTAGGCACAGGTGGTGATCACGCTGTGCTCGGGCTGGCCGGCGTCGATGACGCTCTTCTCCATCAGCGTCGAGGTCGGGCAGGCCTGGACGCAGGCGCCGCAGGACACGCACTCGGAGTCCATGAAGGCCTCGTCCTGGCCGGCGGCCACCGTCGAGTCGAAGCCGCGGCCGTCGATGGTCAGCGCGAAGGTGCCCTGCACCTCCTCGCAGGCCCGCACGCAGCGCGAGCAGACGATGCACTTGCTGGGATCGAAGCTGAAGTAGGGGTTGGAGTGGTCGGTCTCGGCGGCCAGGTGGTTCTCGCCTTCGAAGCCGTAGCGCACCTCGCGCAGGCCCACCGCGCCGGCCATGTCCTGCAGCTCGCAGTCGCCGTTGGCCGGACAGGTCAGGCAGTCCAGCGGGTGGTCGGAGATGTAGAGCTCCATGATGTTGCGCCGTAGCTTGGCCAGCCGGTCGTTCTGGGTGGTGACCTTCATGCCCGCGGCGACCGGGGTGGTGCAGGCCGCCGGCGTGCCGCGCTTGCCCTCGACCTGGACGGCGCACAGCCGGCAGGAGCCGAAGGCTTCCAGGCTGTCGGTGGCGCACAGCTTGGGAATGTTGATATCGGCCAGGGCCGCGGCGCGCAGCACCGAGGTGCCCTCGGGCACGGTGATCTCGACGCCGTCGATCTCGAGGCTCACCGGGGCCGCGTCGGCGGCGGGGGCCGGCGTGCCGAGGTCCTTTTCGTGCTGGCTGGGGTCGAAGTGCTGAATCATGAGCGGTCTCCTTCCGGCGCGCGCTGGAAGTCGTCGGGGAAGTATTTCAGGGCGCTCTGCACCGGGAAGGGCGTCATGCCGCCCATGGCGCACAGTGACCCGTCTTCCATGGTCTCGCAGAGCTCGCCGAGGAGCTCGAGGTTGGCGTCGCGGTTCTCGTTGGCACGGATGCGGTCGATGACCTCCACGCCGCGGGTCGAGCCGATGCGGCAGGGCGTGCACTTGCCGCAGGATTCGACCTTGCAGAACTCCATCGAGAAGCGGGCCTGCTCGGCCATGTCCACGCTGTCGTCGAACATCACCACGCCGCCGTGGCCGACGCCCGCGCCGACCTCGGCGAAGGTCTCGTAGTCCAGCGGCATGTCCCACTGGTTCTCGGGCAGGTAGGCGCACAGCGGGCCGCCGACCTGCACCGCGCGCAGCGGGCGACCGCTGGCGGTGCCACCGCCGAACTCTTCCATCAGGGTGCGCAGGGTGGTGCCGAAGGCCAGCTCGACCAGACCGCCGCGCTGGACGTTGCCGGCCAGCTGCAGCGCCAGGGTGCCGCGGGAGCGGCCCATGCCGTGGTTGGCGTAGGCCTGTGCGCCCTCGGCGAGGATGAAGGGCACGGCGGCCAGCGACAGCACGTTGTTGACCACGGTGGGGCGGCCGAACAGGCCCTCGATGGCCGGCAGCGGCGGCTTGAAGCGGACCAGGCCGCGCTTGCCTTCGAGGCTCTCCAGCAGCGAGGTCTCCTCGCCGCAGATGTAGGCGCCGGCGCCCAGGCGCACTTCCAGATGGAAGGCGCGGCCGCTGCCCTGGAGGTCGTCGCCCAGGTAGCCGGCGGCCTCGGCGCGCGCGATGGCGTCGTCGAGGATCTCCTTGGCCAGCGGGTACTCGGAGCGCAGGTAGATGTAGCCCTGGGTGGCGTTCACGGCGAGCCCGGCGATGGCCATGCCCTCGATCAGCACGTAGGGGTCGCACTCCATGATCAGGCGGTCGGCGAAGGTGCCGGAGTCGCCCTCGTCGGCGTTGCAGACGATGTACTTCTGGTCCGCCGGGGTGTCGAGCACCGTCTGCCACTTGATGCCGGTGGGGAAGGCCGCGCCGCCGCGGCCGCGCAGGCCGGAGGCCTTGACCTCCTCGACGATGTCCTGGGGCTCGAGCGCCAGCGCGGCCTCGAGGCCGCGGAAGCCGTCGTGGGCCTTGTAGTCATCGACCGACAGCGGATCGGTCACGCCGATGCGGGCGAAGGTCAGGCGCTGCTGGCGGGCGAGATAGGGGATCGACTCGGTCGGCCCCTGGGCCAGCGCGTGGCCGTCACGACCCTCGAGCAGGCCCTCATCGAGCAGCGACGGCACGTCGGCGGGCGTCACCGGGCCATAGGCGACGCGGCCGGCGGGGGTCTCGACCTCGACCAGCGGCTCGAGCCAGGCCAGGCCGCGGGAGCCGTTGCGCACCACGGTCAGCTCGAGGCCACGCCGTTCGGCCTCGCGCTCCAGGCCCGTGGCGACGGCGTCGGCGCCCAGCGAGAGGGCGGTGGTATCACGGGGAACGAAGACGCGGACGCTCATCCGAGCACCTCCAGCGGCTGGGTGCGGAGTTCATCGACCAGGGCATCGAAGCTCTCGGGCGTCACGCGGCCGAGGATCTGGTCGTCGACGCGGACCGAGGGGCCGCAGGCGCAGTTGCCCAGGCAGTAGACGGCCTCGAGGGTGATCTCGCGGTCGGCGGTGGTCTGGTGGTAGCCGACGCCGAGGGTGGCCTTGGCATGGGCTTCCAGGGTGCGGGCACCGCGGGCCTGACAGGCCTCGGCGCGGCACACCTGGACCACATGGCGCCCCGGCGGCGAGGTGCGGAAATGGTGGTAGAAGCTGATCACCCCGTGCACCTCGGCGCGGGTGAGGCCCAGCGATTCGGCGATGATCGGCACCGCGCCTTCGGGCACATGGTCGAAGCGGTCCTGAAGGGCGTGCAGGATCGGCAGCAGGGCGCCGGGCTTGTGCTTCAGGGCGTCGATCTCGGCCTGGACCGCCTGGGGCGTCCACTCTCGGGAATCGTTCATCGAGTACCCCTGGTTATCATTGTAGCTGGCTTTTAAATATGCACGCTTCTTCATATTTTGGGCGGGGCGTGCGTCACGGTCGCGGTAAAGCTAGCATTGGTGTTTCCATGGCGAAATATGAAACTTACTTCACATGAAGCGTATCCGCATCACGCCGGCCTGGTACTTCAGCGACGAGGCCGGTAACCAGCTCGATCCCAAGCTGTTCGGCCTGCTCGAGGCGGTGCATCGCCACGGCAAGCTCACCCAGGCCGCCGAGGCTGTCGGTATCTCCTATCGCCATGCCTGGAACCTGCTCAACAAGTGGGGCGAGTTCTTCGGCATCGCCCTGGTCGACCTCGAGCGTGGCAAGGGTGCACGACTGTCGCCACTGGGCGAGAAGCTGCTGTGGGCCGAGCAGCGGGTGATTGCCCGACTGGGGCCGCAGTTGGAGAGCCTGGGCTCCGAGCTCAACCTCGCCATCCAGCAGACCCTCGAGGGCGTCAAGCCGGTGCTGCGGCTCTATGCCACCCACGGCTATGCCGTGGAGCTGCTCCCGGCCTATCTCGATGAGCTGCGCCTCGATCTCCAATATTGTAGTTCCCGTGAGGCCCTCTCGGCGCTGCATCGCGGGGCCTGCGATCTGGCCGGTTTCCACCTGCCGCGGGGGGAGGTCGGCAAGCGGGTGAGCCGCGGCTATCGAGACCTGCTCAAGCCGCGCAGCTATCGCGTCATCCGCTTCATCACCCGACGCCAGGGGTTGATCGTGGCGCCGGGAAATCCATTGGGTGTCAAAGGGTTGAACGATCTGGCCAAGGGCGAGGTGCGCTTCATCAATCGCCAGGTGGGGTCGGGCACCCGGGCGCTGCTGGACGGCCTCCTCGAGGGCGAAGGGCTCGCGACGCGGCGCATCCGCGGCTATGAACTCGAGGAATACACCCACTCGGCGGTGGCGGCCTATGTCGCTGCCGGCATGGCAGAGGTCGGTTTCGGGGTGGAGGCGGCGGCGCGGCGCTTCGGTCTCGACTTCGTGCCGCTGGCGCTGGAGGACTATCTGCTGGTCGGTCATCGGCGCAGCCTGGCGGAGCCCAAGCTGCAGTCGCTGTGTCAGGTGATCGCCGGCGAGGCGTTTCAGGCGGCGGTGGCGGAGCTGCCGGGCTATCGGCCGGATCGCTGCGGCCAGGTGGAGGGCATCGAGTCGCTGCTGCCGGATTGACGCACGCGGCGCCGGGCGGCGCCGCGTGACAGGCCTGGTTCAGGTCAGGCTCAGGTCAGGACATGACCCAGCGCCAGGAAGCCGCCGGCGGTGATCAGGGCGCCGATCAGCGCGTAGGGGAACTGGGTCAGGCCGTGCTGCATCGGCAGGCAGCCGCTGCCCTGTGAGGACAGCACCGAGGAGTCGGAGAAGAAGCAGGCGTGGCTGCCGAAGCTCGAGGCCGACAGCAGGGCACCCACCACCAGCGGCATCGGGGCATCCATGTGCTGGGCCATGGGGACCACGATGGGGATCGAGATCACGAACACGCCCCAGGAAGAGCCCGTGGCGAACACCACCACCGCCATGGACACGAACACCAGGACGGGCAGCAGTGCCGGCGTCAGATAGGGGGCGAGGGCATCGATCATGAACTGGGTCATGCCCAGCTGGTCGTTGACCTCGCGCAGCACGAAGCCCACGGCGACGATGGCCAGCGGCAGCATCATGGTACGGAAGCCGTCCATGATGCCGTCCATCAGGCTGGCGAAGGTCGCCAGGCGCTGGATGAGGTAAAGCACCAGGGTGAACAGGGTGGCGACCATCACGCCCTTGAGCAGGTCGATCTCGAAGTAGGCGCTGGCACCGATCAGTACCGCCATGGGGGCGAGGAAGTTGAACACGCCGCGCCACGGCGACTGGTTGGGCGTCGTCTCCCCCAGGGCTTCGTCCGGGGCGCCGTCGGGGATCGGCTGGCCGGCCCGGGCCCGGGCTTCGGCGGCCTTCATCGGGCCGATGTCGGGCAGCTTGCCGCTGGCCACCAGCACCACCAGGCCCATGGCCACCCAGCCGTAGAGCATGAACGGGATCGATGCGATGTAGAGTCCCATGCCGGGGCCGTCGGTGGCGCCGTTGGTTTTCAGCAGTTCGGCGAAGTACACCGCCCAGGTGGAGATCGGCACCAGGATGCAGATCGGCGCCGCCGTGGAGTCGACGATATAGGCCAGCTTCTCGCGGGAGACGCCGAAGCGATCGGTGAGACGCTTCATGGCCGCCGAGGTCGCCAGGGCGTTCAAGTAGTCGTCGATGAAGATCAGCACGCCCAGCAGCGCGGTGCTGAGCATCGACTGACGGCGCGTCTTGACCAGTCGGGTCATGACGTGACTGAAACTCAGGGTGCAGCCGGACTTCTCGAGCATGGCGATGAAGCCGCCCATCAGGCCGCAGACCAGGATCAGCCAGGCGATGGTCTCGTTCATCATCACCGACAGCGAGATGTCGGCCAGCTCGCCGATGAAGTCCTCCGGCTGCAGCATGATCAGGCCGGACAGCGCGCCGATGGCCAGCGCCTCGAGGGTGCGGTGCGTGGCAATGGCCACCACCAGCACGATCAGCGAGGGGACCAGGCTGGCCCAGCCGTAGTCGCTGCCGGGGTCGTGGGTCAGCGTCAGCGCGGTGACCGTGCCCAGCACGGCCAGCACCAGCAGCAGGGTGCGGCCGGTACCGTCCCGGGCCGGCAGCGAGGGTGAGAAGGGGTGGGTGGTGCTCATGACGACCTCCATCTTGTGGTGTTGTGAGGTTCGGCAGGCGCGAGGCGAGCCTTGGGTCGTTGTGATCGTTGCCGGCGCGACCGTGCCGCGTCCCCGCGGGCGGTGATGCCGCCCACGGTCGAAGGTGGAAGGATGGCTTTCCTGCTCAGACGTGGCGCAGGTACCAGTCGTATTCCAGCTTGCTGACCGCCTGCATGGCCTGGTCGCGCTCGGCACGGCGGTTGGCGAGGAAAACGCGCAGGAACTGTGGTCCCAGGGCTTCGGTGAGCGCCTTGCTCTCCTTGAGCAGGTCCAGGGCCTGGCTCCAGCTGTTGGTCAGGCTGGGGGCGACCTGGTCGTAGGCATTGCCGGTGATCGCCGGCGGAGGCGTCATTTGCTGGTGCAGGCCGTGTTCGATGGCCGCCAGCAGGGTGGCGACCAGCAGGTAGGGGTTGGCGTCGGCGCCGGCCACGCGGTGCTCCAGGCGCCGTGCGGCGTTGGGGCCGGAAGGAATGCGCACCGCCACCGAGCGGTTGTCGAAGCCCCAGGTCGGCGCCATGGGCACGTAGAGGCCGGGCTGGAAACGGCGGAAGGAGTTGAGGTTGGGCGCGAACAGGGCCATCGAGGCGGGCATCATCGCCAGCAGCCCGGCCACCGCCTGCTTGAGCCGGGGGGTGCCCAGCGGGTCGCCGTCTTCGGCGGCAAAGACGTTGTGCCCGCTCTCGTCGAGCAGGCTGATATGCACGTGGGTGCCGTTGCCGGCCTCGTCCCCGTATGGCTTGGCCATGAAGGTGGCCTCGAAGCCGTGCCGCAGGGCGATGCCCTTGATCAGGCGCTTGAGCAGCACGGCGCTGTCGCAGGCCGCCAGGGCATCGTCGCAGTGAATCAGGTTGATCTCGAATTGACCGGGGGCGCATTCCTTCAGGGCGGTATCCAGCGGGAGGGCCTGGGTCTCGGCGGCGGTGTGCACCTCCTCCAGGAAGTCCGCGTATTCGTCGAGCTCGCTGATCGAGTAGAGCTGGCTATGCGTGGCGCGCTCGCCCGTCGCCGGTGAACAGGGCGGCTGCACCATGCCCAGTTCGTTTCGGCTGCGATCCACCAGGTAGAACTCCATTTCCACCGCCACCACCGGGGTGAGGCCTTCCCGCTTCAGCCGTTCGAGCACGCCGGCGAGCAGCTGACGCGGGTCGACGGGGTACGGGCCGCCGTTGCTGTCTTCCATGGTCATCAGCAGCTGCGCCTGGCGGCCATCGCGCAGCCAGGGCGTCGGCATCAGGGTGCCCGGCACGGGGCGGCAGACGCGGTCGCCGTCGCCGGTGTCCAGTCCCAGCCCCGTGGCTTCCACCGTGTTGCCGAGAATGTCCAGAGCGAAGACCGAGGCCGGCAGGTTGATGCCGTGCTCGAAGGCCTTCTCCAGGTTGTCGCGGGGGATGCGCTTGCCGCGCATCACGCCGTTGAGGTCGCTGATCAGCAGATCGATGCTGGTGACCTCGGGGTGGCGGGCCAGGAAGTCGCGGGCTTCGTCGACGGGGTGAGAGGGCATGATGACACCTGTTTTTAGGATGTTGGCATGGTCGTCATCATTGGTGTTCTTCGCTTTTGTTGTCAAATTTTTTACGTTTATGGCGCTTTTGACAATGTGGTGATTTCCGTATTTTTGATTGTTATCTCAATAATATCAGTGTGTTGTGATTTATTTTCTGATGCTGTCGCTTTCGTCGGGTTGGCAAGATTAAGCAACCAAGATATGTTGAGCAAACCATAACAACTTTCTGTCCTGTCGTTTCGAGGAGGCTGCCATGCAGAGCCGACCCCTGGTGGGAGTGATCGCCTGTCGCCGTGAGGTGGAAGGGCATCCCGCCCATATGGTGACCGACAAGTACCTGAGCGCGCTGCGCGACTACGGGCTCGAGCCGGTGATACTGCCGGTCTGGGAGGGGGGCGATGCCGCCGCTGTGACACCGCTGCTGTCACGGCTGGACGGCCTGCTGCTGACCGGGAGTTACACCAACGTCGAGCCAGCCCGCTACGGCGCCGAGCGGGCGCCCGAGAACACCCGTGACGATCGTCATCGCGACGCCGCGGCCATGGCCTGGGTGCCGGCGGCGCTGGACCTCGGTCTGCCGCTGCTGGGGATCTGCCGCGGTTTCCAGGAACTCAACGTGGCCTTCGGCGGCAGTCTTCACCAGGCGGTTCAGACCGTGCCCGGCATGCTCGATCATCGCGAGCGGGCGGGCGAGCGGGCGGCCCAGTATGCGCCGGCCCACGAGCTTTCGATTCGCCCGGGCGGACGCCTGGCGGCGCTGTATCCCGAGCCTCGCTCTCGGGTCAACTCCCTGCACCAGCAGGGCATCGACCGCCTCGGCGAGGGCCTGACCGCCGAGGCCCAGGCGCCGGACGGCCTGGTCGAGGCCATCTCGGTGACCGATGCGCCGGGCTTCACCCTGGCCGTGCAGTGGCATCCCGAATGGAAGCCTCGGGAGCATCCGCTCTACGACGCCATCTTCCGCGGCTTCGCCGAGGCCTGTGGCGACCATGCTCGCGTCGCCGCCCCGGTCGCGACCCCGGCCTGATCGGCCGCGAGTGTCATCAAGGAGAATCATCATGCAGACATCGCAATATCAGGCCCGCGACCGCGCGCATCATCTTCATCCGTTCACCGATTTCAAGGCGCTGGGCGAGGAGGGCAGCCGCGTCGTGACCCATGCCGAGGGCGTCTACATCCACGACAGCGAGGGGCACCGTATCCTCGACGGCATGGCGGGACTGTGGTGCGTGAACCTGGGTTACGGCCGTCGCGAGCTGGTCGAGGCGGCGACCGCTCAGCTCGAGCGGCTGCCCTACTACAACACCTTCTTCAAGACCACGCATCCGCCGGCCCTGCAGCTGGCCGGGAAGCTCTGTGAGCTCGCCCCGGCACACGTCAATCATGTCTTCTTCACCGGCTCGGGTTCCGAGGCCAACGACACCGTGCTGCGCATGGTGCGCCGCTACTGGGCGCTGAAGGGGCGCCCCGGCAAGCGCTGGGTCATCGGCCGCGAGAACGGCTATCACGGTTCCACCCTGGCCGGCATGAGCCTCGGCGGCATGGCGCCCATGCACGACCAGGGTGGGCCCTGCGTGCCGGAGATCGCCCATGTCGCGCAGCCCTATTGGTTTGGCGAGGGCCGTGACCTGTCGCCGGAGGCCTTCGGGCGCCGCTGCGCCGAGGCGCTGGAGGACAAGATCCTCGAGCTCGGCGAGGAGAACGTCGCCGCCTTCATCGCCGAGCCGGTCCAGGGGGCCGGCGGCGCCATCATGCCGCCGGCGAGCTACTGGCCGGCGGTGAAGGCCGTGCTGGCCAAGTACGACATCCTGCTGGTCGCCGATGAGGTGATCTGTGGCTTCGGTCGCCTCGGCGAGTGGTTCGGCAGTCAGCACTTCGGCCTCGAGCCGGACCTGATGCCGATCGCCAAGGGGCTTTCCTCGGGCTACCTGCCGATCGGCGGCGTGCTGGTCGGCGATCGGGTGGCCGAGGCCCTGATCGAGGAGGGGGGCGAGTTCTTCCACGGTTTCACCTACTCGGGGCATCCCACCTGCGCCGCCGTGGCGCTGAAGAACCTGGAGCTGCTGGAGGCCGAGGGCGTGGTCGATCGCGTGCGCGATGATCTGGGGCCCTATCTGGCCCGGCGCTGGGCCGAGCTGGGCGAGCATCCCATCGTCGGCGAGGCGCGCTCGCTGGGGCTGATGGGCGCCCTGGAGCTGGTCGCCGACAAGGCCTCGGGTACGCGCTTCGACAAGTCGCTGGGCGCCGGCAACCTGTGCCGCGATCTGTGCTTCGAGGCGGGGCTGGTGATGCGCTCGGTGGGCGATACCATGATCATCTCGCCGCCCCTGGTGATCACCCGCGACGAGATCGATGAACTGGTGCGCCTGGCCCGCCAGGCGCTCGACGAGACCGCGGCTCGCCTGGCCGAGCATTCGGTGACCGACAACGCCCCGCGAGAGGAGACCCGCGCATGAGCCCCGCCCCGACGACCCGTGACGACTGGAAGGCGCTGGCCGCCTCGCTGGTCGAGCAAGGCTTCGAGACCCGCGCCTACGTCGACGATGCCTTCGTCGACGCCGTCGACGGCGCGACCCTGACCACCGTCAACCCGGCCACCGGCGAGGCGCTGGCCGAGGTGGCGAGCTGCGACGCCGCCGACGCCGAACGGGCGGTATCGGCCGCCCGGCGCGCCTTCGACGCCGGCGAGTGGTCGCGCCTGGCCCCGGGCCAGCGCAAGGCCGTGCTGCTGCGCCTGGCCGAACTGATGGAGGCCCATCGGCACGAGCTGGCGCTGCTCGACACCCTGGACATGGGCAAGCCGGTCGGAAGTTCGCTCGGCGACATGGCCGGCGCCATCGGCTGCATTCGTCACCATGCCGAGTCCATCGACAAGCTCTACGGCGAAGTCGCGCCCACCGGCGAGGAGAGCCTGGGGCTGGTGCTGCGCGAACCGCTGGGGGTGGTGGCCTCCATCGTGCCGTGGAACTTCCCGCTGATGATGACCGCCTGGAAGATCGGCCCGGCGCTCGCCGCCGGCAACAGCGTAATCTTGAAGCCCTCGGAGAAGTCGCCGCTGTCGGCGCTGCGCCTGGCCAGCCTGGCCCGCGAGGCGGGCCTGCCGCGCGGCGTGTTCCAGGTGCTGCCGGGCTTCGGCCATACCGTGGGCAAGGCGCTGGCGCTGTCGATGGACGTCGACTGCCTGGCCTTCACCGGCTCGACCGGGGTCGGCAAGCAGCTGATGCAGTACGCCGGCCAGTCCAATCTCAAGAAGGTGTTCCTGGAGTGCGGCGGCAAGAGCCCGAACCTGGTGTTTGCCGACTGCAAGGATCTCGACAGGGTCGCCGAGCACGCCGCCGGGGCGATCTTCCACAACCAGGGCGAGGTGTGCATCGCCGGCTCGCGGCTGCTGGTCGAAAACAGCATTCGCGAGGCCTTCGTCGACAAGGTGCTGGCCGCCGCCGAGCGCATGCAGCCCGGCGACCCGCTGGACCCGGACAGCTTCATGGGTGCGATGGTCGACCAGGCCCAGTACGAGCGGGTGCTCGACTATATCCGCCGCGGCGTGGCGGAGGGCGCGACCCTGCGCGCCGGTGGCGAGGCCACCGCCATCGAGGGCAAGGGGCTGTTTATCCCGCCGACGGTGTTCGACGGCGTCACCGAGACCATGGCCATCGGCCGCGAGGAGATCTTCGGCCCGGTGCTGTCGGTGTTCGGCTTCGACAGCG